>NZ_JBIVGX010000001.1:0-944972 GCF_044748905.1 Paenarthrobacter sp. NPDC089714
CAAAGCACACACCAACTACCAAACCCGCGCCCGGCAACCCCTGGCCGCCTAACCAAAACAAACAACGAACCTGTCTCAGAAACTTGACGACCGCAGAGCAACAAAATGGGCGGTTGGGTGAGAGAGGGAGCACCAAAAGGGGCGGTTGGGTGAGAGAGGGTCAGGCGGCGGCGTGGAGGCCGTCGAAGGCCATGGTGATGACGTCGTCGGCGAGCTTCTCCGGGGACAGCGAACCGCCGGGCTTGTACCACTCCACGATCGAGTTGATGGTGCCGAACAAGAGTCGCGTGACGGTGCGGGGATCGATGTCCTGACGCAGCGAGCCGTCCTCACGGGCCGCGGAAATCAGCGCGGCCACTTTGTGGTCGAACGCGCGGCGACGTTCCAGGGCATCGCGCTCGATGTCCGTGTTGCCCCGCAAGCGAAGCAGCAGGGTCACGAAGGGCAGCCGATCCACCAGTACGGCGATGGTCTGGCGGAGCACGAATTCCAGGCGGGAGTCAGCCGGGCCGGTCAACGCGGCGGGCTGCTCCAGGATTGCTTCAAGACCGCCGAGCGCGTGGTCCAGGGCAAGCTTCAGGAGGTCGCCCTTGGAGGGCACGTGGTGGTAGATGGCTGACTTGGAGATCCCCAGGTTCTCGGCCAGGATGCCCATGGACGTTGCGTCGTATCCGTGGCGGTTGAAGACGTCGACGGCGATGCGGAGCACCGACTGCTGGTCGTAGCCGGGCCGTCCGCGCTTGGCTGTGGTCTCACTAGGCATGGTGGCATCTTCTCACGTTCTCTGGGCGTGACTGCCGTTCAGCGACTTCGCATGTCAGGGCAAACATGCGAAGCCGCGAGGAAGAACGTCAGCCTTTGGGGCGAAGGTCGTAGATCCGGCGGAGTTTCCCGTTGGACCGTTCAAGCGAGCCGGGTTCCACCACGTCAACCACGCAAGAGGACCCAACGTGGATCTTGATTTGCTCGCGCAAGGTGTGGGCCGCCGTCGTGCCTGCCTCGACCGGGACGGTTTCGCGGCGCTCGATCCGGACTGTCAGCGAATCCATGCGCTTGCCCTCGGGCCGGGTGATTTCCAGCTGGAAGTGGGGGCTGAGCTCCGGGATCCGCAACGCGATTTCCTCGATCTGGGACGGGAAGAGGTTCACGCCGCGCAGGATGATCATGTCATCGCTGCGGCCGGTGATGCGTCCCATGCGTCGGTGTGCGGGGCGGGCCGTGCCGGGGAGCAGACGGGTGAGGTCCTTGGTGCGGTACCGGATGATCGGCAGCGCTTCCTTGGTCAAGGACGTGAAAACCAGTTCGCCGGGTTCGCCATCGCCCAGGACGGTGGAGTGGTCGAACGGGTCGATGATTTCGGGACGGAAGTGGTCCTCCCAGATGTGGCAGCCGTCCTGGGTTTCGACGGCTTCGCCTGCGACGCCCGGGCCCATGACCTCCGACAGTCCATAGATGTCCGAGGCCTTGATGTTCATGGTGGTTTCCAGCTCGTGCCGCATCTCCTCGGTCCACGGCTCGGCACCCAGTACCGCGTACTTGAGCGAGGTGGACGTGGGATCGATGCCCATGTGGGCCATGGCGTCCGCGATGGTCAGCAGGTACGTGGGCGTGGCAAGGATGGCGTCCGGTTTGAAATCCTGGATGAGCTGGATCTGGCGTTCTGTCTGGCCGCCGGACATCGGGATGACCGTGCAACCGAGGGCTTCGGCTCCGGCGTGGGCGCCCAGGCCGCCGGTGAAGAGGCCGTAGCCGTAGGCGTTGTGGACCTTCATTCCGGGACGGACGCCGGAGGCGCGCAGGGAGCGTGCCACCAGCGTGCCCCAGTTGGCGAGGTCCGTCTTGGTGTAGCCAACCACGGTGGGCCGGCCCGTGGTTCCGGAGCTCGCGTGGATGCGGGCCACCTGGTCCTGCGGAACGGCGAACATGCCGAACGGATACTCCAGTCGCAGGTCCTCTTTGGTGGTGAAGGGGAACTTGCCGAGGTCGCCGAGCTCGCGGAGGTCCGTGGGGTGCACGCCTGCCTCATCGAACTTGCGCTTGTACAGCGGCACGCGGTCGTAGGCGTAGGCGACGGTGTGCTGGAGGCGGGTGAGCTGCAGGGCCTCCAGTTCGTCGCGGGACATGGTTTCCTCGCGGTCCAGCACGGCATCGGACGTGGACGCAGTCGGTGAGGCGACGGTGTTCTGTGTCATGAGCTTCCTACTTCTTGGAGATGGTGCGGCTGCGGCCACGGAACTCTGCGATGAGTTCGCCGGGCGCGTCTGTGGAGGGGGAGTCAGCCGGGTCGGCGGCGTAGAGCTGGATGTCATACAGTCCGCTGCGGCCGGTACTCGCGCGGCGGTTCGCGACGGCGGTAATCACCTGGCCTTCGAAGGCCGGCTTCATGAAGTTGATGTCGACGCCGGAGGCCACCGTGATGGTGGCGGCTTCCTCGGGCGTGGGGTTGGCCGGGTTGCAGGCCAGGGCGAAGGCGGTGTCACCGAAGGCGAAGATCATTCCGCCGTGGGCCATGCCGAAGCCGTTGAGCATTTCCTGCCGGAGCTTCATGCGGATGGTGGCGTGGCCGTCGTCGAGCTTGAGGACCTCTATGCCCATCCATTCGGACGCGTAGTCGTTGGTCAGGATGTGGTGCGAAGCACCGGAGAGGGTTGTTTCAACCATGCGTCATTGCCTCCAGCTTTATTTACCGAATGTTCATTAGGTAATCCCAGATCGGGCGAACTGTCAAGACTGGACGAGGATTCGGGCGGTGAAGCAGGCCGGAAAAATGACAGGAAAGGGACTGGGATGCGCGGTGGGGTCCGTGCCCGGATGCCAACGATTGGACACCGCTTCTGGCGAACACTGTAGCCTCGGAGGCATGCCCGACATTGAGCTTCCCATCCTCACTGAACGACTCATCCTCAGGCGCTTCGAAGCTGAAGACCTTGAGCGCTTCCACGGTTACCAATCCCTGCCCGAGACCGCACGGTTCCTGCTGCGCCCCGAGCTGAGCAAGACCAAATCCATGGAGGTGCTGGGACGCTACGCCAACTTCGAGTTCAAGCAGGAAGGGGACTGGGTGTGCCTGGCCATCGAGCGGCAGGACAAGCCGGGACTCCTGGGCGAAGTGGTGCTGAAATGGTTGGAAGGTCCCGGGCAGGCGGAGATCGGATGGATCCTGCACCCGGACGCGAGGGGCCAAGGGATCGCCACCGAAGCGGCCGAGGCCGTGCTGGACTTGGCCTTCGGACTCCTGGCCTTCCATCGGGTGGACGCGAAGCTTGACGCGCTAAATGCCGGCTCAGCGGGAATTTGCCAACGAATCGGTATGCGCCTTGAAGCCACGCTCGTGGACATCTGGCACTACAAGGGCCAATGGGCTTCGGAAAACATCTACGCGATCCTGGACTCCGAATGGCGGGCACGCAGGGTCGCGAACAGCCAGGACGCCGTCGCGCCCCATTAGCAAAACCAAAAGGACGCCTGCGACGCGCCGAACCCCGGCCCGCCGTCGTCGTGCGGCAACGCGCCGAACCCGGGCCGCCGCCGTCGTGCGGCAACGCACCCAACCCGGCCCGCCGCCGTCGTCCGCCAACAGGCCGCAGGCTCAATCCCGGACCGGCCACGCCTTATGGTGCCTGAGCTGTTCGGTGAGCTGCGCCTCGGGCAGGGGACGACTGAAGAAATAGCCCTGGCCGCTGGTACAGCCAATGCTGAGCAAGTACTCGGCCTGGTCCTCGGTTTCGATGCCCTCCCACACGGCACCCAGGCCGCATGCCCGGATGAGTTGCAGCACCGCGGCAAGCAGTGCCGGCTGCGAAGGGTCGCTGCCGAGGGCCGAGAGCAGGGAACGGTCCACCTTGACCGCATGCACGGGCAGTCGCCGGAGGTAGTCGATGGAGGAGTAGCCGGTGCCGAAATCGTCGATCTCCATGCCGACGCCCAAGCGCTCCAGGGCCTTGAGCGTGTACCGGTCAAGGTCGTTGCCCTGGATCACTGCTGACTCGGTCAACTCCAGGACCAACTGGGACGGGTCCAGGCCCGCCGAGCTCAATGCATCCCGGACGTCCTCTACGAACTCCAGCCGCTGGAGGTCCGCCGCGGAGACGTTGATGCGCATATTGAAATCGTGGTGGGCGGTAAGGGGGTCGCTGCGCCACTGCTGCAACTGCTCGACGGCGGTGCGCAGCACCCAGGTGCCCAGTTCGGAAATCATCCCCGTTTCCTCGGCGATGGGGATGAACTCGTCCGGCATCACCATGCCGCGGGTGGGGTGGTTCCACCGGACCAGAGCTTCCACGCCTTCGATCCCGCGCGTATCAAGCCGGATGATCGGCTGGTAGAACAGCACCAGTTGTGAGCCGGTGATGGCTTCCTTGAGTTCGCTGACCAGCTGGTTGCGGAGCTGGCGGGCGTGCAGCATCTCCTGCTTGAACACCTTCAAGCGCCCACGGCCCTCGGCCTTGGACTCGTACATGGCGATGTCGGCTTCCATCATGAGTACTTGGGCCGTCTGCTCCGGCTGCGCCATTCGAAGGCCCATGCTGGCGCCGCAGCGGAGGTGGTGCCCCTCGATTTCCATGATGCCGTCGACGGCGGCAAGCACCCGGTTGCCGATGGAATTGGCGATCGCCGGGGTCACGTCGCGCAGCAGGACGGCGAACTCGTCGCCGCCCATGCGGGCCACCATGTCCTCTTCCCGGACTGCTCCGCTGATCCGCTGGGCCACGATTTCCAGCACCTGGTCACCGATGGTGTGGCCGAGGGAGTCGTTGATGCCCTTGAAGCCGTTCATGTCCAGGAGCAGGATGGCGGGCCGTTGCCCGCCGTTGCGGGCGCGTTCCTGGGCATCGGTCAGGGCGGAGGTGAAGGCCGAGCGGTTGTTGAGCCCGGTGAGGGAGTCTGTCATGGCCATGTGCTGCATCTCGCGGTGAGCCTCGTGCAGCTGCTTGGTCCTGGCCGCTACGCGCTCTTCGAGCTCGGCGTAGATGATCTGGAGGTCCTCGGCCAGGAGGTTGGTCCCCATGATGACGGCATCGATCTCGTCCCGGGCATCGGAGACTTCAATACGGGCGTCGAGATCTCCGGCGGCCAGTTTGATGATGCCTTCCAGGAGCAACCCCAGACGCGGATCGTTGCCGGCGTCAGACTTCTCCTCGGACATGCTCACCCCCCGTGCGGTCCGCCTCGCTCATCTGCGGTACGCCCAACATTATCGCGGAGATACTCGTGAACGGCAGAGCTGCGTTCCGGGAGGGCTGCCTGCTCGAACAATGCGGCCGATTCGTCGAAGGTTGCCTGGGCCTCTTGCTGCCGTCCCAGGGCCAGCAGGGTTCGGCCCAGCAGGAAATGCGCCTCGGCTGCGGTCTGGGTGGCCAGGACGGAGGAACGGTTGCACAGCGGCTCCAGGATGGCCAGGGCGGCGGGCATGTCCTGGTTGAGATAGTTCCAGCGCGCCCGGACCAGTGACATCTCCAGGTGGTCCCTTTCCGAGCCGCCCACGATGTCCGTGGCCAGCTCGGCCCTTTCGATGCAGCGCAGGGTAGCGGCGTCGCTCAGTTTGGCTTGGAGGCGCATTTCGGCGGATGCCCGGTTGAACCGTGCCCACAGGTCCACGTCCTTGGAAGGGGACAGCCTTTCGGCCGCGAGATCGTGGTAGAGGCCGCCGTCGGAAACCCTGTCCGCGAGGAAGGCGACGTTGCCGATCACCCAATAGCCCTTGCCTGCTGTGTCTTCGT
This sequence comes from Paenarthrobacter sp. NPDC089714, assembly GCF_044748905.1. Taxonomy (NCBI): domain Bacteria; kingdom Bacillati; phylum Actinomycetota; class Actinomycetes; order Micrococcales; family Micrococcaceae; genus Paenarthrobacter; species Paenarthrobacter sp. NPDC089714. Next base: position 5,721 of record NZ_JBIVGX010000001.1, read on the forward strand.
CCACGTCGGCCAGCAGGTTCTCGAGTTCCAGGCACTCGCGCCACGCGTCTTCCAGCATCCTGCTTTCTGCAAGCGAGGCGATGAGGGCACGCTGGGCCAGGATCTGCACATACAGCAGGTCCGGATCCCCGGCGGCAAGTTTCGCGGCGTCCGAGGCCATGGCAGCGGCTTCGGCCAGGCGTCCGAGTCCCTGCAGGGCGACAGCCACCATGGTTCCCGCCATGGCGCCGCGTTCGGCAGAGGACGCGGTCAGGGGAAGGTCATTGAGGGCCGTTGCAAGTTTGAGGTATTCCTCGATCCGTCCTTGGTCGCGGCGGCACTCTGCCTGCAGGTAGAGCATGTTCCACCAGGCATCATCATCACCGGCCGATGTGGCCAGATCGGCGGCTTCGCCGGCCAGCCGGAAGGCTTCGTCGAAGTCGCGTTCCTTCCACTTGGCGCGTGCGTTGAGTCCGGCTACGACCACTGGCGTTAGTTGGGGACTCTGCATGAGGCCATTATCCATGTTATTGCGGAAGAAAAGCTCGTATAGTTTGCCCCGTGACTTTATTCAAGTCACGAACAAGAAATTCGCATCAGAACGAAAGGGCACAGCGAATGAAGAAATTTGCGGCAACACTGCTCATGGCAGCAGTCTTGGCGGTAACAGGCTTTGCTGCTCCGGCCAACGCCGAGCCTTCGCAGGACAGCACGGCAATCGGCTGGTGGCCGAACAGCGTCACCACCAAGACCAACACCACCAGCATCGGTTGGTGGCCGAACTAATTGGGGGGACGCCTGTAAAGGCCCCATGACGCAAATTGATGCCCCGGGTTACCACCCGGGGCATCAGTTTTGTTTCGGCATGTGTCGCGGATTAGTGACGATCCGCGTCAGGGCGGGCTGCCATGGTTGACAGTCTTGTCACAAGCTAGGGTCCCCCGACGGGCAGTTCCACGGACACGGTGGTCCCGGCCCCAAGCGTCGAGTCCAGGTCCAAGCGACCCATGTGCCTGCTGACGATGTCCTGGGCGATGGCCAATCCCAGGCCGCTTCCGGGGACAGCCGCTGCCGTCGCATTGGAGGCGCGGTAGAAGCGCGTGAAGATGTGCGGGAGATCGTGCTCGGGGATGCCCAGCCCGGTGTCTTCGATTTGGACGAGGGCCGCTTGGCCGCCATCCTCGGTGGCCGCCAGAACACTCGTGATGCCCACCCGGCCACCCTCGGGCGTGAACTTGATGGCGTTGGCAACGATGTTGGTGAACACCTGTTCCAGCTTGGCCTCGTCCGCTGTCACCTCGATGTCTTCGGAGGCCTCCACATAGGAGATGGCGACGTGCCGCGATTCCGCAAGCGGACGCAGCGTGGCAACCACCACCTGCAGCAGCTTGGCGATGTCCACGGGTTTCAGGTCCAGGTTGCTGCCGTCCTGCATGGACACCGTGAGCATGTCTTCGATAAGCCGCCGCAGCCTGTCCGAATTCCGGGCGATGACATCCAGCATTTTCCTGATGCCGTCCGGCACGGGACCGCCCGAGCCGTCACGGATCATGTCGAGGTAGGCGGTAATGGAGGTCAGGGGAGTACGCAACTCATGGTTCACCGTGGCCAGGAAGTCCGTCTTGGCTTTGTCGAGCTGCCGCAGTTGATGGAGAACCCGTTGCTGGGCGCTGATCAGGTGGCCTTGGATGAGGCCGTGTGCAACGTTCCCGGCAACGTGCTGCATGAGGTTGATTTCCGGGCGCGTCCACTCGTGGCTCGCCTCTTCAGTGGCCAGGAGGATGACGCCCAAAGCAGAAGCACCCTCACCAACGGGAAGGATCACCGAGGATACGGGACTGAGCTCGGGCGACCATTCACGCAGCGCCGCAGTGATGCGTGAATCGGGTTCCGTCCGGTGGTCCAGGATGGCCCGGACATCCGCCTGGGTCCAGAGCTTGTTGGCGAGGCCCATGATGGCACTCTCCATTTCGCCCAGCTTCGCGGGCAGTTGCGCGACGCCGGCGCGGTTCCATTGGGCGCGGATGGAGGGAACCCGTTCGTCGCGGAACGTTGCGAACCACACATGGTCAACAGCCAGGGCTTCGCCGAAGCCGCGGACCACGAGGTCGGCAATGAGTTGGGGATCGTTGGTTTCCCGGATGGCGGAGGAGACGTTGCGGAGGCTTTCGCGCAGGGTTTCCACTTCGCCGCGGGTACGGGCCCGTTCCTTGGAACGGCCGATAAGCGTGTTGACGCGGTAAACCAGTTCCTCGGGGCGGACCGGATTGAGGACATAGTCCACCATGCGCCATGCTTCGACTTCTTCGAGATCCACCTGGTCAACGGCGTCCAGCAGCAACAGGACGGGGACGCCGGGACTGCGGAGGCCGTGTGCCAGCGAGTTGTCGAGCACCACCACCGAATGGCTGTTGTGTTCCAGGCTGATGGCCAGAGAGGCGGCGTTGGAGGCAGGAAACACCTGGAACCCCGCAGCGGTCAGCGCAGCAGAGGTCACCGTCAGCCGTTCGATGTCGGAGTCCGCCACCAGGGCGGAGAGTGAGACCTGCTGGACATCGGCCCTGTCCGAAACCACTGAGCCCCCTCCGATACAACTTTACGTTCCACGGCAAATACCAGATTTGGCAACACCCTATCAGCGCATGCCCCGGCTGCGGACCAGCGGCGCAGAATGCGTCGGAGCGTTCGGCCCCATCCTTGCCCCAGGGATTCGCCAGCCTTAAAGTGCCTGTTGGGGCTGCCCCGCCCCGACCCAACGCCAAGGAGCACAGTGGAGCACCCAGACGCTTCGGAAGACCTTCAACCGGTCACCTTCCAACTGGAACTCGAGGAGCAGGGCATCCTGCGGCTGACATGGCCGCGCGGAGCCAGGATCAAGGAAGCGGACGCCCAGCGTGCCATGGACCGGGTCAACGAGCTTTGCGGAGCAGACCGGTACCCGATGATCGTGGACATGGCCACCACGGACGATGTGACACGCGGTGCCCGCTCGGTTTTCGCCAAACCGTGTCAGGCCAACCGGATCGCCCTGTGGGGTTCGTCCCCGGTGGACCGGGTCATCGCCAACTTCTTCCTGGGAATCATGAAGCCACCCTGCCCTACCCGATTCTTCACGGACCAAACGGAAGCCCTGGAGTGGTTGGTGGAGGAATAAGTGCAGGTGAGGGCGGTGTGGCCCCCTATATTGGGAGAATGCTCTCCGCTTTCCGGAAATACCTGCTGATTCCACGCCTGATCCGGCTTTCCTCGAGCGCGCCCAAAGATCCGCTGACGGCATGGGACACGTACTGGGGCAATGTCCGTTCCACCGGGGCCGCGGGCGATGTCCTCTGGGATTCGGGCAGCGACCACGAGCTTGAGGGCTACCTTCCCAAATTTTCCGTGCTCGATCAGTCCCTTCCGATCGTGGACGTGGGTTGTGGGAACGGCAGTTTCACGCGCTCGCTGGCGCGGCATTTCCCGCACGCCCTCGGCCTGGATTATGCGGAAAACGCGGTGGAGCGGGCACGGCTGGAATCGGACGGAAGTACGACGGCGAGCTACGGGGTCTGCGACATGACGGTACCTGACGCTTCGCGAACCGTGGCGACGGCCTTGGGCAGGGCGGGGTACTCCGGCGATGCGAACGTGTTCATCCGCGGGGTGCTCCACGTGCTGGACCGCAAGGGCCGTGCCGCCTTGGCCGCCAACCTGCTGCCCGTCGTCGGACAACGCGGCATGGTGTTCCTCGCCGAGACCAACTTTCCTGGCACGCCTGTGGACTACGTGACCCATCTGGGCGCGACCAAGGACTCCATTCCGGCGCCGCTCGAATGGGCCATCCGTGGCCTGCCGATGCCGGGCCGCTTTGGTGCCGCGCAGCGCCGGAAGGCCTTCCCGGCGGCGGACTGGGAGCTTGTGGAGGAGGGCGAGGCGAGCATCGAGACACGACCTCTGAGCAACCCGTCCAAGCCGGACGTGATCCCGGGTTACTTCGCGATCCTCCGAGCCCGCTAGTACCCAACTGAGTCGCATTTGTGCGCGTTTTGAGCCCTCAAAACGCGCTTAACTGCGACTCAGTTGGGTGCCACGAGCGCTACTTGAGGCCGGCTCCGGGGAGTAGGTCGGTGGCACCGAGGGAGTCAGCCACGAATGCGTAGTCCCAGGCCCGTTCGCGCCACTGCACGTAGCGCCCCGAAGCACCCCCGTGTCCGCCGTCCATCTCGATCTTCATGACAATGGGCTCGGACCCCGTGGTCGCCGAACGCAGCGCCTGCACCCACTTGGCCGGCTCCACGTACAGCACGCGGGTGTCATTGAAGGACGTCACGGCCGCGATCTTCGGGTAGGCCACAGATCGCACGTTCTCGTACGGAGTGTAGGACTTCATATACGCGTAGGCCTCGGGGTCCAGGATCGGGTTGCCCCATTCCTCCCACTCCAGCGCGGACAGCGGAAGGTCCGGGTCCAGGATGGTAGTCAAGGCGTCCACGAACGGCACTTGTGCCACCACGGCCGCGTATTTCTCAGGAGCCAGGTTTGCCACGGCACCCATGAGGAGCCCGCCGGCGGACCCACCCATGGCCGCAATCCGCCCTGGAGAAACCCACCCCGAGGAAGCGAGCCAGTCCGTGGCTGCGATGAAGTCCGTGAAGGTGTTCTTCTTGGTGAGCTTCTTGCCGTCCTCGTACCAGTGCCGGCCGAGTTCGCCGCCGCCGCGGATGTGCGCGATCACCATGACGATGCCGCGGTCCAGCAGGGACAAGCGGGCCACCCCAAAGCCGGGGTCCATGCTCATTTCGTACGAGCCATACCCATACACCAAGCCCGCTGCCGTGCCGTCCTGCTGTACCGAAGCGTGCCGCAGCACCGAGAGCGGAACCCGGGTGCCGTCGTCGGCCGTTGCCCATTCGCGCGTCGCTAGGTAATCGGTGGGGGAGTAGCCGCCCAGCACCGGGCTCTCCTTGCGGAGAAGCAATTCGCCGGCCGGCTTCGAAACGGTTGGCAGCACGAAGTCGTAGACCCGCGATGGCGTGAAGTAGGACGTGTAGCCCATGCGGATCACCGGGGCGTTGTAGTCGGAGCCGGACACACCAGCGGTGTACAGCTCCTCGTCGAAGGATGGCTCAACCGGTGAGCCCTGCGCGGCAGTTCCCAGGCCCTCCAGTGGCAGCACCTGGACGCGCTCGATCGTGTCCTTGCGGATGGACAGCACCAGGTGGGTGGCGGTCACTCCGGCACCGTTGACGCGCACCTGGTCGGAATGCCCGACGACGGTACGCCAGTCCTGCTCGGCCAGCGGCTTGGCCAGTTCTTCCGGATACACCAGGCTCACCATGGAATTGATGGCGTCCTTGTTGTGGGTCAGGAGAAGCGTTTCGCGACCGTCCAGGAGGAAGGGCTCAGCCTCGTAGAGGATGTGCTCGTCGCGGGATATGACAGTGGTGAGGCCGGCTTCGTAGTCGTCGAAGCGGAGCAGGCGCGTTTCGCTGAACTCGGAGCAGCCGATGCTGAGCACCAGGTGACGCCGGTCGGAGGCGAGCTCGAAGCCCAACCACATGGCGACGTCGTCCTCCTGGTACAGCACCTCGTCCTCGGTGACGGGCGTGCCCAGGACGTGGGCCTTCACCTGGTACGGCCGCCAGGAATCGTCCACCACTGTGTAGAAGAGGTGGGTGCCGTCGGGGGAGAAGGCAATGCCGTAGAAAATGTTCTCGATGACGTCAGGCAGGAGCTCACCCGTGCGGAGGTCCTTGATGCGCAGGGTGAAACGTTCGTCGCCCGCGTTGTCCACGGCGTAGGCGTAGAGGTTGCCGTCGACGGTTACGGCGGCCCCGCCGATGCTGAAGAAGGGCTGGCCCTCGGCCTCTACGTTGCCGTCCAGGAGGATCTCCTCGCCGGGGATCGACACACCGGGCTCCACGGATGGCGGCGTCCAATCGGCCACGCGGTCTCCGGTGTCTTCAGCCTGGACGCGGCACTGGATGCTGTATTCCTTGCCCTCCACGGAGCGGCTGTAGTACCACCAACCGTCCTTGCGGCTGGGCACGGAAAGGTCGGTTTCCTGGGTGCGGCCCTTGATCTCCTGGAACATGGCCTCGCGGAGGGGCTCCTGGTGCGCGGTAACGGCCTCTTGGTAGCTGTTCTCAGCCTTGAGGTGCTCCACGACCTCGGGGGACTCCTTGTCCCGCAACCACTCGTAGTTGTCCACGAAGACATCGCCGTGGTGTTCGCGATGGACGGGGACCTTCTTGGCGACAGGAGGCTGAAGCGCCGGTTCCGTGGCAGCGGCAGGTGCGGGGGAGATGTGGCTCATGTGGTCACTTTATCGACGGGCTCTGACAGCGAGCCAGCAATTTCGCTGAGAGCGCCGTCGCCTTACTTCGACCCGGGGGCGTCCGGTCCAGTTCGACGCCGGAGACTCGACACGCGGAGTCCTCATAGACCTGAGGGTCCTCGTTCGTGGTCAGCAGGTTCCTGTTTGGACCGTGTTGTTCTGGTTGACGTTGCCGGTGCCCGGTGCGACATAGACCTTTCCGGCTGCGCACGCCCTGTTGTTGGTTGCGACCACGTTCGTGATCGGGCCGCGGGCGCCAAAGTCGCCGATGTGGATGGCATCGAAGCTACCGTCGGGGAACGCGGAACCTGCCTTCAGGTCGTGGATGTAGTTACCGGTCAGTGTCACCCCGTTAACGGACCCAGTGCGGTTGTCGTAGTAACCAGTGCGGATGCCGTACGGAGCCCCATAGAACTCGTTGTCTGCGATCTTCAGGTTGTAAATGGAGTAGTTGCCCACGGCAAGTTGCATGCTGTTGCCCCGGTGTCCGCCCCGAACCTTGTTCCCGATGTAATTGATGTCGTGGGTGGGTCCGTTGATGGTGTGGGCTACGAGACCGTCGTCACCGTCGGTTCCGAGGCGCTGGTCGATGGTGTTGCCGGTAACGTCGCCAAAGGACGAGTCCAATACGTGGATTCCGTCGAGCTGGTCGTATTTGCCGCTCGTCGCAACGGTGGTAGTGCTGTTCTTCACGCAGAACTTAGTGGTGGCGACGGCGACGATGGAGTAGGTGAAGGGATTCTTTACGTGCACGCCATCCACCACGTTGTTCGAGCCGCCCCGAATGTCAACTACGTACTCGTCCAGGCGCCCGTCCAAGGTGACGCTCGCTGCGAGCGTGTTGCCTGAATGGTCTGCGGTGAGGTTCCTGATGGTGGTGTTCTTCGCGTAGTTGGTGGTGACGATCGGGTAGCCGCCTGACGGTCCCCTTGTAGACAGGAAGTTCGGGCCCGCCTTAAGGACCGTGGTGGGGCCTGCGCCCTCCAGCTTGACGTTGTTCGCCATCCGAAGTTTGCCGTTGATGATGTAGGTCCCGGCCACGAGTTTGACCACGCCACCACCTGCTGCCCCTGCGGTGTTGATGCGGTTCTGGATGGCACTCGTGTCATCTCCGCTGTCGTTGACGGTGGTACTGACCGAGTAGACCGTGGTTGCATTGCTGCCCGTCGCGCCACTCTTAGTGCATGCCGCCACCGTGGTGGTGGCTGTGGGAATGGCCGATACCGCGCCCGTATTGGCAGCTGATGCAGGGGTCGCCGAAGCTGGGGCAGCAGGGGCAAAGGCCAAGGCAAGCGACGCGGCTGCGGAGGCAACCACCAAGGCTGACCACCGCCGTCGTGGTTTTGTCCAAGTGCGGTTTTGGGCGAGTCCCGGATCTATGTCAACAGTTCTCATTGCAGTCCCTCCAAAGTGATAGAGCGCTCCGTCCGCGCCGCTCGCTGGAGTTTAGGTGTTGACAGATGTACCCGGAAAACCACTCCCGTTGCCTTGTGGATAACGTCTTGAGTCAGTTGGGGGAGGAGCCGGGGCTGGCCAGGGTTACCCGGTTCCTGCCCGAGGCCTTCGCCGCATACAGCGCCAGGTCCGCTTCCTTGAGGAGCTTCTCCGTTCCGGCAGGGTGCTCATGGCTGTGCGCGGCGACCCCCGCGCTGATGGTCAGCACGCCGTCCGGATCACCCGAGTGTTCGATGTCCAGCGCGTGCACGGCCGAGCGGACGCGTTCCATGACACCCTCGGCACTTGAAGCACCCTGCCCGCGAAGGACCAGCAGGAACTCTTCCCCACCGAATCGGTACACTCCATCGGTCTCCCGCACCTCCGCGGCGAGCGTGGCTGCGATGGCCACAAGCGCGGCATCTCCCGCCTGGTGTCCGTAAAGGTCGTTGTAGCTCTTGAAGTTATCCACGTCCACCATGGCCAGGCAGTACTCCTGCCCGTAGCGGTCGCTGAGGCTGTGGAGTTCTGCCAGGTCCTCGGTGAGCTTCAACCTGTTATGCAGCTTGGTGAGCGGATCGGTGCGGGCCTGCTCGGTCAACGCGGAACGGTACCGGGCCAGATCGGCGTGCAGGGAAGTGATCCGTTGCGCAGCGAGCAGGCGAATGCGCAGGTTGAACGGATCCAGCGGTTTGGTGACGTAATCGTCCGCGCCCGCTTCCATGCCTGCCAGCACATCGTCCCGGGAACCATGGGAAGTGACCAGAATGAGGTACGTGTACGAGTCGCCTTCGGCAGAACGGATGGTCCTGCACAGGTCCAGTCCGTTCATGCCCGGCATCATGAGGTCCGTGACCACCGCTTCAGGACGGTGCAGTTGGTACAGCTCCCAGGCCTGGTCCCCGTCCAGCGCCACGATGCACTCATGGCCGGATTGCTCCACTGCGGCTTTGGTGATGAGGCGGGAAATCTGGTCGTCGTCCGCGATCAGGACTTTCATGGGGCTCCCAACAAGGTCCGCTCGAGTGCGTGGTCAACCCGGGCGAGTTCGTCTTTCAACTGTTCAATCAGCGGCGTGGCGTCGGCTTCCAACCCCGGGCGGTCCTCCCGGCCCAGCTTTTCCAGGTCCTTGGCCAGACCGGCGGCGCCAACAGCTCCAATGTTGCCCGCCGCTCCCGACAGCTTGTGCGCCGCCAGTTGCAGGGCCTTGCCGTCGCCAGCGGACAGTGCCTTGCTGAGGTGGGCAAGGGAGCGTTCGGCTTCGTCGCGGAAGGCCGTAATGGCTGCCGGCAGCAGGCTGGGGCCGAGTTCGCGCAGCAGTTGCAGCCGCTCGGCGTCCAAGGGCGCGGGACCGTCAAGTTCCGCTGGAACGTCCAGCACCGCGGAAACGTCCGACGCCGGTGCTGCCGCAGTCGAGGGTGGTTCGCCCGCCGATTGCTGCGGCGGGGCATCCGGAAGGTGTCCGGCACGCAAGGGTGGTTGCACCGCCTCCCGACCATCCGGCGTCGTACGTTCTCCTGAATCGGCGCTGGCAGGCGCGGCCGGGACCCACTTGGCCAGGACCGCGCCCAGCTTGTCCACATCCACCGGCTTGCTGACGTAATCGTCCATGCCGGCGGCGAAGCAGCGCTCGCGGTCTTCGTCCAAGGCCCCGGCCGTCATGGCGATGATCGGGATCCTGTAAGCGCCTGCGTCGCGGGCCCGGATGGTGCGAGTAGCTTCGAAGCCGTCCATCACGGGCATGTGGCAGTCCATCAACACCGCAGCGTATTTTCCGGTGAGGGTGGCAGCGACAGCTTGCGAGCCGTCGTCCACGATTTCCACGTCGTAGCCCAGACGGTTCGCCATGCCCCGGGCCACCAACTGGTTCACTTCGTTGTCCTCGGCTACCAGGAGCGTGCCGAGCCGCGGGAGGGTTGGTACGGGAACCTGAGGTGCGGTTGGTTCGGCAGCCGTGCGTGGACTCGTCTTAGTGGCCATGAGCCTTAACAACCGGTTGTAGAACTCGGAGCTGCGCACAGGCTTGGTGAGGTACTCGCGGATCCCGGCGGACGTGAGGTCTGCCTTGTCAACGGCCATGGTGGAGGTGAGGAGGATGATCCCCGGCGATGGCGTTCCGTTGCTTTCGGCCTTGATCCTGCGGGCGAGCTCCAGGCCATCGGTGTCCGGCATGCACATGTCCACCACGGCGAGGTCATAGGGGGTGTGCGCGGTGGCGGCTGCGTGGTATTCGTCCAGCGCGCTCCGGGCATCGGGGAAGGCGACCGGCACCATGCCCCAACTGGCGAGCTGGTTCTCCAGGACCAGCCGGTTGGTGGCGTTGTCGTCCACTACCAGGACCTTCCGGCCGGAGAGCGAGGCAGGGAGGGCTACGGTGTCCGGGGAAACCGGACCGACTGGCAGGTCCAGCACAAACCAGAACTTGCTGCCCACGCCGACGCGGCTGTCGAGCCCGATGTCGCCGCCCATAGCTTCGGTGAGCTTTCGGGAAATGGCGAGGCCCAGTCCGGTCCCGCCGTAGCGCCGGGTGGTGGACGCGTCTGCCTGGGCGAAGGAGTCGAAGAGACGCCGGTGGTCTTCCGGCCGGATGCCGATCCCCGTATCACGCACCTCGAAGCGCAGTTGGGCGTCCTCACCATCCTGTTCAAGGACCGCCACCTGGATTTCCACCTCTCCGCTGGAGGTGAACTTGACCGCGTTGGAGGACAGGTTCAGCAGGATCTGGCGAATGCGTCCGGAGTCGCCCATGAGCCGCGCTGGAACGTCAGGGTGGCAATAGGAAATGAGTTCGAGGTCCTTGCTCTGCGCTGCCTCGGCCACCAGTCCGGCGACTTCGTCCACCAAGGCACGCGGATCGAAGGAGGCGATGTCCAGGTCCACTTTCCCGGCCTCCAGCTTGGAGAAGTCCAGAATGTCGTTGATCAGGGTCAGGAGCACTTCGCCGGCGCCCTTCACGCCCTGGGCGTATTGGCGCTGGGCCTCGCTGAGCTCCGTGTCCATCATGAGGGAGGTCAGGCCGATCACGGCGTTGAGCGGGGTACGGATCTCGTGGCTCATGGTGGCCAGGAACTCGGACTTGAGCCGGCTGGCCTCGAGCGCGGCTTCGCGGGCGTCCAGGAGTTCGGCCTCTGCCGCCCTGCGCTCGGTGATGTCCCTGGAAATGGTTGCTACACCGCGGATCCCATCTGGGCCGCGGACGGGGGACATGGTGATGGAGACGGGGATGGTTTTGCCGTCCCGGCGCGTGCGTTTGGTTTCGTAATTCTGGATGGTGCCGGAGGCTGCGGTGAGGGCGATGGCGTCGCGTTCCTCCACCAGCAGTTCTCCGGGGATGAAGAAGGTGCTGTTCCGGCCGATGGCCTCCGACGACGGGTAGCCGTAGATCCGTTCGGCGCCCGGATTCCAGCTGGTGATGATCCCATCGGTGGTCTTGCCAACAATCGCATCGCCCGAGGAATTGACGATCGCACCCAGGCCCTCGAGTTCGGCCGTGCGTTCGGCGACTTTCGTCTCCAGTTCGCGGGTCAGCGTGACATTCTCGACGACGATCAGCACCTGCCGCACGATGACGAACGCAACGACCACCAAGCCTGTCACCAGCAGGATCGGGTCCGTGCCGATGGGGCGGCTGCGCGAGAAGAACACAGCGCTGAAGACGGGGAGGTAGGGGAGGAGTTCCAGCATCGCAGCATAGGCCCGGCCGTCCTTGCGCTGCCGGTCTGCTTCCGGGACCAGCGGGCTCAGTGCTACCAAGAGGAACGCAATCACCCAGCCAAACGCCAAAGGAGAACCTGTGACCCCCGTAATGCCTTCAAGGGTGAAGCGGACGTAGGTCAGGTCGGTGATGGCAAGGATCCAGAAGCCGATACCCAGGCACAACCACGGCAGGCGGCGGCCCCGGGCGGCGCGCATGGTCAGGACAATGACCACCGACACCATCAACACGTCAGCCATCGGGTACGCCATCTGCGTCATGTGGGCAAAGGCGTCCTGGTTCGATTCCTGTGCAAGGGGGCCCAGCACCGAACTCCACGCGATGAAGAACGTGGCGCTGGCAACCACACCGGCATCCAGGATGGTTCGCCGCAGCGACAGCTTCAGTCCCTGCCCCCGGAGCAGGAGGACCAGCCCGATGGCCGTTGGCAGGGCGTACCAGACGAACCCGACATCCGCGAAGGAAGGGAAAGGGTACTGGTGGTCGAGGGTGATCCCGTTGACCGTCCATGCAGTTTGTCCCGCGCTCCACACAGCCAGCCCGGCCACCACGAACCAGCGGCCCACTGCGTTGCCGCGCCGTCTGAAAGCGGCCCGCGCGTGCGTGGCGAGTGCGGTGAGCACAGCCAAAAGGATGGCCAGATCGCCGGCGAGTTGCGCCGTCGTGCTTCCAATCCCGCTACCCAGACCGACGGCGAGCAACACGGCGCAGACGCCCGCAGCGATCAGGAACAGCGGCAAACCATGCCAACCGGTTGGGCGTACCGGACCAACCCCAAGCTTCACTTCTGCCACTGAACCCCTGCCTTCAACCGTGGCCCCACCAAAAGCGAACAGCGCCTCTTGCCTCGCGCTGATGCGAGCATACGTGAAACCAACCTGAGTATCAGCACCTATCGGCATCAGTCGTCATGCCGATAGGTGCTGAGCACTATTTAGGTGAAGCGGTGGCGAGAAGTTTCGCCAGTTCCTCGTTGGAGAGCTTCGTCCAGGCCGTGTCCGAGGAGCCCTGCAGGGCGGCCTCCGGGCTCTGGGCCTGGACCCACCACTTGGCCTCGAAGACCTTCTGGTCGAACATGACCCGGTCGCCCTTCCGGTAAACCGTGGCGGACGACCATTCCGGATACGTCCCCGCCGGGACAGTTACTTCCGGTTGGGGCTTGTCTCCGGGAAGGACCGGGCCGATCAACGTCCATGGTGCAGCTGCCCCGTTGGCCACGGGGTTGTTGGGCACATCGTTCTTGGTCCACCACTTGGCCTCGTAGACATTGCCCTGCCAGACAATGCGGTCCGATTTGGAGTACGTGGCGATGGGCGACCAGATCGGGTACGGACTCGTGGCGGGATCGTCAACCACTGCGCTCGCCGTGCCGGTGTCCGTAGGAACCGCCGCGGAGGCCGGGGCACCCTTCTCCGAAATGTCGGCACCAAGGACGGCGGAGAAGAGGGCGCCACCTTGGGAGACACCGCTGCACGCATCAGAGACCACGGAGATGGTGGGGTAGTTGGGGCCGCACTCGGCGTCGCGGTTCAGGGACCACATGGACATGCGGCCCACGCCCTTGTTCTCGGCGAAGTCGTGCAGGCCCTGGGCATCGGCCAGGGTGAAGACGTCGGCAACAACATCGTTCTGGCCGATCATGGGGGTCAGGCCGATCTTCCGCCACAGGGTCTGGGCGCCGAGGTCCTGGTTGGCGGCCTTGAACACGTCGCTCAACTGGGCGTGCGTTGCCTCGGCCGCGGCAATGGAAGCCTGGAGCATCGACTGGCCGGGAACGCGGCTGTCACCGTAGTCCATGGTCATGATGTTCACGCCGGCCAGGTCAACGCCGGCATCCAGCATCTGCTTCACTGCGGCCGTTCCTTCGGCGGTCAGTCCGCTGGGTGCCACGGGAAGGGTGAGCCACACGGCCAGGCCCTTGGCCGAGGCCTTCTCCTTCTGCAGCTCCCCCACGGACTTGGCCAGCCGCGCCAACGCCGCCTTGTCTGACAGGGCGGCACCCTCAATGTCCAGGTCGATCGAGGTCAGTTCGTACCGGTCCACCACGCTGGCGTAGGCAGCTTTGAGCTTGGTCTCGTCGGTGCAGGCAGTGGAAAGTTCCTTGTTGGTCAAGCCGCCGAAGGAGACGCTGACGTTGCCGCCGGACTGGCGCAGCCTGGCGATGCGGCGGTCCAGGTCCAACTGTGAAGCTGCCGCGTCCAGGCTGTAGAAGGTGCCCCACGACGGGGTGCAACCGTCCTTGGCGTCGGCCACGATGAAGGACAGGACCACGGATTTGGCGTTGGCATTGACAGGCTGTTCAAACGCGTACCGCGGGGTGGCCGTGACGTCCACGTATCCGGCGAATACAGAGGGTGAGGCTGCCGCGGCCCGGGTGTCCGTGTAACTGCGCCATGAAACAACTCCAGCAGTTACGAGTCCTCCCAGGAGGAGCAACAGAACGGAAAGCCTCACAATGGAGAGCTTCCGCCCCGGGAAATATTTCGACATGGAACACCCAAACGTTGAGGGGAATTTTGAGGTGGAGCAGGTACAAAACGTGGTGCGGAGCTGCCGAATAAGACCGGCACTGTCAACCCTTAGAGACAGGAAATAACAGATGCCCAACGTCGATTACTATAAGGGCAATCGACGTGACTTGGGGCATAGAAGGCGCACGTCGAACCGGACAACGGGCCCAACGTCCCGTAATGCAGTCTGATGGGGAAACATGACAGACCAGCTGGTTGATTCACCTGATCTTGCGCGAAATTCGGCGGAAACGCCGGAAGAAGCAGCGGAAGGCAAGGGACGCAAGAGGCAGTGGGGATCCGAACGCAGGTCGGAGCCGCTCGCTATCGTGCACCCGACGCCGTCGTCACGGAAGATCGTCCTGGGCCGTTTGGCTATTTTGGTTACGATCGCCTCGTGGATTTATTACGTGGTTTCCACCATCATCCGGCAGTTCGTGGATAACCCGAACTCCGGATTCCGTTTTGGTCTGGAATCGGTTTCTTACCTTGTTGTAGTTACTTTCTTGACCTTTTCTGCCCTCATGTACCTCCTGGCGCGCCAAGGGGCACTTTACCGATTCAAGGAACACCGCCGGGTACCGCGGGGTGAATTGGATAATCATTTCACCGACTACTCGGATGGCATTACCGTCCTGGTGCCTTCTTACGCCGAAGAGCCGGGAGTGGTCCGTGGAACTCTCTGGTCCGCGGCATTGCAGGAATTCCCCGATCTGAGCGTTGTCCTGCTCTTGGACGATCCCCCCAACCCCACGGACCCGGCAAAGATCCAGCGGCTGGATCAGACGCGGGCCCTGGCGGGCCAGATCCAGAAAGCCATGTCCGGGCCGGCGCAACGCGCAAACAAGGCTTTGGAAGGTTTCCGTGCGGCCTACGGCCACTCACCCGCCACCTCCGACGCCCCGTCTGCCACCACCAAAGAACTCCAGTTGCTGATCGCCGAGTACGAGGCCGCCGTGGAGTGGCTGGAGGCCATGGCGGAAGCAGAGTCGGTCCAGGACCACGTGGACGAATTCTTTGTCGACCTGGTGATCATGGGCCTGGCCCGGGAACTCCGGCTCGTGTTGCTGGCACTGGAGGCGGCGAAGGCCCAAAAGACGGCGCCGAGCCCGGAGCGCATGGAGCAGTTGTACCTGCGCCTTACCTGGATCTTCAACGTCCGCATGGACACGTTCGAGCGGAAGGCCTACGCCAGCCTGTCCCACGAGGCCAACAAGGCCATGAACCTCAACGCGTACATCTCCCTCATGGGCAAGCGGTGGCGGAAGGACCAGACGGACGGAAGCGTGGTGCTGCGGCCCACCACCACCGAGCGTGAAGATGACCTGGTGGTGCCGGACAGCACCTACCTGTTGACCCTCGACGCCGATTCCCTCCTGTTGCGTGACTACTGCCTGCGGTTGGTGTACTTCCTGGAATCGGCCGGCAACGAGCGCGTAGCGGTTACCCAGACCCCGTACTCCTCGTTCCGCGGCGCACCTACCCGCATCGAGCGCATCGCCGGTGCCACCACGGACATTCAGCACATCCTGCACCAGGGCATGTCCTACTACGGAGCCACTTTCTGGGTGGGAGCCAACGCGATCATCCGCAAGTGTGCCTTGGAAGACATCGTTGAAGTGGAAACCGTGGGCGGGTTCGAGGTCCGGACCTACATCCAGGACCGGACGGTCATTGAGGACACCGAGTCCAGCATCGACCTGGGAACCCATGGCTGGACCTTGGTGAACTACCCCGAACGCCTGAGCTATAGCGCCACCCCACCGGATTTCGGTTCGTTGGTGGTGCAGCGGCGGCGGTGGGCCAACGGCGGCCTCTTGATCCTGCCCAAGTTGTGGAACCAGTTGTCCCAGCGACGCATGCAGCGCCAACGGATCCTCATCCGCGAGGTGCTCCTGCGCGTGAACTACATGGCCTCCATCACCTGGGCCAGCTTCGGACTTTTGTTCCTGCTGGCCTACCCCTACGACAGCAGGCTCCTGAGCCCGGCTGTGTTCATCGCGGCCTTGCCTTACTTCCTGTGCATGGGTTCGGATCTGCGGGACTGTGGCCACCGGTTCAGTGACATTTTCCGGATCTACGGCTTCAACCTCATCCTCCTTCCGGTGAACCTGGCCGGCGTCCTCAAGTCCCTCCAGCAGGGCCTGACCGGTGACAAGATTCCGTTCGTCCGCACCCCCAAGGTCAAGGACCGGACCGCCGCGCCGGCCATCTATGTGCTGATTCCGTACGCAATCGTCGCGTTCTCCGTTCTCACCATCTGGCGGGACGTGCAGCAGCAAAACTGGGGCAACGTAGCCTTCGCCACCCTGAATGCCGTGCTGGCCATGAGCTGCATCCAGGCCTACATCGGCATTTGGAACTCCGTGGTGGACATCGCCCTGGGCGCCGTCAACTGGCTCTACGTTACGCCCAAGACCAAGGCGCCGCAGGTGTCCCTCGTGGTTCCCAAGACCGCGGAGGAAGTGGACTGGAAGTCGATCCTGTACCACGGTGACCGCAGGCTCAACCGGGACCTGCGCGGCGGAACCGACCGCCGTCGTCGAATCTCGCTCCGCTAGAGCAGTCTGCTGAGGCGCCTAACCCAGGCGCTCCGCTGAAGCACCCTAAACCCGGGTCCGGCACACTGCCGGGCCCGGGTTCTTGCGTATCTGGCTCGAGATTTTGCTGCATCATTCCGCAGGGCGAACCTCGCAGGCCCGGAATGGCGGGCCCGGCCCGCGGCGTGCCGGGAATGATCCAGCAGAATGTCCTGCCCGCGCTGAATCGAAGCCAAAAGGTTGACTGTAATCACCCGCTCCGCATATTCTGAACGAACGGTCGGTAATTTATTAGGAGCAACCATGGCATCGCAGAATCTGCAGTCTGTGCCCGCTGAGCTGTCCCCGGAGGAACAGGAGCGGGAGGCAGCCGGTCAGGCGTACTTTGATCGCATCATCTCGGAAGACTCGCGCATCGAGCCGCGCGACTGGATGCCGGCGGCTTACCGCAAGACTTTGCTGCGCCAGATCTCGCAGCACGCGCACTCGGAAATCATCGGCATGCAGCCGGAAGCCAACTGGATCACCAGGGCACCGAGCCTGAAGCGCAAGTCCATCCTCATGGCAAAGGTCCAGGACGAGGCGGGCCACGGCCTGTACTTGTACTCCGCCGCAGAGACACTGGGGCAGTCCCGGGACCAGATGATGGAGGACCTCATCGCCGGCAAGGCCCGGTACTCGTCCATCTTCAACTACCCCACCATTTCCTGGGCGGACATGGGGGCCATCGGCTGGCTCGTTGATGGCGCGGCCATCTGCAACCAGGTGCCCTTGTGCCGTGCCTCGTACGGTCCTTACGGCCGCGCAATGGTGCGCATCTGCAAGGAAGAGTCCTTCCATCAGCGGCAGGGCTTCGAGATCCTGCTGGAACTGTCCAACGGCACGCCTGCGCAGAAGCAGATGGCCCAGGACGCCGTGAACCGCTGGTACGCGCCGTCGCTCATGATGTTCGGCCCGCCGGATGACGATTCACCCAACTCCAAGCAGTCCATGGCGTGGAACATCAAGCGGTTCAGCAACGACGAACTGCGCAGCCGGTTCGTCGGCATGATGGTGGAGCAGGTGAAGGTCCTGGGCCTGACCCTCCCGGACAAGGACGTCCGCTTCAACGAAGAGACCAAGAAGTGGGAGCACGGACCCCTGGACTGGAACGAGTTCAAGGAAGTCCTGGCCGGCCGCGGTCCCTGCAACTCGCAGCGCATCGAGCGCCGCCGTGAAGCACACGAAGACGGTGCCTGGGTTCGGGAAGCCGCCGCAGCCTACGCCCGCAAGCAAGCAGAGAAAGTGAACGCAGCATAATGGCTCCTCACGGAAACCCCGAAGCACCGGCCAGCGCCGCCGGCGAAGTCGCCAGCGAGGCGCCCAAGGTTGCAACAAGCACGACGGCGGCACCGGCCACCTCCGGCGCGGCGCACGAAACACCGTGGTCCCTGTGGGAGGTCTTTGTCCGCTCCAGCCGTGGCTTGTCCCACGTCCACGCCGGCTCCTTGCACGCCCCGGATGCGGCCATGGCCCTCCGGAACGCCCGTGACCTGTACACCCGCCGCAACGAAGGCGTGTCCATCTGGGTTGTCCCGGCCGAGGCCATCGCTTCCAGTGATCCGGACTCCAAGGGTGCGTTCTTCGAGTCGCCCCAGGGCAAGGATTACCGCCACGCGACGTATTACACCAAGAGCGAAGGCGTGAAGCACCTGTGACTTCCCACGAAACGAACACTGACTTCGCGATCGACGGCCACGGCGACATTTCCGTGGGCGTGCACGGCGCCGGTGCCTCCGGTGACGGCTCGGCCAGCGCCACCCGCATCACGCCGGGCAACGCGCTGCGCCCCGAGGACATCGCCCTTGAAATCCGCCGCGGCGAGGTGAAGCCCAGCGAAGACGTTGCCGAGTTCGCCCTGCGGATCGGCGACGACGGACTGATCCTCGCCCAGCGGCTGGGCCACTGGATTTCCCGTGCCCCTGAGCTCGAGGAAGACATTGCCCTTGGCAACATCGCGCTGGACCAGTTGGGGCATGCCCGCTCCTTCCTTACCTACGCCGGTGCAGCCTGGGACAAGTCCGAGGACGACCTCGCCTACTTCCGCCGCGAGCACGAGTTCCGTTCGGCGCACCTGTTCGAGCAGCCCAACGGCGACTTCGCTGTGACCATTGCGCGGCAGTTCATTGTGAGCTTCTACCAGTTCGAGCTGTACACCGCGCTCATGGCGTCCACGGATCCCACCATCGCAGCCATCGCGGCGAAGGCCGTGAAGGAAGTGGATTACCACCGCGACCACAGTGCCCAGTGGGTGCTGCGCCTGGCCGGCGGTACGAACGAGTCCCGTGCACGCATGATCCAGGGCTTCAAGCTCGTGTGGCCGTACGTGGACGAACTTTTCGAGGACGACGAACTCACCACCCGCCTCGCCGAGGCCGGGGTAACGGTGCAGCCGTCCAGCCTGCGCGAGGCCTTCGATCGGCTCACCGGCGAAATCATGGCCGAAGCCGGGCTCGAGGTTCCCGGCACACCGCAGTCCCTGGGCGGCGGACGTCGCGGCAAGCACTCAGAACACTTGGGCTACGTCCTGGCCGAAATGCAGGTCCTGGCCCGTGAACACCCCGGCGCGAGCTGGTGACCAGCGTGGCAACCCTCGCAAGGACTGAAGAGCAGCGGGCCTGGGATATCGCGTCCACGGTCTGCGACCCGGAAATCCCCGTGCTCACCATCGAGGATCTGGGGATCCTGCGCGGCGTACGGGTCACCGAAGCACCTCACGCTGAAGGCAAGCACGACGGCGGGACCGCACGTCCCGCCGTCGAGGTCACCATCACGCCCACCTACTCGGGTTGCCCGGCGATGGACGCGATCGGCGATGACCTGCGGACCGCTTTCCGCAACGCCGGGTATGCGAGCGTGCACGTGAACCTGGTGCTCTCGCCGGCGTGGACCACGGACTGGATGACAGAAGCCGGCAAGGCCAAGCTGGAGGAGTACGGCATCGCTCCGCCTTCGGGCCGTGCCGCTGCTGGTGGCCACTCCGGCCCCGTCCGGTTGAGCCTCGCCGTGAAATGCCCGCAGTGTTCGTCGCTGAACACCAAGGAGCTCACCCGTTTTGGTTCCACGTCCTGCAAGGCGCTGTTCGTCTGCCAGGACTGCAAGGAACCGTTCGACTACTTCAAAGTCCTCTAAGGAATTCCATGACCACCGAAACCCAGACGGCCAGCCGCCGTCGTGCGTCTTTCCACAACCTGACCGTCGCGGAAGTCCGGCGCCTCACGGACGATGCCATCGAGGTCACGTTCGGTGTGCCCGCGGAGCTGGCCGGCCAGTACGACTACCTTCCGGGCCAGTACGTTGCCCTGCGCACCACGCTGCCGGATGAGAACGGTGAGCCGCACGAGGTCCGCCGCAGCTACTCGATCTGCGCAGAGCCGCGCAGCTTTGAGGACGGCAGCAGCGAGATCCGGGTGGCCATCAAGAAGGACCTGGGCGGCATCTTCTCCACGTGGGCCAATGCCGAGCTGAAGGCCGGTGACGTGCTGGATGTCATGAGCCCGCAGGGTGCGTTCATCTCCCGGCACGGCAAGGATGGTGCGGCCGTGCAGCACAACGTGATGAACTCCATGAACCACCCTGAGGAGCTTGCCGGTGACGCCGGGAGCTTCGTGGCCATTGCTGCTGGATCCGGCATTACCCCGGTTATCGCGATCGCCCGGACGCTGCTTGCCGCTAACCCGGAGACCCGCTTCGACCTGATCTACGCCAACAAGGCCGCCATGGACGTGATGTTCCTGGAGGAGCTCGCGGACCTGAAGGACAAGTACCCGTCGCGCCTGGCCCTGCACCATGTGTTGTCCCGTGAGCAGCGGATTGCCCCGCTCATGACCGGCCGCATTGACGCGGAGAAACTGCAGTCGCTGCTCTCTTCCGCCATTCACGCGGAGGACGTGGACGAATGGTTCCTGTGCGGTCCGTTCGAGCTGGTCCAGCTGTGCCGCGACACCTTGGCTTCCCGCGGCGTGGAGCCGGAGCACGTGCGGTTCGAGTTGTTTACCACCGGCCGCCCGGACCGTCCCGAGGGCCACGCCGGCCGTCCCGTGGTGGAGGACGAATCGCAGGAAACGTTCAAGATCACGTTCAAACTGGACGGCCTCACCGGCGACGTCGCGAGCCCGACGCACGCCCGCGAATCGATCCTCAACGCCGCGCTGCGTGTCCGTCCGGACGTGCCTTTCGCGTGTGCCGGCGGCGTGTGTGGCACCTGCCGTGCCAAGCTGGTCACCGGCACCGTGACCATGGATGAGAACTACGCCCTGGAACAGGACGAGCTGGACAAGGGCTACGTCCTCACCTGCCAGGCCCACCCCACCAGCGAAGAAGTGACCGTCGACTTCGACGTCTAAGGAGTCCCCATGATCGAGCTCTCCCTTGAAAACGGCATTGCCGAAATTGTCCTCAATGCCCCGGAAAAGCTGAACTCGCTCAACGAGGACGCACTGGTTGAGTTGGGCAAGGCGTACGACGACGCTGCTGCCGCCGCCTCCCGCGGTGACGTGCGGGCGCTGCTCCTTCGTGGAGAAGGGCGTGCGTTCTGCGCCGGCCGCGACATTGCCGGAGTCACGCCCGAAACGGACGATGCCCAGGCGTACCTGGGGGGACTGGTTGAACCGTTGCTGAAGAAGATGGCGTCCTTCCCTGCCCCCACGTTTGCCGCTGCACACGGTGCCTGCCTGGGTGTTGGCCTCGGACTTCTGTTGGCTACCGACGTGGTGTACGTGGCGGAGAACGCCAAGTTCGGTTCTCCCTTTGCCAAGCTCGGGGCCACGCTCGATTCCGGTGGGCACTGGTACTTCACCGAGCGCCTGGGCATGCACCGCACGCTGGACCTGATCTACACGGCGGACCTCATCTCGGGTTCGGAAGCCGTGGCGCAGGGGCTGTTCAGCCGGGCGATGCCGGCTGAATCCTTGCTTTCGGAGACCCGCGCGATCGTTTCACGGGTAGCTTCCGGAGCTACCCAGGCGTTCGTTGCTTCCAAGGAACTCGTGGCACACATCCGCGACCAGCGGCTGGGACTGTGGGAGTCCATGGCCGAGGAGAATACCGAGCAAGCACGCCTGTGCAAGACCGACGACTACGCCGAGGGTTTCCGGGCGTTCCAGGAGAAGCGGGCCCCGATTTTCAAGGGATAGCCCGCTGGGGCCTAGGTGAATTCCTTCAGGAGCTTGTAGCCGGCCACTTTGCCCTCCAGGGAAATGACGGCGATCCCGTTGTCAGTGGTGTCGACGTCGGTGAGGGCGCCGTAAGTGAATGATGGGACGGCGGTTCCGCCCTTCGTGCAGGGGAAAGCGGTAAAGCCGCCCGCGGCGGTGGCGCTCTTATAGGGCGCGTTCGGAGGCACGTCGAAGTCAGTTTCCTTCAGGCAGACAAAGACGTCCTCGAACGTAGTCTTGCTTCGGAATTTTCCCGTGCGGGTGTCTATAAGGTTCGAATCCCAGAAAGTGCCTGCCATTACCTGGTCGCCGCGGTTTACCGATGGAAGCATGCCGTGGCTGTACCAGTTAACGTCCACAGGTTTCGACTCCCACTTTGAATCACCTGTTTGGGGGTCGTAGCCAACTACCTTGCCGCGGGAGCCGCGGTAATTGCCGGAGGGGTAGTCCACGAACCCTTCTGTGTACTCGCAACGAATAGGGAACGCGTCGCCTCCTTCGAACTTGGTGGCCGCCGTTCCCATGGACCTGGCACACATGACATGCGATCCGGGCGAACTCCAGAGGACACGGCCGCTGGATGCACGGAACCCGACAGTCTTGAAGGCATCGCGTAGGTCGATGCTAAGAGTGGTCTCCCAGAGTTTGGCTGCATCTTTGTCCGTGGGGTTGTAGCCCAGGGAACCAACATAGAGGTCCAACTTTTCCGAGTAGGTGAAGTACCAGCCCAGATCCGTGGTGGCACCTTTTCCGAAGATTTTCTCAACGTCCAGTTGCCACAAGACTTCGCCGTAGGAAACGCGGGCCAGCGATTCGGTTGCGCCTGTCACCACCGAGTACAACCCCTTGCCCACTGGACGGAAGTTGCCCGTAAGTGGATTGATGTCAGGACCGGAGAGGTCCTCGCCCGATGTGAGATCGATCCAATGCTCCACTGACAGCGACGCATCATCCAAGGAGATAAAGCACAAATCCACGTGGTCATCGCAGGCAAACGGGGGTGTGGTAACCAGTTCTGCCCGACCACGGAAAAGCTCCTTGCCCGTCTTCAGGTCCACGGCCACTGGAGTTGTCCACCAGGAGGTGCCGCCGTTATCAGCAGGGGGAGTTGCAGCTTGGAGAAAAATCGCTGCGGTTTGTCCTGCCTCGGTTTTGGTGAGGGCAGGTTCCAGAGGGATGGCAGGTGCCCCGATACCGGGATGCACGGGTTGTTTCCAGAGCTCCTTGCCAGTGGAAACAGCGATGGCGTGCGCCTCCACTCCACCGGAAACCTTGGCGTAAACCAGTGCGACGCCATCAGAAACCACAGGCTGCCCGAGAGGTTCGAGCGGAAGCTCCCAGGCCGCCGTCGTGGTTTCCGTGTTCCGCGCATCAGGCGCCTTGGTTGGGGCCGGTGAGGTGGGTGTTGCCTTCGGCATTCCCGGCAAAGGGAGGGCAACGCAGGAGGACAGCAACAGTGCCCCCACAGCGGCCAGACCCACGCCGAGGAGCTTAAAGCGCTTACGCCCACGGGCGGTGGAGGCGGATGACATCATGGTTCCCCCAAGGAACGTTTGAGGTTCAGCACCTGTTGGGTGTTTGTTCCAAACCAGAGAGTGCCAACTGGACGTGGCTGAGATAGAGGATAGCTGACATCGGCGGCGGTGTTACTGTTGCGACGGCGCGGAGTCGCGTCCGGGATATTCATGGGGGTTCAATGACCAACGAGACGAGCGATTCGGTCTACGGACGGCAACCAACGCAACCCGTGGGAGCGCCGCCGCTCCAGGCCCAAGGTTTCGCGCCGCCGTCGTACCCGCCGCCGATGCCGCAGTACTACCAGCCGCAGCAGCCCTTTCCCTACCAGGCGTATCCGGCGCCTGTACCGCCGTCGTACGCTGTGCCCGGCCCAGGCCCCGGCCCTGTGCCCGCACCGGCGCCTTACCCTTCGAGAGCGCGCGGGGCGTTTGGCCCATCATTCTGGTTTACGGGCTCACTCCTGGCCATTGTTGCTTTGGTCGGCGCAGTGCTGGGCAGCGGCGAGGCCATCCTGGTTTTGCTTGGCGTGGCGGCGGCGATCACCGGACTCTACGCGCTCGTGTTCAAGAGGGCTTCCTGGGCCGGGCTCCCCGGCAGGAGAGCCGCAGCCGCTGTCGCCATAGCCGGTGCAGTGTCGCTGGTCCTGGGCGGCATCGCCGCTGGTGTTGAAACGTGGAAGGGCTCGACGCCGGTTGCCGCACCCGCCGCTGCGGGCACCATTGTGGAGGGCGTGTGGCTGGTAGGAGAAGACGTAGCGCCAGGCGAGTACAAGACGGTCAACGAAGTCACGGATGGGTGCTACTGGCGGATTACCAGGCCCGGCGGAGGAAGTGACGGCACCATGGGCGCCGTCACCAGTGGATACCCTGTGGTGAAACTGAGCAAGGGGCAGAGGTTCACCACCCACGGCTGCGGTACCTGGGCCAGGCAGTAGGTCGTCCAGCCAGTACGCAGGGTTCTCCCAGGTGGGGCCACCTACCATGGACCACATGACTTCTGCCCGTGACGTACGCTCTGCTGCCTTGGTGATCAATGCGGCGTCACGTCGTGGCGCCGCTGCCACTGACGCCGCCGTCGCTGCGATGCGGCAGGCAGGCTTGCCGCTTTCCTCGGTGCACGCGGTGACCTCCGGCGCGGAGCTGGGGGCAGCACTTGAACGGGTGATCGCGGAGCAGCACGACCTTGTGGTGGTCGGTGGCGGGGATGGCACGGTCAGCTTCGCGGCGGGGCTCTTGGCCGGCACGGAGATCGCCCTCGGTGTCCTTCCGCTCGGCACGGCGAACGACCTTGCCCGGACGCTCGAGATTCCCAGCGGCCTCGCCGAGGCGTGCGCCGTGGTGGCCGAAGGCAAGGTGGTGGACATCGACCTGGGCAGGGCCAACGGCAAGCCGTTCCTCAACGTCGCCTCAGTGGGCCTCTCGGTGGGTGTTACCGAGGCCCTGAGCCCACGCTTGAAGAAGCACATCGGCCCTCTCGCCTATGGTGTCGCCACTGTTCAGGCGTACGCCCGCCACCAGCCATTCCGGGCGCGACTGGAGTTCCCGGATGGGGACCACCAAACCCTGGAGCTTGAGGACTTGCTTCAGGTGGCCGTGGGAAACGGCCGGCACTACGGAGGCGGGAACACCGTCTCGCCCATGGCCGGAATCGACGACCACACCCTGGACATCTACGCCATCCTCGCGGCGCCACTCCGGGAGCACGTCAAGATCGCGCGCCTGCTGAAGGATGGAAGCTTCATTGAGCACGATCGCGTGTACCACCTGGAAACCCGAAACGTCCGGCTGGTCACCGAGCCGCCGTTGTCAGTGAACCTCGACGGCGAGATCGCCACCGAAACGCCCACGGACTTCAGTGTGCAGCGGAACGCCGTCCACGTGGTGGTGCCGCAGGGGAGCACGAGTGCCACGTTCGATGGTCCTGTGAAGTGACTCGCCGCGGATCGGAGAGCCCCGACGGAGTCTACGAGGCACTCATACTCATCGACATCAGCTCGGATGCGAACTCACTTCCGGACACCGTGAATGGCTTGCCTTGCCCGAAGACATCAATTGCCAAGAGCCATTCCTCAACTGTCATGCCACCGGTGACGTCAACAGTGTCTTGGGTCTTTCCTTCAGCGGGAATCGCGGATGGTGGAGACTTTCGGTTGACTCGAAAGGACGTTACGTTGACCCGGTCCTCCAGGATGGTCACCAGCGTGAGCGCCTGTTCGTGCAGTTGCTCCATGCGATGAATGGTGACGACTGCGGACTCGGAGGGGTCGGCGACAACCACGGAGTACTCACCTTGGGAGTCAACAGGCATGACTTCGCTGGCGGCGTCGTAAAACTTAGGGGTGCGCATCAGGGCAGAAAACCGGGCCGCGATGTGTGCGCGACTCTTCAGTATTTCCTTGCTCGCCATGCTTCTCTCCACTCGACTGCGTCTCCAATCACTCGCCTGTAAGAATCAACTGACGCCTGATGAGCCTGTTCTTCATTGTCCAGCATGCGCCGAGCAGGCCCGGACCACGCTTTCCATGGTCTTGGTTACGTGATGAGCCGCCAGCAGGCCGACGCTGAAGTCCCAGACGAACGATCCACACTGGATGTAACGCTCCACGGAAACAAGAGGGTCTTCGCTATCGATGTACGTCTTGAGGGCAGGCCGGGTCTCACGGCAGTCATCGCATTTTTCGTGGTGTAAGAGGCCCTGATCGAGCGTCTTGTGGTCCCCAATTCCCATCCCACAAGGATAAATCCATTCGCAGACAATATTGGACCGAGCGAAGCCAAGAGGCCGGCGTTACATGCTTGTCAAGCACTACCTCCCGTCGGCCGGCCCATTAGGCTGGTCGAATGACCACCGCCGAGGACTCCGCCACCCGCCGCGCGCAGAGGTGGCTGCAGGCAGCCTTCGCCGCCTACCTGGTGGCTTTGGCCCTCGTGGTCTTCCTGCCGTCGAAGGAAGCCAGTACGGTCACGGGTTTCGTCGGGATCATCGCCGGTTGGCTTGCCGCGGTGGGACTGCCCCTCAAGGAAGCGGCTGTCGTCGTCGAGTTCGTCTCCAACATCGTCATGTTCGTCCCGTTCGGAGGACTGGTCCGGCTCCTCTGGCCAAGGCGTTGGAACTGGTGGCGCATCCTGCTGCTGGGAGCCGCGACGTCCACGTTCATCGAGCTCACGCAGCTGTTGGTTCCGGGGCGGGTGACGGCGTTGTCGGACGTCATCGCCAACACGGCCGGCGCAGTGATCGGCGCTGCTGCAGCGGGCTGGTGGCTGCGCCGGAGCGCCTAGAGGTGCTTGCCCAGGATCGCCACAACGTCGTCGCAGTACCCTGCGATGCGGTGGCCCACCTCGCGGTGCACTGCCTCGGTGGCGTTGATGGGGTCCGGGATATCGTCGGCGACGACCAGCACGGCGGCTGACCGGACGGCCGCGGTTCGCCGCACCAAACGCGCGACGGCGGAATCGGCACCGCTGCCGGTCACGGCCGCCCAACTGGGCGCCGCGGGCTGGCTCATGGTGACAGGAAGCGTCTGCGCCGCCCTCACGAATTCGGCCATGGTGAAGGTCCGCTGGGCTGCGCCGGGGAACCTTTTGACAAGTTCGTCACGCTGCTTCCGGGTCATGGTCAGCACCAGGTTGGCTGCCGCTACGGATTCGTCCGTGATCTGTTCGCCCACCGAGCCGTCGGGGTTGCCGCCGTACTCCCTGGACAGGTCAGCGGGCAAGGGCTCCATGGGGGCGCCGACCGCTGCGTGCAGGCCAGCGCTGGCCACGGAGAAGTTCCCGATTCCGGCCTTGGCCAGCCGGGCACGGATCAACTGTTCCGCGAGCGGTGACCGGCAAATGTTGCCGGTGCAGACCGTCAGGATTGACGACGGCGATTGGCTGCCGGCGTTGGACGGCATCACAGTGCGGGGGTGCTTTCGCGACGGCGGCCGCGGCGCTGGCCTTCGAGGGGAACGTGATCCGTTGGAGCCACCGGCTGTGACTCGGAGGTCGGAACGTGGGTGGCATTGGGGGAGTCGCTGCCTGCTTCTTTGCGGTTGTAGTACGTGTAGTACTGGTAGCCGTAGTCTTCGCCCTTTGAGGACTTCCGGGAGACGCCGTTGATGATGAGGCCCAGGGGGCGTCCTTTGACCCGATCCAGGTTCTGCAGCGCCCTTTTGAGCTGGTCGTAAGTGGTCTTGCCCGCCCGGCTGACCACAATGGCGCCATCAGTGCGGGCCGTGAGGATCGCTGCGTCCGTGACCGGCAGGAGGGGTGGGGCGTCCACCAGGACGATGGCGTGCTTGGCGATGTCCTCCAGCAGCGTGTGCATGACATTGGACCCGAGCAGCTCGCTGGGGTTGGGCGGGACGGAGCCGGCGCCGAGGACGAACAAGTCGCCGCTTTCGCCCCACGGCTGCAGGACGTCGTTGAGCGTTGCGCGTCCTATGAGTACGTCGGTCAGGCCGACGTTGGTGAGGAGCCCGAAGGTTTTGGCCAGCTTGGGCCGGCGGAGGTCGCCGTCCACCACTACAACGCGCTGGCCTGAAGCCGCGATGGTCTGGGCAAGGTTGGCGATGACGGTGGTCTTTCCTTCGCCGGGGAGTGCGGAGGTGACCACGATAATGCGCGGGGGATTGTCCACGTCCATGAACTGCAGGTTGGTTCGCAGTTCTCGGATGGCTTCGGCCACGGCGTAGTCCTGGTGGTTCTTGTTCTCCAGGTCGTTGCCGCCCTGGGACAGCACGATGCGGTTGGAACCATCGAAGTTCTTGTGGAAGGGGACCGTGCCGATCACTGCAACGCCGGTTTCGGATTCCAGGCGTACGGCCGAGCGGACGCGGCGGTCGAAAATATTACGCAGCAGGGCGTACGCGATGGCAACCACCAGCCCCGCTACCAAGCCGATGACCAAAGCAAGCCGGGTGTTCGGGGACGTCGGTGATGTTGGCAACTGTGCAGCATCGAGGGAACGGAAGCTGACAATCGATGTGTCGGTGCTGTTGGCGCCGCCCTTTTCCAGCTCGTCAACTTGCTTGCCGACCGCCCGGACCCATGCCTCGGCGAGGTCGCGTGCAGACTCGGGAGTGCTTGCCTGGGCGCTGAACTTCAACGTTGCCGTGTCCTGGGGGTTTTGGACGGAAACCCGTGCGATCAGTTGCTCAGGAGTGGTGCCTTGGAGCCGAAGGTCCTGGATGACTGTTTCTGCCACGGAACGGGACTTGGCGACATCCATGTAGGACTTCGCCCTGGACTTGGAGTAGGTCTCACCGGCCATGGCCGTTCCAAGGTCCTTGTTCACACCAACGGAAATGATGCCACTGGCGTCGGCACTATAGACCTTCGTCTGGGTCAGGGTCCAGCCAAAGGCAACTATTCCACCCAAAACCGTGATGGCAATGACTGAAATCCAATGCGCCCGGAGGACCTTCCAATAGTCCGTCAGCTCCATGAAAAATGTCCCCCTGATGTTGTGTGCCCTCGACACAATAAAGAACGCGGTTCTTGAACTGCGCCACGGATATCGTAACGTGCAGTTCTATAGGGGCGACTCACCACTGGGTGGGATGGGGGATTTATGACAATGCAGGATACTGACTTTCTCGAACGTGAAGCAGCCGATAGTGGTCTCGGTAGTGCACCGTCAAGGGGCCACCACGAGTGCATATTCGGTGCTGTTTCCCTTGGGTCCATTTCCGGTGATTTGGAGCTGCTTGATCCAAATGCTTCGCCGGACAACGTGAATATCTATTTCGTCGCTTCCGGGGCTGTCCGCGATCCGGGCGCGGGCACGTTGATTCCGGCTGAAGGAACGGTGGTCATAGTGCCTGGCGGGCAGGAGTTGGCGTCGCCCTTCGTGGGGGAGGGCGAGGTCAAACGGATCTCCATCCAACGGGCTGCGGCTGAAACATTTGTGCCGCAGGCCTTGGACAGCGTGACTGTAACCCAGGTGAAGTCCAGGCTGGATGCAGCGGCCGAGGCTTTCATTGGTGCCATCCTGGAGCAGCCATCCCGCGAAGGTTCTGCCATCGAGTCCTATGCAACCGAACAGATCCTGTTGGAACTGACGGGAAGCCTGCTCCTGGACCACTGCGGGGTCAGTTGGAATTCCACGTCAGTGACGTCGGTGCTGAGGGACCAGGCCATGGCCGTCATCGCTCAACGCTGTGCGGACAGGGAGCTGAATCCGGACGCTGTGGCCAGGGCCGTGCAGTCTTCGTTGCGACGGGTGCAGGCCGCTTTTGCCGAGGTGGGGAACTCCATTGCTGCCGAGATCCGGAGGCAACGGGGCAGGCTCGCCCGCACCCTGCTCACCGACACGCGGTATGACGTTCTCAGCGTCCAACAGATCGCCGAGCAGACCGGCTTCGGAACGACG
Source organism: Paenarthrobacter sp. NPDC089714 (assembly GCF_044748905.1). Lineage (NCBI taxonomy): Bacteria > Bacillati > Actinomycetota > Actinomycetes > Micrococcales > Micrococcaceae > Paenarthrobacter > Paenarthrobacter sp. NPDC089714. The sequence goes on from NZ_JBIVGX010000001.1 coordinate 35,282, forward strand.
GCGGCCCTCCGGCGGACGCTCGACGAACTGTACGGCTGTGGTCCCTCAGACCTGCGCGACCGTCGGGGAAGAGACTAGCCAGGGCCTGAAAGTGGCGAAATGCCGGGCGTGACGGACGTTTCGTGCAGACCTTGAACCATACAGCGACAATCTGCGCGCAAACGCCGAATCTGTTCATTTGGGCCAAAAAACCGTGGGTAGTCTCTATCCCAGATGGGGGAACTCGGCATGTGCTGGATTCCAACCGATGGTTTTCATCCCTAGCTGAAAGAAGAACTATGAGCGACGAACTTACGGTCTCCAAGCCGCACACACGCCGTGCAGTGGTCAAGGGCGCAGCTTGGTCCGTTCCGGTCATCGCGGCAGCTGTTGCAGCGCCTGCCGCTGTTGCCTCCGTGAACAACGCGGCCCTCGCCGTGACCGGCACGCAGACCGGTCTGCTGACCCTCAACCTGCTGGATGGTGGTGGCACCCTCACCGCGCAGGCGCTGACCACGGTTCCCACCCAGCTCACGCTGACCAATGGCCCCGGAGCCATCAACGAAACTGCAACGATCACGGTGACGGTTGCCCGCCCTGCCGGTATCAACATTCCGGTTGGACGTGCCCGCGGTTTCGGCGTCTACTCCTACAACGGTGTCAACAGCACTGCCGGCCAGCGCACCACGAGCTACCAGACTGCCCCGATCATCGGCCAGTACGGGATGCCGACCACAACCTTTACCACCACGCAGGCCATCAACGTGGCGAGCAACGGCACGTTGGATATTCCCATCGTGTTCGGTCTTGCAGGTATCAGCACCGGCGTTGCCATTAGCCTTTTGGCCACCTTCCCGGTAACCATCACTGTGCAGTTCAGTACCAGGACGCTTACCGCCAGCGGAACGATTTCCGTGCCGGTGGGTGCGGGTCTTCTCTAAGGTTTCTTTGAGGAAACTTTAGAATCGAAAACGCGTCAGCAAATTGGCTGACGCGTTTTCGTGCGTCCTGATCGCGGAGGTTGATTCTTTCTGCGCAGGAATATGCAAGGATGCTTAGCTTGCACCTCGGGCTGATGATTTTTTGGGTGGGATAAATGCGGACCGGTGACTTTACGGTAGATGCCTTGGGTGGCCATGTCAGGATTCGCCTGGATTTTGCCGAACATGCTTTTGACGAACAACGTTTCCGGGAATTCGAGGAACCCTGGCGGGATGCCTCGCCGCACAGAAACGAGGCGGGTGCCGCCGTCGTAAATCCCGTAGCCGAACTGGTGTGGCGGTTTCCCGACGCCGCCGGAACTCCCGGATCCATAGCGGAGTTGTCCACCTACGCCACCCTCGCGGCCATCGAATCCAAGCGGGGCCGCCTGCTGATGCTGCACGCAGCCGGTATCGCGGACGCATCAGGGGAAGTGCTGGCGTTCATTGGGCCTTCCGGCAAGGGCAAAACCACCTTGGCACGCACTCTGGGCTCTGACTACGGCTACGTCACGGATGAGACCGTGGGCATCGATTCGGACGGCGCCGTCCACCCTTACCGCAAGCCCTTGTCCGTTCTGCGATCAGGCAAGGATTTCAAGGAACAGTTGGCGCCGTCGGCACTGGGACTTCGGGAATTGCCGGGCGTGCCGCTCCGCCTGGGCGGCCTTGTGGTGGTTGACCGCGATGAAGATTTCGCTGGCCCACCGCGTATTGTCACCCTAGGACTCTGCGGGGCCTTGGCCGCGATCGTCCCGGAGGCCAGCTACTTGGCCGACATGGACAAGCCCCTGCAGACCATAGCCCGGCACGTGGACCGAAGCGGGGCGATCCAGCAGGTGACGTACCGTGAAGCTTCGCAAGTCCTGCCCCTGGTCCCCGAACTTCTCTCAAGAGTGGAACCCGGCCCGTGGGCTGCGGTGATGCCGGCGGTCAACGCCGGTGTACGGAGCCCGTTCGCGGACGAATCCTTTGTGCCTTCCCTTGTGTTGGACGCCGTGGAGGCTGACGGCCAAACTGCTGTCCTTGATGCGAACCGCGTGGTGCACGTCCTTGACGGCGTTGGTCCCTTGGTGTGGCGGACCCTGAGCGACGGTCTTGATTTTGAGGCCATCCTGGGGGAAGTGCAACGGGAGTTCGGCGCGCCGCCGGAACAGAGCCTGGACGCCGCCGTCGTCGATGTCCTTGCTGCGTTCGCTGATGCCGGGCTTGTGCTCCGCCTTCCGGAACCACACGCATGAGCGGCGCACCCGCGACGGCCGCCACCCGCCGTCGACGATTCCTTCGGTCACCTTGGTTCCATGCTGTCCTGGCGCTGATCTTGGTTTCCTTGGTCCAGGGATTCTTCCTGAAGGTTTACAGCGTCCCTTCCGGCTCCATGGAACAGACCCTCAGCGTGGGCGACCGCGTCCTGGTGAACAGGACCGCCTACGCGTTCGCTGAACCGCAACGCGGGGATGTAGTGGTGTTCCGGAAGCCGGCCACGTGGGGACCGCCGCCCCAGCACGGATTCGCTCGGACCGTCGTCGGCTGGTTCGGCGAGGTGACGGGCATCGGGCCTGGCAACACTGAATACCTGGTGAAGCGCCTGGTGGGCTTGCCCGGGGACACAGTGGAATGCTGCGGCGCCAGCGGCCAGGTCATGGTCAACGGCCAAGCGATCGCTGAGCCCTACGTCTTCGAGGACCTCCCTTTCGATGTGGGAAGCCTCGACTGCACGACGGCGGTGTCCTCACCCCGCTGCTTTGGGCCGATCCGGCTGGGTGATGACCAGTACCTGTTCTTGGGTGACCACCGTTCCAACTCTGACGACTCCGTTGCAGCATGCCGGAGCGCCTCTGCGGGCAGCGACTGTGCCAAAACGGCGTCGCGTTCGGACGTGGTGGGGACCGTCGGCTGGTTCCTGTATCCGTTCAACAAATGGGGCAGCGACGGCCTGAATGCTGCGATCGGCGGCTCGCGATGACCAAAGCCCGCAGGATAATGCGCATGAAGAAATGGGGATGGACCTGTGGGTAATCTCAACCGCCTGGTTGCCGGATATGCGGCGCCGACGCTGGTCAACGGCCAGCGGAGAATGCTGGGATTTCAAAGGCCGGCACAAACAAAACCCGGTGTCACCGCGGTACTTTCGCCGGCCAGTTACGGCTCATTCGGCGATGAAGGGATGATCCTGGGGAGCCGGGACAGCATCATCGCGTCTTCAGGCACGCCCCAGTTGTACACTCCCGGACCAGTGGAACCCTGGACTGCGATGGGAGTGGCCGGCATACGGTCGATTGACAGGGTCATTGCCCTTGGCCGGATGCACATGGATGCCCGTAAGCTGCGACTCCTCACTCGGGCAGAACGGGTTGTAGTCCTGGGGGCCGACTCCATAGACGGCGCCTACGGTATCCGGTCCATCTCCCAACGGGTCAGCCTGCTGAACGTCTCGGTTGCGCAGGGCCGGCGTGCGGAATTGGCCAACTTCAGCTTCCGCCGAAATCCCAGCCCGGACGCACTGACGTCTTTGCGACGCCTGGACAGGCGGGTACGGCTGACCGCCCGCGACAAGAACTCCCAACGGCGTGCCGCAGAAGCCCTGCAACGCGATGTAGGAGTTCACCCTGATGTGGCGGCTTATATGAAGCCGGGCAAGAGCCCTGCAATCGATGCGCTGCAGTCCTGGGTTGCGGGACGTGACAGGCCTGTTGCTGTCCTTGTTCCGAACGCCCACTTGGCGGCGTTCAACGGTACCGGGTACAAGGAAGTGGCGCGCAGATTCCAGTCCTACATGATTGCTTTGCTGGACGCAGGGTTCGCTGTGGTGGTCCTCCCGCATGATGTTCGCGACGAACCCGGAGACATAGCCATGTCAGAGCAACTGGTGGGTGGTACGTCCGCCGAGGACGTGATGTTGGCCGTGCCCCGTCATGCGCAGGAAGCGAAAGGCATGCTGGCCCTGGCCGACGTTGTGGTTACTGCACGCATGCACGCCGGCGTCGCCGCGCTCAGCCAGGGTGTCCCGTGCGTCGGGCTGGACTACGTGGACAAGTTCTCGGGACAGTTCCATTGGTACGGAGCAGATGACGCCGTGGTGGCTTGGGAAGACAACCCCGACGCTCACTTGGTTGCCGAACTGGGAGTCAAGGCCGCAATGACCATTCGCGGCGCGACTGCCAAGCCTGATTTCGTCAGCACTCCACCACCATGGTTGCTGTAGACCTGCCCGTCAGGCGCAGCCACCATGCACTGAATGCCCTGGGTTCAGTGCTCGTGCCTTTGAGTTCGTTGCTGGTGGCCCCGCTGCTGACACGTGCCCTGGGTCCCGCAGGACAAGGCGATTTCTCCACCAGCCAATCCATTATTGTGGTGGCCGCTTCAATCCTGGGACTCGGAACCTCGGACTCACTCGCTGTCTACGGAAACTACTGGCTTCGGAGGTTTCGGTTCGGGGCGTGGATGGCAGTGCTTGCCGTCGCTTTCCTTCTCGCGGCGGCAGCGGGTTACATCTTTGTGCAGGCCGGCTACTTGCACCCCGATTCGAGCGTGCTCCTGGGCCTGGGGGCTGTCATGTTCGCCGCAGCCTTGGTTCAACGCGGAGATGCACTGAACCGCAACATGATCCTTGCCATCTCGGTGGAAAAGTGGATTACGGCGATGTCCAGACTGAGCTTGACCGCTGGGTTCTTCGCCACAGGATTCCTGAATCCGCAAACGGCGGTTTTGACCTTGGTGGTACCGCAGGCTCTGGGTTACCTGTACCTTCTCTCCGTTTCCTTCCGGGTTCCACGCGAGGTGGGCATCCCAACAACGCGGGTCATGCGCAAGGTGACTTTGAGGCCGCTGAGGACGCTGAACTGGGCAGTGCTGGGCGGCCTCGGCGGCGTACTCCTGGTCAATCTGGACCCCATTGTCCTTCGACCCCTGATCGGTGCGGAGCAACTGGGCTACTACGCGATCGGCATGCTGGTTGCTGAGCTCTTCACCGTCGCGGCCAAGCCCTTCAGGGACGCAGCCATGGCTGGGGGGCACGGATTACGAAAGGCCGGAGAGTTTACCGGTGTCATCAAATGGTGCGCACTGGTGATGACCGTTGGAGTAGTGGTTTGCGCCGGCAGCCTCTGGGCCGTCATTCCCTTGGTTTTTGGCGAGGAGTTCCGCGGAGCCGTTCTGCCTGCACTGATCCTCGCTTTGGGTGGCTGGGCCAAGGGCCTGGGCTTCCTTGTCAACGGAATCCTGGTCAAGACGGGACACGCGAGGATGCGGGCCTATGCCACCCTCACGGCGGTTGTTTTCAGCGTGGGTGGAATGGTGGTGTTGTCCCCTTTCGGAGCAGTGGGTGCAGCAATTGCAGGTTCCATTGCATACCTGGTGATGCTGGTCCCCGGGGTAATATTTTTGCGGGCAAAGAAATCAAAATTGGGTGGGGGCCTCAAATGAGTAGACCGGCAGACTCAGCCGCGGTCTCCTTGCCCATAGCCGCTGCTACGCCGCTTGCATATGCACTGGTGGCCCGCATAGCTGCGGAGCATTCCGTCCGCATACTTGCCATCAAGGGTCCCCTCCTTGAAAAGATGGGACTTCGGAGCAAGAAGATTTCCAGCGATGCGGATATCCTCGTGGAGCCGTCCAGGATGTCGGAGTTCTGCGCCATTCTGGAAAAGTATGGTTGGAATGACCGTGAAGTACGCTTTTCGCCAAGCATCTTGGATCCCCACTCACGAACCCTGATCCATGCAAACTGGCCCAGCGATATTGACGTGCATTCCTATTTCCCGGGTTTCTTCGGAAAGGCAGATGAGGTCTTTGATCTTCTGTGGGAAACCAGGATAGAAGGTGAACTGGCCAACGTCCCGGTCCCGACAGCCAGTCGTGTGGCGAATGCGGTTATCGCGCTGCTCCATGTTCTGCGGAACTCACCTGCCGCCGAGGACAACGTCCAGCATGCGGAGATCATGGCCGCCTTGAAGCGGGACATGGAACCGGCCGAGTTTCAGGCACTCGTCCGGTTGGCTGATGTTGGTCGCGTCAGGCGGGTCCTGGAGGAGGAGTTGCGGGAGCTGGGCGTTGCCGGTCCCTTTGATGATCTGGATTCTGTTGAACTGGCGCGCTGGAAGATCAACCGGACCAGTGCCGAGGCCACCACGGGTGGTTGGCTGTACGCCATAAGGACCGCTGGATGGAAGGCCAAGATCGGCATCTTCTTCAGGGCTCTTCATCCCAGCAATGAAGAGCTCCGGAAAGATCCGGGGATGGCGGATGCCAACCATCTCGAAATGGTGAGGACACGTGCAAAGAGACTGGCCCGAGGAATTCGAACGTTGCCTGCGGCTTCGATAAACCTCTTCAGGAACAGGGTCAACTAAATGGACAGCTGGTACAGGCCTCCGGGGGTGGCCTTCGAATATTACGGTGATTCCGTTTACGTCCTGGATCTGCGGGATGTGGAAGGGGAACTGAGTCCGCGTGCCCTCCAAGGACCAGCGGCCCTGATCTGGTCGTTTCTCGGAAGTGCGGATAATCCTCGACCAGAAGATGACGTCCTCGGAAACGTGGCGGATGATTTTGGGATTTCGATCGAAGAAATCAGGACCCAGACGGTTTCATTTCTCTTGGATTTGGAGCGGGCCGGTCTGGCACAGCGGGTAGAATACAAAGGAAGATCATGACGGCTCTTCCTGACCGTCTAACTGGGGGAAATAGAAAATGCAAATGATCCGTCGTGGCTGCACATTTCTTGAGAGGGATGCAGGCTAGTGACCACTTTGCTCCAGCCGGGCTCGGCCATTGCCCAGAAGAAGCCCGTTTTTGTCAGTTGGATAGATTTCCACGGTCGCAGTGAGGGAATTGCCCGCCGCTTGGGGATAGATGAATGGTCCGACGGCGGCGGGTCCGGACCGCTGCCGTTGCGTTACCTGCGGTTGTGGCTGTCAACCAGGAAGTTTCTTCGTCAATACAAACCCACTGAGGTCATCGTTATGCAGCCGCCTGTCGTGGCGCTGCTGGCCGTGAGGGCCGCCGTCGGGAAGGATGTCCGCATTTGCGGTGACCTGCACACCGGCACTTTTTACGACCCCAAGTGGAAGTGGGCCAGCAAGCTGGTGGCCAAGCTCCTTGGAGCTCCCAATCTGGCGATCGTCACCAACCAGGCCTTGGCCGATCAAGCCCAGGACAACGGCGCCGAAGCGCTGGTGCTTCACGATCTCATTGAGACGTACCCCGAGGTAGGCGAACTGGGCGAATTTGAGGACGTGAACCTGGCCGCATTACAGGCAAAGACATACGTTTTGGTTCCCATCACCTACTCGTACGACGAACCGTTGGCGGAGTTGGCTGCCGCCACCCATTTGGCTCCGAACCTGGTGTGGGTCTTCACGGGCAGGGCCCCGGAGTCATTCAAAACGGACTGCAATCCTGGAAACACCGTGTTCCCGGGGTTTGTCTCAAGGTCGGAGTACCTCAGGCTCTTGGGCCATGCCAACGTCCTGGTGGCGCCGACTACCGAAGAAGACACCATGCAGAGAGCCGGCTACGAAGCCATGTGCGCAGGGAAAGCGCTGATCACCTCGGACACTGCCGTCCTCAAGGATTTCTTCGGTACCGCCGCCTTGACCGTTCCGCCTGAAGCAGAGCTTTACGCCGAGGCAGCCAACAATGCCGTGCACCGCCAAGCGGAGCTGGAACGTTTGATCGTGGATCTCAGGACCCGCAGGGTCCGGGAACAGACCACGGCGCTCAAGAGGCTTTCGGAGTGGATACAAGGTGATGGGGGAACAAGCGAATGAATGATGCCAACCAAGTGGTCCGTAGAGAGCGCGTCTTCGATCTTCCCCTTGACCTGTTGACCATGGAGGAATCCGTGGAGCTCTGCCATAACCTTCTTGCCCAGCGTGGTCATTGGCGTGCCGACCTGAACGCTTCGATTGTCCTTGATGCACTGGAAGACGAACTGTTGAGGCAATACGTGGAGACCAGCGCCATCAGCAACGCTGACGGGCAGTCGATCGTATGGGCCAGCCGTATCCTTGGCGTTCCTGCTCCCGAGCGCGTCTCCGGCATTGACCTGTTCCTGGAACTGATCGAGAAGGCTCCCCAACGTGGAGACCGGGTGTACTTGTTGGGGGCCAGGGAAGATGTAGTCGGAGCGGTTGCCCAGGATTTCGTAGGCAGGGGCGTCAATGTGGTGGGCTATCGCGACGGATATTGGACACCTGGTCAGGAGAACGATGTTGTCCAGGCGATCGCAGCAGCCAAACCGGACCTGCTTTTCCTGGCGTTGCCCAGTCCCAGGAAGGAACACTTCGTGCTCCGCCACAAGGAGCAGTTGAATGCCGGCTTGGCTTTCGGTGTGGGGGGATCTTTCGACGTCATTTCCGGGCGCTTGAAGCGGGCACCGTTGTGGATCCAGAGGCTGGGCCTCGAGTGGTGCTACAGGTTCGTTCAGGAGCCGAGGCGTTTGCTAAAGCGGTACCTCGTTGGGAACACCCGGTTTGTTCTGTTGACGTTGAGGACCCGGCTCCGGAAGGGCTGAAGGATCATGGGTGCTGCCGTTCCTGACATGCGAACCGAAGGCCGTGCCAACCAAAAGCCACATGGGGACCGTCGCGTTCATGGAGCCGGCCGTTTCCGCCAGCATGGCAATGACCAAAGCTCCGATGACCAGGTAGTTCTCCCAGCGGTCCGACGCGCGGAGAAGGGACCTGACAGCCGCCGCCAGAGCAACTGCGTAGATGGCCAAGGGCACCAATCCCGCAGCTGAGAAGGCGATTCCGGAGAGGCTCTCGGACGCTTCTTGGAGTTCGCCGGCCTTTCCAGCGAAGTTGCCGACGTACCCGAATCCACGGCCTATGACCGATTCAAAGGCATGCTCAATCCCTACCGTCAGACCGTCGACGTGTGAATCGGAGTTTCCCAGGTCAGCGATGTTGTTCCCAGCCATGAGCACTGGAACACCCAGGATGGGAAGCGCAACCACTGGGTGGAGCTTGCGGGCAATCCAGGGCCCGGCGATACCAATCAGCAGCAGGAGGATGCCCGCACGGCTGATGGTCGCGATGGTTGCGAGACCCAATGCCAGGACCAAGAGATTCCGCCAGCGCGAGCGGAAAGCATGGAATGCAATGACTGCCGCGGCGGCCGTCGCAATGCCGGTTGTGGGCGGGTTGAGGAACAATCCGCCGGCACGCACGGCGAGCTCGCCGGCGAGGTCGAAGGACATGTAATAGCCCGGCAGGCCGTTAGGGTAGATTGCCGTCTTGCTGAGGCGGGCAAAAGGTGTGGGATCAATGATCCTGATGCCCAGGGACTCCAGGGCAATGTAGGCCGTGTTGAGAATGCTGATGGCAAGTACCGCGAACAACACCCAACGCCATTCCCGTCGGGTCATCACGAGTCCACACACAATGACGAGTACGGGCATGCACACTTGCCGAAACAGGAAGAACGCGGAATCGCCGGGAATGAGGCTCTCGTCCACAGTTCTCCAGAGAGCGATCAGGCAGGCAATGATCCAGACGACAGATAACAAAGCGGGTACCGTGAACCGGTGCGCCAAACGTGCCAGCGCCACCAGGAACATGAGGGAGATACACACGTCATCCATGAGGTTGAACCCGCCGAAGGATGAGTACGTGAGAAGTATGTTCTGTGCCAGACCAGCCAGCAGCGCACCGAGAGCCAAAACACCGACGGCCCATCCTGGTTTGTCCGGGGCGAAGAAGAGCCCTCGATGCAGCCGGGTCATAGGCGCGGGATGACCGTTCTCCCGCTTTGGCGCCACCCGTTGGTACGCGGGATTTGACACTTAATAAGCCCCATCTCTGGCGAGGACCGCACGCAGTGTCCGGAAAAGGATGATGAGATCCTGCGCTGGCGACCAGTTTTCAACGTAGTAGAGGTCCAGGCGGATTGACTCTTCCCAGGACAAATCGCTTCGGCCGCTCACTTGCCACAGGCCGGTGATCCCAGGCTTCACCATGAGACGGCGGTGTTCGTGCTGCTCATAGACAGCAACTTCGCGTGGCAGAGGAGGACGCGGGCCTACCAGGCTCATGTCGCCCTTGAGGACGTTGATGAGCTGGGGGAGTTCGTCCACGGAATACCGGCGGATCCATCGCCCCACTCGCGTTACCCGGGGGTCGTTCTTCAGCTTGAAAAGTACTTCGTTGCCTTCGCTGAGCTGCGTAAGCGCTTCCAATTGCACCTCGGCATCGGTGCGCATGGACCGGAACTTGTACATGTGGAAGGCTTCGCCGGCTTTTCCTATGCGCGTTTGAAGGAAGAACACCGGTCCGCGGCTGTCCAGTTTGATCAGGAGCGCCACAACGGCCATAGGAACGCACAACACGGCAAGCAGTGCCGTGGACGCCACAATGTCGAAGGCCCGCTTGGCTATGGCCTGCATTCCTTCGAGTTTTGGGGTGGTGACATGGACCAGCGGCAGCCCTGCAACTGGCTGGATATGAATCCTTGGTCCGGACACATCGGTCAATGCCGGAGCCATGATCATGCCAACATCGCGGGCTGACAGTGCCCACCCCAGGTGGCGTAGAAACGTGGGGTCTGCTCCGCTGGATATAGCCACGGTGTCAGCTTTCCGCTGCCCAATCGCGTTGAGCACATCGTCAACCGAGGGATTAGTGCCCAAGACCGGCAGCGTTTGATCAACGGTGCCTGAATCCGTGAGGAACGCTGCTACGGGTTTATACCCCGAAACGATGTGTTGATTCAGTCTCTTCCACAGGTGGTCGACGCTGTGGGCGGCTCCAATCAACAGAACGCGATGGAGGTAGAGACCATCACGCCGTCCCTTATGGAGCGCTTGCCGTTGCAGCCAGCGGCTCGCTAACAGCAGCAGTACGCCCAACGGGAGCGCCACCGAAACGTAACCACGTGCCGTCTGGAGCTGAAACACGTAGGAGACCACGGCGAGGGCTCCAAAGAGCCACAGGGAAGAGGCCGCTACTCTCTTATACTCTTCGGTCCCTGTACCCAGAACCTTCATGTCCTTGGTTCCGCTGAATTCGAGCACACCCAGCCAGGTGATGACGAGCAGGACCGAAACAGTCGCGTAGGAGACTTCCGTCTCGGCGATCGACGCGTCCTCCGCCCCGAAGCGCAGAACGTGCGCTCCGCCAACTGCAAGAACCACGCAAATCAGGTCCAGAACGCGCATCTGCGTACTTTGTGAGCGAAGCCAGAGAGTGCTGCCAGAGGAGTCAGTCGACGTCGAGGCTGTAGTCGAAGTGGCCATGCCGACTACTACTTATGTCGGAGTGATGTGCCCGCTGATGGCCGCGGACATAGCAAGGTGGTCTTCAAAGTCAAGACACAAACATTCACGATTCAGCCCCCATAACTGCCCCGACGCCCAAGACGGCGTACGTAAAATGATCGCACAAGCCCAGCTGCGTGCTGTTGACTTGACACTTCAACGTCAATCCTAAAGGGACTTTAGTTGGGCTACAAATTGAGTGCAATGATTGGATGATCCGCAATAATGTATTGGCGTATCATCGTAATTGCAAGTCAACTTACATACTCCATTTTGTGCACAAATTGGAAATATCCGTGCAATTGACAGCTGGCTGATAAATGGGTCGCCTAGAATACTGTCCCCGCCCTGCGCGCTCGGCGAGCGGCGCCGGACCGCCCCTCAAGGTCCCAGGAATTCCCTGACTGCGGGCAGTGAAGCGCTCGCAACGGCGGCCACGGCGCGCTGGATGTTGGCGGCAAGTGCGATGGCGGAGAGGTCGACGTCGGACGCCTCGATACCTTCGCCGGCAGGTGCCGGAGCGCCACCCTTCAACAGGGAATTGTTGGCTGCGGCAACCATGTCGATGCCGCTTAGGAGTGAAGACATTGCGCGACGATGCTCCTCCAGGAGTTCTTGCCAGAGGCCCGATGGTGCAAGGGAGACCAGCGAGGGGAGCGTTTGCTGCTCCTGTTCAATCCATTCGGAAACCAGGGCGGAAGCCTCCATGCCTCGCGCCAGTGAATCGAACCTAAGGTTCTCGATGACTTTTTCGAGTTCTGCCGCTGTAAAACTCAAGCGATGCCAATTTCCGGCTTCCAGATGCAGCAGCTGTGTTTCCAGGACGAAGAGCAAGTAATCGAGTTGCCTACGTTCGCGCCACAGTCGTGCCGATAGCTCATCCGCCCCCAACGGTTTCCCCCATCTATATTTTCCTGTGAAAAGCAAGTTTTCTACAGGTTTCTAATTTGTTCTGCCAATGAGCGTACACCGACAAAGTGAGAACATTTTTAGTTGTCAAAAATATAGCGCATAAATTGGGTGCGACTACTCAATAGGGTAGTTTTGCCTATCCTTTTTGGCAGGCAGGTGCGTAAGCCGGAGCCTGCATCGTCCGGGAGGATAACCATGCCGTGCCACCTATCCGTTGTTGTTCCGTGGGAACCACTGATGCAAGCGCCCGATGGCGGCGTAGGGTGGCCCCATGGAGTCCGGGGTCAGGGCTGTGGCTTTGCGCACGGGGATCAGCGTGACGTGTTTCGTACAGGGGTCTGCAGGGAACACGAACGACGACGGTGCTGCGCCGCTGCTCTTGTTGCACGCCTGGGGCGAATCCTGGCGGAGTTTCGTGAGGCTGATTGCTGCGCTTCCCTCGGCGGTGGTTGTTGCCCCCGATCTAAGGGGGCACGGTGGTGCCGACAAGCCGGAAGAGGGTTATTCACTCATTGAGGTTGCTGACGACGTGGCCGCCTTGTGTGAGTGCCTCGGGGTGAAGCGTGCCCATGTGCTGGGCTCCTCGAGCGGGGGATACGTGGCCCAGCAGTTGGCCGTGACCCGTCCAGATTTGGTGCTCTCCTTGATGCTGGTGGGTGCTCCCTTGAGTTTGCAGGCGCGTCCTGTCTTCGCTGACGAGGTTGAGCAGCTGGCTGATCCAGTCTCCGAGAAATGGGTGCGTGACTCGCTGGCCTGGTACCGGCTGCTCCACGCGGTAGCTCCGGACTACATCGAAGACCGCGTTCAGGATGGACTGTCCATCCCGGCAGCTGTCTGGAAGGCATCGATGAGGGGACTTTTCGAAGCCGTGCCGCCTACGGACGTTGGCTCGATCCCGGCACCGACACTCATCCTTTGGGGCGCGCACGACCACCTGCTGCCCCGATCCCACCAAGAAACTCTCGCTGCACGGATTCCTGGTGCACGGTTCACGATTTATCCGGAGACAGGGCACCTCGTCTTGTGGGAATGCCCTGAGCGAGTGGCTGCTGACGCTTGGGCCTTTGTACGCGAGGTAACTCAATCAACCCGGACTTAAAGCCAAGCCCCGGCTGCCGCAGTTCAGCGGAAGCCGGGGTTGAACGGATAATTCGGTCAGGCCTCAGTTGCCCTTTTGGAGGGAATGCGCCGTGACGTACGTACCCAGCTGGTCCTTGGAGAGTGCCGCTGCGATATCCGAGATGGCTTGAGTGTCCGCCACGACGATCGATTGGCCGTCCGCGGATGTGCCAGTGCCGAGTGTAGGCAGGGTGAACATCACGGTGTCGTTGGCCCGGAGATCCTTGAGGCTGACGGCCAGCGTTCCGATAGCCGTCGCATCGAATCCTTTATCGACACTCACAAACGGAGAAACGGCGGAGACCATGTTATTGACGGTCACCGGGTTGGTGAGCGTGTCACGGGCGATGACCTTGCTGATGATCGACTTCATGTAGACCTGCTGGTTGCGTACACGCTGGTAGTCGCCGTCGCTGAAGGACTTTCGCTCGCGTACAAAGGCAAGCGCTTCGTCGCCATTGAGCGTTTGCTTTCCTGCAGCGTAGTAATGGCCCTTCATGGGGCCGGATGCCGGAGCAAAGGGAATCTTGACGTCAACTTCAACGCCTCCGAGAGCATCGGTGAGGCCCTTGAAGCCTTCAAAGTCCACCATGGCCACATGGTCAATGCGTTGCTTGAACAACGACTCGACCGTCTGGACCACCAGGGGCACACCCCCGTAGGCAAGAGCTGAGTTGATCTTGGACTCGCCCTTGCCCGGGATGTCTACCCAAAGGTCACGCATCAAGGAGACCGCGTAGACGTTCTTGCGGTCGGCAGGAATGTGCACCAGCATCAAGGTGTCCGAACGCTGGTCCGTGGCCGCATTGGTTTCCAGGTCCACCTGGTCGGTTCCGCGGGTGTCGCTGCCCATGACCAGAATGTTCATGGCGGCAGTGCCGTTGACCGGCTCCGCCTTTTGAGGACGAGTGGACTCCTCGGGGAAGGCGGCGTCAATTTTGCTGGACCCGTTGTTGAAGGTTTGGGCCAAGTTGAAGAGATAAAGGCCGCACACCAGACCAACTACAACAACCACGGCGGCAAAGCCAAGGAGTACGTTCCGGGCGGTCTTTTTGCCACTCTTTTGGCGTCTGGGACGGGACTCGGTCGAGGAAGAATCGGTGTCAGTCGGCAGCGTCATGGGTTCCTAGGTGTCGGCGTCAGCAGGGACGATTCTATCAATTTGAAGTTGGAGAACTTTTCAATGGGGCGCGGAGGTCCAACTTCCGCCGGGAGCGGCTCGACCTTATGCGCGGGCCTGACGGCAGAAACCAACGACGGCGGCAGCGCTGGTTGCGCCCTTTGGACGCCTTGCGATGATTCCTGGCAAGCCTATCCGCGCGCGACCTCGACGGACGGCTTCAGCGCCCTGAACGCCTAATCATTCTGAACGCCGCTACTGGTCTGTGAGGCGCTTTAGTTCAGCGAGGAAATGATCGTTTGCAACTTCGCTGAAATGATAGGGCTGTCGACCCCACTTGTGGTTGGCGGACGCCATGGGGGCGCCACCCGGGTAGTCGATAAATCGGACGCCCGGGATTCGCTCGATCTCTTTATAAAGGTCGTAGAGAAGACGGTTGTTCCTGTCGAACCATCGGGAGCGGGGAAAGGGCACTCCCTCGGTATCCACTGTCGCCCAGTAAACACGATTAACGATGATCTTTGCTGGATCAACAATGCGGGTCAGAGCCTGGATCCCTTGGAGCCGCAAGGCGAGGCCGGTCTCGCTCCAAGGCTCGTAGACATCTGATGCTGCGATTGGGTAGCCCGTGGCCTTCAGCTCTTCGGATTCAGTGATCGTGCTCTCACCGAGTTGAAGGGTGTTCATGCGTTCATCGATGAAATCCACAACCAAAACGTCGAACGGTGTCGACCTGAGGAGTTCCGGAAGGGACTTTTCAATGTCTGTCTGAAGCATCCTTCGCTGGAAGTTGCTGCTTAGAGCTTCAAAATCCGGTTGCAGAGCATCCTGTGCAAGGGGCGCGCTGAAGGCGCTCGCGAGCGAAGAGCGCGCGAAGTAACCCTCTAACGTGAAATCGCTAGGTTTCTCGAAGGGATCGCGGGATACGCAACTCCCGTAGATGAATACTGATGGCACTTGGCCAGCCTACAGGAGAGGCCATCGACACATGATGGTCCACCATTCGCGCTGTGTCAGCGAATCGTGGAATAGAACTGCGGAGCGGTACCGCCCCAGCCGTTAGTAACTGTCAGGGAATAGACGGCCTTCACGTCAACGGTGGTCTTGCCAACGCTCAGGGAGATCATCTCGAGACTCGGATTCAGGCCGTGTTGCGCCCCATACCCTGCATTAATGCCTGTGGCCCGAAGGACTCTGACTTGGGGCTTCCCATCGCGGCTTGTCCATCGCACTCTTACAGAGCTTCCCTGCAAATTGAAGCCTGCTACCTGTACCTGACCCGTGGCGGGGCGGAACGTTACGTCTGTGATTATGGGAGTCTTCAGCCCCGCTTCGAGCTGATTCTTCAGAGCTGTGCCGTTGCCGGTACAGGTAAAAAATGAGTCCCACATGTACGAAACGATCTTCTTGGCATTCACCACCTGCTGAAGCTGTCTATCGAGTCTCGCCTTCGTAGTCTGCCCACGAAATCCATCGCCGCAGATCGTTCCCGTACTCACGGGAGTCATTCCCTCCACGTTGGCCCACAAAACGGCGTTGGTTCCGGAAACGCCATCTGCAGCCGCGACGAAGTAGTCGCGGTTTGGGGCAACGTACTTGCTTGCCCAAGTACCCTTGCCAACTGCGCTGGCAGTGGAAGGATCAACGGGAGAGTCCGCTTCGGCAGACGAAAACGCCCCTCCCTTGCCGGTGCCCATGCCGTCTTGGATGGCGATGTTGAGGACGACACCGTTTGACGTCTTCGCGATCTTTCTAATCCCCACCTCAGCTTGAGCGGGGCTGGCGCTGGCTTTGCCTAAGCGAGCTTCAATGAAGGGACTCACCACTGCCTGCCTCCCTGGATGGAATCGATGAATCTGGAGGTTTTGGGCCGCGTACAGGGCCAGCACTGAATCGTATGTGCTGCTGTCAGTAAGAGGAATCTCCGTGTGGTGATAGAAGCCTGCCAGACCGGGAACGTCATTCACTGCCGCCTGGTATCGCAGGAACCGCTCAGTGAAAAGGTCAAGGGTGTGGCCATAGGTCAAATCGGGTAGGTACCGGATATCCGCCCTTTTGGCGGGGGCGGGAAGCCCCGCGAAGTACTTCATCTGCAAACGAGTTGCGGCCGAGGCCAGCGACGTGAAGGGATCGGCTGAGCTGGTGGTGCCACCACCCATGACGATTACGTCGTATTTGCCGTTCGGCGATGTACATCCTCGATCTTCCGTGGGAAGTATCAGGATCGTGTATGACTTGCCGTTGTGAATGACGCTTCGATCGTTTGGACATTGCAGGTCGGCTGAATCCCAGTGGCTGCCGTCCAGGTAGGTGAAATAACGGTTGATCTGAAGCGAACCCGTTGCCGCAGTTACACAGCTCTTACCGTCTATGACGCAATCTCGCGGCAGGGTTTCGCGGGTAACCGGCTGCAGAGGCGTTCCGAACGTTATGACAGTGTCGCCACCGAATGTCTTGATGTCTGACAGCTTTGCAAGATTCGTTGAATCCCTGGAGCTCGGTGCAATGAAGAAGCCGCTGATTGGGTAGGTCGGGTTGGCTTGACCCGGCTCCGTTGGCACCTGAACTGCCGGTTTAGGCTCTTCGGCTGTCGCCGAATGCGACTCGGGGGTCAGAGTACGGGGGGAGGGTACGTCTGCAGAGACGAAGAGCGCAGCACCTACAAACAGTGTTGCAAGGAGCCTGCGGGTCAAAAGGCGTCTGCGGTCGCGTCGGTGAACTGCCAGGGGGTTTGCCGCAGGTTCGCGCCTGCTCCTCGGCCGGGGTGTCATGTGCTCCTAGGGACATAGGCATCAGCACTTAGAAACTCTATCAATGAAACCCGCCTCGAGAGGCCGTGCCGACGCCGAAGGAGGGCGACTAATCCATACGATAAACTAAATCGGGCTGCCCTCCTACCGGTGGTAGCCCCCGCGCTGCCAATGTCTCAGGCGGCGGCGATTGACTAGGCGCTGACAGCGTTCTGAGAGTACTTGTAACGGGGGGAAAGTTGGGCACCGGAATCAAACGTGTTCAGACCGCAACGGTGGTTTTGCTGTTGGCAGTGTTCGGGTTCGTCGGGATCCAACCTGCCCTCGCCACGGAAACAAACCCGGCACCGGGAACAGAACAACCCGGACCGGGGGATGGGAGCACAGAGCCCATCATTCCGCCGGTCATTCCGCCCGTGATACCGGTTCCCACTCCGTCGCCTCTTGAACCCGAGCCCGCACCGTCAGTCCAGCCCCCGCAGGAGCCGGTCCCGGCTCCATCCCAACCATCAACACCAACCGAGGTTCCTGCGCCGGTTGTTCCGCCGGTCGAACCCACTAACGCTCCAGCAGTTCCGGTCGTGCCTCTGCCCGTCGATCAAGGAGCACAGTCATATCAGGTAGAACCTGAAGCGCCTGTTGATTCGGCCGCGGCTGTAACGGTTGAGGAGACAGCTTCCCCGACTCCAACACCAACGCCGACTTCGACGGCAGTTCCTCCGGTGGCCAGTGCAGACATCGCGGGTCCCCTCAAGGTAGCGTTGGCGCCCGTCGCCGAAAACAACCCTGTGGCCCAAGGACTGATGGTCCTCGTTCTCGTCCTCCTTGGTGTTGCGTACTTCCGTGCACTTCGGACTAAAGGGATCCGCGGACCCCGCCTAAACGGCAAGTAGGATCATGTTTAAATCCCTTTCAAGGGACCGGGCTGCCAAGAATCATGCATCGCCAATGCGGCTCATGTTATTAACGCATTCCTACTGGCCAGAACACAGCCCACCCCAACGCCGATGGTCGTCTCTGGTCCGCGAGTTTCGCAAGGCAGGCTGGGCGATGGACGTCGTCGCCCCCGTCGCGCATTACCCGAATGGCCGACGAAACCTGCCTCGTCGGCAGGCCGGAGTGGCGTTTTCCCGGCAGCACGGTCCGCACGGCGAAGCCATACGCCGGGTGCCGTATCTGCGGCACATCGGGTCGTCCTCTCTTGCACGCTTCATCGATCAGCTTTTCTCGGCGATTGTTTCTGTTCCTGTGGCGCTCCTCTGTCCTAAGCCCCATGCGATTCTTGCGACGGCGCCAAGCCTTCCGACGCTTGCAACTGGATATGTACTGTCAAGACTTCGCCGGGTACCACTGATTGTGGAAATGCGGGACGCGTGGCCAGACCTTGCCCGCGATGCCCGGATCGTGCAAGGCAGCGTAAAGAGCGTTGTTGAGCGAGTCGTTGAATTTGTACAGCTTCGCGCAGATTTGGTTGTCACAGTTACCGAGGGGTTCGCCGAGACGCTGCGTGACCGTGGTTTGACCAATGTGGTCACCGTAAGCAACGGCCTGGACCTTAGCTCGATGCCGTTCCTGGAACCGCCTCCGGAGCAAAGGGATGTCTTTCACGCTCTCTATCTCGGCAACCACGGCAAAAGCCAACGCTTGGACGTCGTCATACGGGCCAGCGCTCTTCTTGGCGACAAATTTCATCTGACTCTTGTCGGCCAGGGCACGAGCCGGCCTCAGTTGGTCAAATTGGCCCGAGAACTGAATGCTCCGGTCACTTTCTTTCCCTCGCTTCACGGACCGGCAGTGATGGAAAAGTACCGTGAAGCCGATACGTGCATCGTGTCGCTGCGGGATGACTGGAAGTCGTTTGAGACCACCATCCCATCCAAGACCTATGAGGTTCTGGCAATTGGGAGACACGTGACTGCGATCGTGCGCGGTGAGGCCGAGCGCATCATTTTGGAGGCTCGAGGCGGCGACGTGGTCGCGGCAAATCCTGAGTCGGTGGCGAGATTGTGGCAGGAGTTGGCACTCGACCGTAAACGCCTTTCGTATGGAATGAGTGGTCGTGACTGGGTGCGCCATAACGCGGACTATGCGCAATTAGCCGTCCGCTACATGGAGGCCATTACGACGCTTGTTGGTCTTGACGACGTGTCTAATCCAGGACGAACTTCGTGATTCAGATCCTGAGAAATCTCCGCCTCGCCGCCGGCACGGTGTCCGAGCAACTCGCGGAATCACCATTTGTGCTTGCGATTCAGGTTCTTCGGAAACTTCCTACGCGTCTGGTGCGGCCATTGGCCGTAGCTTTAGCCAGGTTCGCTCCAGCGTCCTCCCACCCCGCCCTATTGCTTGCAAGCTTTGCTGCGGGCGATTCCCAGAGGCTCAATGTCAGGTTTGAGCACGGAATTGCGGGGGACATTAAGCCGGACCGGGCCAGGCAGGCGGCCGAAGTTGCTCTGGCCGCTGGTGACCAGACATGGGCAGATCGCTTTCTTGTAAGGGCTAAGGGTGCTTCCAAGGTTTCGGCCACGCTGGCTCGCCGCCGGTGGTACCAAGGCGATATGTCGGGTGCCATCGCTGTGCTTAAGGAACAAGGTCGGGACACTTCAAAGCAGGGGCTGCGCCTTCAATCCGAGCTCACTGTCTTTCGTGGTTGGCGCCCTGCTCTGCAGCAAACCCGGGCAGGTGGGCGGGCAGGCAGGGTGCTCCATTTGCTTACGAACTCTGTTCCCCACACGGGTAGCGGGTATGCGCGGCGTTCGCATTCAATACTAAGAGCCCAGATGAGCGCCGGTTGGGAAACCCTCGCCGCGACGCGCTTGGGGTATCCCGTTCAGGTGGGCACGCTGAGTGCTCGCGCTCAGGACGTTGTCGACGGTATTCCCTACCGGCGTTTGCTCCCTGCACGCCTGGAACCATCCATGGATGGTCGCCTGCAGCAGCAGGCTGATGAACTTCTCGCCCTCGCACAGGATTTCCGCCCATCCATCCTCCACACGACCACGCACTTCGTTAACGGGCTGGTTGCGCGCGAGGTTGCTGATGCCTTGGACATTCCCTGGGTCTATGAAGTGCGGGGCCAGTTGGCTGACACTTGGGCCTCTACCCGAGGAGAGGCCGCACGCCAAAGTGAGCGGTACAAGCTGTTTCTTGAGCGTGAAGCAGACGTTATGCAAAGCGCTGATCTTGTCGTCACCTTGGGCGAAACCATGAAGCGAAACATTGAGACGGCGGGTATTCCGGCACAGAAGATACTGATTGCTCCCAACGCTGTCGGAGACGATTACCTTGCAGAGCCGTTAGACCACGCTGAGGCAAGAGTAGCGCTGGGGCTCGAAGCCCAAGGCCTCTACATCGGTACAGTGAGCAGCCTTGTTGACTACGAAGGCCTGGATGATCTCGTCACAGCATTTGCATTGCTCGCTCCGCGGCTGCCAAAGTTGAAGCTGGTCCTAGTGGGTGACGGCGTTGCCGCTCCCGCGCTCCGGGAGCAAGTGCGACGACTGGGACTTTCCGCGAGAACCATCTTTACGGGTCGCGTAAGCCCGGACAGGGCGCGCCTTTATCATTTGGCCTTGGATGTGTTTGTAGTACCCCGAAAGGACTTGGCTGTGACGCGCTCTGTGACGCCGTTGAAGCCTGTTGAGGCCCTTGCATGCAGCCGACCTGTAGTGGCCAGCCGGCTGGAAGCCCTAAGCGAGATAGTCCAGGACGGATTCAACGGAAAGCTGGCCGATCCTGAGAATCCTGAGCTGCTGGCCGCGGTCCTGTTGGAGCTGCTCGAGGACGAACGAACGCGCCAAGTCCTTGGTGCTGCAGGCCGGCAAGAGGTCCTGCGCACTAGAACGTGGGCGTCCAACGCCGACGCATATGGACGTGCCTACGACGATTTAGTGTGCCGGAGAATGAGGAGAGCCAGTTAGTGTCCGCAAAAAAGGCAAAGCTTCCGCCGCCAGCGGCCATCCAACCGATGTCTGTGGACATGCGAAAGCTGTCGCGTGTCGGTTCGAGACCGGGCTTTCTAGACTACCTGGTCCAGCTCTGGGACTATAGGCAGTTTATTTTCTACGATGCTCGGGCGAGGGTCCAAACCGGCACACGCAAGGACCGTCTGGGTAGTGCATGGTTATTGCTCAATCCCGTCTTCAACGGTTTGACGTACTACCTAATCTTTGGCCTGCTTCTTAACACGAAGGGCGGGATCGAGAACTTTCTGGGTTATCTGATTGTGGGCATTTTCATGTTCCAGTTCAGTGCAGGTGCGATCACCGAAGGTGCCCGGTCCATACGCAATGGGAAGTCTGTAGTGCAGGCTTTCAACTTTCCGAGGGCGGCACTTCCGATTGGGGCCAACATCAGGGAGATCCTGTCTTCCGTTCCATTGATTCTTGGCATGTTGCTGTTGATCGTTATCATCCCACCGGCGGAGAAGATCAGTTGGTTGTGGCTTCTCATCGTCCCGGCGGTAGTACTTCAAGGAATCTTCAACCTTGGTATCGGCATGATTTTGGCCCGGGTTATTTCCATGGTCAATGACGTCACACACCTGCTTCCTTTTGTCATCCGCGCCTGGATGTACGCCTCCGCCGTGTTCTATTCGTATGAACGATTCATCCATGAGCCCACGCTTTTGGCCGTCATGAAATACAACCCACTTTTTAACGTGATTGACATCGTCCGCAGTTGCGTCCTCTACGACACAGTGCCCTCGTGGGAATCATGGGCGAGTCTGTCCGTCGTTGCCTTGGCGGCGCTGTTGGTTGGTTTTGTTTTCTTCTGGAGGGGTGAAGAGACTTATGGTCGCGATTGATGAGGCCGTGTTCCTTGACGGCCCACCCTGCGTTGTCGTTGACAAGGTACGGATGACATACAAGGTGCCTTCCTCCGATGGCCGAACCACGGCGGGCCGAAGTGGCTTTAGAGGTGCCATTAAGAAGCTTTTCCAGCAGTCCAATCTCGTGACTGTGAGCGCGTTGAAGGAGATCTCACTTGTAGTTGAGAGGGGTGAATCAGTCGGGATTATCGGGCGCAACGGCTCAGGCAAAAGCACAATGATGAAGCTCATCAGCGGTCAGGTAGCGCCGACTCACGGGGCCGTTTACGCCTCAAGTACACCTGTGCTGCTTGGGGTGCACGCAGCACTTGTTCCTGATCTGTCAGGCGATCAAAATGTCGTCTTGGGATGTCTCGCCATGGGCATGGACCTGGAACAAATCAACGAGCGCTTTGACAGTATTGTTGAAGTCTCTGGACTGGACTCAGCCATCTACCTGCCCATGAAGTCCTATTCCTCTGGTATGGCGTCAAGACTCAGGTTCGCGATCGCGGCATCCGTCAATCCGGAAATTCTCCTGGTCGACGAAGCCCTGAACACGGGCGACGCGCAGTTCAACAACCGGAGTAAGGCTCGCATGGATGAGTTGCGGGCGCAGGCAGGCTGCGTCTTCATCGTTAGCCATAGTCTCGATACGATCCGAACCATGTGCAGCCGCGTGATCTGGTTGGACAAAGGGGAGCTGATCATGGACGGGGACACCGAAGAAACCACCCAGCTCTATCACGAGTTCTCTTCGCACCTATCCAAGGGAAACAATATTAGCGCCGCCAAGATCAAGGACCAGGCGAGGGCAAACCTGATAGCAACACAGGTTCTTGAGCGTGCAAGCGGACGCCGTTTGGAAGGACGCTGACATGGGAGTACTCGATGATGTGCGCAAGGCGCTGTGGCATCTCCGTAAGGGAGGTCTGCTCCAGCTGACGGAGTTTAGGCGGCGTCGCAGAATAGACCAGCGAATCGGAGCATGGAGGGAAGTCGTCGGTACGGGTCCCGCGCAACTAGGGCCACCCGACTTCGCCCCCCACCGCATACCCGACCGTGTCCCGCGGCGGTCTGACCTCACGGTTGGCGTCATCTTGGATGACTTCTCAGCGGCGGCCTTCTCCTTTGAATGGAACGTTGTTCTGTTGCTAAAGGACCAGTGGCTTGAGCAGCTCAACGAGCGCCCCGTGGACTTCTTGTTCGTGGAGTCGGCGTGGAATGGCAACGGTGGTTCTTGGAAATACCAGCTGATGGGTGCTTCGGGGCCGAAACCTGAGTTTTTGGCTCTAATCGCTTGGTGCAAGCAACGTGGAATTCCTACCGTATTTTGGAACAAGGAAGACCCTCCGCACTACGAAGATTTTCTTCCTGCGGCCAAAGAGTTCGATGTGGTTTTTACCAGCGACTCGGAGAAGATTCCGCACTATGAGCGGGATCTGGGCCATACCCGCATAGCGGCGCTGCCATTCGCTGCCCAGCCTGCCATTCACAACCCGATCCGAGTCGGGCCCGGGTGGCACTCTCGTGGAGTTGCCTTCGCGGGTATGTATTTTGCCCATAAGTATCCTGAGCGCCGACAACAGATGGACTTGATACTTTCGGCGGCGCGCGATGCATCCGCCCGCACAGGTGGGCCCGAACTGGAGATCTTTTCCCGGCAACTCGGGGGAGATCCAAACTACCAGTTCCCAGTGCCCTTTAACGAACACGTCGTGGGGAGCCTTGAGTATTCACGAATGCTTACCGCCTATAGGGCATACAAGGTATTCCTGAACGTGAACTCCGTTGTAGATTCTCCCAGCATGTGTGCTCGACGGATCTTTGAAATTACCGCTGCCGGTACACCGGTGGTGTCTGCCAAGAGCGCAGCAATCGGTGAGTTCTTTGCTGCCGACGAAGTGCTGGTAGCAGAAACACGGCAAGAAGGAGCGAACCAGATACGGATGCTGGCGCGCAGCCCTGAGTTCAGCGCCCGTGTTGTTCACAGAGGGCAGAGACGTATCTGGAGCGGACACACCTATGCTCATCGTGCGGAGACGGTCATCGCATCAGTTCTGCCGGGGCGAAGCAAGCCTGTTGCCCTGCCGTCCGTCAGTGCTCTCGTGTCGACAATTAGGCCCCAGCAGCTGGAACACATTTTCGCCACGGTGGGTGGCCAGAGCGGCGTAGACCTTGAGTTGGTTCTTCTGACACATGGTTTTGAAGCGGACTTGGCGAATGTGCAAAAACTGGCCTCGAAGTACGGGGTACGCAAGTTCAGGGTTCTCTCCCGAAGTCAGGAGACCACACTGGGCGAGTGCCTGAACGCGTGCGTTGCGGCAGCTTCCGGAGCAGTGCTATCA
This sequence comes from Paenarthrobacter sp. NPDC089714, assembly GCF_044748905.1. Classification (NCBI taxonomy): domain Bacteria; kingdom Bacillati; phylum Actinomycetota; class Actinomycetes; order Micrococcales; family Micrococcaceae; genus Paenarthrobacter; species Paenarthrobacter sp. NPDC089714. Next base: position 59,558 of record NZ_JBIVGX010000001.1, read on the forward strand.
AAGATGGATGATGACGACTACTACGGTCCGAACTACCTGGCGGACATGCTTCATGCGCTCGATTACTCGAAGGCTGATGTAGTAGGCAAGCACGCGCACCACATGCACTTCACTATGAGCAGAATGACCGTGCTGCGCATGCCTCAGCACGAGCATCAATACAGCCGATTTGTGATGGGCCCTACCATCACGGCTTCGCGGGAGGTCTTCGAAGCGCATCCCTTCGAGGCACTCAACAGGGGTGAGGATACGGCATTCCTTAAGTCTGTCTCGGATGCCGGAGGTTTGATCTACGCTGCGGACAGATTCAACTTCTGCCAGATGCGTAACTCCGGAGGGCACACCTGGGATGCCACTGATGAAGAATTGGCGGCATCCGGAGAAATTCAGTTCTTTGGAGATCCCAAAGAACACATAACCGTTTAAAAAGGGGAAAAATGACTGATATCAATTCCGTTGCAGTGATTGGCTTGGGCTATATAGGACTGCCCACGGCCGCCATCCTGGCCACCAACGGCATCAGCGTCGTCGGCGTGGATGTTAATCAGAACACCGTAGATGCCGTGAATCGAGGGGAAGTTCCTTTTGTTGAACCGGACCTCGGCGTGCATGTTGCAGGAGCCGTCAGTCAAGGAAAGCTTAGGGCGACGACAGAGACTCCAGCGTCGCAGGCCTACATCGTGGCGGTTCCGACGCCATTCCGTGATGATCGCTCTGCTGACCTGAGCTACATTGAGGCCGCGGCGCGTGGGATTGCACCGCAGCTAACAGGGGATGAACTTATCATCCTTGAATCGACGTCTCCTCCTCGTGCCACCCGTCATCTGGCAGATTACATTTTGGGGCTCCGCCCGGATCTGTCCCTGGATGGAGCAAACGGTGCACCCGTAATCCATTTTGCCCATTGCCCTGAAAGGGTGCTTCCCGGACGAGTCATGATCGAACTCGTCACCAACGACCGAATCGTCGGTGGAATCACTTCCGAGGCCGCTCAGTTGGCAAAGGATCTGTACGCCGTGTTCTGCCAAGGTGAGATTCTGCTGACGGATGACGTCACGGCGGAAATGGCCAAACTCGTTGAAAATTCTTACCGTGATGTAAATATCGCCTTTGCCAACGAACTTTCAGTCATTAGCGATAAGCTCGGCATCGACGTATGGGAACTGATCCGTTTGGCAAATCATCACCCGCGCGTCAACATTCTGCAGCCGGGTCCCGGCGTAGGTGGTCACTGCATTGCCGTAGACCCCTGGTTCATTGTGGCTGCTGCTCCCGAGGAGTCGCGGCTCATCAGGACTGCCAGGGACGTCAACGACGCCAAGCCGGACTGGGTAGTGGAAAAGGTCCGGCTGGCAGCCCAGACCCATGGAAATGAGCCCACGATCGCGGTCCTTGGGCTCGCTTTCAAGGCAAACATTGACGATCTCCGCGAGTCGCCGGCGATCGGTATCGCAGTCGAGTTGGCTGAAGGGCTTCCGGAGTCCCGACTCCTTGTAGCCGAGCCGCATGTTGAGTCGTTGCCCAGGGTTCTGGACGGCCGTGCAAATGTCGTCCTCACACGAACCGCCGATGCGATCGCCCAAGCTGATGTTGTGGTTGTACTCGTGGATCATGATGAGTTCAAGGCAATCGACACCGATACCCTTGCAGGTAAGTCCATTATCGACTCGCGTGGTATCTGGCGCGACATCGTGTCAGAGGAGACACCCGCACCGGAAAAGGTCTAGCGCCGGTCTGGGAAGCGGATACAAAATCTTCTGTGCGAGAGTCGGCCGGGGCATGTTGCCTCGGCCGTCTCCGTTGGTGGGCCAGCTGGAATGCAGGAACAGGCGTCTGATATGGAAGAATCCCCTCATAAGTTGAGATCGGCGTCACTCGTGAAAGAAGCTATGAACAGTTCTACCGAATCTATTGAGACCACGAAGCTCACCGTGGAACACGGGGACAAGCGCTTTACCGTTGAAGCCGTCAGCGGTGATCACATAGGCGCAACCATCGCCGCTGGCAGGAAATTCTACGAGTGGCAGTTCCTCGGAACGCTGGCCGAGTACTTGGCGCCTGGAGATACAGTCATTGATGTCGGCGCCAACATCGGAAACCATAGCCTCTTCTTTGCTGGGGTTTGCGACACTGACGTTGTTGCTTTTGAGCCGCTTCCGCTTGCGTTCGAGGTTCTCCAACGCAACGTGCATGCCAACTCTCTCGAAGACAGAATCGAAGTGCGGCAAAAAGCCTTGGGCGCAGCGCCTTCGAAGGCCAAGCTGGAGAAGCTCGATTTGACAAACGTAGGTGCCACAACATTTGCCGTCGACTCGGACGGCGATTTCGAGGTGAGTTCCTTGGACGCGGAGGCCATCACAGCACGGGTGGCCCTCATCAAGGTTGACGCCGAAGGTATGGACTTGCAGGTCCTTCGCGGCGCCGCGGACCTGATTTCACGTGATCGCCCCATCATCGCAGTTGAAGCTGCTTCCAAGGCTGATCAAAGTGACCTTGAGCACTTCGCCGCTGAGGCCGGATACTCGTTCGTTGCTGAGTTCAACGCAACGCCTACCTATATTCTGGCGCCGTCAGCAACGCCTTTGGAAAGGGCGAAGATCGAGCGGCGGGCCTCCAGCTTGGTAACTCGCACCCATTGGAATACAAGAGATCTCTACTATCGTCTTGGGTTGGTCAACAGCGACCTTCGTACGGTTCGTGACGTGCAGGAAACGAATGTCCCCCTGGTTGCTGCCGGCGCAGACGTTCAAGAGCTAGTGGCGGCACTTTCGGCGCGCGTAGGGCAGTTGGAGGAGACTGTTCGGCGGCTCTCCGAACGACTGGATGAAGGGCAGGATGAGGCTGAAGACCGCGCCTGAGGAATCCAGCGACGCGAGTCGAATCGGTCGTCGGTTAATCTGCGGTTTACCGAAGACAGAACGTGTCCATGTTTGAAACCGAAGCCCAGCGGATTACGGGCCACCGGGGCACAAGCGATAGGATCGACAGGTTGTAGTCCGTCGTATCCTTGGGGAGCCCCACAGTGTCAGAGCGCCGCTTCATCCGGCTGAAGGAATCCACGCCAAATCTGGATGGTATGAGGGCACGGCCGGAGGGCTACCTTGAAGCCACTGATGGGACCGTAGGGGACGGCCCATGGCGGGTGCGGACTGACGAGCATGGCTTCATTGTCACAGGTAACGACGTCGCTGCAGGAGCTCCACCGCTGGTCTTCATTGGTGACTCCTTTGTGGAAGCCACCTTCACCCCCGAAAGTATCCGTTTCGTATCTCAGGTCGAGCGCCATCTGCAAAGCGACGGGCTGAATTTCCGATGCCTCAATGGAGGATACTCGGGTGCTACCACCTTGCAGCTGTTCAACGTATTCCTGAATAAAGTGGTGCCCTTGGTAGGTCGAGGCGGAAAAGTGGTGTTTTTCCTCCCACAATCCGATCTGCCGATTTACTTCAGGCCCCATAGCTATTGGTACCCAACCGACCGCTACGCGCCATTGTTGCCGCCTGTGGAGCCTGCCGCCACGGACCTGCCTCGGGGTTCCAGCGCACTGACGGCGATTCTTGGTTTGGCTGTCTGGGCGGCTCAGGAATTTGGGATAGACCTCATCCTCGTATCATCTCCGCACCGCAACGCCACCCGGGAAGAAGATGCCTACTTGGCCCGGCGCATTTCAGCCGATCAGCACCTGTCTTTGGCGCAGCGGCGCCAAGACATTCGAACGGCAGTGCACAAGTTTGTCGCGACCAGTGGAGTGACTTTCATCGATGCCGACACGGAATTCTTGGACAAACCATCGGCGTTCTATGACGAGTTGCACTTGAACGACTCCGGACACGACATCTTTGCTGCCTGGTTGGCCGACCAGCTGCGTATTAGGCTGACGATTTAGCTCACGCTGAGATGTATATGATCGGTGGCGTCCTTCCTCTTGGGGATGGGCGCCGCTTCCATAATCGGGGCAACAGCTTGAATATGGTGCGCGGGACGGGGCATTGAGCCGCCGTCCCGCGCATTAGTCACGGGGTGCCAACGCACCTTCAGGCTCAGACTTCTTCGAGGGCCTCTTGCACCAGGGATACGAAGGACTCCAGAGAGTAGCGTTCCCGTACGAACTGCTGGCCACGCTTCGCATTTTTATTGAATGTGTCGATGTCCTGATTGCCCAGAATGTAGTCTCTTATCCCAAAAATATCCCCGAAGATGTAATCTTCTGGATAGATATAGTCGACTCCGTGCCACGGCAGGAAGACGCCCTGATTTCCTGATGCGAATCCTTCTGCAGGCGCGACGTGGAAACTCTCCAAGTCGCTCAATGACAAAACAAAGCCAAAATCGGCCAAAGCTGTTTTTGTATCCACCCAGCCGGAAAAAGTGACTTTCTCCGAGAGATTGTGGTCAACGATATACTGCTCGCAGGTCTCGTAATAGGAGCGTTCTACGGGATTCTTGTAAACCCAAGGAAGGTCAAGTGGCCCCTTGCCGAACACGGTCAAGGTGAAGTCTCCGTGGGTGTTGAGGTAGTGGAGCAATTCCAAGGCCCGGTGGTAGCCCTTAAGCTTAGGGAGCATGCCCACCATGGCCAACCTGGTGGTCTTCTTCGGGTCGTCACTGCTTTCGTAGGCTTTGACGTCGAGATAATTGGGGATGATCCTCACCTTCGTGCGGTCCATCCCAAAGATGCGGATCATGTCCTCACTCGTATGGAGTGACACGGAGATGAAACAGTCCACTTTTGATTGGTCGACTTCATGTCCGAACCTGGCATTGAGCTCAAAACGGTGAAGCCGGACGACGAGTTTTTGATGGGCGCGTTTGTGCCTCGCGTACCACACCGCGTTCCCGAGCAACCACTCGCAGAATATTACGTCCGCCCATTCAAGAAGTTCCTTGCTCTTCTCCGGATCATGGGCGTCGTGTCCTACCCACTCATCAAGCCTGACATCGTACAGTTCCTGTAACGCAGGGATGGCGGGTGAGATAAACTTGAGATCCATTCCAGCGATCACCAAACGCTGCTTGATATTCTGCTGGAAGGCGTCATAGTCGCCTTCGTTAATAACCTCGAGTGTTTCCTTGATTCGGGGTCGGAAGACGCGCTGGCTGATTGCCTCCCAATTACCGTGTACCAGCCGTGACAGCTTGGAGAACAAGCCGGAATCGATGTCGCCCCGGTTGAACCGGTAGAGGGACTCTATGGCAACCCTGAGAGCTACATGTCCGCGTAGAGCCATATAACTTAGATCGACTTGACCCAATGTGGTCTCGGCACTTTCCCAGACCTCAAGATGTGAAGCCAGTTCGCGTGCACCATACTGTTGTGTTGATGACCGGATGAAGCCGATGCTCTTGTGGTACACGATGGCAGGCTCATCCAGGTAAGAAATGTGCTGCGCAACGGCCAACACATTATTTAGAAAAACGGTGTCTTCGCCCATATGCAGGTGCTCGGGCCAAATGATTCCATTTTCGATGAGGAGACTGCGTCGAATCAGAGAAGAATTTGTCGTGCTTTGATCGCGAACGATCTTGGCAATTTTCTCAGTTCTCGAGTCGGAGAACTTGAAGTCCTTAACTCTGTTCAGGAGCACCGGATCCTTGCCACGCTCGACGGTGTACAAGGACGCCCGGACGATATCCGAGTCTTCGTTGGAGGCAAGTTCGAGTTGATGCCGCAGTGCGGCCGGAAGAATCTCGTCATCGCAGTCCAGGAAGAAAACGTACTCACCCATTGCATTGGACGTGCCGACGTTTCTAGGACGTGATGGAGAGCCGCTGTTCGCCCCGAGCGGCACAACCCGCCAATTGATGTGTGCAGCGCAGCGTTGCTCCAGTAACGCCTGCGTGCCGTCAGTCGAATGATCATCAACGAAGAGCACTTCAAACTCGTGGTCGGGCAGGTCGATGCGTTCCAGGGACTCCAAGCACAACCCGATCTTGGTTTCTGCGTTGTAGCAGGGAACAACAATGCTGAGCTTCATAACCTGAGAATCCTCATGGGCTTGCGTTTGCATGTTCAAACTCTTTTATACGAGGTAGAAGTTATCGGACACGGTGCGACCGTAGTTGATGACAGCCTTCCGAAGGAATGACGGGGGCGCCACAATATTCTCTATCGCATGTTCCGTGACGAAGCGATACGGACTGTCGGCTTCTATCGCAATGGGGCCACCGGCGTAACTCAGGTGAAGGCTGGCTTCATAGATGGTCTTCGCAGTGATTTCAGTACGTGGGGAGATAACCGCGAAAGCATCACCCTTGACATAAGTGGAGGCCTCTATGGTCGCATCCTCAGCCCACGCGTGGGAAAGGACGACAACACCGAAACGACCATATTTGGCTTGGTAATGGGCGGCATCGCTCTTTTCGAATTCCCGCCCAAGGACAATTAAAAGCCGGTCGGCAATGTCAACATACTCACTTTGGCGCGCGATAGCCTGCTTCAACTCCGCCTCATTCTCCACAGGGCAAACCAGTGTCAAGAGTCGGTTTGCCTTGATGTAGTCGAAATCGATCGCATCGAGGATGTATTCAAAGCGTCGTTCATATGTGTGGTGGGCCAAGACATCATGAAGAGCCGCGTGTCGGATCTCTGCAGCTTTACCGTCCTCAAGATCAACGATGTCTGCATGCCCATCGCCCGCGAACAAGATACGGTCACCAAAGAAGGTGGCGACGCCCGGCGAGTAGTTTGAAACAACCAAGGTGTTACATGACATCAACTCAAAGATGCGGCGGGCAAACATTGTTGGTGAAGACGTCACGGTGTTGATGTTCAAGCCGAATGTCTTCGACTTGTATGCATCTGCGATCTTGGCATGGGGGATAGCAGGCTCGGTAAGGTGGCGATACTCCTCAGGGAAGTGGTGCAGTTCGTCTTCGGAGCCCCAGAACCGATCAAAAATCTGAAGGTCCAAACCCTCATTGAGTATTTGCTCAAAGATGATGGACATTTCTGCGGAACGTTCTTTGTGATTCGCGTACCAACTGCCGGCGAATGAAACGCCCTCCGTCCTTGGTGCGGTCTCTACTGGATTAAACAGTCGGGGTTGAGTGGCGAACGGCAGGCAGTGGACGCTGGGGTGGCCGTATTCGTTCTGGTATCGCGGAACGCACGTGATGTCAGTGGTAAATACGTGGTCAAACCGGATGGCTGTATCGATAAAATTGTGCACTTTATCGTCGAAGTGCGTGGGGTCTTCTTTGTTCCAGAAAACAGTTGGGATCCCCTCGCGTTTACACCAGGCAAGAATCTCAAGCAGTTCAGTACGATTCTCCCGCGGAAAATTGGAGCTCGCATAGATACGGCCCTTCCAAGGGCGTTCTACACTGTCAACTCCGGACCACGCGGATTCGCACAAGAAGAGGTCCGGGCGGTCGGATTCAAATCGTTCCCTCCAGTTGTGCGGCTCAAAGACAATGGGAGTGAATTCGTATTTGAAGCAGTTGTATGTAAACTCATCTGCGATCAACGCGACTTTAAGATTCTTCGCACGCTTGGGATTGGCGACATCATCCGCTACGTGGCCAGGCTTCGGCATTGCGGATTGTTGTACGGCCGCGGGTTTATCTTTAGACTTAGCCCCCGCCCCCTCGACTGAGAATGCATTGCTGATTTGCAGCTGGTTCTTCGCTGCATCCCAGAGCATTGTTCCCACCCGAATTTCAGTCGCATTCTCGGGGACCCTTAGAGTGAGGGACATTTCGTTGGATTGACGACCGTCGATGTACTTGTAGGGCCCGTGCTCAGAAATGGAAAGTTCAGTCGGAAGAATTGTTCCGCCGCCGCTGTCGGCGAACTCAACCAAGGCCAGTCCGCTCTTTTTCGAGAGGCCTTCGACTCTGGGATTAACAGTGAACTTGACTGTTAAGGTGCGGCCTTGAATGTGCCGAATGGGGAGCCGCGCCCACTGTGCTCTGGACGTCACGCTGATGTTCGACGCTGAGTCGTGCAGGCGGTCGAAAACCAAGGACTTGGGATTCGTCTGGGGGACTCCATATCCAGGACGCAGTGCGTCGGCCGATTCAGGAGGCAGTTCGACAATGTCCACAGCATTGAAAACGCGGAGGCTCCCCTCCTGGGCATGCCAGGCAGCCAGCGCGATGCGTACGCGGGCGCAGTCAGTAGGCGCATGGATCTCGAACGAAAAGCTTTCATCATCAGCAGGCACCAGGTACATGTACTCGCCGAGTGGACCCCTCGAGACGTCGGTCAGACTGCCAACCTCATCTCCGTCCTTGTTCTCAAATGCAAGAAGGACCACTACGTCGCGGGGGCCGACCGTGGGGGCGCCCGCAAACTTCCCCTCAACCCGGAAGTGCTTCGAATCCAGGGTCGAGAGATGAAGCGAGAAAGGGTCTCTGGACAGTGGCACTTCAGCACTGGCCGGGCTGTCCGGGGTCAGTACGATCCGGTTCCGGCGAAGCTGTGCGGTTTCCCCAGCCGGGAAGGGGGGAACGACGCTGTGGAAGACATGAATGCCATTACCCAGCGACAGGCTACCCGCATAGCCTTTCCATAAGGCGAAGCCAAGCACGACTTCTGTGCACTCCCACGGAATATACAGTTTCGCTTCACCCCAGCCGAGCGCGTCAGGGACTACGTAGATGTAGTTTCCTTGGCGGCCCTTGCTGATCCGGCCTCTGCTTGACACTTCGTTTCCAGAGGCGTCCAGGAACTTGACCCAGATAATCCCGGATTTGGTGCCGTGCTGATCTGGACTGCTGACAGTTTGGAATCGTGCCGTCATTTCAGCCCCTGGAACGACTTCCAGTCTTATCTCAGTGGCACGCTTGCGGAGCATCACGTGGTGGGAAGCGGCCTCGTTGGAATCCAGCAGTACCGCAGTACGCGGCCTCGCAGTCTCCTCGTCTGTCCAAATGGGTTGCTGAAGTACAGGGCGATCAAAGATTTTGCGAAGCAACGCTCGGCTCCATTTTCTCAGGTCGGGGAGTGATCATACGGACATCGGCTTCTATGCCTCCGTCCTTAGCGAACGGGCTGTGCCTCGCTGTCGAACTCGGGGATCCGGACACCAACGCCCAGGAGCTCGGCGATTGCTGCAATTGTCCTTTCGGCCGCCTTTCCGTCGCCGTAGGGGTTTACCGCGTTGGCCATTGCATCGAACGCATCTTGCTGGTTGAGGAGGCGATCCACTTCCTTGACGATTGTTTCTTCGTCTGTTCCGATCAGGGCCACGGTGCCCGCATGAACGGCTTCTGGCCGCTCAGTGTTTTCACGCATGACCAGCACAGGTTTGCCCAAGCTGGGTGCCTCCTCCTGAACTCCGCCAGAGTCAGTAAGCACGACGTGGGCGAGTGCCAGCATGCGGGTAAATTCGCCGTAGGCAAGCGGCTCTGTGACGATTACGTTTGGCTTGTTCTCAATGGCAGGCAGTACCGCCTCGCGGACAACGGGGTTCTTGTGTGCAGGTAGAACGATTGTGAGGTCCGGTTCAGCATCTGCAATTCTTGCCAATGCACGGCCGACGCCCCGCATCGCGTCACCCTGGTTTTCGCGGCGATGCGTAGTGACCAGCAAGATTCTTCCCTTGCTCGCCGCCAACTCCTCCAACTTCGGGTCGGAGAATGCAACATTTTTGTCAACGGTCGTCAGCAGAGCATCAATGACAGTGTTCCCGGTGACAACGACGTCCTCGGCCGGAATCCCTTCGGCCAGCAGATTGGCCCTGCTCGTGCTGGTAGGAGCCAGGTGCAGGCTGGCGATCTGACTCGTTATTTTGCGGTTCGCTTCTTCCGGGAAGGGCGAAAACAGGTCGCCACTACGGAGGCCGGCCTCAACATGCACAACGGGAATACCGTGGTAGAAGGCCGCGATGGCTCCCGCCGTTGATGTCGTCGTGTCGCCCTGAACAATAACGGCATCCGGCTTGTTTGCCGTGAACAACTTGTCCAGTCCATCGATCGTCCGGGTCATGATGGCGGAAAGCGACTGGCGCTGCTGGAGGATGTTGAGGTCGTGATCCGGGACAATCCCGAAGAGGTCATTAACCTGGTCCAGCATTTCCCGGTGCTGACCGGTGACGGTCACCACGCAGTCAAACTCCGCAGAGTTCTGAAGTGCGTTCACGATTGGAGCCATTTTGATGGCTTCCGGACGAGTACCGAAAATTGGCATGACGCTGGGCATGGATTCCCCCGGGAAAGGCAGTGGCTGACCAGCCGATGCTATCGCACAGCCAATCGAGGTGATTAATTGTGTATGACGAAGTCTGCCCGTCAGAGACCAAACATCAAGGTCAGGACCAGAAGGGGGATGGCGAGAGAGACAAGGATCACAGCGGCCAACGCTATGACGCGCTTCTGACGAAGACTGGCCTTCTTGAAGGGGGATGTTCGCAGGAGCGGTCGGGCATTGGCGGGCAGGGAGGGTGCCGGTGCTGAGGGCTCTGGAGCCGGTTTGCTTTCGTTGTCAGGCAGCCTATTGACAGGCCTGGACACGGGATTCGCCCTCTCAATCCGGTGAGACGGCGGCAATTGCGAAGCCGAGATATCCCCGAGTAGACGCCGTTTTCGCATGTGTCGAGGGGAGGGCGAAACGACCACCGGCTGGCCGACAGTATCCGTCACTTCTTCACTCCTCAGCTGCGTCCGGAAGGATCAGGACAGCTCCAATTCTTGCACTTGCGGAGCCGTAGGCAACATTCCAATCGACTGGTCCCAGCAACATGTGCCCATTTAACGTGCCATGTTTACACCGCTGCAAACAGACAGGTGGCCCGCAGGACTAGCCTGCGGGCCACCTGTCTAATCGGCTAACCGCGGTCTGAATAGGTCGCGTCGTTCCGCACTCCGGAACCGTTGATCACGTTGACGAAGTAGAACTTGCCTGAGCCAAGCGACGTGCTGCCAAGCTTTGCTGTGACAGATTCAAGCAGCGGGTTCATGCCGGTCTGCTTCCCGTAGCTCGGATTGAAGTTCGACGCTGTGACCGTCTTGTCGAAGACACGGCCGTACGTGTCCGTCCACTTCACTTGAACGGTGCCACCGCTGAGGTTTTGGCCCGTGACGAGGACTTCGCCGTTGCCATAGAAGATAGTGTCAGTAATCACGGGTGTCATCGCCCCGGACTTCATCTGATCAAGCATTGGTGCCCAGGTTCCTCGGCAAGTGTAGAAGGGATCCCACATGTACGAGATGACCTTTACAGGGGCGTTGCCCATCTGCTGGAGCTGTTTGTCATGGCGGGCCTTCGTGCTTTGGCCCCGGTAATTGCCATCACAGGGGTTCTGGCTCGTTGCGGGGGCCATTCCTTCCATATTGCCCCAGAGCTGAACACCTGTCCCGGCAAGGGCATCTGCCATTGCGTAGAAGTAGTCGCGGTTGGGTGCCAGATACCTGGATCCCCATGTCCCGCTGCCAGCTATCGATGCTGCATAGGGGTCAACTTGTGTCCCGCTATCGCTGCTGAAGAATGAACCTGCTTTACCGGTACCCATGCCGTCCTGAACGGCGATGGCCATGCGCACACCCTTGGCGGTGCCAGCAATGTTCCGAATGCCTTGGCTGGCCTGCGCCACCGTAATGTGCGCGGAGTAGTCCGTCCGAGTGTCCATATAGGGGCTTATTAGTGCGGCCCGTCCGGGAGCATATGTTGCGATTGCGGAATTCTGAATGGAGTACACGGTGAGCGTCGCGTTCCAAACAGAGCCATTTCCGACCGGCATCTCTGTGTGATGGTAGAAACCTACAAGCCCGGCGACGTTGTTTACTTTGGCCTGAAACTTGATGAAGCGGGCGGTAAACGCGGTAAACGTGGACTGGTAGGTCAGGTCTGGTACGTACGTGATCGTGGTGTCCTTGCTGGGCGCCGGCATGCCTGCGTAGAACTTCAGCCCCAGGGCCGTGGCGGCTTTGGCAACCGATACAGAAATCGAGGCGGTCCCGCTCGTGATGAACACGACGTCGTAGAGTCCATTGGACGAATTGCAGCTCGTTCCTTGAGTGGGAATCACCATCACGGTGTAGACGTTGCTGCCGCTCGTTACGGTCTTGTCGCGCGGGCATGCCAAGGACGCAGCGCCCCAAGAATTTCCGTCGCTGTAGCTGAAGTACCTATTCACTTTCACACCAGAAGTGGCTGCTGCCACACAATTGACGCCGGAAATGGTGCAGTCCGAAGGCAGTTGAGCCAGTGTTGTGGGCTTGATCGTGGAGCCGAAAGTGATGACGGTATCCCCGCCGACCGACTTAATGTCCGTCAACTTTTTCAGATTTGCGTCATCGTTTGTGCTACCGAAAATAAAGTAGCCGCTCACCGGATATACGGGAGGCGGCGTAGCGGCTTGGGCTGGGTTTCCATGCAGAAAGCCCAGCATCAGTGCGAGAGCGGCCAGTAAGCTCGCTGTTAGAAGGCGGACGTTGCGATGACTGCTGAGGAACGTCCCGGTCTCTATTTTTGCCACGGCGGATCCTTGGGCTCGTAGGGTGAGACCTTGGACCTATGGCTAAAGGATGGCTGGCTCCGAGGGTAAACTCAATGCTTTTACTGGATTCTTCATGCCGGCGAAATAATGCGAGTGTATTTGTAAGAATTGTGCCGAACTTCATGCGATTTTTGTCACGCTATGACGGCGATTGTCACAAGCTGGAGACCGCTTAGGGCTAGCACTCCGGCCGCATCCACACATCAATCAAACCGCCGGTTTCAACAGCGAAGCGATCCAGCCACGCGCCTGCAGAGAGCTCCGGCTCGGACCCCACCATTTGCACCTCAACTGACGTGCATTGCCGCATCAAAGTGCCCGCCCGCATCAGGTGGTAGTCCGACGTGACCACGGTGACGGACTCCCAACCATGTTTGGCGGCCAGGGAGGCAACCGCATCGGCTTCTCCACGAGTGTTCAGAGGCTCGGGCCGGAAACAGATCAAATCCGCATCGTCGCCGGCACTTTCGCTGCACAGGGCGTCACCCTCAACGTTGCCGGACAACCCTGTCGTAGAAACAACCAGAACCGGGATGTCGAGTAATTTCTGTAGGTCCTGCGCGACCGGAAGGCGTTCGCGGCTCATTCCCCCGAGCACCACAATCGCGTCGGTGTGGTGCGGCGTGGCCTGGGGAGGAAGCGCGAAGAACTGGATCGCCAGGAGAAGCCACACGGCAAGTGCCGCCACACACGCGATGAGCGACCGCAAAGCGACGCGCGTCATGAAGGCGGTTTTGGTGGGCACGGGGACAGTTTATGGTCCTAGTCTGGACGTTCCGGACAAGGTCCCTGCACCAAAGCCGACTACCTCGTATCAACATCCTCAAAAACCAAGAATGTCTGGGTATCCAGCACGCCTTCCATGGACTGAAGCTGGTCGAAGATCACACGGCGGAGGTGGATGTTGTCAGTAGCCCGCACCAACAAAATGACGTCGAAGTCCCCGCCCACCAAGGCGATGTGGTGCACCTCGGGGATGGATCGCAGTTGTTCCTTCAATTCCCGCCATGAGTGCTGCTGAACCTTCAGGGTCACGTAGGCCGAGGAGCGGAGGCCGGCCTTGATCGGATCCACCAAGGCCGTGAATTTGGTGAGCACCCCTTCGCCGGTCAGGCGAGCCAAGCGGGAATAGGCGTGGGCACGGCTGATGTGCACGTTCTCCGCCACTTGGGTGATGGACATTCGGCCGTCGGTGGTGAGTTCGCGGATGATGTCACGGTCAACACTGTCCAGGGGGACTGCGGTCTGCTCGGCCTCGGTCTCGCTCACAGAAGGCTCCAATTCGTCTACAGCGCCGGTAGTTACCCAGCTCACATTGGCAATTCGTCTCTCAGAATAGCCCTCTGTAACAAGCTCTTCCATGATTTCCGGCAATGCTGGATACGAAACATCAACCCGGACGATACTGGAAGCACATAGTGGCTAGAGAAGGACGGACCAATGACGATCCATGCAGACCACTCTGCGCCGGAAACGGCAGCGGAGGACCAGGCTGCTGACGTTCGGAGAAAATTCGGCATCAGCGTGGAGGACTACATGCTGCCCGCCCGTCACCAGATCCAGATGGTGAACCCGGACGGCACCCTCCGCTCGAAGGAGATGCAAGGCACCGAACCGGGCCATGAATACCCGACGCCAGGTGACGCGGAACTTCTGAAAGCCTACGAGCGACTCGTCATCGGGCGGCGCGTCAATGACCAGAACTCCGCGTTGGTCCGGCAGGGCCGCATGGCCGTCTATCCGTCAAGCCACGGCCAGGAAGCGTGCCAGGTCGCGGCGGCCATGTGCCTTAGTGAAGGGGACTGGCTTTTCCCGACGTATCGAGACGCCGTAGCTGTTATGACCAGGGGCGTTGACCCTGTTGAGGTAATGACCATCTTCCGCGGGGACTGGCATGGCGGCTATGACCCCAAGGAGCACAATGTAGGCATCCAGTGCACACCGTTGACTACACAGTTGTTGCACGCTGTCGGCGTTGCCCACGCTGCGAAGCTCCGCGGCGAAGACACGGTGGTCATGGCCATGTGCGGTGACGGTGCCACCAGCGAAGGTGACTTTCACGAGGCCCTCAACTTCGCAGCTGTCTTCCACCTGCCTGTCATCTTTTTTGTGCAGAACAACAAGTACGCAATCTCCGTACCGCTCAGCCACCAGTCGGTGGCGCCATCCCTCGCGCACAAGGCTGTTGGCTATGGAATGGCAGGGGAGCGCGTTGATGGCAACGATCTTGTAGCCCTGCTCGCTGTCATGGACCGTGCCGTCAAACTTGCCCGGGAAGGTTCGGGTCCCCTGCTGATCGAGGCTCATACCTACCGGATGCAGGCCCACACCAACGCCGACGACGCCACCAGATACCGCCCGGACAGCGAAGTCGCCGAATGGCAGGCGAAGGATCCGCTGACCCGCATGAAGGCGTATCTCACGGACAAGGGCCTCTTGAGCGAAGAATCCAACGCGAAGATCGCCGACCACGCTGAAGCCGTTGCCACCCAGCTCAGGGAAGGGCTTGGCGAGGACGTTCCTGTGGAACCGCAGAACCTGTTCAAGTACGTCTTCGCCAAGCAGACCCCGCAGTTGAAAGAGCAGTCCGAATTGCTTGCCGGCGAACTCGCACGTGAGGAAGGCGCAAAATGACCGTCACCACTTCCGTTAACGGCAACGTCAGCGCCGCCACGGCCAGTGCTGCTGCTTCGGCCGCAGCAACCGCTGAAGCCACGGGGCCCCAGTCCATCACCATGGCCAAGGCACTGAACACGGCAATGTCAGATGCCATGCGGGCAGATGACTCGGTGCTGGTCTTCGGCGAAGACGTCGGCATGCTCGGCGGCGTCTTCCGCATCACTGACGGACTCATGGCCGAGTTCGGCGAACAGCGCTGCTTTGATACTCCACTCGCCGAGTCCGGCATCGTGGGAATGGCCGTTGGCATGGCCATCAACGGAATGCGTCCGGTAATCGAGATGCAGTTTGACGCCTTCGCCTACCCGGCCTTCGAGCAGATCGTCAGCCACGTGGCCAAGATGCACAATCGCACCAAGGGCAAGCTCAAAATGCCCATGGTTATCCGTGTTCCCTACGCCGGCGGAATTGGGGGAGTGGAGCACCATTGCGATTCCTCTGAGTCGTACTATGCCCACACCGCCGGCCTGAAGGTCTATACCCCCGCGACAGTTGCCGATGGCTACCGCATGCTCCGGGAGGCCATCGACTCCGATGACCCGGTCATGTTCATGGAACCCAAGAAGCTTTACTGGTCGAAGGACCAGGTGGACCTGGCCGCGTTGCGCGCAGAGCACACCGCCGGCACCTCCACTGAGGGCCGCGCCGCCGTCGCGCGTCCCGGGACGGATGCGACGCTCATCGCCTACGGCCCGTCCGTGCCTACCGCGCTCGCAGCCGCAGCGGCTGCCGCCGAAGAAGGCCGTTCCCTCGAGGTCATCGACGTCCGCACCATCGTCCCCTTCGACGACGAAACCGTCTGCGCGTCAGTGCGCAAGACGGGACGCGCCGTCGTGATTGCCGAAGCGCATGGCTTTGCGTCTGTGTCCTCCGAAATCGTTGCCCGGGTCCAAGAGCGTGCCTTCCATTACCTGGCAGCTCCGATCCGCCGGGTCACAGGCTTCGACGTACCGTTCCCGTCTCCAAAGTTGGAGCACTACTACTTGCCCAGCGTCGACCGTATCCTCGACGCCGTCGACGACCTTCAGTGGGAGGACTGACCATGAGTTCAGATATGCAGGTATTCCTTCTGCCGGACCTGGGGGAAGGCCTCACCGAGGCCGAACTCGTGAACTGGCTCGTCGCCGTCGGCGATGAAATCAAAGTCGATCAACCTATCGCCGAAGTTGAGACGGCCAAGTCCATGGTGGAGGTGCCATCGCCTTATGCGGGCACGGTCGCAGAACTGCACGGCCAGGCTGGTGAAACGCTCGACGTCGGCAAGCCGCTGATCTCGATCGCTCGCGTGGGTGCCGCTCCGGTTGCGCCCGAGGCTCCTGCCGCTGTCGAAGACGCAGTGTCGACTGGTGTGGCGGCTTCGCCCGAGGTCTCGGCGGCCGCCGAAACCTACCGGACAGAGGAGAAGGCTGGCTCCGGCAACGTCCTCATCGGCTACGGGACCCCTGGCGGAGCGACCGCTGGCCGGACGCGACCGCGGAAGGGGAGTGTCGCCGTCGTCGACTCAGTTGTTCAGGAGGCTCCGCTGGAACCCGCTTTGGCCGGCACGAGGATCCCCGGAAAGCTCAGCGCCGTCATCTCGCCGCTCGTGCGGAAGATGGCCCGGGATCATGGCGTCTCCTTGGACTCCATTGAGGGTTCGGGGACCAGCGGCCTGATCATGCGCAAGGACGTGGAAGCGGCTATTGCCACGCCCGAGGCTCCTGCCGCGCCCGCGCCGACCCGAGCGCCGGAGGCCCAGCCCGCTGTGGAGGGCGATGTCGATTCCCGGACCGGGCTGGCTGTATCACTGCGCACGCCGGTGCGTGGCGTCCGCAAAGCAGTCGCTGCGAACATGGCCAAGAGCCGGTCGGAGATCCCGGAAGCCACTGTATGGGTGGATGTTGACGCAACAGCTTTGCTGGAAATGCGGGCCGAACTGAAAAAGCGCGCGCCACACGATACTCCCGGGCTCCTGGCCTTCATTGCCCGTTTTATCACTGCTGGGTTAAAAAAATATCCGGCACTCAATACGCGCTTCGAAACGGTGGCCGACGGTTCGCAGGAGATCGTGGGCTTCGACGGAATCAACCTCGGCTTTGCCGCGCAAACAGACCGTGGTCTGGTGGTTCCGTCGGTACGCAATGCCCATCAGCTGAGCGCCCGCGAACTCGACGCAGAAATTCGGCGGCTGACCTCAGTCGCGCGCGATGGCAAGGCGACCCCCGCCGAACTGGGATCGGGCACCTTCACACTGAATAACTACGGCGTGTTCGGCGTGGACGGCTCAGCGGCGATTATCAACTACCCAGAGGTGGCGATGCTGGGTGTGGGCCGCATCATCGATAAGCCCTGGGTGGTGAACGGTGAGCTGGCCGTGCGCAAGGTCACCGAGCTGACGTTGGCCTTCGACCACCGGGTTTGCGACGGTGAAACGGCAGCTGGATTCCTACGGTATGTGGCGGACTGCATTGAGAATCCGGGTGGCGCGCTCGCGGATATGTAACTGGCCCGCACCGGCTGCTGAACGTGCATCCTCAAGCAGCCGTATTCGCGGGCAAGGCCCCTGATTATCCGTGGATAGTCAGGGGCTCTTCTGTTCCTAGGACAATCTGTGCAATGGCGTAGGACAATTTATTGCACACGCCGGAAGCCTGGTCTGCCTACGTTCAGGGGCTGAAGCGCCAACAGAAGATAGCCACGGTAATACCGGGCTTGCGGCCATTGCAGTGCGCAAGTTGCCCCCACGACTCCCATTGGAGGGGCGGAATTCGGAGCGTGATTTGGCCAGTCTGTGAAGGCAACGATTGGCATGCGGAACCCAGGATCCACTCGAACGCCGAACGATGTGAGATTTCATTGGACCAAATCCGCTCTGAAGAGAACAGAGGAATCACCGCATGACAACGCAAGCCCAGCCAAATGCTCCGGAGCGTAAAGAGGTCGAGAAGGAGGCTATTCGGCTTATCGGTGAGGCGGATGCCGACGAGCTCAACGTGAATGCGTACGAGTTCCCCGCGGGGAATTGAGGATCGCCCGGCAGTTGATAGCCCCGGCCTTCATCCCACGGGTGCTGACCGGGACTCAGATGTTTGGTCCACCGACTCGTCATAAACAGTTGACGCTTGTAACGCAAGTCAAGTCTCGGTTTAGAATCTCGTGGGGGTCAGCTGGTGGTCTCCAGTTGCCCGCGATCGACCCCGCCATGGTTCGTTCGCGCTTTCCCGGGGGATACCGAATCATGGTCAAGAAATATGCGCAGCAATCGTTACGGTTCGTGGGCATCGCCACAGCCGCTGTACTCATCGGTGGTGGGCTTGCCGTCCAGCCAGCCCTGGCCGATGACGGGAACATACTTCCCAGTGCGCCACAAGCTCTGCTTCCGACGCCCGAATCCGGCACTGACCAGTTCATCGTCGGTCTCAAGGACAATCAGGTCCAGGCCGCCCAGGCGGTGGTGGAAGACGCAGCCGACAAAGCAGCCTCAAAGCTTGGGTTCGCGGCAAAGACTATCCGCGACACGGCTACAGGCGGGCATGTGGTCAAGCTCGACGAGGCGCTTTCTGCAGCCGATGCCGAGAAGTTCGCGCAATCATTGCGCCTGGACGCGAACATCGCCTACGTCGAGCCTGACGCTGTGATGCACATCGCCGTCACTCCGAATGACACCTATTTCAACGAGCAGTGGGATTTGTGGGAGAGCCAGGCTGGCATGCGTATGCCTTTTGCCTGGGACTACACCCACGGTGAGGGCGTGGTAGTGGCGGTTGTGGACACCGGCATTACACGGCACCCTGACCTGGACGCCAATGTCCTCCCCGGCTACGACATGATCTCTACTGCAGTGGATGGCCGCGATGGCGACGGCCGGGATCCCGATCCGACCGACATGGGGGACTGGGCACCTGCTGGTGAATGCGCCGTGGGAAGTCCCGCTGAAAATTCGTCTTGGCACGGCACCCACGTGGCTGGCACCATCGCCGCGGTCGGTAACAACGCTCGCGGCGTCAGCGGCGTCGCCCCTGGAGCGAAGATCCTCCCCGTCAGGGCTATGACCTTCTGCGGTGGCTACACGTCCGACATTGCCGATTCAATCATCTGGGCTGCCGGCGGCGTGGTGAGCGGAGTTCCGGTCAACCCTAACCCCGCCAAGGTCATCAACCTGAGCCTCGGCGGAGTCAAGGCCTGCTCCGCCACGTACCAGAACGCTATCAACTTCGCCCACAATGCTGGCGCTGCGGTGGTGGTGGCCGCTGGAAACTCCAACGAACCTGCAGCCAATGTCAGCCCGGCAAACTGCCAGAACGTCATTACGGTTGCCGCCAGCAACCAGGCAGGCGCCCGCGCCTATTACTCCAATTACGGCAGCACCGTGGATGTCACAGCCCCCGGTGGCGACATGAGAACTGATCCGATTAACGGTGTGCTGTCCACTTTCAACACGGGAACCACCGCTCCGGCTGAGCCCGCGTATGCGTTCGCGCAGGGAACATCCATGGCCGCTCCGCACGTTTCCGGGTTGGCGGCCCTCTTGTTCGCCGCTGAAGGAAGTTCGCTGAGTCCCGATACGTTGGAGCAGCAATTGAAGGACACCTCCAGGCAGCTTCCGGGAGGATGCGCGGCAGGATGCGGTGCCGGATTGGTCGATGCCACGGCAGCGCTGATCGCCTATGGAGGCAACCTGCCTGTGGCACCGTCCCCTGTGGTCTTCCGTGATTTTGATGGGACCTCAAAGGACACGTTCCAGGTGCCGGCTGTGAAGGGTGTTGAGTACTTGGTTGGCGGCGTTGTAGTTGACGCCGGAACATACCCGGCTACCGGAACGGTGACGGTTACGGCCCGGGCCGGCAAGGACTACGTCTTGGCCGCGGGGGCAACCACCAAATGGAGCTACACGTTCAAGTCCACCCGGATCAAGATCACGGACTTCAACGGGGACGGTAAGTCCGACCTCCTGGCGCGTGACACCAACGGCGTGCTTTGGCTGTACCCCGGCAATGGTTCAGGTGGGTGGCTTGCCGCCAAGCAGGTCGGTTCTGGCTGGAACGTGATGACGGCCATCGAATCCGTTGGCGACTTCAATGGGGACGGCAAAGCCGACGTCATTGCCCGCGACAGCAAGGGCGTGCTCTGGTTGTACCCGGGTAATGGGACGGGTGGCTGGCTTGCAGCCAAGCAGATCGGTTCGGGCTGGAATGTCATGACCGCGATCGAGACTCCGGGTGATTTCAATGGGGACGGCAAAGCCGACGTCATAGCCCGTGATGGCAACGGCGTCTTGTGGCTGTACCCGGGGAACGGAACCGGTGGTTGGCTCGCGGCCAAGCAAATCGGGTCCGGCTGGAACGTCATGACGGCCATTGACGGAACTGGTGACTTCGACGGTGACGGCAAAGCCGATGTTCTGGCACGGAACTCGTCTGGAGGGCTGATGCTGTATCCGGGCAACGGACAAGGCGGCTGGCTGGCAGCGAAGCAGATCGGTTGGGGCTGGGGCGGCATGACTGCGATCGAGGGTCCAGGTGACTTTGACGGTGATGGTCCAGTGGACATCCTTGCCCGCAACGGGGCCGGAGGCCTGGTCTTGTACCCAGGCAATGGTTCTGGAGGATTCCTCCCCGCCCGGCAAGTGGGGTCCGGCTGGAACGTCATGAGCATCATCTTGTAACCGAGTTCACAGGGCCCGGTTAGCGATTACCGCTAATCACGCTTTGTCCGGACACATCCATGAAGAGGCCACGATCGAGAGATCGTGGCCTCTTCATTTGATCTACGTCACTCTTCTGGATTTTTGCGCCACGATCCTTTGCCTATACAGACGATTTCCTTGGTCAAGCTGCCCACAAGGGCGGTCCTCCGCACGGCGTAGCCCTTCAGGAGGACTCCCGTTGAGCCTTGTCCGGTTGGCGTACCAAGTAATCGACTGAAGGAAATCATGCTTAGAAGAATCGCCGCGGCCTTGGCTGCGACCACCATGCTTGCCGCGGGGGTGTTTGCGACCCAGTTGGCAGTTCCGACACCCGCCGCTGCGGCTTCGCCGCCGGTGGCCGCGTCAGTTTTCGATGCACCTGTGTGCCCCGGGCAGACCGAACACACATCCAACCCGAATACCACTATGTCTGGTACAAACTTGGACAGTTACAACCAAGGCTTGGTTGTTGAACTCTACGACATATACGGAGATGCACCCGGCGAAGGCTACGATCTTCCCCCGTTCTGCGGTGTTCGCTATGCCACCGAGGCCGAGGGAGGTCCAGCGGGTGGTGGGGCGGTCAGCGCTTGGATGTTCTGCACCGATCACGAACTGTATTCGTGCTTCGGCATGGGTGCCCTGAGCGAAAGCCCTGACAAGAACGCCAACATGACCGACTTTCAGCGTCGCGTCTTCGCTTACGTTGTGCAAAACGGATATCAGTACAACGACGGAAGCACCAACGCCTTCGTTACGGCGGAAATGAACACCGATCAGCGGTGGCATCTCCAGGAACTCGCATGGTGCATCAAGGACTACGACACTTTGTACCCGGACGAGCAGCAGGCCTGCAAGAACGGCGGACTTAGCCCGGATCTGATCGACACGTCCTTTGATTTCCTGAAGCAGGCCTATGTTCCGACCATGAGCATCACCCCGGCTTCCCAGTCGCAGGCCGCCGGACAGCAGGCTCAGCTCAAGCTGACCACGAACGTGGTGGGCACGGCCATCGACCTCAACGTCACAAATGGCAGTGTTGACCTGTGCGCCGGTGAGCTGGACGCGACACATCAGAACGGCCTGCTCACTGTCAACAGCCCCGCAACACCGGGGAGCACTGTCGACGTTGACCTCTGCAGCACACGTGCTGATGCCGGTACGGTCAGCGTTTCGGCATCCGTCGTTCCGGCCACGGAAGACAGCCTGAACTGGTATCACAATGGCGAAGCGCTCTGCCAGGTTTTCGCGGTATTCACGCCCACCGAATCCCGCACCCTCACGGCATCGGCCGAGATTGAGTACAGCGCCCCCGTAACGCCGACTCCTTCGGAAACGCCGAGCCCGTCGGAGACGCCGACCCCGTCGGAGACCCCGACCCCGTCGGAAACTCCGTCGGAGACGCCGAGCCCTTCGGAGACCCCGAGCCCGTCGGAGACGCCGAGCCCGTCGGAGACCCCGACTCCTTCGGAGACGCCGACCCCGTCGGAGACCCCGAGCCCGTCGGAAACTCCGTCGGAGACGCCGAGCCCGTCGGAGACCCCGAGCCCGTCGGAAACTCCGTCGGAGACGCCGAGCCCGTCGGAGACGCCGAGCCCGTCGGAAAGTCCGTCGGAGACGCCGAGCCCGTCGGAAAGTCCGTCGGAGACGCCGAGCCCGTCGGAAAGTCCGTCGGAGACGCCGAGCCCGTCGGAAACTCCGTCGGAGACGCCGAGCCCGTCGGAAAGTCCGTCGGAGACGCCGAGCCCGTCGGAGACGCCGACCCCGTCGGAGACCCCGACCCCGTCGGAGACCCCGAGCCCGTCGGAAACCCCGAGCCCGTCGGAAACTCCGTCGGAGACGCCGAGCCCGTCGGAGACGCCGACCCCGTCGGAAACCCCGAGCCCGTCGGAGACCCCGACCCCTTCAGATTCGCCCGAACCGTCGAAGACGCCCGTCCCAGACACTCCTGTCGTCGTGCTGCCCCCAACAGGCGGTCCGGCAAGCGGTGATCCCGCCGGTGATGAGCCTTCGCCAAGTGCTCCGGTTTCGGATGCACCCACCACGACTGCGACTGTAACTAGTGCACCCACTACAGGTGTGCCAACGGCCGCTGTCCCGTCCGCGGATGCACCAGCAACCGGCACACCAAACGCAGGCGCTCCCGAAACGGATGCTCCCGGCGGTGATCTCGCCAACACGGGATCGCATTTGGCTCCGTATGCGGCAGCTGCGGCGTCGCTCCTGATATTCGGCATCGTGCTGATGATGATCACGCGCAGGAGGGCAGCCTCCAAGCACAGCTAATCAGTTACCGCTGGATCAGTGCAGCCTGAACGTGTGGCCCGGAATCTACAACTTCCGGGCCACACGTTTCTGTACACACCAGCAGCAGCGCCACACCATCCGTTCCGCTGCCTCCCAGCTTTCCGTGGGTAGAATCGAGGCCTGAACATCGCCGGATTGCACTGGATACGGAGAACTCATTGTCAGCATGGCTAGAACTTGGTCCGGACCACTACGTCCTTGAAACCGAGGGTTCCTTACTCAACACCGGACTTGTAGTGGGCACTGAGCTCGCCATGGTTATCGACACTGGGTGCGGTCCGCGCCAAGGCCGCGAGATCCTCGCTGCCGTCCGCGAGAAAACCCAGCTTCCGCTGGTGGTGGTGAACACCCACGCTCACTACGACCACTTCTTCGGAAACGCTGTTTTTGCGGACGACGGCGTGACGGAGTTTTGGGCGCACGCCAACTGCGCAGAAACCATCGAGAAAGACGGTGACCTGCAGCGTCGCTTCGTTACCACCAACGAACCAGAGATGGCAGCGGGGGAAGGCGACGCCGTCGAAATCGTAGTCCCAAATGCCATTGTGCGCGATCAGCCCGTTCTCGTGGACCTGGGCGGCGTCACCGCCACCTTGTTCTACTTGGGCCGTGCGCACACGGACGGTGACCTTCTTGTGGGTACCAACTCCACGCTGTTCGTTGGTGACCTGGTTGAACAGGGTGCACACCCTTCCTTCGAGGATTCGTACCCCGAAGAGTGGGCGGACGTTCTCCGCCACATCTCAGCGCTGCGCCACCGGTACGAGCACCTTGTTCCCGGCCATGGCAAACCTGCAAGCGACGAATTCGTCAAAACCATGGCGAACACCATGACCACAGCCGTCCGGCAGGCCACGCAGTCCATCCGCGATATGCCGGCGGACGCCACGAAGGCCATTCCCGTGCTGCCTTATGGGCCGGAGCAGTCGCGCTGGTTCATCAAGCGGCTACAGGAGACGCAGGCGCAGCAGGGAAAGACTGCGGGCGCGTCCCTGGGTGTGCCGGACTTTGGACCCGAGAAGACTGGCTTCTACCCCTCATAAAACAAAGGGTCCTTATAGAAAGTTCATCTCGACCCCTCCAAACCATGGACTATTGCGTCAGGCCAGTCCTAGGATGAAAGCGACCATCGGTTTGCGACTACCTGGGGGGTGTCGAGATGAAGGCCACACGGGTGTTTCCGCGCGCTACTCGGATTCTCCGCTCCGTCATGATCGCAGGGGCCGGCACCGCAGTTTGGATGGCGCTCTCGGCGGCCGCCGCCACTGCAGATTCCGGCAACCAGGACAACCACTCGTTGCTTGGTGGAATAACAAGTTCCGTTTCGTCGACTACCGGATCGCTGACGGCCCAGACCAGCAAGACCCTTGGTGCTGCATCTGAGGCGGTTGAGGAAACCCGAGCCACCGTTACGAAGGTCGTGGCGCCGAAGGCTCCCGCCGCCACTGTTCAGATTCCTTTGCCGGAGGTGCCGCTTCCTGCGCCAGTCAAAGCGATCGTGCCCGCACCGATCGTCAGGGTGGATGTTCCGACGGTTACACTGGTTATCCAGCAAGTTGCGGCCTCCACTGACAAGGTGGTTTCCACAGTCCCAGTCGTTCCAAGCGGCACCGTGGGCAAAGTTGTGGACGCTGTCGCGACGCCCGTTGCCGAAACTGTAGACCACACAGTCGAGACGGTAGTCCCACCGGTGAACGAAGCTATCAAGCCCGTCGCCTTGGAACCTGTCACAGACATCACCAAGCCGATCGTGCAGCCAATCGTCGATATCGTCGACCCCCTCCTTCCTCCGGTGAACGGAGCGGTGCCTCCCGTAGCAGGGCCCGGCCTGGCAGTGCCATCACTGCCAGGGGGAGGAAGCCCCGTAGTCCCGACAAAACCGGACACCGGCACCCTGCCGCCATCCGCCGTCGTGAGCTTGCCTGAAGCCGCCACTCCTGCTGCGTCGGTGGAGAAGGCAAAAGAATCCAGGACTGCTGCGGAGGTTACTTCCGCGTTTCTGCCTTCCAGGCTTTTGCAACTGAACGCGGCTCAACCAGGCCGCACCGTGGGCACCGGTGCGGGTACCACCACCAACACGGATGACGAGATTCCCCTCGAACTTCCGGGTGACCCAGAGGGCGCCCCGCTGAATTCGACCGGAAGCGGATCCGGAAGCTCACAGAACGGTCCTCCTAGCCCCGCGGCTGCCTACTTGGGCGGCGAAGTAGACATTCCTTCAGGCTCCATCTCTGGCCTCGCATCGGTCAGCACTGAACAACATCCAAAGCCGGTTTCATTCGATCCCGGCTCATCTCCTGATTAATTTCCCAACCTCGCCGCAACACCATCTGCGGCAGACGGTCATTGGACGCTCCGTACCCCGGACGTCACTGGGAACAAGACCTTCAGGAGAAGATCATCATGAATTCGACAGTACGCAAGTGCCTTCTCGGCACATGCTTTGCCGGTGGGCTGCTCGCCCTCGGCGCGACGGCGGCCAATGCCGCAGACACCACCAGCGGTAAGGACGGACTGTTGTCCGGGACGCAAGTGGTGGCACCAGTAACAGCACCAGTCACCCTCGGCTCCACATCGCTGGGCGTCTTGGGAGACTCTGCCGCAAGTTCAACGGCGCCCGCGGCCACCCCGGCCGCAGCTCGGCCGACTACCTCCGGTACCAGCGGCTCAAACGCCGTCGGGTCCGGAACGCAAGTAGTCGCACCGGTTTCGGCGCCGATAAACCTGGGCTCGTCCTCAGTGGGTCTGCTGGGGGGCTCCACTGCGACGGGCCCAGCCAATTCTGCCGCACCGGCTGCACCTTCACCGGCAGCTCCTGCGGCAAATACCAGTGGGTCGGGCGGAGCAGCGTCCGGTACCCAAGTAGTTGCACCGGTGACAGTCCCCGTGACTGTCGGTTCCACATCGGCGGGTCTGTTGGGGGACTCATCGGCGTCATCCGCACCAGCTGCAATGACGACTGCGCCGGCCCAACAGCCCGCGCAGGCAACAACGTCGGGGGGAGACAGTATCGCATCCGGCGCTCAGGTAGTGGCTCCGATTTCGGTCCCTGTTAACATCGGAGCCACTGCCGCGGGAATTGGGGGAGATTCGACCTCCACTTCCGCGGCTCCCGCTGCCACCGGTTCGGGTGCTGCGGCTCCGGCTGCTGGTACTTCGGGATCGGATGGTGTTGCGTCCGGTACCCAGGTTGTTGCTCCGATTACGGCCCCGGTGAATGTTGGTGCCGTGTCCGGCGGTGTGCTTGGTGATTCGGCGGCGGCGACGGGTGGGTCTTCCGCTGGTGGTCCCGTTGCTGGTCCGCCGGCCGGTGCCAGCACGAGTGGTTCTGACGGTGTCGCGTCGGGAACCCAGGTTGTTGCTCCGATTACGGCTCCGGTGAATGTGGGTGCCGTGTCCGGCGGTGTGCTTGGTGATTCGGCGGCGACGGGCTCGACAGCGGGCACTGCTCCTGGCGGTTCGGGTGCTGCGGCTCCGGTTGCTGGTACTTCGGGTTCGGATGGTGTTGCGTCTGGTACCCAGGTTGTTGCTCCGATTACGGCTCCGGTGAATGTAGGTGCTGTTTCGGCCGGTGTGTTCGGTGATTCCGTCGCCACGACTCCCGGTACTTCCACGGGCACCGGTCCTACAGGCACACCCACTGGCGGAGCGACGTCCGGCGAGGGAGGAGTTCTCTCCGGAACTCAATTGATCATTCCTATTGCAGCTCCGGTCACGATCGGTTCGACTTCCGTCGGCATCGGCGGAGGTTCCGTGGGCACGGTTACCCCTCCGGTTGTGAACCCGCCGGTGGTGAATCCTCCGGTTGTGAACCCGCCGGTGGTGAATCCTCCGGTGGTGAATCCTCCGGTTGTGAACCCTCCTGTAGTGAACCCGCCGGTTGTGAACCCTCCTGTAGTGAACCCGCCGGTGGTAAGCCCTCCCATGACCGGTGGACCAAGCACAGGCGGAGCGACTGCCGGATTCAGTGCTAACCAGTCCGGCGGCGTCGAAGTTGCCATGAGCGGCACCCAGAGCGCGATGGCAGCGGGAGCTGCTGCCACGGTCAACAGCTCAGCAGCCCTGGCAAGTACGGGACTGAATCAGAGCTTCCTGCTCTGGGCAGTCGGACTGGTCCTCCTGGGTCTGGTCCTTGCGGCCAGCAGTCGACGCAAGGCAGTTGCAACCCGCAGCTAGAAACGAGGTGCAACCCGGCTGTTGTTGCGGTCCGTTCTCCGGAACCGCAACAACAGCCGGGGAGACCGCTTAGGCGGTCCTAGGATGAAAGGGATGACAAGCACCCAAGCAGACCAAAACTTCAGCCTCCGCAGCATTGCCCTCCCGGCCTTCGGTCCGGCATTGCTGTTTTGTATCGGTGAAGGGGCGGTCCTGCCGGTCATAGCCCTCTCGGCGCGCGACCTCGGGGCGTCTGTGGCGGTTTCGGCGTTGATCGTCACGCTGATCGGTCTGGGATCGTGGCTCTTCAACATTCCCGCGTCGATCATCACCATTAAGTTTGGTGAGCGCTGGGCGATCGTCGGAGCTGGTGCGGCCGGTGCCCTGGCGCTCGGAGCCGCAGCGTTCGCACCGCAGTGGGAGCACGGCATTTGGCTGCTGGCTGCGGCGATGACAGTGGTTGGCATGAGCTCGAGCGTGTTCAACCTGGCACGGCAGAAGTACCTCACAGAGGCAGTACCAGTAATCTATAGAGCCCGGGCGCTTTCGACGCTCGGCGGTGTGACCAGAATCGGTATCTTCATTGGCCCATTCATTGGCGCTGGCGTCATGCAGTTCGCTGGGATCAGTGGTGCTTACTGGGTGGGTTTCGTGGGGATGATGGCGGCTGCTGCGCTGTCGCTCACCATTCCGGATCTGGTTGCGCCGGACACCTCCGACGGCGGTGCGGCACCTGCTGCTTCCACGCTGCGACAGGTAGCGGCCTCCCACGCGGGTGTGTTCTTGTCGGTTGGCTTCGGCATCCTTCTGCTGAGCGCGTTGCGGGCATCCCGCCAAGTGGTTATCCCGCTGTGGGCGGACCATCTGGGCATGGACGCGACCCACGCCTCGCTGATCTATGGCTTGTCCGGAGCGATAGACATGCTGGTGTTCTATCCGGCGGGCAAGCTGATGGATCGGAAAGGCCGGCAATGGGTGGCCGTTCCCTCCACGTTGATCATGGGCATTGCCTTGGTGCTGATTCCGTTCACCGGCGGCTTCATGTCATTGCTCCTGGCAGCGCTATTGATCGGCTTTGGTAATGGCATCAGCTCCGGCCTGATCATGACGTTGGGTGCGGATTTCTCGCCGGACAATGGCCGCAGCCACTTCCTGGGGATCTGGCGGTTCATTGCGGACTCCGGAGCGACCGGCGGCCCTGTCTTGTTGTCCGGTCTGACGGCTGCGATCTCGCTGGCCGCGGGCGTATGGGCGACCGGCGTGCTGGGCTTCGCAGCCGCGTTAGGGTTCGCCATTGCCATTCCGAGACTGAAGCATCGGCGGAACTACTAGTGTTGGCAGCCGGCCCGAAATACCGGGCCTGGCGTAACCAGGGACGAAGGGAGCATAAGCTCTGTCTATGGCTACTTACACACCTGTTCAACTTGCCCGCGAATTGGGCTATACGGAGGAGGACCGCCCCGGACTGGTTGTCAGAAACTACCTTCGTTTGAAGTATCCGAGTCATCCCAAATATCAGCGATGGGTGCTCGATGAAGCGCAGGCGGAAGATGTCCGACGGAACGTCCCTCGCAGGCACTAGTTTGCGCAGCATTTGATGGATTGGGTCCTTGGCCCTGACGTCATCGCCCTACTGGCGTCTTCCATTTGCGGTCGGCTGTGCGCCGCCCACTCACCAGCGCAACAGCCACGACCATCAACACCAACCCCCACGACGCATTCCAAACATCCAGGGCACTCCGCATCACGACGAACGGCGGAATGATCGCCAGCGCCGTGGCGAGGCCAATGCGCCACATGGCCGGACGGGAAGCCCCAGGTGCCAGTGCGGTGCTGGCGAGTTCAAGGCGGACGAGGGGTGCGGATACCAACAGCACCAGGGCCCAAGCTGCCACGTAGAAGGCTGGACGGCTCAGCCACCACTCGGTGCTCGCTGGTTCGGGGAAGGGAAGCCGCAGTACAAGGGCCAGCCCGAACATCGCGATGATCAGCGGCAAATGCCACAAGTAGATGGTCATGGCCCGGCTCCCCACAACAAACATGACCTTCTGGACCCAGCCCTGCTGAACCACGCGCTGCAGCCAAGGGTACGCAGCCTTCACCAGCAGAACGTGCGCCAAGCCAACCAGTATCAACGGGAACATCGGAGGATTCTGGTTCGTCAGCATGTCCACTGGGTACAGTCCGTGCTGCGTGAGTGCCACCAAGGCGAAGTAGCACGCAACTGCCGACGCAATCAGCTTCCACCGCGCAAACCGATCAAAGAAGCCGTCCGCATAGAAGAACCCCAACTGCTGCAGCAATCCCCACACGAACACCATGTTCAGCAGCCCGATCGGGTTCGAATCGAAGCCCCACGGGTTGCGTTCCAGCCCGAGTCGCAGGACATCGACGACGACGGCGCCCGTCACCAATGCGGCGACGGTTCGGTGCGGCGCAACCTTGTGGAATCGCGCCATCGTCGGGACCATCGCCTGGCAGATCAGATACGCGGCAAGGAACCAGAGCTGTACTCCAGCACCCGCGGCGATAACTTTCAGCAAGTCGCCCGGGACGCCCGCCGCCGTCGCAATCCAGAGCGCCAAGGCGAGGAAGGCGTACAGGGCGACCGTTGGCCGGACCAAACGAAGCACCCGGGTGCGGAGATAGTCGCCCGCGTCCCCGCCCTTCCGCTGCAGGCTACGCCACGACGTGAGGGATGCGAAGCCGCCAACGACGAAGAACAGGGGCATGACCTGTCCAAACCAGGTTCCTTGCGCAAACCAACTCAACGACGTCAGGGGATTCTCCACGCCGATGCCGGCGGGGCCTACGCTGATGCCCATCATGAGCAGGTGAACGGCAACCACGGCAAACATGCAGGCGACGCGGATGAAGTCCACCACGAGGTCCCGTGAAACGGGGACCGCTGCCAAGCGGGTTGCGCCACGGCCGGTCTGGGCTGAAGGCATGGGTCTCTCCTGACCATTAATACAACGAATGGATTAATAGTAGTTGAAGAGGAGACTGCCCGCTATGGGGAGTTGTAACGATTGATTCGGGGGCTCGGGGTGCCTGTCAGGCTGTGGCCGCGACGAGGACGTCGTCGCTTTCCGGTGTCGGGGCCGCTGTGAGGATGGGGGCGTTGATGAGCGAGCGCTCGTAGGCCACCAAGGCGTTGTTCTCGATGATCTGTTCCTTGGAGGTCACAAGTCCCGTCCGCTTGTCGCGGGTCAGGCGAACCACTTTGTTGTGCCGGTAGACCTTGCCGTTCGCTT
Organism: Paenarthrobacter sp. NPDC089714; assembly: GCF_044748905.1. Taxonomy (NCBI): domain Bacteria; kingdom Bacillati; phylum Actinomycetota; class Actinomycetes; order Micrococcales; family Micrococcaceae; genus Paenarthrobacter; species Paenarthrobacter sp. NPDC089714. The sequence goes on from NZ_JBIVGX010000001.1 coordinate 90,061, forward strand.
CGTGGAAGTACGCGTCTTCTTCGCGGATGTGGAATTTTTTGTCGGGGATACGTTCTGCCCGGAGTTCACCACGCAGGTGTTCGTCAGTGGTGCTGACGAGGAATTGGTAGGCCTGGTCGGTGTCGTTGCGGACCCTGTAGTCCAGGTAGTTGTAGATGATCGATGTGCCTGAACCGAAGGGGATCTGGCGGTTGAAGTCCGGGAAGAGGTCCAGGTCGCCATGATGGTGGTGTTCCACCACGGTAAGTTCGCTGTGCAGGACCATCCAATGAAGAAGGTTCGTGAACTGGCACAGTCCGCCGCCGATGCCCGAGTCGGGCCGTCCGTGGTTTATGACCAGGCCTTCGCGGTAGCCCTTGGCTTCCGTGCAACTGCCCACCAGCTTCCAGAAAGAGAAAGTCTCGCCGGGCCGGATGACCACAGAGTTGACCAGCGGTGCTGCGATTCCCAGGCTGACGGCCTTGTTCTCCTGAAGGTGCAGGTCGACGTTTCCGAGCTTGCGCCGGATCAGCGAGTTGTGGCGGTAGACGAGCTCGGGAAGGACTTGATGAGGTTGCCGTTTGGCGAAGGCTGTGGGGGAGAAGAAGTCCCTGGCTTTTCGTGTGACGATCATTCGCTGAACCGAGAGACGGTAGGTCAACGGCGAGATTTCGCAGAACAATTTTCGTGGCAATGTTTCCCCAATAACGAGCCCACCAAAGGGCAGCCTGACGCCCGGAAAGTTCGGTGTCGGGACAAATCTTTACAGACGTTGGAGAAAAGCGGAAATCCGCGCGCCCGCACCCGCAAGCCGGCCACCCGGCGTCGTGCGTTAACGCTTCCTGGCCGCCAGTCCGAAGAGCCACATCCCGCCCAAGGCGGAGAGGTATCCGGCGATCACTATGAAGGCGGTTCCGGCCCAGAAGTAGTCGGTAGTGCTGTCCGCGCTGAGGCCCGGCATCACCTGGAGCAGGGAGTAGGCAGCCACGGCGCCGGCCGCCAGCAAGGCAGCGAGTGTGAGGAAGGCCCATAGCCTGGACGAGGCCCAGTGCTCGCCGTAGCCGCGCCACACGTTCCAGCTGTTGCCGGAGCGCAGAATCAGCCATCCGGCAGGGAGCATCACGATGCCGACGACGAGGAAGGCGGCCACCACGTCGGCAGGTCGGTGCCATTGGTTGATGAGCGTGGACACACCTGTGGCGACGGCGAAGGTACTCCCCAGGAACCCTGCGAGGGGCCGCCAGCGCGGCGAAACCATCAGGAACACTGCGGCCGCCGCGGACGCTGCCAGGGTGGTGTGGCCGGACGGGAGCGAGTTCATCTCCAGCGTCTGGACGCCGCGGTCCGGACGGTCCGGGATGAGGAGTTTGAGGACTTGCGTGGCGATGTTGGCGGCGACGCAAGCGACGACGGCGATGCCCGCGGCTGTCCAGCGTCGGCGCGCAATGGTCACGAACAGCACCACGAGCGTGGCGATGATCAAGGAGGTGACGGGCAGGACGTCCAGGAATCCCGTGGAGGCTTTGCCTGCCGTGCCGCTGAGTTCGGTGGCTTCAACAAGGGCTGACTCGTCAATGAACTGGCCGGCGGTGGTGCGGACGAAGAAATAGTACGTCGCAGCCAGGCCAACCATGCAGGCGAGGGTGATGAGGCAAAACAAAAAGCCCGTGCCGGCGCCTGCTGGGCGCTCCTGACGTGGCCGTTTGCTCGACCTCCCGCTGACGCGGAATTGCTGGGAACTCATTCTCTCTACCCTGCCACAATTCGCTGGATGCCTCATGTGAGTCCGCTGTGCCCGCGAGTCCCGAAAGTGAGATCCACGCAACATTCCTGTGACGCTTGACACGTGTTAGGCGACAGGTCTAGTGTTCCTAACACGTGTTAGGGAAGGAAATCTACAATGCCGGGAACCAACGGGGCTTTGCGTCAATTCACACGCAGAACCGCCCTTACAGCCCTCGGTGCTGGGATCGTCGGAGTAACGGCGGCGTCGTGGCCGCGACTGACCGGAACAGACATTCCAGGCCGGGGAGACAACAGCCTCAGCATCGCCATCATGGGCACCGCCGCAGACGCCGCAGCCCGCCAAAAGGTAGTGGACGCCTTTGCCAAGGTCCACCCCGAAATCAAAGTGAAGGTCCAGGCCATCCAGGCCGTGGACTGGAAGGACTTCTTCACCAAGATCCTCACCATGGTGGCAGCAGGCACGCCGCCGGACGTGGTCTACGTGGCCACCGAGGGCGCCCAGCTCTTCGCCGAGAAACTTGCCCATCCGTTGGACGAGTACCTTCGCCGGGACGCGGAGGACATGAAGGAGTACTTCCAGGACGTCCATCCGAGCCTGGTGGAAGCGTTCATGTACAAAGGCAGCCTGTTCCAGCTCCCCATCGACTGGAACGCCGCCAACATGTATTACAATGCCACGTCTCTGCGGCAGGCAGGCCTGGAGCGGCCAGCCGACAACTGGACGCACACGGACTTCCGCGCCACTCTGGCCGCGATGAAGAAGGCCAACCCCAAGGACTTCACGCCCTACTACTGGACCAACCGCCTCTTCGGTGGAGTTGTGCCGTGGCTCTACGCGAATGACACCAGCTTCCTCAAGGAAACCAAGTCCGGCGGCGGCGAATGGCTGTGGGACGGCTTCTACGCCAACCACCCCTCCCGCAGCCTCCGCTCCGGTGGGTACCAGTGGCTGGAACCCAACGCGGACGATCCCCGCGTCTTCGAATCCTTCGACTACCTCCGCGGACTGGTCAAGGACGGGCTGGGCGTACGCCCCGAGGAAGGCGGCGGCAGTTCGCTGATCGGCCTCTTCGCCTCCAACCGGATAGGTACGACGCCGGCCGGCGGCTATTGGGTGCAGGGCCTCCATGAGGCGGGGATGACTGAGGATGCGTTCGACGTGCAGTTCTTCCCCAAGTGGCGGACCCAGCGTCACCAGTTCGGCACCGCCGGGTACGCGATCATGAAGACCGCCAAGGACAAGGACGCCGCCTGGGAATGGGTGAAGTTCAGCTCCAGCCTCGAGGCCATGCAGATCGTTTTCCCCACGCCGAACACCACACCCGCGCGGCGTTCCATGGTGAACGACCAGCTCTACGCGGGGACCGGCCCACGCCATTGGAAGGTCTTCTACGACACCCTGGACAGGTTCCCCACCACAGGGCCCATCCCGGCGCCTCCCCAGCAGGCCGCCGTCGAAACCGCGCTCATGAAGAACGTGTCCCTTGCCGTCAGCGGCGACGAACGCCAACTCAAAGATGCGCTCAACTCCATGCAGCGTGACCTCGAACTGGCCCTGAGGAGGCAGCCATGAGTACCGTCACCCGTACCCCGGCGGGCACCGGCCGTGCTCCGTCCCACAAGGGTGGTCCGGCGTCCAGGCGCGGCCGCGTCCAACAGCGTTGGCTTCCGTGGGCGTTCCTGGCCCCCACCATCGTGGGCATGGGCATCTTCACCCTGTTGCCAATCGTTGCGTCCGTGGCCCTTGCGTTCTTCCGCTGGGACATCATCTCGGCGCCGACGTTCGTGGGTTTCGATAACTTTGCCGAAGTGGTCCAGGATCCCACGGTCCGGGTGTCGTTCCTGAACACCATCGTCTTCGTCATTGTGGCTGTGGCACTCCAGCTCGGCCTGGCACTGGGCCTGGCCATCATGGTCCAGGAGAAGCTCCCCGCCTGGCTCAGGGTGTTCTTCCGGTCCGCCTTCTTCTTTCCGCTGATCCTGTCCGCTGCCTCGGTATCCATCTTCATGCGCTACCTCTTCAACGAGCAGTTCGGCGTGGTGAATTGGCTGCTGTCCCTGGTCGGCATCCCAGCGGTACCGTGGCTGACCACGCCAACCGGGTCTGCCGCCGTCGTGATTCTTGTGTATGTGTGGCAGAACTTCGGGTTCTCGTTCCTGCTGTTCATTGGTGGCCTGGCCTCCATTCCAGTGGAAACCTACGAGGCCGCGTCGATCGACGGTGCCACCGGATGGCGCAAGCATTGGTACGTCACGCTGCCGCTCCTGAGCCCCACCACGCTGGTGGCCTCCGTCATGGCCATCATCAACGCACTCCAAGTGTTCGACCAGCCCTACGTGCTCACCCGCGGCGGCCCGGGCGACTCCACCAGAACCGCCGTCATGGTGATCTTCGAGTCAGCCTTCCAACGCCTCGAATTCGGGCAGGCCTCCGCGATCGGCGTGATCCTGACGCTCATCATCATGGCCATCACGGCCCTGCAGTTCCGGCTCAGCAAACGATTCGTCTTCTACCAGTAAGGCCCGCCATGACCACCATTTCTGACCGTGTGAAAACCACGGCACCCGTAGTAACGCGGAAGAAGCGCGACTGGTCAGTGGCCGCCCGGGTTGTGGCCCTGCTGATCGCCGCCGTCTTTGTCCTGGGGCCGGTTCTCTGGACGTTGTCCACCTCGCTGCGACCGCCATCGGAATCGTTCAAACTGCCGCCGTCGTTCCTGCCGCTGAACCCGGACTTCACCTCCTACGGCCAAGTGTTCAAGCAACTCAACATCATTGGACTGGTGGTGAACAGTGCCCTGGTGACCGGCCTGATCGCCGTGGGCCAGATGATCACCGCAGCTTTGGCCGGTTACGCCTTTGCGCACCTGAAGTTCCGCGGCCGTGGAGCGCTCTTCTCGATCGTGCTGGCCACCATGATGGTGCCGGCCCAGGTGACGATCGTTCCCGTGTTCATGCTCATCCGCGGCGTTGGACTCTCCGACACGCTGCTCGCGTTGATCCTCCCGGCCATCCCGACGGCGTTCGGCACCTTCCTGATGCGGCAGTACTTCATGGGGCTCCCGGGTGAGCTCGCTGAAGCGGCCGCGATCGACGGCGCCTCGCCCTGGCGGACCTTCCGTTCCGTGTATGCGCCGCTGGCCATGCCCGGCCTGGCAATCGTGGGCATCCTGGCGTTCAACTTCCACTGGAACGAGTTCTTCAGGCCACTCATCATGACCATCTCGGAGCAGAACTTCACCCTGCCCCTGGGCCTGGTCTCCCTCCAAGGCAACCTCGGCACCGGAAGCATCTCCGTGGTCCTGGCCGGCGTTGTCCTCTCCATGATTCCCGCGCTGGTGGTGTTCATGTTCGGGCAGCGTGCCCTGCAGGACGGGCTCACCGCCGGTACGGGCAAGTAGTTTCCCTTCTCTCTTCGAAAGGCATTTCCAATGACGGACCTTGCAGTTGTTTCTTCCCTGGCCCAGGCCGCTACGCACCCGGATCCCGCGTTCCCGCGCTTCCACCCGCGGCCTGCCCAAGGCTGGATCAACGATCCCAACGGCATCAGCTACATCAATGGCCGGTACCACGTGTTCTTCCAGTACAACCCGTCCTCTGCGCGGCACACCCAGATCCACTGGGGCCACGTGAGCACTGCTGACCTGGTGAACTGGGAAGAACATCCCGTTGCCCTGGCGCCGCAGGCAGGCGGGCCCGACTCTGCCGGCTGCTGGACGGGTGTGGTGACCCTTGATGGTGACGTTCCGACGGCGGCCTACTCCGGTGTTCAGGACCACGGCGGGCATTCCCAGGTTGTTATTGCCCGGGGCTCCTCGGACCTGGTGACCTGGACGCAGGACGGGCACGTTGCCGCGTCGATGCCTGCTGATTCCTCCGTGACCGCCGTGCGCGATCCTTTCATCTTCACGTTCAACGGATCCCGCTACGCCATCCAAGGTGCCGGACTCGCTGATGGACGGGCTGCGCTGCTGCTGTACACCGTGGACTCGCTGGATGATTGGAAGTACCAGGGCATTTGGCTGACGTCGGCCGACCCCGTCGCCGCCGTGCACACGCCCGCCGAGATCTGGGAGTGCCCGCAACTGGTGGAGGTGCCGTCATCCTCGGATTCGTCTTCGGGTTCGTCCTCGGGTTCGTCCTGGGTGATGATGTTCTCGCTCTGGCTCTCCGGCGACGACCACGAGCACGCCAATGGCGTCGGACACCTGATCGGTTCACTTACCTCGGATCCCGAGACCGGGCTGCCTGTGTTTACCGCCGTTTCGGGTGGGAAATCGGATCTGGGCCGAGACTTCTACGCACCCCAAATCGTCCAGCTTTCGTCTGACCCTGAGCCGGCGGCTTTGCTGTGGGGTTGGGCCTACGAAGGTCCCGGCCGTGACGGTCGGCGGGGCCGCACCCAGGATGAAATCGACGACGCCGGGTGGTCGGGTGTGCTGACACATCCTCGCCTTTTGTCCGTGGTTGACGGGGCGTTGGTTGTTGCCCCTGCGCCGGAGGTATCCGCGTACCGTGGGTCGTTGGTGGCATCGGAGGCCTCGGGCTCCGTTGCCGTTCCTGCTTTCGCGGAGGTGCTGGTTGCCGGCACTGCCGGGACAGTTGAGCTGGTCCTTGGCTCCGGTGCTGCAGGGCAGGTGGTTTATATGGGAGAGCTCGCCGCAGGGGAGGAGCTCCGGATCTTCGTCGATGCCTCGCTCGTGGAGGTTTACTTGTCCAATTCAGTGGCCACCACGCTGCGGGCCTACCCTGCTCCCGGTGAATCCTGGACGCTCAACGTTCCCGCCGGCGCGACGGCCGATGTCTGGGAGCTGTCCCTCCCGCGCTGATTGCCTCCCGTTGTGGGGCCTGCTCTATTTGCTTCGCCAAGGTTTGGTGCGTAGAGCGGGCCCCGCAAAGTGGGTTTAGCGGGGTGCTGGGCCTGTCGACTCGCGCAACACCAGGCGGCAGGGGACCATCGTCTCCAAGGTGGGCGCCGCCGTCGTACTTTCGCTTCCCTCGATGGCACCCAACAGGGCCGACATGGCCGCCCGGCCAATCTCGCGCAAGGGGAGCGCCATGGTGGTGAGGGCCGGGACCATGGTGCTGGCAATGCGGTGCTCGTCGTCGTAGCCCATGACTGAGAGGTCACGCGGAATGCTCAAACCCAGGCGGGCGGCGGCGAGGGCTACGCCGACGGCCAAACGGTCGTTGGCGCACATGATGGCCGTGGGACGTTCCGCGGGGGCAACGCCGTCGAGGAGGCGCATGGCCCAGTTGAAGCCGTCGTTGATGTCCCAGCCCGCATGGGTGATGAGAGCCTCCCTGACGCCGAGGCTGGCTCCGACGAATGCGTCGCGGTAGCCCTGGACACGCAGGGGAGCCGCCGGGTCCACTTCCGCGCCGGCCAGCAAGGCAATGTCCCGGTGGCCGAACTCCAGCAAATGTTCGGTGGCTTCGCGTCCGCCGGTGACCTCGTCCGGGATGACGTGGTGGATCTGCGGCTCCGTACGGCTGTCGTAGCAATTGGCCAGCACAGACGGCACACGCTGCATGCCTGGAGGGACATCGAGCGGTTTGAGGCCTACCGTGACGTACATGAGTCCGTCCACTTGGCGGTCCAGCAGCGTCTCGATGGCGCTCGCATCCCGGGCGGCATCGCGTTCGGTATCCATCACCACCGTGACGAAGCCATGGCTGCGGGCAACATCGTCCGCGCCGCCGATGATGTTGCCGTCAAAGGGGCTGACCACCACTTCGTCGGACACGATCCCGATGACGCGGGAGCGCTGGTTCCGGAGGCTGAGTGCGATGGCGTTGGGGGAGTAGTTCAGCTCCTGCGCTGCCAACCGGATGCGGTCCTGGCTCTCCTTGGCCACGTTGCCGTCACCGCGCCCGTTGAGGACCAACGAAACGGCGCTTCGGGAAACCCCTGCCCGTTTTGCGACGTCGAGTGCGGTGGCCTTGCGGTTCATGGTGGTCCTTTCATGCGGCTAGGCAGCAGTCTACCTAACGCGTGTGAGGACTGGATCCGGGACGTGGCGCCTACGAACCGTAGCCAACACCGGACACGATGCTTTGCATCAACAGGATGCCTTTGACGTAACCGACCACGATGTAGAGGATCCATCCCGCGGCGAGCATACCCAGCGGCCACCAGCCACGGCCCTTGGCCACCTTGTTCACGATGATCGCGCGGCCGATCACGTACACCACGCCTCCCATGTAGATGAACGCCCATGCCCAGTGGAAGGGCCGGACGACTCCAGCGCGCAGCAAGCGCCGGTAATCGAAGAAGGCCAGCACAACCGAGGCGACGTAGACCAACACCAAGGAGCCCGCGGTGAGGAAGTAGCCCACGGTGAAAATCGAAGCGGGATCGGGAGCGACGCCACCACGGCTGGTGGCGTAGAAACGCAGGTCCGGGTTCCACGTCAACAAGGCGATGGCAGGAAGCAACGGCAACACAGCCATGAGCCAGATGAAGACGTTGTACACGGGGGTGTCCGGACCGATGAGCGGACGTTGGGCCAGCAACTGTGAGGCTGGCGGGCCCACGTGCGCCGTCCACGCGGAACCGTCCCACCACCTGTTGTAGCGCGCATCCGCAGGGTCGGCATACCAGCCGGGTGCCGCCGTCGTGCTTGGTTGCGGCAGTTGGCCCGGCGCCCTGGCGTCAGTCATTGGTGGCCGCCGTTAGGCGTTGATTGAGTAGCCGATTTGCGAATAGATCTGGTTGAAGAAGTTCGCCATCCAGATGCCAAACACGATGAACGACACCACGATGGTCCCGATCATGACCCAGATGGGGGCCAGGCCGCGGTCCAGGGCGACCTTGCGGACAATGACGGTCCGGCCAATGACGTAGACCAAAGGGCTGAGGAAGCACCAGGCCCAGTGGAAGGGACGGATCACCCCTGATTTGGTGAGCCGTTGATAGTCGAGGAAGGCGCAAAGGATGGTCACAGCCCAGATGACGAAACTTGAGATCTGGAGGAGGAAATAGCCGGGGGAGTAGATGGACGTGGGGTCGAGCGTCGTTGCGCCCGAGCGGGTGGTGATGAAGCGGAACTCCGGCTGCCACGTCAGGAGGAGAAGGATGGAAACCAAGGGAATGAGCACGATCGCCCAGATGAACGGGTTGTAGACCGGCGTCTGGTTGCTGATCAGTACGCGTTGAAGCGGCATGAACTGAGGGTGCGCGGGGGCCAGATGCGGCGTCCACTGCACGCCGTCCCACCAACGCATCTGCTGCGGATTGGAAGGGTCCGGATACCAGCCCGGAGGCGTCGTTGAACCGCTGTAGCCCTGAGTCATGAGTCCCCCTGAATGAGTGTCGAATCAGAGGATATCGCGGTTGTGGCCTCTCTCTTAGCAAGCGGTCCTCCCCATCGCGGTGAAGTCGGTGTATGCATGGAACATGACCTTCTTCGAGGACCTTCCTGTACCGCCAGAACGTCCACGACATACGCAGCCCATACCGCCTGCCTGGGTAGGGCCGCCAACGGATGAATTGCCCGGAGTGGTGCCGGTCAGCGGGTTCGTGCACAGCAGCAACCGCATGGCGTTGGCGCTGAAATCCGTTGACGTCTACTCCACCGGTTGTGTTTTGGACCTGGTTTGGACAGTCCGGCGCGGAGACCAGACAGCAGGGGAATGGCGCGAAGCAATGGACAAAGCACTCACACCCCGCGGTCCTTTCCAACAAGGGCTGGACGGATTGTTGGTGGGCGTGGGATATCCGAACGGCCGGAAGGTTTTCGCTGGACTGGTGGAGCCCAGCCTGGGAGGCGGAATGGACGCCGATGTCACGGGGCCGGTCCTCACGCCGCTGGGAGGTGGCGGGTCCGGCGGCAACGACGAATTCCTGCAGGGCACTTCACGGTACTGGTTGTGGCCGCTGCCGCTGGACGTGGGAACCGTCCTTGTGGCCAAGTGGGATGGCCTGGGGATGCCCGAGAGCTCCGTGCCGTTGCCCGTCGAGTTGTTCTCCGACGCAGCCCGCGCAGCCAGAAAGTTCTGGGTGGACTAGATTTCCACATAGCGCGCTTGGGCCCATCCGCGCCCGAAATGCCGCCGGTACAGTGGCACTATGCTCCCTTCCCTTGAAGAACTACAGGACTCCGCCTACGTCGTTTCCTTGCCCATGCGGGTCAAATTCCGCGGCATCCTGCAGCGCGAAACGCTCCTGCTGAAAGGACCACGTGGTTGGGGCGAGTTTTGTCCGTTTCCGGAGTACGACGACGACGAATCCTCCCGTTGGTTGGCCGCCACTTTGGAAGCGGGCTGGCAAGGGTTCCCGGTTCCGCTCAGGGACACCATTCCCGTGAACGCCACCGTCCCCGCCGTCGCTGCGGATCGGGTGCCCGATGTGCTCGCGAGGTTCGGACGCGTTGATGCGGTCAAGATCAAGGTCGCTGAGCGGGGCCAGGAATTGATCGACGACGTAGCTCGGGTGGTTGCCGTTCGGGAAGCCTTGCCGGACGCCGCCATCCGGGTGGACGCCAACGGAGGTTGGGACGTGGAGCAGGCCGTCGACGCATTGAGCAAGCTCTCTGCGGTGGGACTTGAGTACGCCGAGCAACCCGTGCCCACCATTGAGGGACTGGCGGAAGTGAGGCGGCGGCTTTCGGTTGCTGGAACACCCGTGCTTATCGCGGCGGACGAGAGCGTCCGTAAAGAAGACGATCCTCTTCGCGTGGCCCGCGCCGGCGCAGCTGACCTCCTGGTGGTGAAAGTCGCGCCGCTTGGGGGAGTGGCGCGTGCCCTGGACATCGTGGCCCAAGCCGGCCTTCCCGCCGTCGTCAGTTCAGCCCTGGACACGTCCGTGGGAATCCGCGCCGGATTGGCGCTCGCCGCCTCGCTGCCGTCACTGCCGTACGCGTGTGGCCTCGGAACTGTTTCGCTTTTCGCTGCGGACATCACGCGTGACCCGTTGGTAGCGGACGACGGCGCCATCCGGCTTCGCGGGGCAGCAGCCGATCCGGAGCTTCTTGAGCGGTATGCGGCACCCGCTGACCGGCGCGACTGGTGGTTGGAGCGGCTGGCCCGGGTTCACGCTGTCCTGGCCTCTGCCTGACGCGGTTTGTTCACCGTTCCGTAACCAGAGCGTCCTCTCGGCTTCGGATTACGCTGAAAGGCTCGGCGGGAACCTCGTAAACATTCTGGAAGGTCCCCCATGTCTGAAACCACCGGACGCACGTTCCCGCTGCTCCCCATGCTTGGCCACACCAAGGGCAAGCGCAGCGCGGTGACCTGTGCGCTCAAGTGCGACAATGCCTGCGCAGGCGATGTATGCAACACCAGCTCCAACGGCTACTTCCGCGATATCGCCTCCACGGCCATGTCCCGCCGCGCCGCCCTGGGCTTGGGCGCCGCAGGTGCGCTCGCCGTCGTTCTCGGTGGCGCTGTCACCGGCGCCGACTCTGCTGTTGCCGACTCCGGCAATGGCCTGTCCGATGCAGCCAAGAAGGGCTTCGACAAGTCCAAGCTGAAGTTCACCGCCATCAAGCCCGTTGACTCCGCTGTTGACGCGTTCACGGTTCCCGAGGGCTTCGACTGGAACCCGATCATCCGCTGGGGCGACCCGCTGTTCAAGGACTCGCCGGCGTTCGACCTGAACAACCAGAGCGCCGCAGCCCAGGCCCGCCAGTTCGGTTACAACAACGACTACACGGACATCCTGCCGATCCCCAACTCCAAGGATCGCCGTGCGCTGCTCTTCACCAACCACGAGTACACCAACGAAAACATCATGCTGCCGGTGGGCTTCGATGCCGCCGAGGCCCGCGCCATCGGTCGTGCAGCCCACGGTCTGGCTGTTGTGGAACTTGAGCGTAAGAACAAGAACAAGCCGTGGAGCTACGTCCAGGGCGCTGCCCTCAACCGCCGCTTCCTGACGGACACTGTCTACGAGCTGACCGGCCCCGCCGCCGGCACCAACCTGGTGAAGACCATCGACGACCCCGCCGGCCGTTGGATCAAGGGAACCCTGGGCAGCTGCTCCGGCGGTACCACCCCGTGGGGCACCATCCTCTCCGGCGAAGAGAACTTCAACGGCTACTTTGCCGCGCCGGGCACCAGCGACGGCGACAAGCGATACGGCCTGTCCGCTAAGGCAACCACCCGTCAATGGGAACTCGACGAGCCCCGCTTCGATACCCGCAACTCCGGTTACGCCAACGAGTCCAACCGATTCGGCTGGATTGTGGAGGTAGACCCCTTCGACCCCACGTCCACCCCGAAGAAGCACTCCGCCATGGGCCGCTTCAAGCACGAGGGCGCCAACGTGATCGTCGCTGCCAACGGCCGCGTTGTGGCCTACATGGGCGACGACGAGCGCTTCGACTACCTCTACAAGTTCGTCTCCAAGGGCAAGTACCAGGCTGGCGACTCTGCCGCTGCGCGCAGGAACAACATGAACCTTCTTTCCGAAGGCGACCTGTACGTTGCACGCTTCACCGGCGATTCCCCGGCCGCCGAGATCGATGGCAGCGGCAAGCTCCCCGCTGACGTCGCCTTCGACGGTTCCGGCGAATGGTTGCCGCTGGTGGTCAACGGCCAGTCCGCGGTCCCGGGCATGTCCGTAGCCGAGGTCCTTGTCTACACCCGCCTGGCAGCGGACAAGGTTGGCCCCACCAAGATGGACCGCTGCGAAGACGTCCAGCCGAACCTGCTCACCGGCAAGGTCTACGTGGCCTGCACCAACAACTCCGATCGTGGCAAGGCCGGCAAGGAAGGCGCCACGGAGGTCAACCCCCGCACCCTGAACCGCGACGGCCACATCGTGGAGATCACCGAGGCGCCAGGCCAGACCGGGACCAAGTTCAACTGGACCCTCCTGCTGGTGGCCGGCGATCCCGCCAAGAACACCTCCACCTACTTCTCCGGTTTCCCGGCGGACAAGGTCTCCCCGATCTCCTGCCCTGACAACGTGGCTTTCGACTCCGTGGGCAACCTCTGGATCTCCACCGACGGTGCCCCGTCCACCATCGGCTACAACGACGGTCTCTTCAAGGTCACCTTGGAAGGCCCGGAGCGTGGCAAGGTGGAGCAGTTCCTTGCCGTCCCGCGTGACGCCGAGACCTGTGGCCCGATCATCCACGACGAGGAGCGCACGGTCTTCGTCGCCGTCCAGCACCCGGGTGAAGAGGGTACGTTCGAGGCCCCGCACTCGTACTTCCCGGACTACGTCGGCGCGGGATCACGCCCGGCTGCCGGCTCCGTGCGTGCGCCCCGCCCGGCGATCGTCCAGGTGTTCCGCAAGTAGGCCTGTTCCGCGTAGACACTCCTCCAGCCCCCGGGGTGGAGGAGCGTTTCCGTTTAAGGGGTGTTTGGTGAGAGAGCGTCGGTGGTATCCGACGCTCTCTCACCGAATGGCCGTTTTCGGTGATCGCTCTCTCACCGTTCGGCCGCTTTCGGTCGACTGGTGAGCGTCCGTCGCCGGAAGCAGGAATCAACCAACCAAGCCGGCGCCGAACTCCTCAACAGCAATGAGCGGTTTGATGACTTTTTCAACTTCGCCGCGCACGAAGTTCCGACGGATCACATTGTCGCCAAAAACGTTCCCCAAGGCCCCGAGCACCATGGCCTGGTCGAGGGAAAGGTATCGCCGGGCGACCGTGCCGGATTTGACGGCAACCGCGTCAAAGAATCCGCCTTGGCCGTATGCTCCCAGGTCCTTTTCCATCCGCATCAGGTTGTCGTACGCCTCCCGTGGCTCGTACTCCATAGCCAGGAACGAGGCATGCGGTGTTACCACCCCATCGCCCCACGTAGGAGTGGGATTGGCTGACGGCCGACACTCGCCAAAGCCATTGTCCACGCTGGTCCGCTCAACATCGGACGGGTAACCTTCGCTGCTCATCCCCAGCGCATCCACGCCCCATTCCGAGTAGCCACCGTTTGGGTGGCTCGCCGGTGAGAAGCCCCAGTACCCGTACTTGGCGTCCTCCAAACCGAACTCGCGCTGTGCCCGGACAGTGAGCGGATGGTTGATGCCCCACGCCTTCGGGGCCCAACTGGCTTCGGGAACGAACAGGTCTGGCATCAGCGATTCAAACATGTCCCCGCCCCAACTGGGAACAATGCGCATGCCGCGGTACGTGTAAGCGCCCTCAAATACGTCGATGCCCAGATACGTGCGGTGCTCTCCAATGGGTTGTTGCTCCTGCCAGGACCAATCACAGGTGTCCGGAAATACCCGCATGGTGGCGAAGTAGTGGGCCGGCGGGATCTGGCCCAGTGCGATGCCAATGTACGTGGCGATGCGGGGTTCGGAGTTGGTGACGTCGTAGTGGTTGGGCGTGTAATAGACATCGGGGCCGTTGGCAAGGTAGTTGCCCTGAACAGTGTTCACTGTAGGTTTGGCGTCATAGAACCCGCCGCGCAACAGGCCCGCGGCAACGCCGGGCCTCGCGTCTTTGTTGTAGAAGATGCCGAAGTTCATCCGGTGGAGGATGCTTTCAGCCAAATGGGCAATCTTCGGTTCGGAGTTGCGGACCACCATGAGCGCAGCCGCGAACCACCCGTTGTCCACGCTGGAGAGGAACGGCTGGACCACGTTGCCGTTCTCTGGCCACACGGTGATGACGCCGCCAGTGGCTTCGTCGTACCAGTTGTAAAGCATGCCGCTGGGCTCGTGGTGTTTCAGTCTGGACAACGTCGTCAGGGTCTGCGTCAGCCGGTCCCTGCACTCGTTGGCGCTAATGAGGCGAAGCTCCCGTGCCACCACTGTGCTCCACATGTAGCCCCCAATATTGGTCGGGGATGTGAAGCCGCTGCGCCGTGGACTGGAGATTGAGTCGCCGATGTAATCCGCAGGTAGCCCGGTCCTCGGATCAGTCATGGCCACCAAGGAATTCCAGGTGTCCTGGGCCCACCGCTTGATGACTTTGTGATCGATGCCGTCCTTGTTGGTTGCCGCCGCCAGCCCGAAAGCGTTCGACGCCGGAACTGCGGCTGCGGTGGCAACGCCGGGCTGCGCCGTGGCGGCCGTGAGGCCTGTGGCGGCAACGGCCGCAACGCCTGCAAGGAGCTGGCGGCGGGTGGCGACGGACATTCCGGAGGTTCGTGCGAGGTGTTGGTTCATGAGATCAGTCCCTTACTCGGTTGTGGAGGACGTTTCGGTAGATGGCGCAGAATTTTGCGGGAGCAAGCGAAGGCCGTGTCCAAAGGGGTACAGCGGGTCCGCGGTGTCACCCGGGACGTCCGATCGAGATGCCCGGACAGCTTCCATTGACCTTGGAATGTCAAAAGGCAGCTTTCCTTCTGGCAGGATTCGTCCGAACAACGCATCCAGGAGAGCTGTGTCCGAGACTCCGAACGTGCCAACCAATGCCGCAGCGAACTCCTCCAGCGGAGTCAGAACTGCGGGACGATCCAGGCGGACATCGATGATCAAAGGCACGCGTTCTGCCAACGCCTTCAGGCGTGAAACCAGCCCAGGTGGAAAGTCCAGGCTTCCGGCGTGAAAGTGTTTCTCGAGGAACAAATCGTCCCGATGGTCCCAGGGTGCGTGCAGCCGAATGACTGCAATGTCCGCATCGTCCGGGTTCTCGGCGTGTGTTCCAAATTCGGCGAGGCCCGCGGGGTCCAAACCTTCCACGTAGAAGGAAGGTGACCCCGCCAGCGGAAGGGTGGTACCGGCGTCGTTTGTGCTGTTTGCCAGCACCGTGACGGACCGGGCCTGTGCGCTGTGGCCCTCGCGCCGAAACTCTGCGTTCCCTACGATTTCTGCTGCCGCATCCTCGTCCACGAAGGGGTTGTCGAAGAGGCCCAATTGGAACTTGACCAACAGAAGGCGGCGTACGGATTCGTCGATGCGTTCCACCCGGACCAAGCCCTCCCGCACCAGGGCTATGAGCAGGTCCGTGCACTCTTCGCCGCCAAACTGGTCCACCCCGGCGTTAAGGATTTTGAGCATCCGCTCCGGCGCCGTGAGCTGCTCGACACCCCAAGCCCGCGCCGGCAACACTTGGTCTCCTACCAGGTTGTCGTTGACCAATTCCCAATCGCTGAGCACAACGCCGTCGTACCCCAGCTTTTCCCTCAGCAGGCCAGCGATGATCTGTTTGTTGTAGCCGAAGCCCACTTCTTCCACGGGTTCGCCGTCGAGTTCGAGGCCCATGGGCATTCCGTAGTAGGGCATGATGGCGCTGGTTTTCTCGGCGATGGCCGTCCGAAAGGGAGCCAAGTGTTCGTCGAACCTGCCACCCGGATAAACTTGTTCCCGCCCGTAGGGGAAATGTGCATCTTCGCCATCGCGCTGTGGGCCGCCTCCGGGGAAGTGCTTGGTGGTGCAGGCGACGCTGCCGGGCCCAAGATTCTCTCCTTGGAAACCCTTCAGGTACTCCACCACGTAGTCGGCGCTGACCTGGGAGTCCTGGCCGAAGGTTCCCGCCTGTCGGCACCATCGCGGCTCTGTTGCCAGGTCAACTGTGGGGTGGAGAGCTGCCCTTATACCCACGGCCGTATATTCCTGGCGTGCGATCTCCGCGAACCGGCGAATCAGTTCGGCGTTGCCGATGGCTGCGAGCCCCAGGGTTTCGGGCCATTGCGAAAAGTGGGCGGCCGTGAAGGAGACGCCCGAGTTCTCCATGAATGCGTGCCGTGGGTCCGTGGAGATGGTCACAGGGATCCCGTGAGGCGTCTGCTGTGCGAGTTCCTGAAGTGCGTTGCTCCAGCGGGCAGCCTCACGGGCGGTCCCCAAGCCGTGGATATTGAAATGGTTCATGAACTTGCCAAGAACCACGGTGCTGGTGGGCGATTTGCTGATGTTCCCGGGTGCCTCCAACAGCGAACCGTCGGGACCGGTTTCGATCACCGTGTGGAACATTAGGCCGACCTTCTCCTCGAGGCTGAGGCGGGAGGCCAGGTCTGCTGCGCGTTCCTCCGCGGTGAGGGCAGGATCCTCATAGGGATCCATGAACCCGTTGCCGTTGAGGTCCCGGTATGGCGTGCCGTGGTCCGATAGGGAGGTTGCCCGGCCCGGGCTGGTGTGGATTTGCGATGTCATGGGTACTTTCGGTCTAGTGCGTTCGGGGCGCGTTTGGCGCGCAGAGGCTATTTGATGCCGGTGGCAGCAACCCCCTGGATGAAAAAGCGCTGCAGGGCAACAAACAAGAGGAGGATGGGCGTGATCACCAGGACCGATCCAGCCAGGAGCAGTCCGTAGTCTGTGGCGTTCTGGCCGGTGGAGTATAGGGAGAGCGCTACCGGCAACGTGTACATTTCCTCGCTCTGGGCCACCACCAGCGGCCACAGGAAGTTGTTCCACGACCCAAGGAAGGTCAGGATTCCCAGCGTCGCCAGAGGTGGTCCACACAACGGCAAAACGATCCGCAGGAAGGTGCGCAATTCCCCGGCGCCATCAATTCTGGCGGCCTCGATGAGCGAGTCCGGGATACCCATGATGAATTGGCGCATGAGGAAAACGCCCATGGGCGCAGCGAGAAACGGCAGGATCAAAGCCGGGTAGGTGCTGACCAAACCGAGTTTGCTGACCATCACAAACAGGGGGACAAAGGTCACCACGCCCGGGACCATCAGCACGACCATGACCAGAAGGAACAGGAATCGCTTACCAGGGAAGTCCATCTTTGCCAGGGCATATCCAACCATCGAGCAGAACAAGAGATTGCCCAGAACTGTGAACACGGCAACCACCACGCTGTTAAGGAAGAACGTGCCGATGTGAAGATCGTTGAACCACCTCAGGAAGTTCTCTAGCGTGGGTTGTTCCGGCCACCAAGTGATGGGACGCCGAAGGAGCTCCCCTTGGGTCTTGAAGGCGCCCAGGAACATCCACACAAACGGCAGAAGGGTGGCGGCAACCGCCACAATGAGGACGGCGTACGTCAACGGCCGCGCAGGGCCTATTCGCTGCTTGGCCTTCCGTATCATTTGATCAGTCGTCATTGAAGTTCGGCCTCAGTCCTTTGATCGCAGGGCTCGAAATTGGATCAGGCTCAGGAGCGCGATGGCCACGAACAGCACATAGCTGGCGGCCGAAGCGAGCCCGTATTTGCCGAATCCGAACTGGTTGAACGTGAAGTAGCTGACCGACAACGTGGAGTCCAACGGACCGCCCTTGGTCATCACAAACGGCTCTTCGAAGAACTGGAGGAAGCCGACGGACAGAAGGACTGTGCCGAGAAGCAAGGTGGGGTGCAGCATGGGCAAAGTGATGCGCATGAATCGCTGCCAGGTATTGGCACCATCAACGGCTGCCGCTTCCAGAACATCGGCTGGAACATTCTGGAGACCCGCCAGAAAGATGACCATGAGGGTTCCCAGATTCCTCCACACCGCGAGCATGATCAGCGCAGGCATGGACCACGCGGTGCTGTTGAGCCAGTCAGGACCGGCAATGCCCACCCAGCCGAGGATGACATTCAACAGGCCGTCGGGCTGCAGGATGAAACGCCAGACGACGGCGACGGCCACAATGCTGGTAACTACCGGCGTATAGAACCCGACGCGGAAAGCGGTGCGGAAACGGGTTATGCCGTTGTTGAGGGCAACTGCCAATGCCAAGGCCAGAACGATTGTCAAAGGTATGCCCGCCACCACGAAGTACGCCGTGTTGAGGACGGAATGCAGGAATTGGGGATTTCTGAAGAGGGCGGCGTACTGGTCCAGTCCAACGAAGCCCACAGCAAAGGGGTTATCTATGTCGCGGCTGGTGAAGTCCGTGAAGGACATCAAGAACGACGACACCAGCGGGACCAGCATGAAGACAGAGAAGACCAGGATGAACGGCAACGCGAAAAGCCAAGCCACCAGGGCGTTTCGGCGGCGTGGGCGTCCTCCCGGGGCAGGGGGCCTGCCAGCCACCTCGCTGCCGGCAGGCCTGACGCTAGTGGTGGTCGCCACCGTTACTTCCCGGTGCCAATCGACTCCGCTGTCTTTTGCAGGGACTTCAGGGCCTCTTCAGGATCTTTGCCAGCCTTGACAATCTGCTCAATCTCGGTGTCGGCAGCTGCAGCAACTTGGGTCCAGGTGGTGACAGACGGCGGATTGTTGGTGTTCTTCAACTGCTCGCCAAACACGGAGAGCTTGCTGTCGCCGGAAAGGGAAGGATCTTTCCAGGCGCTCTGCTGGGAAGGGAGGTCTCCTGTGGCCTGGTACCACTTCAGCTGGATCTCGGGCTTGGACAGCCACTGCAGGAGCTTCCAGGACGCGTCCCGGTTCTTGGATTTCTTGAACACCACCATGTTGGATCCGCCGACGAATGACGTGGAGCTCT
Source organism: Paenarthrobacter sp. NPDC089714 (assembly GCF_044748905.1). Classification (NCBI taxonomy): domain Bacteria; kingdom Bacillati; phylum Actinomycetota; class Actinomycetes; order Micrococcales; family Micrococcaceae; genus Paenarthrobacter; species Paenarthrobacter sp. NPDC089714. The sequence continues at coordinate 109,013 of NZ_JBIVGX010000001.1, forward strand.
TGGCTTTGGGCATGGGGGCAACCTTGTACTTTTCCGCGAAGCCTTCCCCGCCGGCTTTGTTCAGGAGTCCAACATGCCATGGCCCGCTGATCATCATTGGTGCGGTGCCGTCCACGAAGGAGGCTTCTGCCGTCGTTCCTGTGGAAGCCGCCTTTGACGCAATCCCGTCCGTGAAGAAGCTCGAGTAGAACTTCAGTGCTTCGGCGGCCTCGGGAGAATCAAGAGTCCACTTGGTGCCGTCGTCGTTCATGAGTTTTGCGCCGTTGGACCACTGGAACGGGAGGGTGTCCTGAAAAGAGCCGGCCACACCGGTGGGCAACTGAATTCCGAATTTGGCGCCCGCCTTGTCCTGGAGTGCTTTGGCCAAGGCCTTGAAGTCGTCCCAGGTTTCCGGTGCTTCGGTGATTCCGGCCTTCTCTGCGAGGTCGCTGCGGTAGTAGACCACGCGGGTGTCCACATACCACGGCACGCCGTAAGCGGTGCCTTCAACCTCCGTTGATTTGACGGAGCCGGGGAAGAACGTGCTGTCATCGATCTCCGGGGGAGTGGCATCGAAGGCGTCACTGAAGTCACCCATCCACGTAGTGCCCATCTGGGCAACGTCAGGGGTCGTTCCGCCTGCTATGGCGGTTTGGTACTTGCTGAGCGCCGCGTCCCAGGGAATTGCCGTAACGTCCACCTTGACGCCGGGGTTTTCGGACTCAAACTCCTTCAGGAGGGCGGGCAGCGCCTCGCCTTCGCTGCCTTGGGCCCACAGGGTGATGGTGCCGGTTGCCGGTCCTGAAGCAATGGAAGCGGCGGAAGCTCCACCGGCTGGAGCAGCTGTATCCCTGCCACAGGCTGTGAGCAGCAGCGCGGCAGCGAGGCCTATCGCTGCTGCTTTCGTGGCGTTCGGATGGATCATCGTTGTTCCTTTCGTGGGTCCCGCTCTTCTCAGGTACTTGGGGAGAGCGCCGATGGAGAGGGCCGAATTGCTGCGCTCATCGAATCTAAGCGCTTTGATATGCCGACGAGACCCAATCTAAGCGCATTGAATGTGACTTTGGCAACAGCAGGTGGGAAGAATGTGGACAAAAAAGTCCGGCATGTTTTACATGCCGGACTCTGGGTGGGTGGCAATTACCTGGGCTGGCAGCCGCAGCTCTCCCGCACCACAAGGCGAACGGGAAGGTGCACAGTTGCGGGCGGTCGATCAGGATGGTCAAGCCGGTCAAGGAGCAGCTGCACCATGGCCCGGCCCATTTGTTCCATGGGTTGGCGAACCGTGCTCAGAGAAGGCCGGACCACGCGACCCGCCGCAATGCCGTCGAAGCCGGTCACGGCGACGTCGCTGGGAACGCTGAGTCCAGCGGCGGCAAGTGTATCCAGGACCATGAGCGCATCCTGATCCGTTGCGCAAACAATGGCCTCGGGCAGGTTCCCTTCCCGGCAAAGCGTGCGGATAACGTCTGCCACGCTTTCGTCACTGCCGCAGGGATAGTCCGGCTCGCGGATTGCGGACAGTCCGGCAATATGGAGCGTCCCCAGGAAGGCCTGGAGGCGCTGGTCATTGTCGGAGGAGGGCATGCCGCCAAGGAACATGAGCCGGGTCATGCCATGCACCGTCAAGAGGTGCTCGGTTATCTGTCGAAAGCCGGACGCATTGTCCACGGTCACGTGGTCCAGTTTCCGGTTGAGGACGCTTTCGGAGACTTCCACAACCGGGATGCGCCGGGCTATTCGGGCGAGGGCTTCGCTGGGGACCGAGCGTGGAAATACGGCGAGCCCATCCACTCGGCCTGCGATGTCGGACAAGACAGCCTCGTTGTTTTCCGGATTGCCGCCACCCACCAGGAGGGCCTGGCCACGCCGCCAACATTCCAACTCGACGCCGCGCTGCACCTCGTCAACATACAAAGGGAACAGCCGGAGGTCCTCATTCCCGAGCCCCTCGGCCAAGGCTGGGTCCGAGGCAGCAATGCCCTCTTCCCTCCGTCCATGCGAAGGGTCCAGCAGGTAGTCGTAAGCGAACAAGCCCAGGGCGCCGGTCCTGCCGCGGGCCAGGCCACGGGCGCTGGCGCTGGGAACGTAGCCCAGGGCCTCGGCCGCTGCGAGCACCGCCTCGCGAGTGGACGCTTTGACCTTTTCCGGCTGCCGAAAGGTGAACGAAACCGTGGCGATTGAGACGCCCGCCCGTTCTGCGACGTGGTAGACCGTGGGACCCTTTGCCATGTGAATCTCCTCCTGAATCGAGTCTAAGCGCTTAGCTCGCTTCCGTCGTGTGAGAGAGCGTTGGTGGGAAGGGGGTGTTTGGTGAGAGAGCGTCGGTGGGAAGGGGGTGTTCGGTGAGAGAGCGTCGGTGGTATCCGACGCTCTCTCACCGAATGGCCGTTTTCGGTGATCGCTCTCTCACCGTTCGGCCGCTTTCGGGCCGAGGGGCGCCCATAGACTGGGACGGTGACTTCCCAGGACTCTCTGACATCCATTGGCGCCGCCCGGGTTGCGGTATCCGCCCTGCTCGACGGCGGTGTGCGGCACGTGGTGGTGGCGCCCGGTTCGCGGTCGGCGCCTATGGCCTACGCCTTGGCGGAGGCAGAGGCTACGGGCAGGGTGATCCTCCACGTCCGGATCGACGAACGCGATGCCGGTTTCACGGCCCTTGGCCTGGCCCTGGCAACCGAAGCGCCAGCCGCTGTCGTCACTACGTCCGGGACCGCCGTCGGGAACCTGCTCCCGGCAGTGATGGAAGCTAACCACGCGGCGGTTCCGCTGATCGTTGTTTCGGCCGACCGGCCTGAGGAACTGCACGGTACCGGGGCCAACCAGACCACGCTCCAACTGGACCTTTTCGGCGAGCACGTCCGTTTCGCCGTCGACGTCGCGGCAGGGGGCAACCCGCAGAGGGCAGTCGCCACGGCACTGTACGCGGCCACGGGAGCACTCGAGGACACTCCGCCAGGCCCGGTCCAGGTAAACCTCGCGTTCCGGGACCCCTTGGTGCCGGAGTCGGGCGATGCCCTGCCGCCGGCCGCGGGCCACGCCCTTTTCCATTACGACGCCGGACCGCAGGCACTCGACCTGCCGGCGGCTTCCAGCGAGCTACCCGAGCGACGGACCGTGGTCCTGGCGGGCCACGATGCCGGTCCCGTGGCTGAGGCTTTCGCCCGCGCCCACGGCCTGCCGCTGCTCGCTGAGCCATCGTCCAACGCCCGCTTCGGCCCCAACGCCGTGGGCCCGTACCGGCTGCTGCTGGAGCACTTCGGCCCCGAATCACCCACCCCTGTTGAGCGAGTGGTCCTGTTCGGCCGCCCCACCTTGTCCCGGCCGGTCTCGGCGTTGCTGGCGAGGGAAAGCGTCGAGTCAGTGATCTACCAGCCCGTTCCCGTGGCGTGGTACGAGGATGGCCGACGCCGGGAAACCCCGGTCGAAACCCTGCCGGAACTCGCGGAGTTCGCGGGCCGCGGTTCGGATGACTGGTTGGATTCCTGGCTCCTCGCGGGCGCCGCCGCCCAGCACGCGCTCGACTCCGTCCTCAACGGGGAGCCCACAGCCACGGGCCCGTCGGTAGGAGCAACCGTGTGGGCACATGCCCGCGGGAAGCTGGTGCTCGGCTCGTCCAATGGCATCCGGGACGTGGACCTCGCCGGGCAACCACACCCCGACCCGTTGGCCACGATTTACGCCAACCGGGGTCTCGCCGGCATCGACGGCACTCTCGCCACGGCTACCGGCATCGCCCTGGGCAGCGGCCGCGAAACCACAGTCCTGCTCGGTGACGTGACCTTCCTGCACGACGTCGGCGGCCTTCTCCTCGGCCAAGGCGAACCCACCCCGGACCTGCGCATCGTTGTCCTCAACGACGCCGGTGGGGCCATTTTCGGCCTGCTGGAGCACGGTGCGGTGGAAGACTCAGGGGCCTACGGCACCGCCGTCGAACGCCTCTTCGGAACCCCGCACTCAGTGGACATCGCGGCCCTCGCGGCGGCGTACGGCGTCGGGCACAGCGCGGTAAGTACGACGGCGGCACTGGCCGAAGCGCTCAGGGCGCCGCTCAAGGGACGCACCATTGTGGAAGTGCGCGTGGACCGGGCGGGCCTGCGGGGACTCCATGCGCGGATCAAAAAAGCCATCAACGCAGCCGTGGGCAAGGTCCTCACGGCAGGCTAGGAATCGACCGTGCCCGTTTCCGCCGTCCGCGCCCGTAACCTCGGGGGCGCAAGGCGTGAAAGGGTGCGACGCGGGCGAAGCAGTGGTGCGCTGGGCGGGAGTGGGTGCGTCAGGAACGATCGCAGGGTGCGCCGCGGGCGAAGAAGTGGTGCGCCGGGCGGGAAATGCCGCGCTAAGAAACACGGAGGGCGGCACCCGAATGCGGGTGCCGCCCTCCTGCGTCGCTGAACGGGGGATTCAGTCCTCGACGACGTCGATGTGCGTCGGGTCCAGGACGCGGCGCAGGAATTCCTTGGTTCGCGGCTGTGTGGGGGCGCTGATGACCTGCTCGGCCACGCCTTCCTCCACTACAACGCCGCCGTCCATGAACACCACGCGGTCGGCCACTTCGCGGGCAAAACCCATCTCGTGCGTGACCACCAGCATGGTCATGCCTTCCTGGGCCAGCTTGCGCATGACGGCCAGGACGTCGCCCACGGTTTCAGGGTCCAACGCGGACGTGGGCTCGTCGAAAAGCATCAGCTGCGGATCCATGGACAACGCCCGGGCGATGGCAACGCGCTGCTGCTGGCCGCCGGAAAGCTGGTCCGGGTAACGGTCCGCAAGGTGCCCAAGCCCCACGCGTTCCAGGTTGCGGCGGGCCACGTCGGCAGCCTCGGACTTGGACCGCTTGAGGACCTTGACCTGCGAGATGGTGCAGTTGTCCAGGACGCTCAGGTGCGGGAACAGGTTGAAGTGCTGGAACACCATTCCCACGCTCTGGCGCATGCGGTTGAGGTCCACATCCGGGTCCGTGGCCTCGAACTTGCCTACGTTGATGGTGCCGGCGTTGGGCTGCTCAAGCAGGTTGACGCAGCGCAGGAGCGTGGACTTGCCCGAACCCGAAGGACCGATCAGGCAGACCACCTGTCCGGGCTCGACGGTCAGGGAGATGCCCTTGAGGACCTCATTGTTGCCGTACGACTTGCGGAGGTCCTTGATGTCCACGCCCGCAGCGCGGACTGTTGCGGAGTTGGTCATGACTGTCCGTCCTATCGCTTGGTCCGCGCAGAGCGGCTTTCGAATTTCCTGGCAAGGAGGCTCAAGGGGATGGTGATCACGAGGTAGAACGCGCCGGCCACCAGCAGCGGGGTCAGGCCTGCGCCCAGGCTGGAGATGCCATCGCGGCCGAATTTGGTGAGCTCGTACTGGGACGCCGTGAGGCCCAGGACGTAGATCAAGGACGAGTCCTTGGTGAGCAGGATGATCTCGTTGGTCAGCGGAGGCAGGACGATCTTGAAGGCCTGCGGGATCACGATCGAGACCATGGCCCGCCAGTGCGGCATGCCGAGGGACCGGGCGGCTTCCATCTGTCCCTTGGGAACAGCCTGGAGGCCGGCGCGGAGGGTTTCGGCGATGTAGGCCGAAGCGACGATGCCCAAGGACACCATGACCACAATGTTGACGTCCCACTGCACACCGAAGGCCAGGGGCACGCCGTAGCCGAAGGCGATGAAGACCAGCAGGGCCGGAACACCGCGGAAGAACTCGATGTAGCCGGTGGCGATCCAGCGGTAAAGCGGGAAGGAGGAGAGCTTCATCAGGGCGAGCAGGAGGCCGCCTGAGAGGCCCACCACGAATGCCAGTGCGGTGTAGATGAGGGTGTTCTTGAGGCCAACCAGGAAGATTCCCGGGAACATGGGGCCGATCTTGGCGAAGTTGAAGACGCTGTTGCCAATGGTCTTCCAGTCCACGGCGATGATCACTGCGGCCACAGCCACAACGAAGATTCCGGCCTGGACGTAAAGACTGACTCTGGCTCGTTGACGTGCAGTCATTGCCATGGTGTTCTCACAATCATGTTGCGCAGCGGGGGCCCCGAACCGACTGCTTTAACAGAGAGTTACGGGGCCCCGCTTGCGTGGATATCGGGAGCCGGTTGCCTTACTTTGCGGCTTCGCCGAACCAGGTGGTCTTGAACTTTGCCAGCGTTCCGTCGTCCGTGAGGCGTTTCAGGGTGGCGTTCACGGAGTCGGCCATGGCGGTGTTGCCCTTCTTGATGGCAATGCCAAGCTTCTCGCCGGTTGCGTAGTCCTCGATGCGCTTGATCTTGGAGTCATCCTTGATGGCGTAGCCCAGGACGGACTGGTTGCCGACGGCGGCGTCGATGGTGCCGGCCTTGAGGGCCTGGACCAGGAGGCCGGAGTCCTCGAACTGCTGGGCGTCAATTCCCTTGTCCTTGGCGTACTGGGCGCCAGTGGTGGCCTGCTGGACGCCCACCTTCTTGCCCTTGGCGCCGTCAAGGTTGCTGATGCCGGAAGCGGTGGAGGCCACCAGGGTCAGGTCGTCATCCATGTAGGGGCTGGAGAAGTCCATGACGTTCTTGCGGACATCGGTGATGGAGATGGAGGAGATGGAAACGTCGCAGCCAGTGAGGGCCGTGCCGGTTTCGATAGCCTCGAAGGAGCTGTCCACCACGTTGAGTTCGGCTTTGAGGTCCTTGGCAACTTCGGCCGCGATGTCCATGTCGAAGCCGACGTTCTTGCCGTCCTTCTGGAACTCGAAAGGCTCGTAGGGGATGTCCGAGCAAACGGTCAGCTTGCCGGCGTTGATGAGCTGGGGGCCCGAACCTGAGGCGGCCGGAGTGGAGGAACCACCGCATGCGGTCAGGGCCAAAGCACCTGCTGCGAGCACGGCGGCCATCTTGGTACCGGACAGAACCGAACGGGAGATCTGCATATTTTTACCTTTTGTTGCAGTGGATGCTGGACTGAGTCGGTCTTTAGTGTAGTACCGAACGTGAGATGTGCATCACAGGAAACTAAGTTTCACTATTGGATAACCAGTTTAGCGAATATGCAAGGGGGGTCGGAGAGTCCCGGTCTGGAATCCCAGATTCAGCGGCGGATGCCGAGGGCTTCGAGCATCGGACGGAACTTGGCCCAGGTTTCGGCCAATTCAGCTTCGGGCTGTGAGCCTTCAACGATGCCGCAGCCCGCATACAGGCGCACGGTGTTGGCGTCCTCGATCACGGCTCCGCGCAGGGCGATGCCCCACTCGCCGTTGCCTGCCGCGTCCAGCCAGCCGACCGGACCTGCGTAGGGTCCTCGGTCCAGATGTTCCAGTTTCCTGATCAGTGCGCCGGCAACCAACGTGGGTGTTCCGCACACGGCTGCGGTGGGGTGGAGGGCGTTGATCAACGCGAGGCACGTAGGCACATGGCCTTCGATGTCCGCCAGTTCGGCCTTCACGTCCGAGGCCAGGTGCCACACGTTCGGCAGTTCCAGGATGAAGGGTTCGCTGTGCGAGTTCATCGCTTCGGAGAACGGGGCCAGCTGCCGGGTCAGGGAATCGATGGCGATCTCGTGTTCGTGCCGCTGCTTCTCCGACCCGGCCAGCACGCGTTCGGCGTATTCCATGGGGGAGCCGTCGATGCCCTCGGCGTCCCTGCGGTCGAGGGTCCCGGCCAGCACGCGGGCTTGGGCTGTGCGGCCCTCCACCTGGATCAACATCTCCGGGGTGGCACCCACCAAACCGTCCACGCCGTACGTCCAGCATTCCCGGTACCGTGCCGCGAGTTGGCGAAGCACCTCCGCGGCGTTGACCCCTGATGGAAGGGTGGCAACGACGTCGCGCGCCAGCACCAGCTTCTCCAGCTTCCCGGCACGGATTTCCTCCACACCGTTGGTCACCGCTTCCATCCACGCTGCTTCGGTAAGCGACCCGCGCCCAAGCGAGCCACGCGAACCGTTGAGCGCGTCGCCGTCAGGTGAGCGCCCGACGTCGGAAGTTACGACGGCGGGTTCGTCACCGTTGGTGCCGGACAGCCAGCGTTCCACAGTGGCCAGGACAGTCGCCTCGGTGAGGGGGCCGTCGTCGAACGTCAGCTGGGTGGCCCAGGCGCGGCCGTCGCGGATGCCGACCACGAGTTCCGGCAGGATCAGGCGTGAAACGTGCGGCGAGGTCTTGGAAAAAGCGAAGGAGCCGAACGCCACCGGCCCCGTCCCAGGCAGCTCAACATGGTCGGTGATTTCGGCCTCAAGGATGAGGTGCCGCCACCAGATATCGGCCTCGAGGAAACGCTCCGGACCGGTGGTACTGAAGCGGGTCAGCTCCCCGTATCCCACCAGGCCAGCCTCGCGGCGGGACCAGCACAGAACGTCGTCACGCACCAGAAACGACGGCAGCCCCCCGGAGGATGAATCGACATCGAGGGGGACTGTCAAAGTGCGGAGCGTGCTGGTCATGATGGAACAACAGTACTCCCGGGTGCAGGCAGAACCCGCCCCTTCTTCTACAGCGCAGCAAACTTGGCTGTTTGTCTGAGACAATTGACGGGTGAACCGAGCATCCTTGGAAAAGCGTCCGGACGAAGTTGCGACGATGTTTGACGATGTCGCCCCTAAATACGATGTTGTCAACGACGTCCTCTCCATGGGGCAGACGCGGCGGTGGCGCCGGATCGTGGTGGATGCCATCGACGTGAAGGCCGGGCAGCGCGTGCTGGATCTGGCTGCAGGAACCGGTACTTCCAGCGAGCCCTACGCCGATGCCGGTGTGGATGTTGTGGCCTGCGATTTCTCCCTGGGGATGCTCAAGGTTGGCAAGCGCCGCCGCCCGGACATCGACTTCATTGCCGGTGACGCCACCAATCTCCCGTTCGCGGACAACAGCTTTGATGCCTCCACCATCTCCTTCGGACTGCGCAACGTCGTTGAACCCCGCAAGGCCCTCCAAGAGATGCTCCGCGTGACAAAGCCCGGTGGCCGCCTGGTCATCGCCGAGTTCTCCCAGCCGGTGGTTCCGCTGTGGCGCACCATGTACACCGAGTACCTCATGCGTGCCCTCCCGGCCATCGCCACCAAGGTGTCCTCCAACCCGGACGCCTACGTCTACCTCGCCGAATCCATCCGCGCCTGGCCGGACCAGGACCACCTGGCCCAGTGGCTTGCCGACGCAGGTTGGACGGACATCACTTATCGCAACCTCAGCGGCGGAATCGTCGCAGTGCACCGCGCGCAGAAGCCCGCCGAACACCGCGAAAGCGTTCCCGTGGCCAAGCTGCGCCGCCAGATCAAACCGCGCCGGACGGGCGCGCAGTCAGGCTGACTTAGGACACCGTGAAAGTACTGATAGTTGGCGCGGGCCCCGCAGGGTCCACCGCCGCGTATTACCTGGCCCAGGCAGGCATCGACGTGACGGTCCTGGAAAAGACCTCCTTCCCGCGCGAAAAAGTGTGCGGGGACGGGCTCACTCCAAGGGCTGTCCGGGAGATCCAGAAGCTTGGGTTGCCGCACTCTGTTGAGGACGGGTGGCGCCGGAACAAGGGCCTCCGGTTGATCGCCGGTGGCCGCACCATAGAGCTGCCCTGGCCCGAGGTCTCCGACTTTCCCACCTACGGACTCATTCGAACCCGCCTCGGCTTCGACGAATCCCTCGCCCGGCACGCGGAGGCGGCAGGTGCCGTCGTGCTTGAACGCCACAGCGTCACCACCGCACTGACCTCTGATGACGGACGCGTGATCGGCGCGCGCGCCGCGATCCTCGACGAGTCCGGACGCAAGACGGGGGAAACGCGCGACTTCCTTGCCGACGTCGTGCTCGCCGCGGACGGCAACTCCACGCGGACCGCAGTCTCGCTGGGAATGCACAAGCGCGACGACCGGCCCCTCGGTGTGGCCGTGCGCACCTACTTCACCTCGCCCCGGCACAACGACGACTGGATGGAAGGCTGGCTGGAGCTGCCCGGCAAATCCGGCAACCCGTTGCCCGGCTACGGTTGGGTGTTCGGCGTGGGCGACGGCACGTCCAACGTGGGCCTCGGCATCCTGAACTCCTCCAAGGAATTCGGCAAGCTCGACTACAAGCAGGTCCTGCGTGAGTGGACCGCCGCGATGCCGTCCGAATGGGGCTTCACCCCGGAGAACCAGGTGGGGGAGATCCGTGGCGCCGCGCTGCCCATGGGCTTCAACCGCACCCCGCACTACTCGCCCGGGCTGCTCTTGCTGGGCGACGCCGGCGGCATGGTGTCCCCGTTCAACGGCGAGGGCATCTCCTACGCCATGGAGTCGGCACGGTTTGCGGCGGAGTTCCTGATCGATGCTTCCTCCCGTACTGCCTCTGCCGGATGGAACACGCACGACGCCGATGCGCACCTTTCGCGGTACGCGGACTATGTGCGGGACCAGTGGGGTTCGCATTTCACGCTCGGACGGGCATTTGCTTTCCTGATCGGCAAACCCGCCGTGATGAAGCTCGCCCTGCGGACCGGCATGCCCATTCCCGTGCTGATGCGCTTTGTGGTCCGGCTGCTGGCCAACCTCACGGACTCCTCGGCGAAGGGCTTCGAAGACCGGGTGATCCGGGTCCTGGAAATGCTCGTTCCACCCACGTCCAACACTTCCTCCACCCGCCCGTTTGCAGCGGCAGGGTCCGACACCGCGGTTTCCGCACCAACTAGTTAGGGTTAACCCGTGACGAACTCTGCCGAACACAGCTGGACCCATGCCGGGCACGGCCTGCCGGACTCCAACGAGCCCGCCCCCAACACCACCGCGATCGCAACGGGCCTCCAGCTGCCCGCCGGTTTTGCCGCCATCGCAGGCGACGCCGAGCTCGGCCCCGCCATCACCACCAACCTTGCCCGCGTGGAGAAGAAGCTTCGCGAGGCCATCTCCAACTCGGATCCGCTGGCTGACGCAACGTCGCGCCACCTGGTGGAGGCCGGCGGCAAGCGCATCCGTCCCTTGCTGACCCTGCTGTGCGCCCACCTTGGCGATGCTTCCCGTCCCGAGGTTGTCCAGGCCGCCGTCGTGGTTGAACTGACGCACCTGGCCACGCTGTACCACGACGACGTCATGGACTCCGCGCCCTTCCGCCGGGGAGCCCCGACGGCCCACGAAGTATGGGGCAACTCCGTCGCGATCCTCACCGGCGACCTCATCTTTGCCCGCGCCTCCATCCTGGTGTCCGAGCTCGGCTCCCGCGCACTTGGCATCCAGGCCCGGACCTTCGAACGCCTGTGCCTCGGCCAGCTCCACGAGACCGTTGGTCCCCGCGAGGACGAGGACGCCGTGGACCACTACCTCTCCGTCATCGCGGACAAGACGGGGTCCTTGGTTGCGGCTTCGGGCCAGCTCGGAGCGATTTTCGCCGGTGCCGCTCCTGAGTACGAGGACGTCCTGGTTGAATACGGCGAAAAGGTTGGCGTTGCCTTCCAATTGGCTGACGACGTCATCGATGTCACCGGCGTGAAGGTAAAGTCCGGCAAGTCCCCGGGTACCGACCTCCGCGAAGGCGTGCCCACCCTTCCCGTGCTGCTGCTCCGCCGTGACGCTGCCGCTGGGGATGCCTCGGCCGTCGCTTTGCTTGAACTGGTGGATGGCGACCTGTCTTCCGACGCTGCCTTGGCTGAGGCTGTCGCCGGCCTCCGCGAACACCCCGTCACCGCCGAGTCCTGGAAGATCGCCCGCGAGTGGTCTGCCGAGGCCGTTGCCGCCCTGGCCCCGCTGCCGGATGGTGTTGTGAAGTCCTCCCTGACCAACTTCGCCCACGCCGTGGTGGACCGGAGCAGCTAGCCTTTCTTCTGCGTTGAGGCAGGCCTCTGACCCTCCGGGGTTGGGGGCCTGCTTTTTTGTTTGGTGTCGTGTGCCGTCGCGACCCACTTTGGGTGGGCCGGGGCTTTGAGGGGCCCGGTTTTGCGGCGTGTCTTCGGCTGTCGGCGTCAAAGTTGGTCGTGGCGGCACACCCCGACGGCGGTGCTCGGCTTTGGTGGCGTCCGTCTGTGCCGTCGCGACCCACTTTGGGTGGGCAGGGGCTTTGAGGGGATCGGTTTTGCGGCGTGTCTTCGGCTGTCGGCGTCAAAGTTGGTCGTGGCGGCACATCACGACGGCGGCACCTGGCTTTCGAGGCACATCACGACGACGGTGCACGGTTTCGGTGGGCACACGGCGGCGTGGCCAGGGTTTGGTGGCTTCCGTCTGTGTCGCTGCGACCCGCTTTGGGTGGGCGGGGGCTTTGAGGGGTTCGGTTTTGCGGCGTGTCTTCGGCTGTCGGCGTCAAAGTTGGTCGTGGAGGGCACACCACGACGGCGGTGCTCAGCTTTGGAGGGCACACCGCGGCGGCGGTGCCAGGGTTTGGTGGCTTCCGTCTGTGCCGTCGCGACCCGCTTTGGGTGGCGCAGGGCGGAGGCACCTGGCTTTGGTGGCTTCCGTGGGTGCCGTCGCGACCCGCTTTGGGTGGGCCTGGGCTTTGTGGGGCTCGTTTAGCGGCGTGTCTTCGGCCGCCGGCGTCAAAGTTGGTCGTGGCGGCACACGACGACGGCGGTGCCACGGTTTGGTGGCTACACGGCGGCGGCTGGGCCAGGGTTTGGTGGCGTCCGTGGGTGCCGTCGCGACCCACTTTGGGTGGGCTGGGGCTTTGAGGGGCCCGGTTTTGCGGCGTGTCTTCGGCTGTCGGCGTCAAGTTGGTCGTGGCGGTACACCACGACGGCGGCACCTGTCTTTGGTGGCACATCACGACGGCGGTGCTCGGCTTTGGGCGCGCGGCTGGGCTGGTGGGTGGTGGCGAGGGCTTAAATGGAATGGCCCCGGCTCGCTGCAACGTTACGAGTCATACGCTGCACCGAACCGGGACCACAATCTCCGTTCGCATCAGACCCACCGGAGGCATTTAGTGGATCCGTGAATAGCTTATGACAACTCTGTCACATAAGCAACTCCGTGGGTCAAAGAAATTTCGATGGAAGTGCTGTCATTTACAAAGGTCAACCGTGCCGTGACCACCAACTTTGGTGGTCACGAATCCATGCCACGCCGGCTGAGGAGTCTCCGGCCGGTGGGGACGCTGCAGAGTGGGTGGTGGGGGTACGGGGGTTTTCCACATACGGCTTTCTGAGTGCAGCGTGCGGCCTTGGCGGAGTCACAGCATGGACTGATGGATGTCACTCAATTTCTCCGCAGCCGTCATGGGGCTGCGACCACCGCATCCCTCTATGCAGCTGGATTTACCCGCAGGCGATTGGCGAAAGCCGTCAAGGAGGGCGATATCAGCAGGCTCCATCGAGGTGTGTACGTCTCGAAGGACGCTGATCCGGACATCGTGGCGGCGTTCCGGGCCAATGGAAAACTGACATGCGTTTCCGCCGCCCGGTTCTATGGCCTGTGGACGCTCCACGATGGTCCGCTCCACGCTGGTGAGCAGCTCCACCTGAGCTGCGGCACCGGGCTTGCCAGGCGACGGGTTGTCCACCACGGCCAGCGCCTGCACCCGGACCATCCCTATCTACCCGTGGCAGGAGTCGCCGACGTCCTGTTGCATGCCATGAGGTGCCTCCCCGAGTTGGAAGCCCTGGTCATGGTGCAGAGTGCTGTCAGTCATGCGTTGCTGACCACGACTTTCCTGAAGACCAAGATGAACGGCAACCGGAACGGAGTAGCCAGGGCCATCCTGGACCTTGTCCTGCCGAGGGCCGACTCGCTCTTGGAGGTGCTCGCTCATACCCACTTCACGCGGGCCGGGTTGCAAGTCCGGATGCACGCGGACGTCCCAGGGGTCGGTGAAGTTGATTGCCTGATCGAGGAATGCCTGATCGTCGAACTCGACGGCGGGACTCATTTCGAGCCGAAACAGGTGAAGAAGGACCAATACCGGAACAATGCAGGACTCCTCGGAGGCCTCCCGAGCCTGCACTACTACTATGCAGACGTTGTGTATCAGCCACAGAAGATGGTGGACGAAGTCCTGGCCGTGCTCCGGAACAGGGAGGCCGGGCGTTTCGGGCCGTTCCGATACCTGGCCAGCCAGCCGCCGTCGTAATTAATTCCAAGCGCTGTACCGCCACGACCAACTTTGAGGGCAAAAGGTAGCCGGGAGGCCCGTGCAACGGCGTGTTGCGTCGGCTTCCCGCTCAAAGTGGGTCGTGGCGGTACACGGGCCGGGCCGAAGGGGGGCGGGAGGAGTGTGGCATGGCGGGACAGAGGCCGGATGGATGAGGCGAACAGGGCCGGGGGAGTGTGGCGGGGCCGTTCCGATACCTGGCCAGCCAGCCGCCGTCGTAATTAATGTTCTGAGCGCTGTACCGCCACGACCAACTTTGAGGGCAAAAGGTAGCCGGGAGTCCACTGCAACGGCGTGTTGCGTCGGCTTCCCGCTCAAAGTGGGTCGTCGAGGTACACAGGCCGGGCCGAAAGGGGGGCGGGAGGAGTGTGGCGTGGCGGTCCCGGGGCCGGATGGCAGGACGAGGGCCCCGGGCCAGCGGCGCCGCACAACAAAAACCGCCCCCGGCAACCACAACGGGCTGCCCGGGGGCTGAGAAACAAGAAAAACCTAGTCTTCGTCGTTGAATGCCCAATCGAACATGTCGAAGACGAACTCGGAGAACGTACCTTCCTCGCTCTTCCACTGGCCGCGGGCATTGTTGCGGCGGAAGACGATGGGGTCAGGGACGCCGAGGTCGGCGACGCGGAAGCCCCACGTGAACTGCTCGTCCTCGTCCTCAAGGAACATGAGGAAGCCTTCGTCATCGACTTCGAGTTCCTCGGGATCCCAGAAGTAGTGGTAGGCCTCCATGAGGTCTTCGCAGCCGCCCAGGGCGAGGTAGAACTCGCGGAGAACCAGGGGGATGGTGAAGGAGTGCTCGGACAGTGCGTCATCGAGTTCGCCGGGCGTGAGGCCGTCTTCTTCCTGCCATTCATCCTCGAGATACTTTGGGACCAGCGCGCGGAACTTCTCGAGGAACATGTCAGTCATGCTCTAATCCTAGCTAATCGCGGACCCCGGAATTCGCCCCCGGGCCAACCCCTGCGCGGTGCCAACCGCGGACGGCCAATGGCACGTACCACCCGCGTCGCCAGGCGGTGACGCGGAAGGCGAAAACGATGCCCGCGACAAGGCAGGCCCAGAGTCCGTTGAAGTCACCCAGATGCCACAGCAACGTGGTCAATCCGGCGCCGACGAAGGCCGGGAGGGCGTAGATGTCGCGGTTGTTGAAGAGGGTGGGAATCTCGTTGGCCGTGATGTCCCGCAAAAGCCCGCCGCCAACAGCCGTGGTGACGCCAAGCAGGATGCAGGTCACGGGATTCATCCCCGCCGTGAGGGCCTTCAGCGTACCGGTGATGCAGAACAGGGCCAGCCCGCCGGCGTCGAACAGGGTCAAGAGGGAAGTGAACCGCTGGACCGAGGAGAACAGGTAGTAAACCAGCAGCGCGGCCAGCAAGGGCGGGGCCAGATAGGCGGGATTGGTGAAGGAAGCCGGGGGACCGGCGTCGATGATGATGTCCCGGATGACACCGCCGCCCAGGGAAACGATGGAGGCAAGCAGCACTGAGCCAACAAAGTCGAACTGCTTCCGCGCGGCCAACAGCGAGCCTGAAACGGCAAAGAAGAACACGCCAATGAGGTCGAGCCAAAGAAGAACAATGTCGATGGAAATCAAGTGGACGGTTCTTTCTGGAGCGCGCTTCACAACAGGTGCTGGCTCAACGTTACGCTAGCTCCCATGAACAGCCCCGTCTTGATCGCTTGTGCCCACGGAACCCGCAACGCCGAGGGCCAGGCAGCCATTCGCCAGGTCATGGCCGAAATCGAGGAACTGCGGCCGGGGCTTCAGGTCCTGGAGGCCTACGTGGACGTCCAGGAGCCCGAGCTGTCCGGGGTGGTGGAAGGGCTGCCCGAGGGAACCGAGGCCGTGGTGGTACCCCTTCTGCTCAGCACCGGGTTCCACATCAAGGTTGACGTGCCCAAAGCGATCAAGACCCGGCCCGAGGTAGTGGCCGCGAAGCCGATTGGGCCGGATCCGCGACTGGCGGAGCTGCTGGCCGCCCGCTTGCGCGCCTCCGGACTGCAGGAGAACGACGGCGTCCTGCTGGCTGCCGCGGGATCGTCCCTTCCGGACGGCTCGGTTGACTCGGAGGAGCAGGCGCGCCTGCTCGCGGAACTGCTGCCGAACAAAGTCCGGGTGGCTTACGGTGCCAGCGCCCAGCCCAACGTGCCCGACGGCGTTGCCTCCTTGCGTTCAGAGCTCACCGGAAGCGGGGGCCGGGTTTTCATTGCGTCCTACCTCCTGGCGACAGGCTATTTCCACGACCAGTTGTTCAAGGCAGGGGCGGATATTGTGACGGACCCGCTGCTGCCCTCACCGGTTCTGGCCGAGATCGCGCTGGAGCGGTATGACGCAATAAAGGACAGCCTTTCCTAAACCATTCGGCCGCGAGATGACGGGGCAAGGGACTGCATAAGAAGCTGGTGCGGACAAGGCCCCACGACTGTTCATGACGAAGTGTTTCCTTAGGTGACTCAACATTTCCGGACCTTTGCTGGCGAAATCTGGCCACACCTACCCTCGATATATGACAGAAACAGCTGTAGCCGGTGCGCCCGCGGACACCGAAGTCTCGAAGCGTCCCGCACGCACCCGCCCGGCCGCCAAGCCCCACGGTCAGTGGAAGGTTGACGGCACCACGCCCCTCAATGCCAACGAAACCTGGAAGCAGGAAGACAACGGGCTGAACGTCCGTGAGCGCATTGAGTCTGTCTATGCCAAGGAAGGCTTCGACTCGATCGATGGCACGGACCTGCACGGCCGGTTCCGTTGGTGGGGCCTCTACACCCAGCGCAAGCCCGGGATCGACGGCGGCAAGACCGCAACGCTTGAACCGCACGAGCTCGAAGACAAGTACTTCATGCTGCGCGTGCGCATCGACGGCGGTGCCCTCACCACCGAGCAGCTCCGCGTCATCGGCCAGATCTCCGTGGACTTCGCCCGCGGCTCCGCCGACCTGACGGACCGCCAGAACATCCAGCTCCACTGGATCCGCGTTGAAGATGTCCCGGAAATCTGGCGCCGCCTGGAAGCTGTGGATCTGTCCACCACCGAGGCTTGCGGCGACGTTCCCCGCGTCATCCTGGGCTCCCCGGTTGCGGGCATCGCCAAGGACGAGATCATCGATCCCACGCCCTTGATCCACGAACTGTCCGAGCGTTTCATCGGCGACCCGGAGCTGGCCAACCTGCCCCGCAAGTACAAGACCGCCATCACGGGCCACCCGTCCCAGGACGTGGTGCACGAGATCAACGACTTTGCCCTGGTAGGCGTCGTCCACCCCGAGCTCGGTGCCGGCTACGACCTCTGGGTTGGTGGCGGCCTCTCCACCAACCCGCGCCTGGCTGAGCGACTTGGCGTGTTCGTCTCTGCCGATGTTGCCGCCGAAGTATGGCTCGGCGTCACCAGCATCTTCCGCGACTACGGCTACCGCCGCATGCGCACCAAGGCCCGCCTGAAGTTCCTCATGAACGACTGGGGTCCGGCCAAGTTCCGCCAGATCCTCGAGGACGAATACCTCGGCTTCAAGCTCCCGGACGGCCCGGCCGCTCCGAAGCCCACCTCGCCGGGCGACCACATTGGCGTCCACGAGCAGAAGGACGGCAAGTTCTTCATCGGCGTTACCCCCACTGTGGGCCGCACGTCCGGTGAGGCCTTGGTGAAGCTGGCCAACACCTTGGAGCAGCACGGCACCTACCGCCTGCGCACCACGCCGCACCAGAAGCTCGTCATCCTGGATGTTGAGAAGGACCAGGTGGAGCCGCTCATCGCCGAACTGGACACCCTGGGCCTCTCCGCCCGTCCGTCCGTGTTCCGTCGCGGCACCATCGCCTGCACCGGCATCGAGTTCTGCAAGCTGGCCATTGTTGAAACCAAGGTCACCGCTGCAACGGCCATCGCCGAACTGGAACGCCGCCTGGCCGACCTCGTGGAAACCAAGCAGCTGCCCCAGGCACTGTCCCTCCACATCAACGGCTGCCCCAACTCCTGCGCCCGCATCCAGACTGCTGACATCGGCCTCAAGGGCATGATGCTGCCGACGCCCGACGGCGACCCCACCCCGGGTTTCCAGGTCCACCTTGGTGGCGGGCTGGCAAACAACGAGCGCGAAGAAGCCGGTTTGGGGCGTACTGTCCGCGGCCTCAAGGTCACGGTCGAAAACCTGCCCGACTACGTCGAGCGTGTGGTCCGCAAGTTCGTCGAAGTTGGCGCCGAGGGCCAGACCTTCGCTGAGTGGGCACACTCCGCAGACGAAGGAGACCTCCAGTGACAGTGATTACCAAGCGCTCCAACGAAGAGCTCAAGGCACTGGCCGAAGCCGGCGCCGCCGAGCTCGACTGGAACGCGCCCGCCGCCGACGTGATCGCGTGGGTGGCACGGAACTTCGAACTGCCCGCCATCACGGTGGCCTGCTCCATGGCTGATGCGGTCCTGCCGGCCCTGGTGGCCGAGCAGATTCCCGGCGTCGACGTGCTGTTCCTGGAGACCGGCTACCACTTCAAGGAGACCTACCAGACCCGTGACGAGGTTGCGGCGAACCTGCGGGTCAACGTGGTGGACGTCCTCCCCGAACACACGGTCGAAGAGCAGGACAGCCTTTTGGGCAAGGACCTCTTTGCCCGCGATCCCGGCCAGTGCTGCGCGCTCCGCAAGGTGGCACCGCTCCGGCGTTCGCTTGGTGGCTACGAGGTGTGGTTCACCGGCGTACGCCGCGACGAAGGCCCCACCCGCACCAACACCCCCGTGGTCACGTGGGATGAAGGCTTCGGCCTGGTCAAGGTGAACCCCATGGTGGACTGGTCCTTCGATCAGTTGGTGGAGTACTCCGAGGACAACATCCTTCCCGTCAACCCCCTCCTGAGCCAGGGCTACCCGTCCATCGGATGCCAGCCCTGCACCCGCAAAGTGGCCCCGGGCGAAGACCCCCGAGCCGGCCGCTGGTCAGGTACCGACAAGACAGAATGCGGACTACACACATGAGCACTTCTACAACCAGCGAGGACCTCGAGTTGAACCAGTTGCAGAGCGAGACCGAGGAATCCGCCGCGGCGTGGCGGGCATCGCGAAGCGGGCACGGCGGATCCTCGGTCGAGCGACTCAGCTCACTGGACACCCTCGAGTCCGAGGCCATCCACATCATCCGCGAGGTTGTTGCCGAGTTCGAGAAGCCCGCGCTGCTGTTCTCCGGCGGCAAGGACTCCGTGGTGATGCTGCACCTGGCCACCAAGGCTTTCTGGCCGGGCAAGGTTCCCTTCCCGGTGCTCCACGTGGATACCGGCCACAATTTCCCGGAGGTCCTGGACTTCCGCGACCGCACGGTTGAGCGCCTGGGCCTGAAGCTCGTTGTGGGCTCGGTGCAGGAATTCATCGACCGCGGCGAACTGGCCGAGCGTGCCGATGGCACCCGCAACCCGCTTCAGACGGTTCCGCTGCTGGATGCGATCCAGAAGAACAAGTTCGACGCCGTTTTCGGCGGCGGCCGCCGCGACGAGGACAAGGCCCGTGCCAAGGAGCGCATCCTGAGCCTCCGCGACGAGTTCGGCCAGTGGGATCCGCGCAACCAGCGTCCCGAGCTGTGGAACCTGTACAACGGCCGCCACACGGTTGGCCAGCACGTTCGCGCGTTCCCCATCAGCAACTGGACCGAGCTGGACATCTGGCGTTACATCGAGCGCGAGAACATTGAGCTCCCCGGCCTGTACTACGCCCACGAGCGCGAGGTGTTCGCCCGCGACGGAATGTGGCGCGCGGTCGGCGAGGTTTCCCAGCCGCTCCCGCACGAGGACGTCATCACCAAGACGGTCCGGTACCGCACGGTGGGCGACATGTCCTGCACCGGTGCCGTCGAATCCGACGCGTACACCGTGGCCGACGTCGTTGTTGAAGTCGCTGCCTCCACCCTGACCGAACGTGGCGCCACCCGTGCAGATGACCGCATCTCCGAGGCAGCCATGGAAGACCGCAAGAAGGACGGCTACTTCTAAATGAGCACCGAAACCACCTTCCTGGAAGCCGGACTCGAGTCCGCGCCGCTTCCGTCCACGCTGTTCCGTTTCGCTACCGCCGGCTCGGTCGACGACGGCAAGTCCACTCTTGTGGGCCGCCTCCTCCACGACTCGAAGGCGATCCTTGCCGACCAGCTCGACGCCGTTGCCCGCACCTCCGCGGATCGCGGTTTCGGCGGCGACAAGGGCGGCATCGACCTGGCGCTCCTGACCGACGGCCTGCGTGCCGAGCGCGAGCAGGGCATCACCATCGACGTCGCTTACCGCTACTTCGCCACGGACCGCCGCAGCTTCATCCTGGCGGACTGCCCCGGCCACGTTCAGTACACCAAGAACACGGTGACGGGCGCGTCCACTGCGGATGCCGTCGTCGTACTGATCGACGCCCGCAAGGGTGTCTTGGAGCAGACCCGCCGCCACTTGTCCGTGCTGCAGTTGCTGCGCGTGGCCCACGTGATCGTGGCTGTGAACAAGATCGACCTGGTGGACTTCAGCGAGCAGGTGTTCCGCGACATTGAAGCGGACGTGCAGAAGGTTGCCCGCGAGCTGGGCCTTGGCTCGGATGGCGTAGCCGACCTCCTGGTGGTTCCCGTGTCGGCGCTGGACGGCGACAACGTGGTGGACCGCTCGGAGCGCACCCCCTGGTACAACGGCCCCGCCCTGCTGGAGGTCCTCGAAACCCTTCCGGCCGCCGATGAGCTCGAATCCGAACTGGAAAGCTTCCGCTTCCCGGTCCAGCTGGTGATCCGCCCGCAAGGTGCGCTGGCTCCCGACGCCGTAGCCGGTGGACTGGACGTTGAGGCCTACCGCGATTACCGCGCCTACGCCGGCCAGATCACCGAAGGCTCGGTCAAGGTTGGCGACCAGGTCACGGTTCTGACTCCGGGACACGAACCGCGCAACACCACGGTGGTAGGCATCGACTTCGCCGGCCGCTCGCTTGAAGAAGCAGCTGCCCCGCAGTCCGTGGCGGTCCGTCTGGCCGATGAACTCGACATTGCCCGTGGGGACACGATCGCTGCAGCAGGGACCGTCCGCGAAGCTTCCGCAGACCTCTACGCCTCGCTGTGCTGGCTCTCGCCCAAGCCCCTGCGTGAAGGCCAGAAGGTCCTGGTGAAGCACGGGACCCGCACGGTCCAGGCCTTGGTCCGCAGCGTGTCCGGCAAGCTGGACCTCGCCACCTTCAAGTCCGAGCCGGCGTCGAGCCTGGAGCTCAACGACATCGGAAACGCGCAGCTTCGTCTCGCCGCAGCGCTGCCTCTGGAGAACTACCTGCGCCACCGCCGCACGGGTGCGTTCCTGGTGATCGACCCGATCGATGGCAACACCCTTGCCGCCGGCCTGGTCAAGGACCACCCGGGCGACCACGAAGACGAACGTTACGTCATCTAAGGACACGCAAAGACACAGAACCGCGGCTTGTTCGCTGGTCCCGGCCATTAAAGGCGGGATATCCGAACAGGCCGCGGTTTCTTTTTTGGAAAGGCACCATGCCCCGGAACACCACCTTGAGCACCCTCCTTGACGCAGGCACTGACCTGGTCCTGGACGGCGCCCTGGCCACCGAACTCGAAGTCCACGGTTGCGATCTTGACGATCCGTTGTGGTCCGCCAAGGTCCTGCTGGAACAGCCGCACCTGATCAAGCAGGTCCACCGGGACTATTTCGACGCCGGCGCCTCCGTGGCGATCACGGCCAGCTACCAGGCCACGCCGGCAGGCTTCGCGCGGCGGGGCCTTTCCGTAGAGGAATCGTTGGAGCTTGTGTCCCGGAGTGTCAGGCTGGCCGACGAAGCCCGGCAGGAGTACTACGCTGCGCACCCCGGTGCCCGCTCCCTCCTGGTGGCAGGGTCGGTGGGACCCTACGGGGCCTACCTCGCCGACGGCTCCGAGTACCGCGGCGATTACACGCTTTCTTCCGCGGAATTCCGGGATTTCCACCGCCCACGCATCGCCGCGCTCGTGGACGCCGGGGTGGACTTCCTTGCCTGCGAGACGTTGCCATCCTTTGCCGAGGCTGAGGCGCTGCTGGCGCTCGTGGCGGAGTTCGACGTCGAAAGCTGGTTCACGTTTACGCTGCGGGACAGTGCCCACATCAGTGACGGAACGCCCCTGACGGACGTGGCGGCGCTGCTCCGCACGGAACCGCGCGTTGCCGCCGTCGGGCTTAATTGCGTGCCGCTGGAACTTGTGACTCCGGCGTTGGGCACCCTCCGGAACCTCACCGACGCGCCGCTGGTGGCATACCCGAATTCGGGTGAAACCTACGACGCCGTGACAAAGACCTGGGGAGCTTCCGAGGGTGCCGGTCACGTCGGCACCCTGGCTGGCAACGCTGCTGACTGGCGGGCGCTGGGTGCCCGTTTGGTGGGAGGTTGCTGCCGCACGAATCCGCGGGATATTGAAGCCTTGGCGACGAATATGACGCCACATGAACCTTCATGAACCCCGATTTCTCCGGGATTGAAGCGAAATATGACAGTCCCTACTGTGAATTCATGACCTCCCTGGAACGGTCCTTCCTTGCCTTCGATGGGCGATGTTAGGGGCCCGATCTTCGCCCCGCTTCACATCCCCAAAGCTTTCTAAGGACCTCCCCATGGCAAACACCCCCGAGTCGCAGAAGCCTGATCCAGGCACCATCCGCATTGTTGCGGGTGAGTCCACCAAGCCCAAACGCCGCCGTGCCTTGGAGATCGGACTGGCCGTCGGCCTGGTCCTGCTGATCGGTGCGGGCGCGGCCGTGGCCTCGGTTGTGTCGAACAACAACCAGGCAGCCCCGGCTGTGACCACCTCGCCGGCGGCTGAGCTGAAGCTTGGTTACTTCAGTAACGTCACCCATGGCCCGGCGTTGGTGGGTACCAGCAAGGGCTTCATCGCCAAGGAGCTCGGCAGCACCAAGCTCAGCACGCAGGTGTTCAACGCCGGCCCGGCCGCGATCGAGGCGCTGAACGCCGGCGCGATCGATGCCACGTACATTGGCCCGAACCCGGCGATCAACTCCTTCGTCAAGAGCAACGGCGAGTCCATCAGCATCATCGCCGGTGCGGCCGCCGGTGGCGCCCAGTTGGTGGTCAAGCCAGAGATCAACTCCGCAGCGGACCTCAAAGGCAAGGTCCTTGCCTCGCCGCAGCTTGGAGGCACCCAGGACGTGGCGCTGCGGGCCTGGTTGGGGGACCAAGGGTACAAGACCAGCCCTGATGGCAGTGGTGATGTGACCATCAACCCCACCGAGAACGCCCAGACGTTGAAGTTGTTCCAGGACGGAAAGCTCGACGGCGCGTGGTTGCCTGAGCCGTGGGCCTCGCGTTTGGTGCTGGAGGCCGGGGCGAAGGTCCTGGTGGATGAGAAGGACTTGTGGGAGAAGGGTGATTTCACCACCACCATCCTGATCGTGAACAAGAAGTTCGCCGCCGAACACCCCGAGACGGTCAAGGCGTTGTTGAAAGGCCACGTTGAATCCGTGAACTGGCTGAACTCCGCCTCCGCCGAGGAGAAGGCCACCACCATCAACGCCGTGTTGAAGGACACCGCGGGCAAGCCACTCCCGGCCAACGTGATCGACCGGGCGCTGCAGAACATCAAGTTCACCACCGACCCGCTGGCCGGGACCTACAAGAAGCTCCTCCAGGACGGCGTGGACGCAGGCACCACCAAGACCGCCGACATCAACGGCATCTTCGACCTCCGCGCCCTGAACGAAGTGCAGGGCAAGAAAACCTCCGCCGCCGGACTCGGCCAGGACTAAGCACTACACAGGCCGGTCCGCTTCCACCCCGGACGCGGACCGGCCTCGGCCGCAACCGGACCCCTCCGGCCGCGGCGCACGCAGTACCAGCTTCACGAACAACAAACGAAGGACGGGACCATGCCAGTCGTACTGGAGAACTTGGGCAAACGCTTCGGTGACGGCGCCCCCGTCCTGGACGACGTCAACGCCACCATCGGGCAGGGCGAATTCGTTGCCCTCCTCGGTGCGTCCGGCTGCGGCAAGTCCACCCTGCTGAACATCATCGCGGGACTGGAGCACCCGACGTCGGGCGCCCTTGAGGTGCCCAGCGATGGTGCGGCCTTCATGTTCCAGGACTCCGCCCTGTTCCCGTGGCTGACGGCGCGCGGCAACATTGAACTCGCCCTGCAGCTCGCCGACAAGTCCAGCAGCAAGGCGAGCCGTCGTGCCCGGGCAACAGAGCTGCTGGAGCTCGTCCACCTCGGCGGTGCCGGGGACAAGCGTCCGCACGAACTGTCCGGCGGCATGCGCCAGCGTGTGGCCCTGGCCCGTTCGCTTGCCCAGGACCGGCAGGTGCTGCTCATGGACGAGCCGTTCGCTGCCCTGGATGCCATCACGCGCGACCTCCTCCACGACGAACTTGAGCGGATCTGGAAGGAAACGGGCCGCACCATCATCTTCGTGACCCACAACGTCCGCGAGGCCGTGCGCCTGGGTCAGCGCGTGCTACTGCTGTCCTCGCGTCCCGGCCGGGTGGTGGCTGAGTGGGATGTCACCGAAGAACACCGCACCGACGCCGGCCGGGCAGGGGAGCTCACCGGCGTCATTACCCGACGACTTCGCGAGGAGATCCGCCGCCATGCCAAGTAACCAGACCACCGAAGAGCGGACCCTCCCCGTGAGCGACCAGAACCACATCACCTCGCCGTCCATCAAGGGCAACCCTTCCGAGCTGCGGGACCTCGAGGCGGGCCTGGACAACCTCCAATCGGACACACGGCGCAAGGCCGGCATTGACTGGAAGCGCATCCTGTTGCCAGTGGCGGCCTTGGTGGTCCTCGTGCTCGTTTGGCAGTTTTACGTTTCCCTGGGTTTGAAGCGCCGCGACCAGGTTCCCGGCCCGATTGATGTTCTCACCCAGCTGGGCGTCCTGTGGGGCGAAGGCAAGGTCCAGGAATCCGTGTGGACTTCGCTGCAGCGTGGCTTGGTGGGCTTCCTGATTTCCGTGGTGGTGGCAACTCCTGTGGGCTTGTTGCTGGCGCAGGTTGCTCCGCTCCGGCGCGCTTTCGGTCCGTTGATCTCCGGCCTGCAAGTCCTGCCTTCCGTGGCTTGGGTCCCCGCCGCCATCATCTGGTTCGGGCTCACGGATGCCACCGTCTACTTCGTGGTGCTCATGGGTGCCATCCCGTCGATTATCAACGGCCTGATTTCCGGCGTCGACCAGATCCCGCCGCAGTACCGCAGCGTTGGCACTGTCCTTGGCGCCAACCGCGTGCAGATGGCGTTGCAGATCGTCCTTCCGGCCGCCCTCCCCGGGTACATCGGCGGTTTGAAGCAGGGCTGGGCGTTCTCATGGCGCTCCCTCATGGCCGCGGAAATCATTGCCGTGGGCGGCACCATCGGCTTCGGTCTCGGCTCCTTGCTTGACCAAGGCCGTGCGTTGTCCGATATGGCGATCGTGATGTCCGCTATCCTGCTCATCCTGTTTGTGGGCATCCTGATCGAGCTGCTCGTGTTCGGCCCGATCGAGAAGCGCCTCCTGCAGCGCCGCGGCCTGCTCGCGGGCAGCTCCCGCTAACCCTTTCGAAACGCGACGAGCCCTTTCGAAACGCGACGTGCCCTTTCGAAAGGCGACATAAAGCCCGACGGTGACTCCCGCCGTCGGGCTTTACCTTCGGACGCTCTCTCACCGAACACCCCTTTCTTACGGACGCTCTCTCACCGAACACCCCTTTGTTGCGGACGCTCTCTCACCGAACACCCCTTTCCCCGCGATCCTCTCCCACGTATCGTCCGATTTGCGCGGTTGCTCTCTCCCTTCTTCGTCTGCCCCGCAACCTTTCGCGCCCTATGCTGCCGTTCCCGCCGTTCGCTCCCCTTCTTCGTCTGCCCCGCACCCCTTCGCGCCCAGTGCTCCCGTTCTAACGGGTGCGGATGGCGCGAACTGGTGCTGTCGGCGGCAACGTGGCGGGTTCAGCCGCGGGGTGCGGGGTGCGGGTGGCGGGAACGGGTGCCGTAGCGGGAGGCACCCGCTGACGCGCCCGCATCCGAGGGCTAGGATCGCCAGATGGGACTCCTTACTTTCAGTATCAACGTCACGTTGGATGGCTGCGTCGACCACCGTGAGGGCATCGCCGACGACGAGACGCATGCGCACTTCACCCGCCTTTTGGACCAAGGCGGGGCCATGCTTTGGGGCCGCACCACCTACGAAATGATGGAAGCCTACTGGCCGCTGGTCGCTCGCGGCGAGGTCGATGCGCCGCCGGCCCTGAAGGAGTGGGCGGACAAATTGGAGACGAAGCCGAAGTACGTCGTTTCCGGAACGCGAAGCGAGTTCCCGTGGACCAACAGCCACCACTTGACGGGCGAGCTGCGGACAGCCGTCCAGGAACTCAAGGACAACACTCCCGACGGGGTGCTGGTGGGCAGCGGCAAGCTGGCCACGGAGCTGGACAGGCTGGACCTGATCGACGAGTACAAATTCCTGCTCCACCCCATGATCACCGGCCACGGCCCCACCCTCTATCAGGACGGACTGCCGGGCACGCGGCGCCTCGAACTGGTCGAGGCGTTGCCGCTCAGCAACGGAGCTGTGGCCATGCACTACCGCCGGGCTGCTTAGGGTTTTACGCACGACGGCGGTGGCAGCCTGGGCGGGCACGGAAGGCGGCTCGTAGTCCGGTTACCGAGTGGTTCGCAGCACAAACCTGACCTGCGCGGAATGAGCGGGCACGGCCCGGCGTTGTCCCGGACATGCACAAGAAACGGATCGGTTTCCTTTCCTTCGGCCATTGGGCCCGCGTCCCCGGTTCACTGGTTCCCACCTCAGGCGAAGCCCTCAAGCAGGGGATCGAGCTCGCTGTCGCCGCTGAGGAGCTAGGCGTTGATGGCGCGTTCTTCCGCGTGCACCACTTCGCCCGGCAGCAGGCTTCGCCTTTCCCGCTCCTGAGTGCCATCGCAGCACGCACCAGTCGCATCGAAATGGGCACGGGCGTGATCGACATGCGCTACGAAAACCCGTTGTACATGGCGGAGGAAGCAGCGGCCACAGACCTGATCAGCGACGGCAGGCTGCAACTCGGCGTGAGCCGTGGTTCACCCGAGCCGGCGCTGAACGGCGCTTCCAATTTCGGTTACGTTCCTGAGGAGGGCGAGGACGGCGGCGACATGGCACGACGCCATACTGCCTTGTTCCGCAAGGCCATTGCAGGACACGGCGTAGCCCAGGCAGACCCGCATTACGCAGGAGGCGCTACCGGGCTGCTTCCCATCCAGCCACAGTCACCCGGCCTTCCACAACGGATTTGGTGGGGTGCCGGCACCAGGAAGACCGCAGTCTGGGCGGCCGAGCAAGGCATGAACCTGATGAGCTCAACTCTCCTTACCGAGGACACCGGCGTGCCCTTCGGTCAGCTGCAGGCCGAACAAATCCAGATGTTCAGGGATGCCTGGGCAGCAGCGGGTCACGACTTCGAGCCAAGGGTTTCCGTAAGCCGCAGCGTCATTCCGATCGTGGACGCGGAAGACAACCACTACTTTGGTCTGCGCGCGAAGGCTGATCGCGAGGACCAAGTGGGGATACTCGACGGCGCCCTGTCCCGTTTCGGTAAGAGCTACATCGGCTCCCCGGAGCAACTGGCCGAGGAACTCGCGCAGGACGCGGCGGTGCAGGCAGCGGACACCGTGCTGCTCACGGTTCCAAACCAGTTGGGCGTGGAGTACAACGCAAAGCTCCTGGGGAATGTGGCCAAACACGTCGCCCCTGCGTTCGGCTGGAAGCCAAGTTGGGACGACATGGTGCAAGGAGACGCGATCCAGCGTTAGCGTAACGGCAGACGGCCGCTATGGGTGGATTTCTCATGACGGTCGACCGGCAACGGAAGACCTCCAGCATCGGGTCATACGAGAGATCGGGTCATTGGAGGGCGAGGACAGGCACGATAGAACAGGGTTGCGCTGTTCAGTCCTGTTCGCCAGGTGAGAGAAGCTCAATGCTGCGGTCGTTGCCGCCATGTATTGTCACGACGATGCCACGTGACCAGTTGGCCATTCCAGCCTCGACGTCGGTTTTCAGCGCGCTGAGGCGCTTATCGTCGGCCGCATACTCATCGGTGGTTGTGAAATCGATCCGGCACCATGGCGTCATCCCTCCGTCGCCCCGCGCGCTGTCCAGGGATGGCGCGGACCCGATGGACTTTTCGATGACGTGGGAGATCTCATTCGCCAGATCGTTGCAGTCGCCGGATGCGGAGTAGTCGCCCAGACAGCCAGCCAGGAGTGGGGTCACCATCAGAAGGAACGTACCTGACGCGACCTCGCGATTCATGCTCCGACCATAACAGTCAAGGTCCCTGGCGAAAAAAGATCCAGGCCGCGCCGGCGCAACCACCACTGCGCCCAACAGTTGGGCGTGGACTACGACCCCAATCACCCGTGCGCTTCCATTGAACAAGCCCTGCGACGCCCCGAACGGTACTGTTATTGGCTGTGCGTCGCTGCGTGAACACCTTCGGCGCATGTGTACGCCCCTTCAACGAGGAGGGGGTTGACGAAGCCAGCAAAGGTAAAGATGGACATCCAAAACCTTCTCGAAGACATTGCAGGAGCGGTTCAACCGCATGTCGGCCAGGGACAAGTGGCCGGTTACATTCCACAGCTCGGCGCGGTGGATCCCCATCAATTCGGCATTTCCCTGGTGACGCGTGAAGGCGAGGTCTACTCTGCAGGCGACGCGCACGTGGAGTTTTCCATCCAAAGTATTTCCAAGGTCTTTGCCCTGGCGCTGGTGCTCTCCAGAGACGGCGATGGAATCTGGAAGCGTGTCTTCCGGGAGCCGTCGGGCAACCCCTTCAACTCGCTGGTCCAGTTGGAAAGCGAGGAAGGCATACCCCGCAACCCGTTCATCAACGCGGGCGCAATCGTGGTGACGGACAGACTGCTGAGCCTGACCGGAGACGCGGCAGGAGCCGTACGGGAGCTAATGCGGCGCGAATCCGGAAACGGGCTGGTTGAAACCGACCAACGCGTGGCTGCGTCCGAACTGGAAAGCGGTCACCGGAACGCCTCGCTGGCCCACTTTCTGGCCAGCTGCGGCAACCTCGAAAATCCTGTGGACGAGGTCCTGGAGTCCTACGCCCAGCAGTGCGCCCTGGCCATGACCTGCGAGGACTTGGCTCTTGCTTCCCGGTTCCTGGCCTCCAACGGCCTCGGAGCTGACGGGTCTCTGGTGTTGTCGCCGGCCCAAACGAAGAGGATCAACGCCGTCATGCTCACGTGCGGAACCTACGACGCAGCGGGCGAATTTGCGTACCGGGTAGGGCTGCCGGGCAAGAGCGGAGTGGGAGGCGGAATAGTCGCGGTGGTTCCCAACAAGTGTGCCATCAGCGTCTGGAGCCCAGGCCTGGGGCGTTCGGGAAACTCGGTGGCCGGTGTGGCAGCACTGGACGAATTCACAACCCGCACTGGCTGGTCCGTCTTCTGAGCACCTGCGGCATCCTTGGGTTGCGTCATTTGTGACGCTGCATTACCCAGCGTTACCGGGTGTGTCCGGGCCTTTGAAGCATGTTACGCGCCAGCCCTACAGTTTTTTCATGGCAATACAGGACATTTACCCCACAGCACTGCGCCTCCTTGGCCGCCCGGTGCTGGTGGTGGGCGGCGGACCAGTCGCGGCGCGCCGCGCCAAGGGACTGCTCGACGCCGGAGCGAAAGTTACGGTCGTCGCTCCCATTGCCTCCGAAAAACTCCGCGGCCTGGTGGAT
The DNA here is from genome assembly GCF_044748905.1 of Paenarthrobacter sp. NPDC089714. Lineage (NCBI taxonomy): Bacteria > Bacillati > Actinomycetota > Actinomycetes > Micrococcales > Micrococcaceae > Paenarthrobacter > Paenarthrobacter sp. NPDC089714. The sequence continues at coordinate 138,676 of NZ_JBIVGX010000001.1, forward strand.
TCGGGCCTGCTGGCCTGGGAGCAGCGCGAGTACCGCACGGAAGACCTCGACGGCGTCTGGTTCGTCCAGACTGCCACCGGCACTCCCGCCGTGGACACCCAGGTAGCGAACGACGCCGAAGCGCAGCGCATCTGGTGCGTCAACGCCTCCGACCATGAATCATCGGCCGCATGGACCCCCGCCGTGGCCGTGGTGGACGACGTCAAGATCGCCATCAACGCCGGGGGAGACCCGCGCCGTGCGATGGCCCTGCGTGATGCCGTTGCGACAGCCTTGGAGACCGGCGGTCTCCCGCTGCGCCGGCACCGCAAGCCGGGAGCGAACGGTTCGGTAGCCCTCATTGGCGGTGGCCCGGGCGACTCGGGACTCATCACCGTCCGCGGTCGCCGCCTCCTGGGCCAGGCCGACGTCGTAGTTGCTGACCGTCTTGGCCCGCGCGGGTTGCTGGCAGAACTGGCGCCGGACGTCCGCGTGATCGAGGTGGGCAAGACCCCCGGCCACCACCCGGTCCCTCAGCTTGAGATCAACCGCATCCTCGTGGAGGAAGCCCTCAAGGGCAACCGCGTGGTCCGCCTCAAGGGCGGCGACCCCTACGTCCTGGGCCGCGGTGGCGAGGAAGCAGAATTCTGCCGGCAGAACGGCGTCGAGGTTGAAGTGGTGTCCGGCGTGACATCCGCAATCTCGGTTCCGGCCGCGGCCGGCATTCCCGTGACCCACCGTGGACTGGCCAAGGGCTTCAGCGTGGTGACCGGCCATGAAGAGTTGTCCGAAGTCCCCGCACGCCCCGACCACACTGTGGTGTTGCTCATGGGAGTGGCCCAATTGCGTGAGTCTGCGGCGGCCCTGGCAGGCTCGGGTCTGCCTTTGGACACTCCAGTAGGTATCGTAGAAAACGGGTATTTGCCGGAACAGCGCGTCACGATCGGCACGTTGGAGACTATCGCCGACCAGGCGGAAGCCGTCGGCGTGGCCAATCCAGCGGTGATTGTCATTGGCGATGTTGTCCGTGTCAGCCCGTTTGCGCCCCAGCACTTCAAGACCGCTGACTACAGCACCATTACCCCCAACCGTCCCCGCGTCCGCACCAACTAAGCCCCGCCCAACCCAACTAAGTCGCAATAGTGCGCGTTGTGAGCCCTCAAAACGCGCACAACTGCGACTCAGTTGGGAGGACTGAGAAGAAGAAGGAACACAGCCGTGTCAACTAGCACCCCCGTAGGTTCTGCGGACCGTCCGCTTCGCGTCGCCGTCATCGGCTCCGGCCCTGCCGGCGTGTACGCAGCTGACATCCTGACCAAGAGCGAAGCCGTCAAGAGCGGCGAACTCACCGTCAGCATCGACCTCTTTGACCGCTACCCGGCACCGTACGGCCTGATCCGCTACGGCGTGGCTCCGGACCACCCCCGCATCAAGGGCATCGTCAACGCCCTCCACAAGGTGCTGGACCGCGGCGATATCCGTTTCTTCGGCAACGTGGACTACGGCACGGACCTCTCCATCGAGGACCTCCGCAAGCACTACGACGCCATCATCTTCGCAACAGGCGCCATCAAGGACGCGGACCTGAACATCCCGGGCATTGAGCTTGAGGGTTCCTTCGGAGGCGCCGACTTCGTCTCCTGGTTCGACGGACACCCGGACGTTTCCCGCGAATGGCCGCTGGAAGCCACCGAAATCGCTGTCCTCGGCAACGGCAACGTGGCCCTGGACGTGGCCCGCGTCCTTTCCAAGCACGCCGATGACCTGCTGGTCACCGAAATCCCGGACAACGTCTACGCCGGGCTGAAGGCTTCGCCGGTCACCGACGTGCACGTCTTCGGCCGCCGCGGCCCGGCCCAGGTGAAGTTCACCCCGCTGGAACTCCGCGAACTCTCGCACTCCAAGGACGTCGACATCATCCTCTACGCCGAGGACTTCGAGTTCGACGAAGCCTCGGACGAGGCCATCCAGAGCAACAACCAGGTCAAGACCATGGTTGGCACGCTCACCAACTGGATCGCCGAGCAGCCCGAGGACCTCTCCGAGCTCAAGGCTTCCCGCCGCCTGCACCTGCACTTCCTGCACAGCCCGGTGGAGATCGTCGACTCCCCGGAGACCCCGGGCAAGGTTGCCGGCATCAAGTTCGAGCGCACCGAGCTGGACGGCACGGGCAACGCCCGCGGCACCGGCGAATTCATCGACTACCCGGTCCAGGCCGTGTACCGCGCCATCGGCTACTTCGGTTCGGCCCTGCCGGATGTTGAGTTCGACCACAAGAAGGGCGTCGTAACGAACGACGGCGGCCGCGTCCTGGATGCCGACGGCCAGCACGTTCCGGGCCTCTACGCAACGGGCTGGATCAAGCGTGGTCCGGTTGGCCTCATCGGCCACACCAAGGGCGACGCGCTTGAGACCGTCACGTACCTGCTCGAGGACCGCGAAAACCTGCCGTTCGCCGAGGTTCCCTCCGCCGACGCCATGGTGGAACTCCTGGATTCCCGCGGCGTGCAGTTCACCAGCTGGGAAGGCTGGCTCGCCCTCGACGCCCACGAACTCGCCCTCGGCGCAGCGGCTACCGAGGCCGGCACGTCGCACGGTGTTGAGGTCAAGCGTGAGCGCATCAAGGTTGTTCCGCGCGAGGAAATGGTCAGCATCTCCCGCGACGGCGTAGCTGCGCAGGTCTAGTTTTTTATCCGGCAAGCGGGGTCACTCATTTCGAGTGGCCCCGCTGCTGCTTTAACGGGGTTAACCCTCAGCGGTACCCTGAAGCATGGACGTCGTGGTCATCGAAACGCCCCAGCTGGGGGACCGGAGTTACCTCGTGCACGACGGCAGCGTTGCGTTGGTGATCGACCCGCAACGGGACATTGACCGGGTGGAAGCTGCCGCCCGCGAAGCCGGCGTCCGGATCACCCACGTCGCTGAGACCCACCTCCACAACGACTACGTCACCGGCGGGCTGGTCCTCGCGCAGCAGCACGGCGCTGAGTATCTGGTCAACGCCGCGGACCAGGTTTCGTTTGCGCGGGCGCCGGTCATGGACGGCGATACCTTTTCCGTAGGACGCCTGTCCGTGCGGGTGGTCGCCACCCCGGGCCACACGCACACGCACCTTGCGTACGTGGTGCGGGATGAAACGCACGACGGCGGTGCGGAGGCCGTGTTTTCCGGCGGCAGCTTGCTGTACGGCTCGGTTGGACGGACGGACCTCGTGACCCCGAATGACACGGCCGCGTTGGCGCACGCCCAGTATTCGTCCGTCCGGCGCTTGGTATCTTCGGCATCTCCCGACGCGGCGCTCTACCCAACCCACGGATTCGGTTCCTTCTGTTCCATTGGCCCGGCGAGCCACCAGGATGCTTCCACCCTGGGGGAGCAGGCAACGTCCAACCATGCCCTGACCGACCCCAGCGAGGACCACTTCGTGGCAGAACTCTTGGCGAACATCACGGCCTACCCTGCCTACTACGCGCACATGAGCCCGCTCAACGCTGCGGGCCCTGCCGCCGCGGACCTGGATGTTCCGGAATCCGTTGAACCTTCAGAGTTGGCCCGCCGCCTGCACGACGGCGAGTGGGTGGTGGACCTCCGGCACAGGGTGGCTTTCGCGGAGGACCATCTGGAAGGCAGCGTGGCCTTCGAGTACGGCAACGGCTCCAACTTCACCAGCTACCTGGGCTGGGTGATCCCCTGGGAACAGCCGCTCACCCTTCTGGGGTCCCACGAAGAAGTGCACACGGCGATCCGGGACCTGGCGAGGATCGGCATCGAAAGTCCGGATGCCGCCGTCGGGCCTGCCACCGATGGGCGCTCTACGGGTAGCCAAGGGTCCCGCGGGGAAGAACCCGGCAGGCCGGGTGGCGATCGCTCCGAGGGCCCGGGGACAAGCTGGGTGGGCGCCATGGCGCCGGGTGTGCGGCGAAGGAGCTACCCGCACGGCGACTGGAGTCTGCTGCGGCAGGAGCGGTCGGCGGAGGACGTGGTCCTTGATGTGCGGCGGCCGGACGAATTCCTCGCCTCGCACGTTGAGGGAGCCCTCAACGTGCCCGTCTACGAACTGCTGCACCGCATCCCGGAATTGCCAGCGGAACGGATCTGGGTGCACTGCGCCACCGGGTACCGGGCCAGTGTTGCCGCGAGCCTGTTGGACCGGGCGGGCCGGGACGTGGTGCTGATCGACGCCCGGTTCCGGGACGCTGCCGGAGCGGGGATCGAGTTGGCTCGCTAGGACGTCGAAAGCCCGCGATCCCGTTGCCGGGCTGCAAGGGAATCGCGGACTCACACCCTAAAAGCTCAGGACTGAACCGGGCTTTTGTCCGCGCAGAAATCGAGGTTCCGGTACACGCTGGAGACGGCCGCCTCGGGATCGTGGGCTTCGAGGGCATCCACGAGTTCGTCGTGGCCTTCGCGCGGGATGCCGTTGAAGCCGTCCTTTCGCTGCTGCCGGAGGAGGTCGTTGTGGAAGACTCCGCCGAAGGACACATACAGCTGGTGGAGCAGGGGGTTGCCGGACGCCTGGGCGACGCGCTCGTGGAATTCCCAATCGGCACCGGCCCACGTGGGGTAGTCCTCGGCGAGCCACGCATCCTGGCGGAGTGCCAGAAGCCGGCGCATCTCTGCGATGTCCTCGGCCGTGGCGTGCTTGACGGCCAGACGGGCTGCCTGGGTGTCCAGCCCCAGCCGAACCTCCACGATGTGCTCCTGCGTGTGCTCCTGGTACATGCGCTGGGCGGCGCCGGAGATCTCGCTGTTGGCCCGCACATAGGTGCCGTCCCCGCGGCGCACTTCCAGCATGCCGGAGTGTGCCAAGGCCTTGATGGCTTCACGCAAGGTGCCCCGCGACACGCCCAGGGTGGCCATGAGCTCAGGCTCCGCCGGGATGCGTTCCTGCAACGGCCATTCACCGGACTTGATCATGTCCCGCAGCTTGGCGGTGATCTCCTCGGCAAGGACCGGGCGATGCGAAGGGGTAAGGGTCATGCCGTCCTCGGTTGGGTCTTGGATGCTGTGCGCTTGCTGGTGAGCAGGTGGCAGGTGACCATGAGCGCCACGGCCACAATGGACAGCAGGCTCAGCGGCAACACCCAGCCACCGGTGGCGCTGTGGAGCAGCCCCATGCCGAAGGGGCCGATGGCCGCAATCAAGTATCCCAGTGATTGGGCGATGGTGGAGAGCGCAGTGGTCTCGGCGGTGGAGCCGCCGCTGCGGCTGATGATCACCAGGACCAGCGGGAAGATGCCCAGCCCGAAGCCGAACAGGACGGCCGGGATGACGGCGAGCGACGTGGGCAACCACAGCATGGTGCCGATGGCTACCAGGGTGGAGCTGCTGGCCAGGTACAAAGCAGGGCGCAGCATGCCGGGCCGGGAACCGAAAGCCAGCAGGACCATGCCGGCAGCAACGGAGACCAGCTGCATCACGCCGAACTGCAGCCCGCTCTCGGAGGCACTCAGCCCCTGCGACGTGAGGATGTAGGCGAACCAGCTCATCACGGCGTAGGCAAGGAAGGCCTGGAAGGTGAAGATCGCGGTGATGAGGATGCCCAACCGGGTGCGCAGCAGCGGCCACATGGACACCCGGGGACGTTCGGTCTTGGCGGCATTGCGGTGGCTGTGCAGGACCACGGGCAGGAAGCCGAGGAGTGCAGCCACGCCCAGCAGTCCCCAGGCTGCCAAGCCCATGGACGGCGAACCCAGCTGCTGCGCCAACGGAACGCTGACGGCCGCTGCGAACGTGGCGCCACCGGACATGGTGAATGTGTAGAGCCCGGTCATCATGGAGGTGCGCTCGGAATAGTGCTCACGGATCAGCGAGGGCATGGCCACATTGCAGACAGCCAGCCCGGACATCGCCAGCACCGTGCCGCCCAGAAGTGCGCCAGTGGCGGGAACACCACGGACCAACAGGCCTGCCGCCAAGAGCGCCAAAGCGATGAAGATGGCTTTCTCTACGCCTACCCGGCGGGTCAGCCACGAGGTCCCCAGCCCGGCCACGGCGAAGCACAGCAGCGGGATGGAGGGCAGGATCGAGGCCACCAAAGCGCCATAGCCCAGGAACTGCTGCAGTTCGTGGAAAAGGGCGGCGGCGCTGGTGATGCCGGCACGAAGGTTGAGGCCGATGAGCACCACGGCAATAATGCCGACGACGGCGACGACGCGCGGCTTGGGCGCGCGGGCACTGGCTACCGAAGCAGCAGCAGTGCCGGCGGGAGAGATCGTAGGGATGTTTCCTGTCGTCGTAGTAAGTGAAGTCGTCGCCATATCTAAAGGTTAGACGTTTGACGTCTAATGTCTAGACTTCTGTGGCGAATCTCTCCAGCGTGACACGCAGGGGGCGGTGCGGCACCCAACGGGAGTGCCGCCGTCGTACGTTCTACCGGGGGTTCCGCGACCCCAGGCGCTGGACCGCCAAGGCCAGCCACAACTGCACCCGGTCCTGGGTCTGGGAGGGGTCGTAGCCGGTGAGTTCGGTGATCTGGGCCAGCCGGTAGCGGACCGTGTTCCGGTGCAGCGTCAGCGCCTCGGCCACGGCTGCAACGGAACCGTTGTGGTTCAGGTAGCTTTCGAGCGTGGCCACGAGTTCGGCACCATGGGCGGCATCGAACTTGCGCAGGGGAGTGAGGGACTCGCTCGCCATGTCCGCCAGCGGGACGTCTTCGCTGGCGAGCAGCAACGATGTCAGGCTCAGCCGCTCCGGCTCGTTGACCGGCAAGCCGTGCGCCACGGCGTCGCGCGCCTCGAAGTAGCTCCACCGCAGGCCGTTCGGCTTGGTGTAGGCGCCGCCGATGCCGATCACGGCGTGGATTCCCGCCTCCTGAAGGTGGTCGCTGAGGCTCTTTGCCAGCGCGGTGGCCGAACTGCCGTCGTCCGCCACCACTGCAACCAGGTCCTTCCCGACGACGGCGCTCACGCCGCCTTCCAGCGCCTGCGGCAGCGAGATACTGACCAGTTGCTTGTGGTGGGCCGTGGATTCGGCAACCAGCACTACGTTTTTCCGGGTGCTGTTGATGCCCACGCCGGCCAAACGACGGGCGGCCTCGATGGTTTCCAGGGTCCCGTGGATGACGTCGTCCAGCACCTGGCCGGCCATGGCGCGCTGGGCCTGACGCTGCTTGACCATGTTGTTGAGTTCAACGCTGATGAGGTTTTGGGCATAGCTGACAATGCCGGAGTCGATGAAGGGCTGGCGCAACCACAGCGTGCAGGCGTCGCGGCGGCCCGTGGGAATCGGATAGGAGGCCCAGCCCTCCGCGGTGGGAGCCGGCTTCCCGGGCACGCTGTTGTACAACTGGGCGCTGAACTGGGTGAGCACAAGGTCCGTGCGCAGCATGCTGCCGAGTTGCTTCAGTAGTTCTGCGAGTCCGCCGCCGGTGAGGAGGGCGCGGGCCAGAATTTGGTGGCCGGCCAGGAGCCGTTCCAGGTTTGAATAGTGGTCCGCGGAATGCGATTCCGCCACGAGCTTGCCGATGGCGATGAACGGAATTGCATACGGCACCTCAACCAGGGGCAATCCCCAACGGTTGGCCTCGGCGATGAGGGGTTCCGGAACTGCCTCGTGGGTGAGTCCGATGCCAAAGCCGATGCCCACGGCACCCGCACGCTGGACCTGCCGGACAAAGCGCCGTTGGTCCGCGGCACTCTTGAGGCGCAGGCCGGTGGTGAGGACCAATTCGCCGCCGTTGAGGAAGCGTTGCGGATCCTCGAGTTCGGTCACTGCCACCCAGCTGATGTCCTGGTTCCACGTGGTCTCCGCAGCGCCCGTTTTCCGGAGTTTCAGGGAGGGGACAGCAAGGAGGGAAGCGAGGGACATGGCCATGGATACAAGGGTAACCCGGCACTGGGCAAGCGCACTAAGAGCCGGGTCAGGGAGTGTGCAGCTGACTATTCCGTGGGGCACCTCACTGGCATAGGCTCTGATCAGCTAACCAGTCCATGCCAACACACCGAAAGAGGGTTGCACACCGTGGTTCAAACCTTGCAGAACTTCATCAACGGCGAATTCGTCACGCCGTCAGGTACGGGTCTCCTGGATGTCGTGAATCCCACGAATGGGGAGATCGTCGCCAAGTCGCCCATTTCGGTGCAGGCAGATGTTGACGCTGCCATGGCCGCCGCCAGTGAGGCTTTCAAAACCTGGAAGCATGTCACGCCCGGCCAGCGCCAGCTCATGCTCCTCAAGCTCGCCGACGCCGTGGAGGCCAACAGCGACGAACTGGTGGAGGCACAGCACCGCAACACGGGCCAGGTCCGCTCCCTCATCGCCTCCGAGGAAATTGCCGCCGGCGCTGACCAGCTCCGCTTCTTCGCCGGTGCCGCACGCCTGCTGGAAGGCAAGTCTGCCGGTGAGTACTTCGAGGGCCACACCTCTTATGTGCGCCGCGAACCGATCGGCGTCGTGGCCCAGGTTGCGCCGTGGAACTACCCGTTCCTCATGGCCATCTGGAAGATCGGCCCCGCCCTGGCCGCGGGCAACACCGTGGTCCTTAAGCCCTCGGACACCACCCCGGAATCCACCTTGGTCCTGGCACGCCTGGCCGGCGAGATCTTCCCGGCCGGCGTCCTCAACGTTGTCCTGGGTACCGGCGAAACCGGCTCGCTGATGGTGGAGCACAAGGTCCCCGGCCTGGTGTCCATCACGGGTTCGGTCCGTGCAGGCATCGCGGTTGCCAGTGGTGCAGCCAAGGGCCTCAAGCGCGCACACCTGGAACTCGGCGGCAAGGCTCCCGCGATCGTCTTCAAGGACGCGGACATCAAGAAGAGCGCTGCGGCCATCGCCGAGTTTGCCTTCTTCAATGCAGGCCAGGACTGCACCGCGATCACCCGCGTGCTCATCGAGGATTCTGTCCACGATGATGTGGTGGCGGCGATGGTGGAGCACACCAAGACCCTGCAGACCGGTTCGCAGAACGACGAAGACAACTACTTCGGCCCGCTCAACAACGTGAACCATTTCAACGCCGTGACCTCCGTGGTGGAGAACCTGCCGGAGAACTGCAAGATCGTTACCGGTGGCCACCGTGCGGGCGAGAAGGGCTTCTTCTTCGAGCCCACCATCATCACCGGTGCCAAGCAGAGCGACGACATCGTGCAGAAGGAAACCTTCGGGCCGGTCATCACGGTCCAGAAGTTCACTACCGAAGCCGAAGCGCTCGAGCTGGCCAACGACGTCGAATACGCCCTGGCTTCCAGCGTCTGGACCACGGACCACGGCACGGCCATGCGCATGAGCCGCGACCTCGACTTCGGAGCTGTCTGGATCAACACCCACATCCTCCTCACGGCCGAGATGCCCCATGGCGGCTTCAAGCAGTCCGGCTACGGCAAGGACCTTTCCATGTACGGCGTCGAGGACTACACGCGCATCAAGCACGTGATGAGTGCGCTGGACGCATAACCCCATCGCATAGTCCCCTCCGGCTCACCACTTCGCTTCGCACCGGCCAGGACCCCGGCCGGTGCGGCCCCCATCAGTAAAGAAGGAAACTCCATGACCACCACCGCGAACGAACTCTCGTACCGCATCGAGCAGAAGCGCAACATCAACGGCGCTTTCCCCGGCCCCAAGTCGCAGGCACTGGCTGAGCGCCGCTCCGCCGTCGTTGCTGCCGGCGTCGCTTCCGGCGTCCCGGTTTACGTTGAAGACGCCGACGGCGGCATCATCCGCGACGTCGACGGCAACTCCTTCATCGACCTCGGCTCCGGCATTGCCGTGACCAGCGTCGGTGCCTCCGATCCCGCCGTCGTCGCCGCCGTCCAGAACGCCGCCGCGCACTTCACGCACACCTGCTTCATGGTGACCCCGTACGAGGGCTACGTCGCAGTTGCCGAGCAGCTGAACCGCCTCACCCCGGGCGACCACGCCAAGCGCACCGTGCTGTTCAACTCCGGCGCCGAAGCCGTGGAGAACGCCGTCAAGGTTGCCCGCCTGGCTACCGGCCGCGACGCCGTGGTTGCTTTCGACCACGCCTACCATGGCCGCACCAACCTGACCATGGCCCTGACCGCCAAGGCCATGCCGTACAAGACCAACTTCGGCCCGTTCGCGCCCGAGGTCTACCGCATGCCCATGAGCTACCCGTTCCGTGAAGAGAACCCGGAAATCACCGGCGCCGAGGCTGCCAAGCGTGCCATCACCATGATCGAGAAGCAGATCGGTGGCGACCAGGTTGCCGCGATCATCATCGAACCCATCCAGGGTGAAGGTGGCTTCATTGTTCCGGCCGAAGGCTTCCTCCCGGCGCTGTCCGCCTGGGCCAAGGAAAAGGGCATCGTCTTCATTGCCGACGAGGTTCAGTCCGGCTTCTGCCGCACGGGCGAATGGTTCGCTGTTGACCACGAGGGCGTTGTCCCGGACATCATCACCATGGCCAAGGGCATCGCCGGCGGCCTCCCGCTGTCCGCGATCACCGGCCGCGCCGACCTCCTCGACGCTGTCCACCCGGGTGGCCTCGGTGGTACCTACGGCGGCAACCCGGTTGCCTGTGCTGCAGCACTCGCAGCCATCGACACCATGGAACAGCACGACCTCAATGGCCGCGCACGCCACATCGAGGAACTCGCCCTGGGCAAGCTCCGCGAACTGGCTGCTGAAGTTTCCGTAGTTGGCGATGTCCGTGGACGTGGCGCGATGCTCGCGATCGAACTCGTGCAGGCCGGTTCCAAGGAGCCGAACGCCGAGCTCACCAAGGCTGTTTCCGCCGCATGCCTCCAGGAAGGCGTCGTCATCCTGACCTGTGGCACCTACGGCAACGTGATCCGCTTGCTTCCTCCGCTGGTCATCAGCGACGAACTGCTCCTGGACGGCCTTGACGTCCTGGCGAAGGCCATCAAGGCGCACGCGTAAGGACTTACTGCGAGAGGCGGGCCGGGGATTCCCCGGCCCGCCTCTTTCGCGTTGCCACGTTACCGCTGATTTCGCGGGAGACCGTCGATTTCGCACGGAACCTTCCGGCGGTTTCGCAGGCTTCCGGGCGGGTTCGACGGCGGTGCTCGCCGGGCAGGTTCGACGGCGGAGCTGGCCTAGGTGCCCAGCGTCAGGTTCTTCTGGTGGCCATGACCGTCGAGCTGGACCTCGACGGTGTTGCTGCCCACCAGGGTGACGCCCTCATCGGCACTAAGCAGGGTGTTCCACGTGCCGGGAAGAGTGATCCGGACGCTGGCCTGCGTCCGGGACGGATCGGCAATCGAGACGGTGAGCTTGCCGCCTGTTTGATGTGTGGCGAGCGTACATGGACCGGATGCCGCATGACCGGCCGCATCAACTGCCGCAAAGAAATTGGCCAACACCAGGCCTTCCTTGCCCACCTGGATCATCTGGGCCTCCGCCGAGTTGGCCAGCACCTTCACGTCCGGGTTGGCCGACTGGGAAAACGTGGCGTCATGAGTCGCGGCAGGCAGCATCATGTACGCGTAGCCGGACCCCACGGGATCCTTGCCGTGCCGGTGCGTCAGCGTCACGTAGTCCCGCGTGACGTTGTCCTTGCTGCCGCCCGTATCTGCTCCGGAGTTGACGTCATGCCAACTGCCCGTACGGCGAACCACGGCCACTTCGGGACTGCCCGTGACTCCCGGTGCGTCAAGGAAAACATAACCACCGTGACCCTCAAGATGGAGCGAGCGCTTCAGGACCACGGCCGCATCCCCGGGGGCCATGGCGCGGTTCCGGGAGTCGGTCCGCAACGCCGGTACCTTGCCCTGGGCATAGGCGCGGTTTTCGATGGTGGTCTGCACCGAAGCGCCACCTGTGCCGGTGATGGCCGAACCCAGGCACACCACGGCGTCGTCGAGGAAGAACCACGACTTCCTGCCGGAGAGAGTCTTGTTGTGGTTGAGGTGGTCCATGCCGATGACACCCCAGCGGCCGTCGACTGTGAGCCCACCCGCGAAGGCCTGGTAGGCGCGGGGAATGCCCGTTCCTGCTCCGCCGGCACCACTGGCCCGTACCTGGTCGTTGACCGTGGTGCCGGGCAGTCCATAGGGGTCCACCGTGGGCCAGAAATCGGCACTGAACTGGGCCGGGTCCTGCCTCGTGTAGACGAACGTCATGCCGTCACCCTGGTACCAGCCCAGGTTGTTCTCGCTGTTGCCCCATTCGTACCGGCCAATGCGCTTGGAGGAAAGGTTGACGGTGCAACCCCACGCTGGGCGATGGTGGACCAGCCTGTCCTGGTCCGCGAACATGCGGCTATAGACCGGAGCCGGGGCCGCCGTCACGGAGGCATCGGACAACACCGACAGGGCCAGCAAGGACTTCGCCAGGCTTTGCGTTGGGTGGCCTACCAGCTTCTGGTCCGCGCACCGTTCCAACCACCCCTTCGCCAGTGCCAGGAAGCGCGAACGGTAGGGCTCTTCGCAGCCCGGGGCCAGCAAGAGGACAGCGGAGATCAAGCCAAAGCCGCTCACGTAGTCCGGCTCGCGCTGGCGGGAAACGGCACGCCCGCGCACGGTGTCCATGATCCGGCCGTCCCACACGAACGGAGCGTACGTGTCTTCAATGGCGTCCAGGAGAACTGATTGCTTGGGGTCGTTGATGGCCCAAGTGCTGCCGCCCAGCATCGCGATGATTTCGGCAATGCCGGCCAAGGCCACCACTCCATAGGTCCCCGCGTAGGGCAGGTAACTGTGCTGCACGAACGAACCGTCCGTGTAGAAACCGTCGCCGCTGGTCACGTAGGTGAACACGCTGTTGGTTCCTCCGCGCACGGTGTCGCTCAAGGCGTCCCTGCCCAAGGCGATCTCATCTGTGTTGTTGTCCAGAATGCCCCGCATGCTGCACGCCAAGGACTTGTCCACGCGGTTGGCTCCGGTCTCCGCCAAGGATGTAGCACGCCCGCGCCAATTCGGGTTCGGCGCGAACCAACGGACTGCGGCGAGCAGGGAAGTCCTGAGGGACTCAGGGATCTCCGCATACAGAAGGGTCAGGATGTCCACCGACTTCCGCGGAACCCCGATCTCCCAGAACCACCAGTTTCCGGCGGCTCGGATGCCGGGGTTGTAGGCGGTGTCGTTGAGCAGCTTGAGCCCTGCGACGATGTCCGCCGCGAGCCCCGCGTTGCCCGCGTAGGGGTTACCCGGCACGGCGTACCCCAGGGTCATGTCGTAGAGCCTGTTGAAGTGCAGCCCCAGGTTCCCCGTTGCCGTGGCGGATTGTCCGATGCCGGTCAACGGGATGTCGTTCCAGAGGGAGGTCCGGGCGGGGGCTTTATCCATGGAAGTCCACCAGTTTTCGGCAGTTTGCCCCATTCCCTCCAGCTGGGTGGCGAGTTCGGGAACACCTTCTGCGCTCCGTGCGCCGGTGAGGACCAGCTTGCGGCGGTCGATGAGTTCTTTGAGCCCGGCCGGTGCTGCCAGGGCGGGGCCGGCCTGGGCCACCATGGCTCCGGCGAGGGCGGCTGCGCCTGCAACGTGGAAGAGGGTCCTGCGGCTCATGTGGTGTCCTGTTGAGTTCAAAACTGCTCCGTTTCGAGAGGGGTGGCCGCAACTGACTGGCAGTAGTGGTTGTTCCCAGCTCTGAGAACAACCACTAGTGCCAGTTACATGGGTGCGGCGGAAATTTTCAGCAACCCTACGATCAGCCGAGGCCCACCTCAACAGAAGTGAACAGAAGTGCTCAGGATCTGCTGGGTGGTGACACCGAATCGCGGATCACGATGTGCGTTCCGACGGTGAGGGTGTTGTCTGCGGAGGCACCGGCGTCGTGGGGAGTGGCTGCCAGCGCCAGCCGGACGGCTTCGCGCCCGAGTTCTTCCAGGGGGACCCGCACCGTGGTGAGGCGTGGCCGGAGTTCACTGGCCACCGGAACGTCGTCGTAGCCCACCACGGAAATGTCCTGGGGAACCCGGAGGCCCCGCTCTTCCAAGGCTTCCAGGATTCCGGCGGCAACGAGGTCGTTGGCGCCGAACACGGCCGTGAAGTGGAGGTCCTGGTCCAGCAGTTCCCTCATCCGGCTGTAGCCGAAGCCCCGGCCAAAGGCGCCCTCGTGTACCAGATCAGGATCCCGTTCGATGCCCCGGGCGTCCAAGGCGCGGTAGAAACCTGCCAGCCGTGAGGCCGTGGTGGAGAAATCGCGGGGGCCGCCTACGTAGAGGATCCTGCGGTGCCCCTGCGAGATGAGGTAGTCGGTAATAGCGAAGGCGCCTCCTTCGTTGTCATAAGTGACCATCTTGGTGGGGACACCAGGGCCCAGGGAAGGGCGGCCGCACAACACCAACGAGGAACCGGCGGCTGCCAGTGCCCGCGCGCGGTCGGCCATCTGCTTGCGGTACCGGGGATCGTCCGAGGCTCCACCCACCACGATCACGGCATCCGTCCGCTGCTCGCGCATGAGGTCCACCAGGGCAAGTTCGCGTTCCTTGTCCCCATGGGTTGCCGTGATCAGGCATAGCCGGCCTTCAGCGCTCGCCTGCCGTTCAACACCGCGGGCGATGTAGGCGAAGAAGGGGTCCGCAACATCATTGATGATGATGCCCACCGTGCGCGTGGTGGCTCCTGCGAGGGCCCTTGCGTGGGCATTGGCCACGTAGCCCAGTTCTGTCACGGAACGGAAGATGCGCTCACGGGTGGCCTTGGCCACGGGATAGTTGCCGCTGAGGGCCCGTGACACGGTGGCCACTGACACCCCGGCGGCCTGCGCGACGTCGGCAATGGTTGCGCCGGTGCCGCTGCGTCCGGGGAGCTGGTCTGTGGGGGAACTCTTTTCAGTCACTAGGCGATTCTCGCAAGATCCGCGGCCAATACCGGATAAGCCAGGGGCAAGCCCTCGCTCAACCTGCGGACTTCGGTCACCGCATGGCTGCCCAGGCGGTGCACCTCATTCCCCAAGGCGCCTGCGATATGGGGTGTGATGACCACGTTGGGCAGCCCATGGAGCGGAGAGCCCGACGGGAGGGGCTCGGGATCTGTGACGTCGAGGTAGGCATCCAGCCGGCCGGATACCAACTCTTCGGTCAAGGCGGCGGAGTCGATCAAGGCTCCCCGGGCCGTGTTGACCACCAGGGTCCCGTCCTTCATGAGTTCCAGTTGTCGCCGGCCGATCAGGCCACGCGTCTCGGCGATGTCCGGGGCGTGGACACTGACCACATCCGACAGTGAACAGAGTTGGTCCAGCCCCACAGACTCCACTCCCAGGCGGGAAGCCTCGACGGCGTCCAGGTAGGGATCGTAGACCAGGACCCTTGCGTCGAGGTTCTTGAGCAGACCGATCACCAACCTGCCCACACGGGAGGCTCCGATGAGCCCGATGGTGACGCCGTTGGTTCCGATGGACGGGAATCCCAAGGTGCTTCGTGAGGCGCCTGTGGTGCGGAGTTGCTCGCTGAAACGCCGGGCACGCTTCAAGCCCATGACGATCGCGGCAAACGTGAACTCCGCGACCGGGACGGCATTGGCTGAGGCCGACGACGACACGTCGATGCCGCGTTGGTACACCTCGGGTGTCAGGAAGGTCTTGACCGTTCCGGCGGCGTGGACAATGCAGCGAAGGCGGGGGAGTTGGTCCAGCACGCGGCCGTCGATGACGGGCGCACCCCAGCCGGTGATCAGGAGCTCCGTATCTGCGAGCTCCCCCAAGGCGCCAGGTGCCGAGAAGTCGCTGATGGGCTGGTCCCTGACAAGCCTCACGATGCCGCGCAACCTGGCTTGGTCCTCCGTGCTGAACAAGGTGGGCAGGACGTTGCGGCCCATCACAAAGGCGGCCTTGATGGTGCCGGCCTGCTGGAGCTTGGTGGTCACGTGGATCCCATCGCATCTCGTAGAAAGTTATAGAAAGCGTTTGCTATTTGATCGCCACAGTAGGTGCGTGATCTGCCGCCTGTCAATCGCTCTACATACAGAAAGGAGCGGCTTTGAGCATGTTATTGACATCACATAAGTTCTCTGGATAGTTTGTCACGCATAGTAAACGCTTACTATTTCAACGCGGGGCGCCAGAGTACCCCAGCCACTCCACACCGCCCCGCACGCCAAGGGGCGCAGACAGAGGACAAGCATGAGCACCAACAGCCAGACACTGCCGCCCCAGGCGAGGTCCGACGTCGGCGGGCAGGCCCCGGTGGCGGAAGGCCGCCGTCGTTCACGGCCTCCGGGCGCAACGCTGCCCGGGCACCGCAAGCAGAGCCTCCTGGCCAGGATCCGGCGCGACAAGGTGATGTTGCTGCTGATCGCCCCGGGGTTCCTTTACTTCGTGGTGTTCCACTACGTTCCCTTGGCCGGCAACATCATCGCGTTCCTGGACTACAAGCCCTACCTCGGCTTCATGGACAGCGTGTGGGTTGGCCTGGAAAACTTCGCGGCGATGTTCCAGGACGGCGCCTTCTGGGAAGCCCTCCGCAACACGCTGGTCATCACGGGACTCCAGTTGGCGCTGTTCTTCCCGGTGCCCATCTGCCTGGCGTTGCTCTTGAACAGCATCGTCTCGGACAGGATCCGGAAGTTCGTCCAAAGCGTGGTCTACCTGCCGCACTTCATCGGCTGGGTGATCATCGTTGCGGTGTTCTCCGAAGTCCTGGGTGCCACGGGCGCCGTTCCGCACCTGCTGGAAAACCTCGGGCTGCCGCGCTTCGACGCGATGACCACCCCCGAATTCTTCCCCTTCCTGGTGACCATCCAGTCCATCTGGAAGGACGCTGGCTGGGGAACCATCATCTTCCTGGCGGCGCTCATGAACGTGGACCAGGAACTGTACGAAGCGGCCGCCGTGGATGGCGCGAGCGCGCGTCACCGCTTGTGGCACATCACGCTCCCCGGAATCATGCCGGTGATCATCCTGCTGCTCATCCTCAACCTCGGCAGCATCCTCTCGGTGGGCTTCGAACAGATCGTGCTGCAGCGGGACAACGTAGGTCCCGGCGCCGGTGAAGTGCTGGACACCTACGTCTACTTCCACGGCATCCAGGACGGACAGTGGGGTCCGGCCGCGGCGGTGGGACTCGTGAAGGGCGTTGTTGGCCTGGTCCTGGTCCTTGGCGCCAACAAGCTCGCGCATTTCTTTGGACAGGAAGGTGTCTATTCCAATGGCAAGTCAAAGTAGCACCCTGATGGCCCGTCCGGGGCGCGCCGGCGCCAAGGCCAGGGTAAACCGCCGCAGCCAGCGGCCGGCCTGGATGGAGAAGCCCAACACTGCTGTCCAGTTGTCCAAGGCCATCGCCCTGGTGGCCATTTGCTTCCTGGCCCTCTATCCGCTGCTCGCCGTGCTGGCCACGAGCCTGTCCAGCCAGTCGGAGATCGCTGCCAACAACGGACTGGTGCTCTTCCCGAAAGAACCCACGTTCGCCGCGTACCAAACCATCTTTGCCGGGGGCGTGGTCACGGACGCCTTGGTCCGTTCGCTCCTGATCACGACCGTTGGAACGGCCCTTTCCCTGCTGGTCACTGTTGCCATGGCGTACGGCCTGACCCGCCGGGACCTCGTAGGCGGGCGCTTCTTCCTGATGACGGCACTGTTCACCATGCTCTTCAGCCCCGGCATCATTCCCAGCTTCCTCATGGTCAAGGAACTCGGCCTGCTGGACAGTTACGCCGCACTGGTCCTCCCCACGCTGATGAGCGCGTTCAACCTGGTGGTGGTCCGGTCCTTCTTCATGAACCTCCCGCAGGAACTCTTCGAGGCCGCAAGGATCGACGGGGCCGGGGACTTCCGCATCCTGGTCCAGATGGTGCTGCCCCTCTCGCGGGGTGTGCTGGCCGTCGTCGGGCTTTTCTACGCGGTGGGGTACTGGAACGCCTTCTTCAACGCGATGCTCTACCTCAACGACGACAAATGGCCGCTGTCCATGATCCTTCGCCAGTACGTGCTGCTCGGCCAGCCGATGGGGGACTCGGCAGTAGCCGAAGTGGCGGTGCCGTCCCAAGCGATCCAGATGGCCGTCGTCGTGATTTCCCTGGTTCCGATCGTGATCGTTTTCCCGTTCCTCCAGCGCTACTTCACCAAGGGCGTCCTCACCGGCGCCATCAAAGGCTAATCAACCATTCCACTTGAAAGGGAAGCCCCATGAACGCAGTACCCTCTGCCGGCCCCAGCCGCCGGAACTTCCTCTCGGTCGCAGGCATTGGCGCCTTGGCCCTGTTCGGCGGCGGCGCCCTGACCGGTTGCGGCCAGCGAACCACCGGCGTGGCCTCCAACGCGAGCGAAGCCCTGCTGCCCTCCACCGTTCCGCTGAAGGCGTCCATGGCAGACATTCCAGGCACCGCCGAGGGCGTTCCGGCCGCGTTCTACAAGTACCCCGCCCCTTTCCGGAGCGTCGCGAAGGCGCCCTTGAACGGCGGCAGGATCACGGCGATCACCAACCTCTTCGGCACGGCCCCGAATGGCCGGGCCGACAACCCGGCATGGCAGGCCATCGAGAAGCGCCTGGGTGGGCAAGTGGACATCACGTCCGTGTCCTCGGACGATTACGCCACCAAGTTCAACACCATCATTGCCGGCGGGGAACTGCCGGACCTCATGCTCAACGACGGTGCCGCCGTGCCGAACATCGTGGAGTTTCTCCAAGCGAAATGCGCCGATCTCACTCCGTTGCTGGGCGGGGACAAAGTCAAGGACTACCCCAACCTGGCTGCCATCCCGGAGGTCTTCTGGAAGCAGACCGTCCAGGCCGGAAAACTGTACTCCTTGCCCATCCCGCGGAACCTCACGGGCGGCTCGGGCTTCGTCAACCAGACACTCCTGGAAGCCGTGGGCCTGAAGTCCACCGAGGACATCAAGGACAAGGACGATTTCTACCGTGTGGCCAAGGAACTGACCAACCCTGCCAAGAACCAGTGGGCCCTGGGCAGCACCAAGTTCGGGCTGACGATGCTCCACCACATGTTCCGCACCCCGAACGTCTGGAAGAACGACGGCGGCAAACTCACCAGGGCGTTCGAAACGGACGAATACTTTGCCGCGATCGAATTCGCCGCCAAGCTCTACAAGGACGGCCTGTATGTCCCGGGTTCCGAGGGCTGGACCAAGTCGCAAATGGTGAACTCCTTCATCTCAGGCAAGGTAGCCATGATCTATGACGGCTTGCCCGCGTACATCGGTCCCACGGGCTACGGGCGCAGTGTTCCGGCAGCGAACAAGGCCAACAAGGCGGTCCCGTTCATTCCGGTGGGCCACGACGGCGGCAAGGCCCAGACGTGGCTGGACAACATCACTTTCGCCACCGTGATGCTCAAGAAGGCCGATGAGGCCAAGCTCAAGGAAGTCCTGGCCGTGGCCAACTTCCTGGCCGCACCGTTTGGCAGTGAAGAGTACCTGCTGCTCAACTACGGTGCAGAGGGCGCGGACTACACGCTGGATGCCAACGGCAACCCCGTGGTCACCGACCGCGCGCTCCTGGACAACGCCGTGCCGTGGAAGTACCTCGCGGCTCCGCAGCAGGTGGTCTACGATCCCAGCAACAAGGACATTGTGGACGTCATGCACAACGCCTATTCCAAGCTCATTCCCCTGGGCGTGGAAGATCCGTGCGGCACGTTGTTCAGCCCCACGAATGCGAGCAAGGGGGCCAAGCTCGGCCAGCCAGTCTCCGATGCTGCCACGGCGGTCATTGCGGGCCGTGGTTCCATGGACGCACTCAAGACTGCGGTGGCGGACTGGAAGAAGAACGGCGGAGACACCATCCGGGGCGAATACGAATCGGCCCTGGCCAAGTAGCGCTCCGGCCGCAATCAGACTCATCAGCGTGCATCAGCCCTCCCGCACCAGACCCAAGGAACCAGCACCGTGACACAGTCATTCCCCACCAACCTGCCCTGGCTGCCCAAACCACAGACCGCACCCTCCCCGTTCACGGGCTGGACGCGGGCACAGTGGGAGGCCACAGCCGACCACTGGCTGGAGCACATCCGGAACTATTCCAGCCCGCTCAAGGCCAGTCCAAGGCTTCCCGGGCACGTGACCCGCGACGGCGAGCGCCGCGAGGGCATGGAAACCATTGGCCGGAGCCTGTTGCTGGCGGCTCCGCGCATCGCCGGAGCCCGCGGCCAGGACCGTTTGGCTTTGGCGGAGTGGTACCGCGGGGCGTTGCTGGCCGGTACTGATCCCGTGGGCAAGGAACGGTGGCCGTTGGGCGTGACCTGCAAGTCGCCGTTGCTGGGGGTGACCAATTCGATCGTGGAGGCGGCCAATATAGCCTTCTCACTGTTCATTGCCCGTGAGTGGTTGTGGGATCCGTTCACGGAGTCGGAGAAGAAGCAGGTGGCCGGCTGGTTGCGGCACCACGCCCGCTTGGAGGTGTGGGGCAACAACTGGCAGCTGTTCCCTGCCATGGCCGAGGGGTTCCTTCGCTCGGTGGGCGAGGATGTCTCCGGCTGCACGGGCGGGCGCAACGTTGCCCGGGTGGAATCCTGGTACCTGGGCGATGGGTGGTACACCGATGGTCCGGAACATTCGATCGACTACTACAACGCGTGGGCCATCCACCCCTATCTCTGGGCCTGGTACAAGATGACAGGGCGGGAGGAAACCCCTGACGGGCAGCGGCATCTGGAGCGTTTGCGTGAGTTTGTGTCGACGCAGGGCCTGATGTTTGCCACGGACGGGGCGGTGCTCCATGTGGGGCGTTCCCTGGCGTACCGGACAGCCGTCCTGGCAGCGTTGTGGTGCGCTGAAATGTCCGGAGTGAATCCGTTGTCCTCCGGGGCCACGCGGAGGTTGGCGTCAGGGGTCTTGGCGAACTTCACCGCCCTCGGCGTGGGTGTCGACGAACCCCTGAGCCTGGGGTGGTACGGCCCGCATGAAGGATCGTGCCAGGCCTACAGCGGTTTTGGCTCGCCCTATTTGGCCGGCATTGGTTTCCTGGGGCTGGCCCTCCCACCGGAACACCCGGTGTGGCAGGACGTGGAGGAGCCGCAGCCCAGCGATGGTCCGCCAATCGTTCGCCCGCTGCCGGACCTGGGGTGGACGTTGAGTACCCACGGAGGCCTGTCCCGCCTGACCAACCACGGCAGCGACCATTGCGGCCTGCCAGTTGGCGGTGGACCGGATCCGGACGATCCGCACTATGCCAGGTTCTCCTATTCCACCCACACCGCGCCGGGAACGGGACAGGCGTGGGCGGACAACATTGACGGCCACCTCGCGTTGCTGGGATCCGACGGCGTGGCGAGCCGGCGTTGTGCGCTCCGAGGCAGCCGGACGGACGGCGTTGTCAGCGGCTCGGTCCATGTTCCGCAGTTGTACGGCAAGGCACTCGCGGGTACTGCCGTCACCACGGTGTCGGTAACCAGGGGGATCCACGAAGTGCGCTGCCATCTGGTGCGCGGTCCGGCGGATTACCGGGTCCGTGAAGGTGGCCACGCGGTTGCCGGAAACCAGCCTGTGTCCGCGGGGGCGTCAGGCGCCACAGCATGGGTGAACAACGGGGACGTTTTCGCAGCCGTCACGGGGATGCATGGTTGGGAGGACGCTGAAACCACCGGATACACGGGGTCCAACGCCATGGGTGAACACTCGGCAGTGCCGCATCTCTCTGCCCGGCGGACCACGGAGCAAACAGTGCACGTCGCTTTGCACACGCTCACCCGGGACCCTGCCCCGGCACCCGAATGGCTGGAGGCGATGGCCGCCGTCGTGGTTTCCGGGACGGAAGTCACGGTGAGGTGGGCGGACGGCGGTACCCAATCCGTTGACCTGGCGTCGTTCGTGCCGTGGGACGGGCAGGTGGGGAAGTGATCGAGCTCAAGTACGGTGCTTCACGCGAGAATCCCCGCGAGGATGACGCCATGCGGCGCTTCCGCGGACACCGCGTGGGCCAATTCATCCACTGGGGTCTTTACTCCTTGCCCGCGGGCCGGTGGGAGGGCAAGGACGTGGAGTTCGCGGCCGAGTTCCTCCCGCGGATCGCCGGCATTCCGCAGGCGCGGTGGGAGGCGCTGGCCAACGATTTCACGCTGGCGGACTTCGACGCCGGCGCGTGGGCAGACACAGCGGTGGCCCTCGGAGCCAAGTACATGACCATCACCACCAAACACCACGACGGTTTCTGCCTCTGGCCCAGTGCCTACACGGACTTCCACATGGGCAACACTCCGTCCGGCCGTGATGTCCTGGCCGAACTCATCGAGGCCTACACGGCCCGTGGGATCGATGTCTGCTTCTACTATTCCGTGCTCGATTGGCACCACCCGGACTGGCGCTTCACGTTGGAGAACGACGGCGACCACGCGGCTTTCGCGCGCTACCTCGACTTCGCGATGAAACAGTTGGAAGAACTGGCGGACAGGTATCCGGACGTGAAGGGGTTCTGGTTCGACGGGACCTGGGACGAGTCGGTGAAAGCCAACGGCTGGTGGACGTGGGAGGTGGAGCAAATGCTCAAGGAACGCATCCCGGGCGTGGTGGTCAACAGCCGCTTACGGGCCGACGATTTCGGTGCGCGGCACGTGGATTCCAACGGCCGGCTCATGGGCGACTACGAGAGCGGATACGAGCGCAGGCTGCCCGAACCCTGGAACACCGGCGTTGCCAAGCGCGATTGGGAAGCGTGCATGACCATTCCGCAGGCATCGTGGGGTTACCACCAAGGCGAATGGGCGCAGTCCACGCTCAAGCACCCCCTGGACATTGTGGACATGATCGCCCACTGCACTTCCCTGGGCGGGAACCTGCTCTTGAATTTCGGGCCCCGTGGCGACGGTTCCATGGCTCCCGCCGAGGTGGAGATCGCACGCGGGGTGGGTGGATGGCTCGCGGTGAACGGTGAGGCGGTGTACGGCTGCGGCTTTGCTGACGGTTGGGAATACCCCGGCTGGGGGTACTTCACCGAGGACCAGTCCACAGGCAGGGTTTTTGCGATCGTCACGCGTATGCCTGCCTCAGGGCGGATCCGGATCCAGCTGCCGGGCGGATTGGCCCTCGTGGGCCTCCGCTTGCTGGGCTCTGGAGCCCATTCGTTCAAGCCGTTGGCGGATTCCTTGGTGGAGGTGGACGTTTCCGGGATGCGGGGTGTGCCCGTGTTGGGCCTGGAAACCGCCGAACGCGCGGGGGAGGGCTTAAGGGAGCCAAACCCGGACGTGCTCACGTAAGGGCCCGTACTGTTCCCACGAACCCGGCGAACTCCCGGGAAGCCTGCGCTTTCGCCGGGAAACTTCCAGCGAACCTGCAGCGTTCCCACGAACGCGGCGCAACCCCGCGCAACCCCGCGCAGCGTTCCCACGAACCCGGCGACACCCCGGGACTCAGGCGGCCGCGAGCTTCGCCTGCCTCCGGAGCACCGCGTTCTTCCGCGCAGTCCTCAGCATGTCGATGGTGAGGAGCACCAGGGCCAGCCACACTACGCAGAAACCGATCCAGCGGGCCGTGGTCATGGCCTCGTGGAAAACGGCGAGCGCCACGATGAACTGGAGCACCGGGGCAAAGTACTGGAGCAGGCCGATGGTGGTCATGGGCAGACGGCGGGCGGATGCTCCAAAGAACAGCAAGGGAACCGCGGTGATGACGCCCGAGGCCAAGATGAGCCAGAAGTGTCCCGGACCTTGGGTGGTGAGCGTGGCAACGCCGGTAGCTCCGAGGACCACCATGGTGATGGCTGCGAAGGGGGCCAGCACCACGGTTTCAACAGAGAGGCTGGTGAGCGCGTCCACCTTGGGTCCCACCTTCTTCTTGACGAAGCCGTACAGGCCAAAGCTGAAGGCCAGGAGCAAGGCGATCCACGGGAGCTGCCCGTAGGAGAACGTCAGCACGCCAACGGCGACGAAGCCGATTCCCACGGCTGCCCACTGCAAAGGCCGGAGCTTTTCCTTCAGGACGAACACGCCGAGGAGCACGGACACCAAGGGGTTGATGAAGTAGCCGAGGGAGGTCTCCACCGCATGGCCGGTGGTGACACCGAAGGTGTAGGTGAGCCAGTTGACCGCGATCAGGCCTGCTGCCAATGCCAGCGGTCCCATCACTGAGCGGTCCTTCACCGCAGCAAAAAGGGTTCTCCAGGACCGCGTGATCGTGATCAGGAGGGCACAGAAAACCAAGGACCAGACAATCCGGTTGGCGACGATCTCGATGGCTCCGGCCGGTTGCAGCACGAAGAAGTAGAGGGGGAGCAGACCCCAGAGCCCGTACGCGCCGATGCCGAACAACACGCCGGTGGTGGTCTCACTCCGAACCGGTTTCACCGCAACAGCACCCGAATCCGTACTGCTGCCACCGCCGCCCCCGGCTGCCGCCGTCGTGGGCTGGTTCGAAGAGGACGTGGCTGCGGTGGTTTGTTCGGGTGTCGACACAAAAGCGCCAACACCACCCACGGGCGCAATATTCCGCAATATTCCCTGAAACATTAGGAATTTGTGTGAGTCCTGCCATATGAGCCGCCGGGGCAGGGGTCGAGATCTAGAATTGGAAACCTGCGCGCCCCAACAACGGGCGTGGCTCACTGCTTCGGAAGGGCTCCCGGTGTCTGACTCAGCCGCAACAACCCCCAGTCGTCCACTTCGCGTTGCGATCGTCGGCGCAGGCCCGGCCGGTGTGTACGCCGCGGACATCCTGACCAAGTCCAACGAGGTCAAGGACGGGCAGGTGGACGTCAGCATCGACCTTTTCGAGGCGTATCCTGCGCCGTATGGCCTGATCCGTTATGGCGTAGCGCCGGACCACCCGCGCATCAAGGGAATCGTCAACGCGCTCCACAAGGTGCTGGACCGGGGCGACATCCGGTTCCTGGGCAATGTGACGTACGGCCGGGACCTGACGCTGCATGATTTCCGGGCTTTCTACGACGCCGTGATCTTCTCCACCGGAGCCATCAAGGACGCCGACCTGAACATTCCGGGGATCGAACTCGAAGGTTCCTTCGGCGGCGCGGACTTTGTCTCCTGGTACGACGGCCACCCGGACGTTCCCCGCGACTGGCCCCTTGAAGCCAAGGAGATCGCGGTGATCGGCAACGGCAACGTCGCACTCGACGTCGCCCGCATGCTGGCCAAGCACCCCGAAGAACTGCTGGTCACCGAAATTCCGGACAACGTGTACCAGGGCCTGAAGAAATCGCCGGTCACGGACGTCCATGTGTTTGGTCGCCGCGGCCCTGCGCAGGTGAAGTTCACCCCGCTGGAACTGCGCGAACTCTCGCACTGCAAGGACGTGGACATTGTCCTCTACCCGGAGGACTTCGAGTTCGACGACGCCTCGGACGAGGCCATCCGCACCAACAACCAGATCAAGACCATGGTCAACACCCTGACCAACTGGCTGGTGGAGGAACACGCCGAGTCCGAACAGCCTTCCTCCCGCCGCTTGCATCTGCACTTCCTGCACAGCCCAGTGGAGATCCTGGATTCGCCGGAAAACCCGGGCACGGTGTCCGCCATCAAGTTCGAACGCATGGAACTGGACGGCACGGGCAACGCCAAGGGCACCGGCGAATTCATCGAGTACCCCGTCCAGGCCGTCTACCGGGCCATCGGCTACCACGGCTCGCCCCTTGAGGAACTGCCGTACGACGCCCGCCGCGGCGTCATCCCGAACGACGGCGGTCGCGTCCTGGGTGCCGACGGCCAACCCGTAGCGGGAATCTACGCCACAGGATGGATCAAGCGCGGTCCCGTGGGCCTGATCGGGCACACCAAGGGGGACGCGCTGGAAACCATTGGCTGCCTGCTCGAGGACCGGCTGAACCTGCCCCCGGCGGAGAACCCGGATCCGCAGGCCATCATCAACCTCCTGGAGGAGCGTGGCGTCGAGTACACCACGTGGGAGGGGTGGAACCGGCTGGACGCCCACGAGGCCGCCCTGGGTGAGGCGTGGTCCGGCGGCGCGGACAACGGCGACGGCGTGGTCCGCGAACGCATCAAGGTGGTCCCGCGCGAGGAAATGATCCGTATCTCCCGCGGCTGAACCCCGGAGCAAACCGGCCGGCGGCAAACCCGGCTGTACCCAAAGCCCGGGTGCCGAACTAGACTGGCCCGTACCGCCCGCCGTGAACGCCGCCCCGTTACCGCGGCATGTACCGCAGCCAGGGAGTTCGATGAAGAGCCCAGTCCACCCGCCGCTTCCGGGTAGCGAAGCCGCCAAGCTGCTGCAGCGGCGTGCCCTTACGGGCCACGAGCACCTGGAGTCCTGGGATCCGGCGGACCTGGCCGGCCTCCGCAGCCTGGTGCGCGAGTCCTGGCAACGTTCGGCCATCCTGCAAGCCAACCCGGACGTGGCCGAAGCGCCGCTCGCCATGGACCTTGACGAACTCGAGGACTACCGGGCGCAGCATCCGCTCGCCACGATCATGCCGGTGATCCGTAAGCTCCTGATCCAGCCCAGCCACGACAGCGGCCTGCTGGTGGCTGTGGGGGACGACGTCGGCCGCCTCCTCTGGGTTGATGGCGACCCCGTGATGCAACGCAGGGCTGAAGGCATGATGTTCGTTGCCGGTTCGGATTGGTCCGAGGCCTCCGTAGGGACCAGCGCACCCGGTACCGCGCTCGCCTTGGACCGCAGCATCCAGATCTCCGGCGCTGAACACTTCAAGCGTTCGGTCCATCCGTGGAGCTGCACGGCCGTACCGTTCCACGATCCCGATTCCGGGGCCCTTCTGGGTGTCGTCGACATCACGGGCACGGAGACAGCCGTAGCCCCACACACGGTTTCGCTCGTTGAGGCAACGGTTGCGGCGGCCCAGGCACAGTTACGGATCGAACGCCTGCAACTCGCTGCGACAGCAAACGCAAAACCACGACGCCGGAGCTCGCCTTCCGCCGCAAGCGCCGGTTCCGGGGACAAACCTCACAAGCATTCGCTGTACCGCAACAGCCTCCAACTCCTGGGTCGCGACCAGGCGTTGCTCAGCATCGACGGCAGGACGGCGACGCTGTCCGCGAGGCACAGCGAAATCCTCGCCATTCTCGGCAACCACCCCGCAGGGCTGAGCGCCGATGACCTCTGTGCCCAGCTGTACCCCGGGGAAGGTTCTGCGGTGACGCTCCGCGCCGAGATGGTCCGGCTGCGCAAGGTTATCCACGAACTCAGCCCGGAAGCGGTCCCTGAATCCCGGCCCTACCGCTTGCCCGTGGAACTCCTGCCCGACTCCGGCCAGGTCCTCACCTGCTTGCAGCGCGGAGCCCACCGGATTGCCTTGGAGATCTACAAAGGTGCCGTCCTCCCACGATCGGAGGCGCCCGGCGTCGTGCAGTTGCGCGAACGGGTCTCGCACCTGCTGCGCGAGGCGCTGCTGAGCGACGGCAGCGCCGATTCGCTGCTCAAGTACGCCGACCTGCCCGAGGCACGGTTCGACGTCGAACTCCGCCTTGCGATCCTGAAGCTCCTGCCGCCGCGCTCGCCCAAGCGGGCTGCGATCGTGGCCGATCTTGAGCGGCTGGAGGACGAACTGGCCGTCTGAGTGACCCGCCTCACAGGGTTGCAACGTAGCTGCAACCTTCCCGCTCCTAGGCTCGGATCAATGGCGACAGCCACCGTGATTCGCAGCAAAGGAGCTAGCAATGACTGTTTATGCACAGCCAGGTGCAGAGGGATCGAAGGTCACCTTCAAGGACCGTTACGAGAACTGGATCGGCGGGGAATGGGTGGCCCCGGTCAAGGGCGGCTACTTCGAAAACATCACTCCTGTCACTGGCAAGGCCTTCTGCGAAGTTGCCCGCGGCACGGCCGAAGACATCGAATTGGCCCTGGATGCCGCGCACAAGGTGGCGCCGTCGTGGGGCAAAACCTCAGCCACTGAACGCGCAGCCATCCTCAACAAGATCGCCGACCGGATCGACGAGAACGTGGAGCTCCTCGCCGTCGCTGAGACCTGGGACAACGGCAAACCAATCCGCGAGACCCTCAATGCGGACATCCCTTTGGCTGCCGACCACTTCCGCTACTTCGCTTCCGCGATCCGTGCCCAGGAAGGCCACCTGTCCCAGCTCGACGATGACACCACGGCCTACCACTTCCACGAGCCGCTCGGCGTGGTGGGGCAGATCATCCCTTGGAACTTCCCCATTCTCATGGCCGTGTGGAAGCTCGCTCCGGCGCTGGCCGCCGGCAACGCAGTGGTCCTGAAGCCGGCAGAGCAGACGCCGACGTCCATCCTGGTCCTCATGGAACTCATCGGTGACCTGCTGCCCGCCGGTGTCGTGAACGTGGTCAACGGTTTCGGCGTCGAGGCGGGCAAACCCCTCGCTTCCAGCCCCCGCATCAGGAAGATCGCCTTCACCGGCGAGACCACCACCGGCAGGCTCATCAGCCAGTACGCTTCCAACAACCTCATCCCCGTCACGCTGGAGCTGGGCGGCAAGAGCCCCAACATCTTCTTCGACGACGTCGCATCCCAGAACGATGCCTTCTACGACAAGGCCCAGGAAGGCTTCACGCTTTTCGCGTTCAACCAGGGCGAAGTGTGCACCTGCCCGTCCCGTGCTCTGGTCCAGGAAGGCATCTACGACTCCTTCATGGCCGACGTCGTCGCCCGCACCAACAAGATCATCCAGGGCAACCCGCTGGACACCGAGACCCAGATCGGCGCGCAGGCCTCCAACGACCAGCTCGAGAAGATCCTCTCCTACATCGACATCGGAAAGCAGGAAGGCGCGAAGGTCCTGACCGGCGGTGCCCGGGCCGAGCTCCCAGGCGACCTGGCCGGCGGTTACTACGTCCAGCCCACCATCTTCGAAGGCCACAACCGGATGCGGATCTTCCAGGAGGAAATCTTCGGCCCCGTGGTCTCGGTGACGCGCTTCAGCGACTACAACGACGCCATCGGCATCGCCAACGACACCCTCTACGGGCTCGGCGCCGGCGTCTGGTCCCGCAACGGCAACGTTGCCTACCGCGCGGGCCGCGAAATCCAAGCCGGACGCGTCTGGGTCAACAACTACCACGCGTACCCCGCAGGCGCTGCCTTCGGCGGTTACAAGTCATCAGGCATCGGCCGTGAGAACCACGCCATGATGCTGGACCACTACCAGCAGACCAAGAACCTGCTGGTCAGCTACAACGAGAACAAACTCGGCTTCTTCTAGAGAGCTTGTGCACGGCAGCCGTCCGTCAGCTGGTCCCTGTGGCGGCCGCCGTGCACAACACATCCTGTTGTTCATCTGAAAAAGGGAGATCGTCAATGTCGACGACCATGCAAGCAGCAGTAGTTACCGAATTTGGAACCGACCTGAAGGTCATGGAAGTGGAACGTCCGACGCCGGGTCCGGGCCAGGCGCTGGTCCGCCTCCTGACGTCGGGGGTCTGTCATACCGACCTGCACGCCGCCGAAGGCGACTGGCCGGTCAAGCCGACGCCACCCTTCGTTCCCGGCCATGAGGGTGTGGGCGAAGTGGTGGAACTGGGCGAAGGCGTCACGGACGTTGCCGTAGGAGACCTCGTAGGCAACGCCTGGCTCTGGTCAGCTTGCGGCGACTGCCAGTACTGCCGCACAGGCTGGGAGACGCTGTGCGAGTCGCAAAAGAACGGCGGCTACAGCATCGATGGCTCGTTCGGGGAGTACATGCTGGTGGACACCCGTTTCGCCGCGCGCATCCCGGAAGGCTCGGACCCCGTGGAGGTTGCTCCCGTGCTCTGCGCCGGAGTCACCGTCTACAAGGGCCTGAAGATGACCGAAGCCAAGCCCGGCCAATGGGTCACCATCTCCGGAATCGGTGGACTGGGCCACATAGCCGTCCAGTATGCCGTGGCCATGGGCTTGCGGGTGGCGGCCGTGGACATTGCGGATGACAAGCTGGCACTCGCCCGGGAACACGGCGCTGAACTGACGGTCAATGCCCTGCACGAGGATCCAGCCGAGGTCATCCAGCGGGAAACCGGCGGTTGCCACGGAGTCCTGGTCACCGCAGTCCATCCCTCCGCCTTCGGCCAGGCGATCGGCATGGCCAGGCGCGGCGGTACGATCGTCTTCAACGGACTGCCTCCCGGGGACTTCCCGGCGCCGATCTTCGACATCGTCTTGAAGGGCCTCACCGTCCGGGGTTCGATCGTAGGCACCCGGCAGGACCTGGAGGAAGCGCTCGAGTTCTACGCGCAGGGGAAGATCAAGCCAACGGTCTCCACCCGCGAACTCTCTGAAGTGAATGCCGTCTTCGACGAGATGAAGCACGCCAAGATCGACGGCCGAGTGGTCTTGAAGTTCTGATGACCGCGGCCCCGGACATCCTGGAAGCTTCGGTGACACTGCCGGGGGAGGACTTCTCCCGGGTGGCACTGACCCCGGCCGCAGTGGAACTGCTGCGCAAGCTCTGGGAGCAACACGGACCCTTGATGTTCCACCAGTCCGGTGGCTGCTGCGACGGGTCTGCGCCCATGTGCTATCCGGCCGGTGACTTCCTGACGGGAGACTCCGACGTCCTGCTGGGCAGGTTCGATCTCGGCGATGACGGAGACTCCATTGGGGCCAAGCCCCTTGAGTTCTGGATGTCCAGGGAACAGTTCGCCTACTGGTCCCACACGCACCTGACAGTGGATGTTGTCCAAGGCCGGGGGAGCGGCTTCTCCGTGGAGGCGCCCGAAGGGAAACGGTTCCTGATCCGCTCCACCATCATGGACTGGGACGTGCCAGGTGTCTGACAGCAAGCATTCCTGAACGTCCAAGCCTGAGTAACTGAAAGGCCCCACGACGGCGAATTTTCCGCCTGAATGGGGCCTTTCGCATGATGTGGCGGGGCAACAGCGGAAGTCACAGCAGCACCATCAGCCCCACTAGTCCATTTGTTGTCTCATTATTTGGGACAAATATGGCCGTCCATTGGCCGGACACTATCCTTGATGAGTCCTATACCACCCCCATCCAGAATGTGGCATATTTATGAACATTTTCAGGACCAAATCAATCGAGCAGTCGATAGCCGACGCCGATGAGCCCGGTCGCAAGCTCAAGCGAAGCCTGAGCACCTGGGACCTGATGATCATGGGCGTCGCCGTCGCTGTCGGCGCCGGTATCTTCTCCGTGGGCGCCAAGGCAGCGGCAAACTTCGCAGGCCCGGCGGTCACCATTTCCTTCGTGGTTGCGGCTGTCACCTGCGCCTTGGCCATCATGTGCTACGCGGAATTCGCCACGGCGATCCCCGTGGCAGGCTCCGCCTACGTCTTCACCTACGCCACCATGGGCGAGGTGCTCGCGTGGATCATCGGCTGGAACCTTATCCTTGAACTTTTCACCGCTGCGGCCGTGATCGCCAAGTACTGGGGCATCTACCTCAGCAAGGTCTTTGGCCTCATGGGAGTGGACATGCCTCCCGCCATCAACATCGGAGGCGTGGACCTCTACTGGGGCGCCTTCCTCATTGTCGCCATCTTCACGGTGCTGCTGGTGCTGGGGACAAAGTTGTCCGCCCGCGTCGGCAACATCTTCACGCTGATCAAGATCGGCGTGGTCCTGTTCGTGATCGTCGTCGGCTTCACCTACGTGAAGTTCTCCAACTACACCCCGTTCGTTCCTGCTTCGCAGCCCACCGCGGGCAGCGGCGTGGACGACGTCATGAAGCAGTCCTTCTTCGGATTCCTGACCGGTGCCGTACCGGCGCAATACGGAACCCTCGGCATTTTCGCGGGCGCAGCCCTGGTGTTCTTCGCCTTCATCGGCTTTGACGTCGTTGCTACCTCGGCCGAAGAAGTGAAGAACCCGCAGAAGACCCTTCCGCGCGGCATCTTCGGCGGCCTCGCCCTGGTGACGCTCCTCTACATCCTGGTCTCCCTGGCGCTGACCGGCATGGTCTCCTACACGCAGCTCGCGGCAGAGAAAGCCCCGACGCTGACCACGGCCTTCGAGGCCGTGGGTAACAACGATGCCGCCAAGGTCATTGCCTTCGGTTCACTGGTGGGCCTGACCACCGTGATCATGGTGCTCCTCATGGGCCTGGCGCGGGTGGTCCTCGCCATGAGTCGGGACGGTCTCCTGCCCCGTGCCCTGTCCAAGACCAGCGAGAAGCGCGCCACGCCTGCCCGGCTGCAGATCATTTGTGGTGCGGCTGTGGCCTTGGTTGCCGGGCTTACCGCCGTTGACCTGCTCGAGGAAATGATCAACATCGGCACGTTGTCCGCGTTCGTCATGGTGAGCCTGGGCATCCTGGTGCTTCGCAAGAAGCGCCCTGACCTCAAGCCTGCCTTCCGTGTGCCCTTCGGCAAGGTAGTGCCGTGGATCTCCGCGATCCTCTGCCTCTACCTGATGACCAACCTGGCTGTGCAGACCTGGATCTTCTTCGGCATCTGGCTGGTTGTTGGCATGGTCATCTACTTCGCCTACGGCCAGCGCCACTCACGGTTGAACGAGAAGTTCGCCGCGGCCAAGGAGGCTGTGGACTCTCCCGTGGGCTAGGGTGCGGCATGTTCGCTGACCCAGTCCACCAATGGCCGGAGGGTTTCCCAGCGGGCCGCGATCTCCTGGCGGGCCGCTGCGGTGGAGAGCCACTCCGGCTCACCCACCTCCACCCCTGCGGAGAGTGACTTATGCTTCAGGAGTTCGGCCCGTGGATGGTCTTTGTCGAACCCGCGGGGCACGGTCTTGAGCTTTTCGCCTTCGACGGCAAAGCCCGCAGCGGCCACTGCGTCAACGATCTTCCGGAGTTCTTCGCCGCTACCCGGGGCATCCACGGCGGCGCGGAACCGGGCCAACTGCGCAGGGGTATGTGAGTGGTAGCCGCCGCCGATCAGGAGTCCGTAGGCGCTGATCTGGACGTAGAAGCCCACGCCTTCCTTGCTTTCGGCGAAGGCACCTTGGGCCGTCTTGTACGGCGACTTGTCCTGGGAGAAGCGGATATCCCTGTTGGGCCGGAAAATCTTAGCCGGCCCAAACTCCGGTTCCAGCTCCAAAAGGAGAGCGGTCAGCGGTTCCCGCACCTCGGCGTCGTACGTCGTTTTGTGCTCAAGCCACCACTCGCGGTTGTTGTTCTCTTCCAACTCCTCGTAGAAGCGGAAAGCGGCAGAGGGGATTCCTTCAAATGTGCTCATGCAAGGATCCTAGGGATGCGCTACCGGGCGAAGCCATAGACCGGAAATCCTATGTGGAAAAGAAAAACACCCCGCCGCGGAGAAGAATCCGCAGCGGGGTGTTCCCGTTAGGGCTGACGCTTAGAGCTTGTTGGCTGCTTCGGCGTCGGAGGCACCTTCGCCGGCGCCGAGGTTGGCGCGCAGCTTGGCGCCGAGTTCGGCATCAACGTTGGTCCAGTACTGGATGGCGCGTTCCTTGATGTCGGCGCTCTTCACGCCGCCAACAGCACCGGTGATGGTGTCGAGGAAGCGTGCCTTGGCAGCCTCGTCGTAGACCTCGCGGTACAGCGCACCGGCCTGGCCGAAGTCGCTGTCCTCAGCGTGCAGGGAGTGTGCGGAGAGGGTGAGCTCGCCGTCGTTCTCCCAGCCACCGGCCGGGGAAGCCGGCTCAACGGCAGCCGGGCCACCAACGGTGTTCGGAGCGTAGACCGGGGTGGACGGGGAGTTGAACAGGTAACGTCCCTGGCCATCCTGGCTGTAGTTGTGGACCGGGCTCTTGGGCTGGTTCACGGGGATCTGGGCGTGGTTGGTGCCAACGCGGTAGCGGTGTGCGTCAGCGTAGGAGAAGATGCGTGCCTGCAGCATCTTGTCCGGGGAAGCAGCGATGCCCGGCACGAAGTTCGACGGCGCGAAGGTGGCCTGCTCGATCTGCGCGAAGTAGTTCTCCGGGTTCTTGTTCAGCTCCATGGTGCCCACGTGGATCAGCGGGTAGTCGGCGTGCGGCCACACCTTGGTGAGGTCGAACGGGTTGAAGCGGTAGGTCTTGGCGTCCTCGTAAGGCATGACCTGGACGTGCAGTTCCCAGGACGGGAAGTTGCCGGCCTCGATGTTCCCGTGGAGGTCGCGGATGTAGAAGTCTGCATCCGAACCGGCCAGGGCTTCAGCCTGCTCGCCGGTGATGGAGTTGACGCCCTGGTTGGACTTGAAGTGGTACTTGACCCAGAAGCGCTCGCCCTCGGCGTTGATCCACTGGTAGGTGTGCGAGCCGTAGCCCTGCATTTCACGCCAGGAAGCCGGGAGGCCACGGTCGCCCATGAGCCAGGTGACCTGGTGTGCGGACTCGGGGGAGAGGGTCCAGAAGTCCCACTGCATGTCGGCGTCACGCAGGTGGGTGCCCGGGAGGCGCTTCTGGGAGTGGATGAAGTCCGGGAACTTGATGCCGTCGCGGATGAAGAACACCGGGGTGTTGTTGCCCACGAGGTCGTAGTTGCCCTCGGTGGTGTAGAACTTCACGGCGAAACCACGGGGGTCGCGCCAGGTGTCGGGGGAGCCGTTCTCGCCGGCCACGGAGGAGAAGCGGATCAGCATGTCCGTCTCGGCACCCGGCTGCAGGAAAGCGGCCTTGGTGTACTTGGAGACGTCAGAGGTGGTCTTGAAGGTACCGAAAGCGCCGCCACCCTTGGCGTGCACAACACGCTCCGGAACCCGCTCGCGGTTGAACTGTGCGAGCTTTTCCACCAGGTAGTGGTCGGTGAGGATGATGGCACCGTCGGCGCCGACGGACTTGGAGTGCGCGTCCGACGTAACGGGGGCACCTGACTGTGTGGTCGAAATGGCAGTCATGTTTCTCCTATTTCTGGGTTGCTGGTTGTTTGGGAAGCTGTTGTTTGGCTTGGCAGTCCTGGCAGATTCCCTGGTAAAGGACGTCTGCGATCTGGATGGTCATTGGCTTGGAGTTCTCGTCCCAATGCGGCGTGAGGCACGGTGCGTGTCCTACCGCGCAATCAACGTCCTCCACCCGGCCGCAACTGATGCACACGGCGTGGTGGTGGTTGTCGCCTACCCGCGTTTCGTACAGCGCGGGTGAGTGCGGGGGTTCGAAGCGTCGCAGCATCTGCAAATCCGTGAGGTCGCTGAGCACCACGTAAACGGACTGCGCCGTCAGTTCAGGAAGCTCTTCGCGTGCAGCGGCAAGGATGCCCTCTGCCGGAGAGTGCGGATGATGCTGGACCGCAGCCAACACTGCCAGCCGCTGTTTGGTCACGCGCCGTCCATGGGCATGCAGGGCTGCGGCCCATGCCTGCTGGTCGGTCGTGTGATCGGTCATGCATTCATTGAAACACTTATTTTGATGAGTTCACAATAAGGCGAGGCTAACTTCTGGCAAACGGAACACATCCAACAGCGGACTCCCGTCTTCGGCCCCGGACCTGCCCACGGCATGGATCCGCACGGCAGAACCGGCGCGTTCGCCTTCCACGGCGACACAACTGAAGCCGCTCAGGCCGCTCGTCAGGGGCAGTGCACCCAGCGACGCGGCCATGGCCACCAGTTCACCGGGAAGCAGCCCGGCTATGGAGGCGGCTCCACTGGCAGGTTCAATGACGCTATGGTGCCGGGAGGCATCCACCGCCGCCACCAGGGGCACCAGCGTCCGGGCACGCACGACGCCGGCGCCTGGGCCAGGTGCGAACGGCACCCCCGGCGGCGGTTGGGTGCGTGAGTGGTGGACAGCCGAAGGTTGTTCGGGCAGGAAGGGGCCCTCCGCAAAGAAACGGAGCGACTCCCGAAGTTCCGAGTCCACCCTTTCCAGGGTCTCCTCGGGTTCGGCCAGCCGCCGGTGGGCAGGCAGCGCAAGCTGGCGTCCCGGCGTCGTGGTTTCAGAAGCCCAACGGCCGAAAAGGTGGAACGTGGGGGTGGAGGATTCCGCGACCGGCTCACCCAGGGCCGAGCCGAGCGGATGCCAGCGGTGCGCGAACATGACGGCGCACCGGACGACACCCAGGACATCCTGCAAAGCGGCCCGGGCGAGGTTATGGCACAGCAGCCAGTCGGCAGCGGAGGCCTCGCCGAATGCGGTGGAAGGATCGGACAACCGGACCACAAGGTGTCCCGCCGTCAGCGGGTGGCGGGGCCGGGCTATTTCCCAGATGGCGGAACGGAACAGCAACTGACGTGACAACGCCATACGTACCCCTCCTTCCTTCCCCGGGTGAGCCTACCAAGGGTGTGGTTACGCCGGGAGTCCTGCCCACGCCGGGCACTGGGTAGGGTTGCTGGGTGGCAAGACTCCTGGCAGATATCACTCCCCTCAAAGAAAGCCCGGCCTTCCGGAGGCTCTGGTTGGGGGCATCGGTAGCTGCCGTGGGCACGCAGCTGACGCTGGTGGCCGTCAGCCTGGAGGTTTACCGGCTCACCCAGGAGAGCCTCTACGTGGGGCTCCTGGGCATTTTCGCCTTGGTTCCTTTGGTCATTGCCGGGCTCTACGGCGGATCGGTCTCGGATGCCTATGACCGCCGAAAGGTGGCGTTGGTGGCGTCTCTGGTCCTCTGGGCTACCACCGCAGGATTGGCGCTCCAGGCTTGGTTCGAGATTGGCAACATCTGGCTGCTCTACGCCTTGGTTGCCGTGCAGAGCGGAGCCCAGGGCATCAACGGTCCCGCGCGCAGTGCCATCATCCCGCTCCTGGTGCGCAAGGACCTGCTGCCGGCCGCCAATGCCCTGAACATGCTGACCTTCGGCTTGTCCATGACGGCGGGGCCGTTGCTGGCGGGCGTCCTGGTGGCGACCATCGGCTTCGGTTGGACCTACACCATCGACGTCGTCAGCTTCACGTTCGCGTTGTGGGGCCTTCTCAAGCTTCCGCCGCTCCCGCCCTCCAAGGACGCCGTGCGGCCAGGTCTGCGTTCGGTGGTTGAGGGCTTCAGGTTCCTGGGCA
Source organism: Paenarthrobacter sp. NPDC089714 (assembly GCF_044748905.1). Lineage (NCBI taxonomy): Bacteria > Bacillati > Actinomycetota > Actinomycetes > Micrococcales > Micrococcaceae > Paenarthrobacter > Paenarthrobacter sp. NPDC089714. The sequence goes on from NZ_JBIVGX010000001.1 coordinate 175,205, forward strand.
CCCGGCCGAACGTCCGCATGACCTTCATCATCGACCTCATCGCCATGATCTGCGCCCAGCCCCGCGCCCTCATGCCGGCGATCGGGGCGGTAATGATCGGCGGGGGTGAGACCACCGTGGGTGTGCTTCTTGCCTCCACGGCTGTAGGTGCCTTCCTCGCCGGCCTGTTTTCCGGTCCCCTGGGCCGCGTACGCCGCCAAGGCAGCGCCGTTGTTTTCGCCGTGGTGGGTTGGGGCGCCTCCATTGCCGCGTTCGGTGCAGTGGTGCTCATGGCGGGGGATTCCGGGCGGAACGGCGTGACGTTATGGCTCATCCCTGCTGCGGCTTGTTGCGCGCTCGCAGGAATCTCGGACTCAGTCAGCGCCGTGTTCCGCACCACCATCCTGCAGTCGGCCACCCCGGACCACATGCGGGGACGGTTGCAAGGCGTGTTCATCGTGGTGGTGGCCGGCGGTCCCCGAGTGGGGGATCTGTTGGCCGGCGGTGTCACCCAGTTCCTGAGCGAAGGTGGCGTGCTGCTGATCGGCGGGGTGCTCTGCATGGTCCTGGCATGGCTGGCGTCGCGCGTACAGCCGGGCTTCGTGGCCTACGATGCGAAGCATCCCTTGCCGTAGGCGTCGGCGCCGAATGCCGGAACATGCTGGCCGGCGTCGACGTTAATCCAGACAGAACTCCAGCAAAAGGGCCAACGAAAGCGAAAGAACACCGTGCACAAACACAACAATGGACTCAAAACCGCCGCGCTGTTCGGTGTGCTGTGGGCTGTGCTGTTGGGTTTGGGGGCCATCATCGGCGCCGGCACCCGCAGTTCCGCGCCCATCGTCATCATGGCGCTGATCGGCGTCGCCACCACGGCCTACGGCTACTGGAACAGCGACAAGATCGCCATCCGGTCCATGGCTGCCTACCCCGTCAGCGAAGCGCAGGCACCCCAGCTCTACCAGATCGTGCGCGAACTCTCCGTCCGGGCCAACAAGCCCATGCCGCGGATCTATCTCTCGCCCACCATGACCCCGAACGCCTTCGCCACGGGCCGCAACCCCAAGAACGCGGCCGTGTGCTGTACGGAGGGAATCCTGCACCTGCTTGATGCGCGCGAACTCAGGGGCGTGCTGGGCCATGAACTCATGCACGTCTACAACCGGGACATCCTGACCTCCTCGGTCGCAGCGGCCGTTGCCGGTGTCATTACTTCTGTCGGCCAGATGCTGCTGTTCTTCGGGGGAGGGGACCGGCGGAACGCCAACCCGATTGCGATGATCGCCATGGCCTTGCTGGCGCCCTTCGCTGCTTCATTGATCCAGATGGCCATTTCCCGGACCCGCGAGTACGACGCCGACGAGGACGGCGCCGAGCTGACCGGAGATCCGTTGGCCCTCGCCTCTGCCCTGCGCAAGATCGAATCCGGAGTGACCCAGGTACCCCTGCCGCAGGACCAGCGCCTGGTCAATGCCTCGCATCTGATGATCGCCAACCCCTTCCGGGGAGGCGGAATGCGGCGGATGTTCGCTACCCACCCGCCCATGGCGGACCGCATCCGCAGGCTCGAACAGATGGCCGGGCGCCCGCTCTCCTAAAAGCGCGGCACGAAGTGCCGAAAACGCCTGAAGCCCGCTGTTCTGTTGCTGGGCGGCAACGGGACAGCGGGCCAGCAACGGGCAGCTAGGCGAACAGCCCTTCGCCGATGTATCCGCCTTGCTGTACACCCGGCGGTACCGCGAAGAGCCCCGATCCGGTGTGCTTCAGGTACTCGACGGACAGGGTGTCGCCCTTGGCCAGCGCCAACTGCATGGGCACGTAGTGTGTCCTGGGGTCCTTCACGAAGGCGATGAAGAACAAGCCCGCATCCAGGTGGCCCAGCCCGTCCGAGCCGTCGGTGAAGTTGTAGCCGCGGCGCAGCATCCGGACCCCACCGTTCTGCTCCGGGTGGGCGAGCCGCACGTGGGAATCCAGCGGGATCAGCGGATCGCCGTCGCGCCCGGCGATCGTGAAGTCCGGGGCCGTGAACTCGTCGCCGCCGGACAACGGCGCACCCACGCCCTTGGTCCGGCCAATCAGGCCCTCCTGCTCCCGCAAGGAGGTACGGTCCCAGATCTCGATGTGCATCTGGATGCGGCGTGCCACGAGGTAGCTTCCGCCCGTCATCCAGTTCTCCTCCGGGCGGTCGCCGGATGGCACCCACACGTGCTCGTTCAACAGCGATTGGTCCTCAACCTTCAGGTTGTTGGTGCCATCCTTGAAGCCGAAGAGATTGCGCGGCGTCACCTGTGCCCTTGACGTGGACGACGTCCGGCCGAAGCCGAGCTGCGACCACCGGACACGGACCTTGCCGAAGCCGATCCTGGCCAGGTTGCGGATTGCGTGCACAGCCACCTGGGGATCGTCGGCGCAGGCCTGGACCACCAGGTCTCCGCCGGTCCGGCCGGGCTGAAGGTCGTCGCCAGGGAAGTGGGGGAGGTCGATCAAGGCTTCGGGCCGGCGGCCATCCAAACCGAAGCGTGCCTTGCCGTTCTTTTCGAACAACCCGGCACCGAAGCCAAACGTGAGCGTCAGCTGGGAAGCTTCCAGGTCCAGGGCTTCCCCGGTGTCTTCGGGTGGCGCATCGTAAGGACCATCGACAGCACCCGTGGCACCAGTTGCCTTGCCCGCGGTCATCGCCTCGGCGGCTGCGGTCCAGTCCTTCAGGAGTTTGACCAGTTCCTTACGGTCCTCGGTGGTCACATCAAAGGCGGCCATATGCAGGCGATCCTGCGCCGGCGTGCTGATTCCGGCCTGGTGCTCACCGAAGAACGGGACCACCGAATCCGCGGCGGGCGTGGCAGCGCTCGCGCTCCCCGCTGTCACGGCGTCGTGGCCCAGGAAGCCTGCGGCCAGCCCCGCCACGGCACCGGCGCCGCCTACGCCGGCGAGCGAGAGCAGCCCGCGCCGGGACAACCGCGAGGCACCACCGCCGGCGGCAGCACCGCCGTCGGACGTTCCGTGGTTTGCCTCCCCGGCAGAAGGCACGACGGCGGCGCCCTCACCGGAGCCGGTGGCGGCATTCAGTTGGTCCGGGCGGTGATCACCATCGGTGTGCCCGAAGGGGCAGCCGGTCACAGGACTACGGCTGAGGTGAGCTTGGACAGCGGTTCGCCGAGGGAATCGACCAGGGCAGCGAGTTGCTGCACCTGCTCCTGGCTGAGCTCGTTGTAGTACGCAAAGCCATCACCCTTGGCGTGCTTCTTGAGCTCTGTCTGCAGGGCAGCGAACTTCTCGTCCAAAGACTTGGCGAGCTCGGCGTCCTTCTGCTCCAGGGCAGGCTTCAGGCTCTCGAACGCGATCCGGGCGCCGTCCACGTTGGCCTGGAAATCCCAGAGATCCGTGTGGGACCAGATTTCCTCCTCACCCGTAACCTTGCCGGTGGCGACTTCGTCCAGGAGTTCCTTGGCGCCGTTGCCGAGCTTGTCGGCGGTGAGTTCCACGGTGCGGGTGCGCTGTCCCAGGTCTTCGGTGTCGGCGACGAGCTGCTTGGCGATGGCGCTGCGCTCGGCGTCGGTCATGGGGGTGTAGCCAGCCGGCGGGAACAAGTCCTTCTCTGCCTTGTGCCAGCCGGTCCATTCCTGGCCGGGCTCAAGGTCCGCTTCACGGGCGTCAAGCTTGGGGTCGAGGTCGCCGAAGGACTCAGCCACGGGTTCGATCCGCTCCCAGTGCATGCGGGTGGAGGCGTAGAGTTCGCGGGCCTTGGCTGCATCCCCGGCCGCGAAAGCGTCGGCGAAGGCCTTGGTGCCCGTGACCAACTGCTCGGTCTGGTCCTTCACGTACGCGGCGTACTGCTGGGTGCCGGTGTCAAGGAGCTTCTGGAAGTCGGCATCGACACTGGGCTTGTTCCCGGACTCGGTGACCTCGAACGAGGCACGGATGCCATCGCCCTGCATGCCGGGCTTGCACGCGGTGTTGTACTTGCCGGCCGGTGCGGTGACCACCAGGTTGCGGGAGATTCCCGGGCCGATGTTCTCCACTTCACCAATGATCCGCAGGCCGTCCTCGGCAAGCAGGTAGAACTCGGTGACTTCGTTGCCGTCGTTCTTCACCTGGAACGTCAGGTTGCCGCTCGGCGCCGTTGCCGAGGACACCTTGCATTCGCTGGCCGTGCTGCTCACCTGGATGGGGCCGTCAGTGGCGGTTGCCGAGGTCTTGGTGTTGTCCGTGCAGCCGGTCAGCACCAGCGGGACGGCGGCTGCTGCGCCGATCACGGCGAGGGCCTTGCGGAAAGCGGAGGAAGACGCGGAGCGCCGGAAAGTTCCAGACATGGAGGGGTCCTTGGGTTGGGGAAGAGTGCGGCTACGGGTGGGCCGTGACAGCAGGAGCGGAGGGGACGTTCTTCGCCTTGGGAGGCGTCGATCTGTTGGTCCGGATGTACAGGAAGAGCACGGGGACGACGTAGAGCAGCCAGGCGGCGGCTTCCAGCCAGGTGGTGGCCGGGGAAAAGTTGAGCGTGCCCTTCAACAAGGTGCCGTACCAGGACGACGGCGGGACTGCGGCCGAGACGTCGAAGGCCAGGTTGTGGAGGCCGGGCAGGATGCCGGCTTCCTGGAGATCGTGGATGCCATAGGCGAGCACGCCGCCCGCAATGATGATGAGCCCCACGCCGGTCCAGGTGAAGAACTTGCCGAGGTTCACCTTCAGCACACCGCGGTGCAGCAGGTAACCAAGTCCCGCTGCGGCCAGCAAGCCCAGCAGGGCGCCGAAAAGGGGCAGCGTCGTTTCGCCGGTAGCCTGTGCTGCGGCCCAGATGAAGAGTGCGGTTTCCAGGCCCTCGCGGCCAACGGCCAGCGCCGCCACAAGCACCAGGCCCCAGGCGGCGCCGTCGGCAGCTTTGTCCACCTGCGAGCGGAGTTCGCCACCCAGCGTGCGTGCCGTCCTGGCCATCCAGAACACCATCCACGTCACCAGGCCAACGGCCACGATGGAAAGGCCGCCGCCGATCGCTTCCTGGGCTTCAAACGTCAGGCCGCGGGGGCCGAAGGTCAGGAGCGCGCCGAAACCGAGGGAGATCGCCACGGCCAATCCCACGCCGGCCCACAGCCGGGGGATCAGCGCCTTCCTGCCGGTCTTGATGAGGTAGGCCATGAGGAGCACCACGACGAGTGATGCTTCGAGGCCTTCGCGCAGGCCGATCAGGAAGTTGGCGGTCATAAGGGTGTCTTTCGTTCAGGGAGCCTTACTTAGGCTCGCCTAAGCAAGAAGGATACTGGCGCGACGGCATTACGCAAAACCTTTGTGCCCTAAATAGTTGCCTCCATTACGGCGATCGATGGACTTAAGGGCGCAAAAAAGCCGGGGTCCGGCTCTGTGGTGAGAGCGGACCCCGGCTTTCGTGGCGCTGTTCGCTGATGCAGGGTGGGCGCTATCCGGCGAGGCGTTCAACGAGGTATCGGTTCAGCGAGACCCCTTGTTCCTGGGCGAGAATGACCAATTGGCGGTGCTTTGCGGGAGAAACGCGCACCCTGAGATTTCCACTGAACTCGCGCTCAGCCAAGGGGAGTGGTACTTGCTCACCTTCGCTGATCATGTCCTGTACTACTTCGTTGACCAACTTTTCCAGCCCGTGCAGAGCCTCGTCCTTGTCGGCAGACAGCCAGGAGAGCGACGGGAACTCAGTAACTTGAGCGACATACTCCTGGTCCTCAGGGGACCAGGAGACTGTGTAGCGGTAGTGCGCCACCTTCGGTATTTCAGTTGTCGCCATCATCGTCTGCCTCCTCCAAGAATGGTCACACTATTGGGACCATTTGGCCAGTCACTCACAGCGGCAATGTGGCATCGCGGGTGGGTTCTTTTCGCGGTCGATCTGCAGTCAGGCCATTGCCATAATGAAACGAGGACCGCAGGATCAAGGCTGATCGCTGCGGTCCTCGGAGATTTTGCGGACTCCGTGCGGACTGCTGGGACTAGCGCCCAGTAATCACACGGCCAAATCCGCTTTAGCTGCGGAAGTTCACGAACTGCAGGTCGGCTTCCTCGAACTTCTTGAGGATCGCCATGGTCTCCTGCAGGTCATCGCGGGACTTGGAGGTGACGCGGAGTTCGTCGCCCTGGATCTGGGACTTGACGGACTTGGGCGCTTCGTCGCGGATGATCTTGTTGATCTTCTTGGCGATGTCCTGTGCGATGCCTTCCTTGATGGTGCACTCCAGGCGGAATTCCTTGCCCGAGGGGAAGGGCTCGCCCTGGTCCAGCGACTTCAGGGAAATGCCGCGCTTGATGAGCTTGGACTGGAACACGTCCAGTACCGCCAGCACACGGTCTTCGGAGTTGGCCTTCATGAGGATCTTCTCGCCGCTGAAGTCAATCTCCGCGCCGACGCCCTTGAAGTCGTAGCGCTGTGCGATTTCCTTTTGCGACTGGTTGAGCGCGTTGGCGACTTCTTGCTTGTCCACCTTGCTGACGACGTCGAATGTTGATTCGCCTGCCATGACTCTCCTTAGGTTGGGGGCCCGGTAAGGGCGGTTTTTCTGCCATCAAGCCCTGTTTGTCTGCCCTCAAGCCTAGTACGGAAGCAGGTGGATGTGGCTGGGGATCCCTTTCACAGTTCGCTCACAGCACACGCATGGTTGGAACCGAGCCGGCTGCCTGAGAGTTGTACCAGTTGGAAAAGCCACCCTGGAGGTAAGCATGAGCAACAAGGCCGTCCACTACGTCAGTAAGTCCGCAAGCGCTGCGGCCGGTTCCATCGGAACGGCGGCGGCAGCCGCGGCAAGCGCAGTGGCAGCGGCCGCCGTGGCAGCGTCGATCGTGCTGAGCCCGGTCCCGAATGCTGCGGCACGGATGGATGGCGTCCACGCGGACCTGCAGAGGGCCGTGGAGCTCAACCAAATCACCGCCGAACAGGCTGCGAAGTTCGAGGCCAAACTGGCCGGCCGGATCCTTGGTGAAGCCTGAAAATACGGGCGAATTCCGCACCTCGGGACTCGATTAGATTCTTGGCCGGAAGTTCTGTAAGGTTGTCTCTGCCTTCGGTTACCGGATCGAAAGAAATGGTCTTCCGGAAGTGATCTTCTTTTGAAGTTCGGCAGATTACCCGAGCGGCCAAAGGGGGCTGACTGTAAATCAGCTGGCACTGCCTACGGGGGTTCGAATCCCTCATCTGCCACCCAAACGGGAAATCCCCGGAACCACTGGTTCCGGGGATTTTTTGTTTGCCCACGCGGTCATCGTCGGCAAGCGTCCTTGGAACCTCCCCGGCTGTGTCGCCCGGCCCACTCCAGCGCGGCAGGCGTGTACCGCCACGACCTACTTTGACCGCCATGCCGGGCGACTAGCCGCAGCCCAGGGGCGTGTCGCGGGAGCGGGGACTCCAAAGGGGGTCGTAGCGGTACGGCCCACGCCGACTCCCCGCCGATCTGCGGCCCGCCAGGCCGCCGTCGTATGCCTGTCAGTCCCTGGCAGCGCTTGTCAATCGCGGCCCGGGCGGCCCGTACGGACGAGTCCAGGCGCGTGCAAGCAACCCCGGACCTATCGGCGCTCCTCGTTTAACTCCCGCAACTCGGCGATCTCCTGGCGCAAGGCCGTGATCTCAGTCAGCAGGACCGCAATCTCGGCACGCACAGGCGCCTCAGCGGCCAGGGTTTTGTCTTCGACGGCGGCTGCCACGCCTTCAGCGTTTTCCTCGATGCGCTGCACCAGCCACGAGGCAATGGAAGCGGTGACAATACCCAGGACGGCAATGCCACTCATCATCAATGCGGCAGCCACCACGCGGCCCATGGGTGTTACGGGGTAGAGATCGCCGTAGCCCACGGTGGTAATGGTGGTGATGGCCCACCACAAGGCGTCGCCGAACGTCACGATTTTCGCGTCGGGGGCGCCCTGTTCAACGTCCAGGACGGCGAGCGCACCCACCAGCACCAGCATTGCGGCTGAGCCGGCCACGTAGGTGGCTATGCGTCCGCGCAGGGTTTCTCCCACAGTGCGGTGCAGCACGGAGAGCAAGGTGACGAGCCGAAGGAGCCGGAGGGGGCGGAAGAAGGGGAGCACCACGATGAGGAGCTCGTGCAGGTTCCAGAAGAACCATCGCTTGCGGTCGTCGGCGAGCCAAAGGTTGGCGATGTAGTCCAGGGCGAAGATGCCCCACGTGATCCAGAGGATCACTTCGAAGGGCTGGGCCGCGGCGCCATCGACGCGTCCTATGACCTGCCAGGCGTAGGCACCCAGGAAGATCAGGGCCGTGATCATCAGGGGCCACTCGACGAGGTCCCGGTATCGCGCTTGCGTCATACCGGAATACTAGTCACGGTGTGGCCCTGCACGGCCGTGGCAACTACGCCGCCGGGGTTTCGAGCCAGTAGCCGTCCAGGTGGTGGACCAATTGGCGGCCCAGACCGCCCTTGAGCTGGACCCACAGGGTGCTGCGGTCATCGGTCATGCCGTCGATGGTTCCTTCGATGCGGTTCCCTCGGGCGTCCGCCAGAACCACTTCCTGGCGGATGGCGAGCTCGGGCCAGACGTCCCCGCCGGCCGTGGTGGTTTGCAGTGTGCTCAAGGGAGCCCCCCGTTTGTTGTACGTGTTCATGAGTTCCAGATATTGTGCACGGTTTTCGTGAACCTGCGGTAAACGTTTGTGCAAACGTTGGACATAAACCCACCTTGACTGGCGGGTGCGGTCCGCCAGATGGATACCTCTTTCCGGCACATGTTACTGATGGGTAACATGAAAAGCATGCACCTGCTTCTCCGCACGATCATGCTGCTCTTTACCTCCGCCAAGCGTTCACCGCTCGCTGTCTGGGATACCTCGTCCCTGCCCTTGCGTGTCCTGCCTACTGACATCGACATCGCGATGCACGTCAATAACGGCATGTACTTCTCGCTCATGGACCTGGGCCGTTTCGACCTCATGTTGCGCAGCGGCATTTGGCGCAGGATGCGTAAGCGCGGCTGGAGCCCGGTGGCCGCGGGGGAGACCATCGCCTTCCGGAAATCGCTTCAGCTATGGCAGCGCTACACGGTGGAGACCAGGATCATCGGCCTGGACGCCAAGGCCATCTACTTTGAGCAGCGCATGGTGGTGGACGGGGAGATCTATGCGCGGGCCCATATCGCCACGCGACTGGTTGCCAAGGGAAAGCCGGTGAGCCAGGAGGACATCCTCGCCGAGTTCGGTGCCCCGCCCGCGGATCTGGAACTTCCGGACTGGATCCACGAATGGCGCGAACACAATGCCCTCCCAGGCGCCCGCCGTCCGGCCCCGCATACCTGGGGCGCGGCGGAGGCGCGGGAGCACACTCGAGGCAACAGCTAGACGCCCACGTCGCGCCGCTGCAGGGCCACAGCGCCCACGGCAATGAGCGCCGCCGAAATGCCCAGCAAGCCAACTGCGGCTCCCCAATCGGCGCCGTTCGTTACCGGCGAATTGCCGTAGGCCCAGTGGTAGGGCGAGAGGTTCAGCAACCACTCCATGTTCGGGCTCTGCCTGCCCACTGCGTTGAAAACGTACCCCAAGACGGCCACTGCCGCGCCGGCGGCGATCCCGTAGACCTTCCTGCCGGTCAGCGCCCCAAGGCACAAGGCAGCGGTTCCGCTGAGCAGTGCCAGCCCGGCGAACAGCACCACGGCTCCGGCGAGGTGCCCGACGTCGATACCCAGTTGCGCTGGTCCGTTCAGTACCAGCACCAGGACGAAGACGAGCAGCGCCAGCGCGGCGACGCGGACCACCAGTGCCAGGGCCCGTTCCAGGACCACCTGGATGCGCGTGACGCTGTGGGCCAGCGTGAGCTCCAGCAGCCCGGATTCCTCGTCGCCGCCCACGGCTGCGGCACCCCAGCCCACGGATGCCAGGGACATGAGCAGGAAGCCGATCAGCCCGAACAGCGTGGCCTGGGTGTAACCGGTTCCTGTGGCGATTTGGTCGTAGTTCAGGGCCTTGGTCATCCCCTGTGGCAAGGCATCGATCATCTGCTGCATCTGCGAACTGCCCCCGATGGATGGGTAGAGAGGCAAGTAGAGCAGGATGGCGCCTGTCAGTCCCAGCCCCCACGCGATGGTGGAGCGCCAGGAATCCGTCAGTGCCTTGGTGAATAGGGGCAGGATCCTAGGCATGATGGGCTTTTTCCTTGGGCGCTGCGGCGTGGCCGGTGACTGCCGGCGTGCCGGATGAATGGTGGCCGTTGCCCTCGTAGTGGCCCGTGTAGAGCGTGAGCACGGCTTCTTCGAGGTCCGGTTCCTCCAACACCAGGTCAGTGAGTTCCAGCCCGGCCAACTCGCGCACCAGCGGTTGGACCTGGCCGGACAGGGTGGCAGTGGCCTCCACGGCGGGGCGGGAGGCGCCGTCGGGGGAAACTTCCCGCAGCGCCACGTTGGCGACGCCCGGCACCCGGGCCAGCAGCGCGCCGACGTCGTGCGTTTCCGTTCCCGTGACGTTGAACTTCACCTGCCGCACAGCCGCGTTCCGCAGGGCTTCCACAGTGGAAATGGTGACGATGCCGCCGTCGCGCAGGATCGCGACAGCGTCCGCGGCCTGCTGGACTTCGCTCAGGACGTGGGAGCTGAGGAAAACGGTGGCGCCGTTGTCCACGGCCTCGCGGACCATGGAGTGGAATTCCTGCTGGACCAGTGGGTCCAGGCCACTGGTGGGCTCGTCCAGCACCAGGAGTTCGGGCCTGTGCATGAAGGCCTGGAGCAGCCCCAGCTTCTGCTTGTTGCCTTTGGAAAGCTTCCGGGTTTGCCGGTCCAGGTCGAGGTCCAAACGGTCCGCGAGCGCCTTGACGTCGGCGCGGTCCACGGGGCCGCTGATGGCCTCGAAGTGTTCCACGACGCGTCGGCCGGTGGTCCGGTTCTCCAAGTGCAGTTCGCCCGGAAGGTACCCGATCCGGCGGCGCAACGCGGTTCCGCCCCGGCGTGGATCCTGGCCCAGGACGGAGATGCTTCCTGAGCTCGGACGGATGATGTCCAGCAGGCAGCGCATGGTGGTGGTCTTGCCCGCGCCATTCGGTCCGATCACGCCGAACACTGTGCCGGCGTCCACGGCGAAGTCCAGTCCGTGCAGGACTTCGCGGTGGCCGAACTTCTTACGCAACCCCTCGACGACGATTGCCTGGGTCACGGGGCATGCTCCCTTCGGTGGTGCTTGGTTGGTGGTGGAGGGCTTCGCGGGCCGATTCGAGGAACCGCGAGTCTGTGTAGAAACCGTGGGTGTAGATGTCCAGGGCGGGAAGGGTCAGGTGCCGCAGGAGCTCGGGGCCAATGCCGTGTGGCTCGGAGACCGGCGTGCCGAGCGCCCGGGAAACATGCCGGCCCAGCATGAGCATGGACAGGCTGTTGGACGCGATGACCACGGCCGTGGCGCGGACGTCCTCGAAGGCGCGGATGGTGCCGGCTTTGATGCCAGTGTGGATGATGTCCTCCGTTTGGCTGACCACCCCGTCGAAGAAGGCATCTCCAGCGTCCGACTCGTCGCCCAGGGATTGGCGGATGTAGGCGATCTCGTCGGCGTACTCGTGCGGGTTGTTCAGGTAGTCCTGGATGAGGAGCCGGGTGGTCCCGGGGTCGGCCTTCTCGCGTCCCTGGCTGGCTGTTTGGGCCAGGACGTGCTGGTCGCAGACTTCGCGAAGGCCGGCTTTGCTGCCGAAATGGTGGATCACCAGGCCGGGGCTCACTCCCGCCTCCGCTGCGACGGACCGGACGGTGGCGCGGGCAAAGCCGTCCCGGCCGAACAAGCCGATGGCGGCGTCCCGGATACGTGCCCGGGTGGTCAAATCCTCTGCGGTTGAACGCATGTTTCAAAGACTAAACACATGTTCAACACGCCGCAAGAGCTATCGGAAAATAACGATGTTGCACCAATGGCCGCGTCGATTAACAGGTAGGCGCCGCCGTCCAACATACTTGCCTGACTGTGTCCGGTGGGGAGGCAGCAGCCGGGCGTTCCGCCCAAGTTTTTATGGGGTAGCAGTATGGGTTCCACAGGGTCAAAAAGTGGCCATGCCCGCCGCGGGCTTTCAATCTGCGCAAGCGTTCTCTTGCTGGCCGGGGGTGTGTTTGGAACAGCGGTTCCGGCAGTAGCCACGGATACACCGGCGCCGTCCGTGTCAGGTGCCATCGGCCAGTTGTACAACACGAGTGCCTGGGCGCGGAGCGTCCTGCTCAAGCCAACTGCCAAAGAGGAATGTGCGGCCTCCGGATGCGTGCAGCGCTTCGCCGGTGGAGACATCGCCTGGTCAGCCCGGACCGGTGCGCGGGTAGTGGTCAACGGTCCGGTCCGCACCGCATGGTGGGACAACGGCGGCCCGGCGGGATACCACGGCTACCCGATGACGGACACGGCCCTGGGGCTTCGCAACGGTGGCTCCAAGCAGGTGTTTGAACGCGGAGCCATCACGTCTTCTCCGGGTACCGGGGCGCAGCGCACCAGCGGTGCCATCCATCTTGCCTGGGTCCGTTCGGGCACTGACAGCGGGTACCTTGGCTACCCCGTCACCGGGGAACGGACAGGACTGCCCGACGGCGGTGCGTACCAGGTCTTCGAGCGCGGCTTCATTGTGTGGTCGGCAGCCAGTGGGGCGCATCCCTCCATGGGAGCCATCCGTGGGCGCTGGCGGGAATCCGGCCTGGAGGGCGGAGAGCTCGGCTACCCCACCTCGGATGAGGCCACCGGGCTGAAGAACGGGGGATCGGCGCAGCAATACCAACGCGGAACCATCGTTTGGTCTCCGGCCACCGGGGCCCGTGTGCTGACCGGGGCCATCCGGGCTTACTGGTCCTCAACGGGGGGACAGAACGGGGCGCTTGGTTACCCCGTGGGAGAAGAGAACCGCCAGGCGAATTTCGTGTACCAGCAGTTCCAGGGCGGCACCGTGTACTGGTCCGCGGCCACAGGAGCCCACTCCACCACGCATGGTGACATCCACAACCGCTACGTGGCACTTGGCGGCGGGGCAGGCCAACTGGGACTGCCGTTGACGGACAAGATTCCCAAGGCCGGGGGGCTGGTCCAGCAGTTCGCCAACGGCTGGCTCGTATGGGGTCCAGGTTCAGGAACCCGGATTGTCGGCCATCCAAGCTACAAAGTGTGGTCCGTGAACCCGGGCGACTTCGGCTGGCCCGTCCGCGACACCTGGACCGATTCCCGTGGCGACCACGTTGCCTTCCAAAAGCTGGAGACCATCTGGAACCAAACCACCCAGGAACTGTATTCGGCGGAGGCAGTGGATGCTTCCACGGCCGTAATCCTCGGAGACTCGCAGCTGGACCTGGACTCCTGGGGTGAACAGGGGGCCCGCGCGGCAGGCTACCCACGCCAGGTGGTCCGCAGTATCGGCGGGATGGGCTACGTCTCCGGGAGTTCGGTTGGTTCCGCGACGGACGCCGTCCTCCTGGACCGGATCCTCCTGCCGCAGGGGAACCCCGGAGTGGTGATAGTGAACCTGGGCGGCAATGATGCCCGGATCATGGCCACCGACGCCGCCATCCTTTCCCAGGCCAACAAGTTGTGGGATGAGCTGCGGCGTAAGTATCCGCGGAGCACCATTGTCATCAACGGCGTGCTCTCCCGCTACGATTCCACCCACTTCCAGCGCCGCTGGGTGGATGGCATGCTGATGCGCGAGGCCGCGCTCCGGGGCTGGCCGCACGTTTCCATGGCCGGCACCGCCACCATCGCCGGGGCAGACGGAAACTTCCTGGACAACATCCACATGAACCAGACCGGCCATAACAAGGTGGCGCTACTCTACGCCTCGGCCCTGAAATACGTGCTGGGCAGGTAGGCATCCGGTGTCCGGCGGTTAGGCACTCCCGTCGCGGGGCCTGCTTTGCGTTCTTTGCAGCGCTGTTGGAGCGCACGGCGGGCCCCGCAACGGAGCAGGTTCCGTGGTTATTCCCGGTGACGCGGGAAGCGAACAGGCGGTCCCCGCACGGGACTTCCAGACCAGGGTCGCGTACGGTGGAATCATGGCTACAGTTGACATCACTGGAGAACAGTTCGCACAGACCATTGAGGGCAACGATATTGTCCTGGTGGATTTCTGGGCCGCCTGGTGCGGCCCGTGCCGCCAGTTTGCCCCCGTTTACCAGGCGTCGTCGGACAACCACTCCGACGTCTTCTTCGCGAAGGTGGACACCGAGGCCGAGCAGCAGCTCGCCGCCGAGGCAGGAATCACCTCCATCCCCACGCTGATGGCTTTCCGTGAAAAAGTCCTGGTCTTCTCGCAGCCAGGTGCCCTCAACGGTCCGCAGCTCGAGCAGGTCATCGAGGCCGTGAAGGGCCTGGACATGGAAGAGGTCCACGCCCACGTCGCCAAGCAGCGCGCTGCACAGGCCGAAGAAAACTAGAACTTCCCCGGCGGTCGACGGGATCGCCGGAAACGCAATGAGGTCGCCGGATAATTCCGGCGACCTCATTGCGTTTGCAGCGACTTCGGGATCAGAGGCGTTCCAGCTGGACCGGCTCTGCCAGCAGGGCGCTCAGGGATTCGTTCAGGTCCTGGACGGCGATGCCCTTGGAGTGCTTCTCCAGCAGTTCCTCGGACTCCCAACGCTCGGTCAGGACGAGCTTCTCTTCCGTGGCTTCGGTCAGTTCGTAGCGGATGCAACCGGGCTCGTTGACCACCTCGTCGATCGCGATCTCGAGGGCGAGCTTCACACGGAAGAATTCGCCGTCATTGGGGATGAACGTTGCCTGCAGGTCGATGGGTGCACTCATGCCCTCAACACTACCGGGAGGACACGTTCACCTTTGAGCTGTTTACGGTTCTGTTGCGGGCGACGGCTTGGTAGCGTTCCGTCATGTTGTCCTACACCGCCGGTGACACTGACGTCCCGCTGCTTGAAGAGACCATTGGCGCCAATTTTGAACGCGTAGCCGCCCAGTTCCCGTTGCGCGACGCCTTGATAGAGGCTGCAGCCGCGCCGGGCGGGGAAGCCCGCCGCTGGAGCTACCAAAAGCTGAACGACGACGTCGACCGTCTCGCCCGCGCGCTGCTCGCCTTGGGCGTGGCCAAGGGAGACCGGATTGGCATCTGGAGTCCCAACTGCGCCGAGTGGACCATCCTGCAATACGCCACCGCCAAGGTCGGTGCTGTGCTGGTCAACGTCAATCCGGCCTACCGGAGCCACGAGCTGGAGTTCGTGGTGAAGCAAAACGGCATGCGGACGCTGGTCACTGCACCCACGGACAAGAACAGCGACTACGTGGGCATGGCCAGGGCGGCCCTCGCCTCATGTCCTGAGCTCAAGGAATTGGTGTTCCTCCCCGGCGATCCGCTCCTGGGCCTGCGCTCCGGCGTACCGGAAACCGGCCACGAACTGACGTACGCCGAACTGCTGACCCGGGCCGACGCCGTCGGGCCTCCCGCGCTGCGCGAGCGGATGGCGCAACTGGACCCGCACGATCCCATCAACCTGCAATACACCTCCGGCACCACGGGGTTCCCCAAAGGTGCCACGCTGACCCACCACAACATCCTCAACAACGGACACTCCATCGGGCGGCTGCTCGGCTATACCGAACACGACCGTGTGGTGATTCCCGTGCCGTTCTACCATTGCTTTGGCATGGTGATCGGAAACCTCAACGCACTCAGCTTCGGTGCCGCCACGATCATTCCGGGGAGGGGTTTCAATCCGTCGGCCGCGCTGGAAGCTGTGCAGGACTTCGGCGGGACGTCACTCTATGGAGTGCCCACCATGTTCATAGCCGAACTGGCGCTGGAAGACTTCGGATCCTACGATCTGTCCACGCTCCGGACCGGGGTCATGGCCGGCTCCCTGTGCCCCATCGAGGTGATGCGCCGGGTGATCGGCGAGATGCACATGGTGGACGTGGCCATCTGCTACGGCATGACGGAGACCTCGCCCGTTTCCACCATGACCCGCGCGGGCGACACCCTGGAACAGCGGACCAGCACGGTAGGCCGGACCATGCCGCACCTGGAAAGCCGGATCGTTGACCCCGGGAGCGGGGAGGCGGTGGAACGGGGCGTAATCGGCGAACTGTGCACCCGTGGATACGCCGTGATGCAGGGCTACTGGGGCCAACCGGACAAGACCGCCGAGGCTATTGATGTCGACGGCTGGATGCTCACCGGAGACCTCGCCCGCATGGACCAGGACGGGTACGTGGTGATCGAGGGCCGCATCAAGGACATGGTGATCCGGGGCGGGGAGAACATCTATCCCCGGGAGATCGAGGAGTTCCTGTATCTGCACCCGTCCATCCAGGACGTGCAGGTGATCGGCGTTCCGGATGCCAAGTACGGCGAGGAGCTCATGGCCTGCATCATCCTCAAACCCGGGGCAGCCGCCCTCACTGCCGAGGACGTGGCGGAGTATTGCCGGGGCAAGCTGGCCCACTTCAAGATCCCGCGCTATGTGGATGTCCGGGAGAGCTTCCCGATGACCGTCTCCGGGAAGGTCCGGAAGATCGACATGCGCCAGGAAGCGGTGACGCGCCTCCACCTCTAATCAGTTGGTATTGCGCGCTATGGTACGGATACCGACCACAAGCCCGACGGCGGCAGTCGCCACGGCTGCCACCAGCCCCCAGAAAGTGTGGATACCGACGGTTCCGGCGAACAGTTCGCGTTCGGCATTGACCAGATAAGTCAACGGATTGAACAGGCTGGCTACCTTCATCCAGCCAGGGCCGGCTTCGATCGGGAGCATGATGCCGGACAGGATCATGAGTGGGAACAGCAGCGTTTGCTGGACGCCCCAGAAGATCCATTCCTTGTTCTGCGACACCAGCGCCAAGGCGTAGGACAGGGCCCCGAGCCCGATGCCGAAGATACCCAGGATCACCAGTCCCAACAGGACGTGAGCGGGATGAAACACAAAGCCGAACGGGATGCAGACCACTGAGATCAGCAAGCCCTGCACCACAAGTGGAGCCCATTCCTTCAGGGCCCTGCCCACCATCAGCGACGATCGCGAGAGCGGGGTGGCCAGGATCCGTTCATAGGAGCCGGTCATCAGCTCGTACTGGAGGTTGGAGCCGGTCATGGACGTGCCGAACAGGGCTATCATCACCACCACTCCAGGCAGGAACCACTGCAGCGTCGACTGGCCGCCGAACGCCGGTGCCCCTACGGCTGCTCCGAGCAGCGGCCCAAACAGGCCCAGGAATACCAGCGGTTGAATGAGGGAGAAGATCAGCGAGAAGGGGTCCCGCAATGGCAGGAGCATCTCCCGCCAGAAAACAAACCAGGTGTCGTTGAGGATTCCGCCGATCCGCGGTTTCTGAACCTCTGTTGCCAGGGTTACTGCTTGTCCGGCCATCAAACCTCAGCTCCTTCGCGCAAGCTCCGCCCGGTGAGTTCAAGAAAGACATCGTCAAGCGTGGGCGGCTTCAGTTCCAGTGACCGGGCGGGAGCACCGGCGTCGTGCATTTCCTTCAGCAGGACCGGCGCCAACTGGGCGCCCCGGGCAAGCCGCAGGCTGAACCGGACGACGCCGTCGTATGCGTTTTCCTGAACCTCGCCTTCGGTCGCAGCACGACCCAGGAGCCCCCGGACCTCGGCAGCTGAGCCGGCGGCCACTTCGACGGCCATCAGGTCCCCGGCGAGGTTGGCTTTGAGGCGGGCGGCGGTGTCATCGGCAATGATCGTGCCGTGGTCAATGACGATCACCCGTTCGGACATGGAATCCGCCTCATCCATATAGTGGGTGGTCAGCACAATGGTGGTTCCCTGCTCCTGGCGCATACGCATGATGTGTTCCCACAGGTTGGCCCGGTTTTGCGGGTCCATCCCGGTGGATGGCTCATCGAGGAAGAGCAGCCCAGGCGAATGCATCAGGCCCAATGCCACATCCATGCGCCTGCGCTGGCCGCCGGAGAGCTTGATTACCGTTCGCTTGGCGAGATCGGTGAGGTCCAGTGAAGACATGAGGGATTCGGCCCGGGCTTTGGAGTCGGCGGTGTTCATGCCATGGAAGCGGCCCTGCATGATGAGCTCGTCGATCACACGGTAGCTGTGGCCGCCGCCGTTGCCTTGGCCAATGTAGCCAATCTTCGCCCTGACTCCGGCGGGATCCCGGCCAACGTCGATGCCGGCTACCGTGGCCCTTCCCGAGGTGGGTTTCAACAGAGTGGTGAGCATTCGCAGGGTGGTCGATTTTCCGGCCCCATTGGGGCCCAGGAACGCGACGAGTTCGCCCGGCGCGACGTCGATGTCCACCCCCTTGACCGCCTCGACTGTTTCCTTCTTGACGGTGAAAGTCTTGGTGAGCTGCTGGGTATGGATCACGGTGGCTCCCGGGGCTGGGCTGGCACTGCTGGGGTCCTTTGGACGCCACGCTATACCCGCCGCAGGGCACCGTAAATACTCCTGCGGACAACTCCCGTCCGCATTGAATGCTTAGTGGGAGCGGTGGTCCTGGACCGTCATGCGGGGGCCGAACGTGGGTTTCCGGAAGCCGCTCAGGTAAAGCATGCGGACCAGCCGTTGCCGTTGCCCCCGCCAGGGTTCCAGGAGTTGGAGCATCCCGGCGTCGTCCGTCTTTCGGCCGGTCAAGGCGTACCCCACGTAAGCCGCCAAATGGTAGTCACCCACGGAAATCGAATCCGGGCAGCCATGGGTCCGCTGCACCACCTCGGCAGCCGTCCAGATGCCGATGCCAGGAATGGTCTGCATTTTGGCTCCGGCTTCAGCAGCGCTGAGCGCACCCAGGCGTTCAAGCCCGACGGCGGACTGCAGCGCCCGCATCACCGTGGCCGAACGCTGTGGTCCCACGCCGGCCTTGTGCCACTCCCATGAGGGGACGGCAAGCCACTGCCGGGCCGTGGGCGGAACCAGGAGGCCCTGCGGTGCTACCCGGCCCGGTGCTTTGGTGCCGTAGCGGTACATCAGATACCGGTACCCGCGGCGCGCCTCCAAAGTGGTGACCTTTTGCTCCAAAATGGTGGGCACCAGTGAATCGATCACCCGCCCGGTGGAGGGCAGCCGCAAAGCCAGGTTCCGGCGTCGTGCTTCAGTGACAAGGCGGGGGAGGGTGGAATGGAAGGCAGGCTCGTCGAAAGCTGCCCAATCGTCGTCGGCGCCCAACAGGCGCGGGACACCGGCGATGGCGTCTTCCGCACCTGGACCCCAGGCCTGTGCGTCCACCCATGAGCCGGACCCCAAACCGCCGGAGGAAAGCCGCAGCGTCACAGGTCCGGAAGCGGTAGTGAAAGCCAGCCAGTATCCGCTGGGGTGGGCTGCGAAGGAAGGGTCGCCGTTGCCTCGCTGCAGAGGGAACAGCGTTTGATCCAGGCGGTAAGGGGTTCCCGGATGCCACCTGAGCGATGCGTCCGCCGCGGCCGCAACAAGCGGCGGAGCTTCAGCAATGGTCATGCTTTCATGGTCCCATGCCGGGCTGACAATTTGCCCCCGTGAAGCCCTTACCGCCGCTGGGGTACGCGGCTAGACTCCCTGATGTGGCGTGGAACAGGCCGCGCCACCCCCAGGAAAATCCCCAGGAACAAGGAGCGCCAGCCATGGCCGCGATTGTGCATTTCGAAATTCCCACGGACAACAAGGAACGGGCCAACACCTTTTACCAGAGCACCTTCGGCTGGAACCTCAGCCCCATGCAGGGGATGGACTACACGATCGCCCTCACCACCGACTCTGATGAGCAAACCGGTATGCCCAAAGAGCCCGGGGCCATCAACGGAGCCCTCTTTCCCCGGTCGGAGAACCTGAAAACGCCTATCCTCACCATTGATGTTGACGACATCGACGCCGCCCTCGGCCAGGTGGAACAGGCCGGCGGTTCGGTGGTGCAGGGCAAAGACGCCGTGCCAACCATGGGATGGTACGCGTACTTCAAGGACACGGAAGGCAACATCCTGGGACTGTGGCAGACGGACCAATCCGCGGGAAGCTAAGCAGAGGCGGCTGGCCCGGGAGGCCCCGGAACGGACCGATCCCGGGCAGACGGTAACTTTGTACCTATGAAGTACGCCCAGTCCGTGTTGGACCTCATCGGCAATACACCGCTCATCAAGCTCAACCACATCACGGACGGGATCAAAGCCACAGTCCTGGTGAAACTCGAGTACGTCAACCCCGGCGGATCCATCAAAGACCGGATCGCCGTGAAGATGATCGAGGACGCTGAAAAGGACGGCCTGCTCAAGCCGGGCGGAACCATCGTTGAACCGACCTCGGGCAACACGGGCGTGGGGCTGGCCCTCGTGGCCCAGCAAAAGGGCTACAAATGCGTATTCGTGGTGCCGGACAAGGTGGGCGAGGACAAACGTGCCGTCCTGCAGGCGTATGGCGCCGAGGTCGTGGTGACGCCCACCGCCGTCGCTCCCGACAGCCCGCATAGCTACTACGGTGTGTCCGACCGGCTGGTCCGCGAGATTCCCGGTGCCTTCAAGCCGGACCAGTTCTCCAACCCCGCCGCGCCGGGCAGCCACTTCGAGTCCACCGGGCCGGAGATCTGGCGGGACACGGATGGCCGCGTCACGCATGTGGTCATCGGGGCCGGAACCGGCGGCACCATTACCGGCACAGGCCGGTTCCTCAAGGAGGTTTCGGCGGAGCGCCCCGAGTCCGACGGCGGCCGGGTCAAGGTCATCGGCGCGGACCCGGCGGGCTCGGTCTACTCAGGCGGGACCGGACGCCCCTATTTTGTTGAGGGCGTCGGGGAGGACATGTGGCCGGACAACTACGACCAGTCCGTCCCGGACGATGTCATTGCGGTCTCCGACGCTGACTCCTTTGCCATGACCCGGCGCCTGGCCCGCGAGGAAGGGCTGCTGGTGGGCGGCTCGTCCGGCATGGCCGTGGTAGCTGCCCTGCAGGCCGCCAAGGACCTGGACGAATCCGCCGTGGTGGTGGTGATCCTGCCGGACTCCGGCCGCGGATACCTGGCCAAGATCTTCAACGACCAGTGGATGCGCTCCTACGGGTTCCTCTCCGGCGGCGAAGAAGCGTCAGTTGGCGAGGTGCTGAAGTCCAAGACCGGAGAGTTGCCGGACCTGGTCCATATCCACCCCAACGAGTCCGTCCGCGATGTCATCAACATCATGAACGAGTTCGGCGTCTCCCATATCCCTGTCCTAACGCAGGAACCGCCCGTGGTGATGGGCGAAGTGGTTGGTGCCGTGGATGAGCGGAGCCTCACCTCCAAGCTGTTCAAGGGCGAAGCGAAGCTCACGGACAAGATCGCCGAACACATGGGCGAGCGCCTGCCCGTGATCGGCTCTCTGGAGACCATTTCCGCCGCGCGTGAGCTGCTGTCCGACGTCGATACCGTCATGGTCACGTTCGCCGGAGCCCCCGTGGGGATCCTGACCCGCCACGACCTGCTCGCGTACCTGAGCAACTAAGCGCCGAGCCAGAAGCACAGAAAGAGGAGCCTTCATGTCTGCCAACACCAACGCAGGTTTCAACACG
The DNA here is from genome assembly GCF_044748905.1 of Paenarthrobacter sp. NPDC089714. Lineage (NCBI taxonomy): Bacteria > Bacillati > Actinomycetota > Actinomycetes > Micrococcales > Micrococcaceae > Paenarthrobacter > Paenarthrobacter sp. NPDC089714. Next base: position 196,564 of record NZ_JBIVGX010000001.1, read on the forward strand.
CGCGCCGTCCACGCCGGCCAGGACTTCGAACCCCGTACAGGTGCCGTGGTGCCGCCGCTGCACTTCAGCTCCACGTATGCCCAGGACGGCATTGGGGGCCTGCGCTCCGGCTACGAGTATGGCCGCGGCGGCAACCCCACCCGTGACGCCTTGCAGGAGCAGCTCGCGGCACTCGAAGGAGGCACGGCCGCCTTTTCCTTCGGATCCGGGCTCGCTGCCGAAGATTCGCTGATCCGTGCCATCGCACGGCCGGGCGACCACATTGTGCTCGGCAACGACGCCTACGGTGGAACCTACCGGCTCATCAACCGGGTCCTCGGCGACTGGGGGATCGGCAACACTCCCGTTGACATGTCCGACCTCGACGCCGTTGCGCGCGCCGTGGCGGCGAACCAGACCCGCATTGTCTGGGTGGAAACGCCGTCCAACCCGATGATGAAGATCACGGACATCGCGGCGCTCGCCACCGTAGCGCACGACGCCGGTGCCCTCCTGGTGGTGGACAACACCTTCGCTTCTCCCTACTTGCAGACCCCGCTCGCCTTGGGTGCCGACGTCGTGGTCCACTCCACTACCAAATACATTGGTGGCCACTCCGACGTGGTGGGTGGCGCGATCGTGGTCAAGGACGCCGAGCTGGCGGAGAAGATCGGCTTCATCCAGTTCGCAGTGGGTGCCGTATCAGGGCCCATGGACGCATTCCTGACCACCCGAGGCCTCAAGACGCTCGGCGTGCGGATGGACCGGCACAGTGAAAACGGCCAGGCAGTTGCCGAGTGGCTCCTGACGCGCCCCGAGGTGGAGGCCGTGCTCTACCCGGGCCTCCCGGACCACCCGGGCCATGATCTCGCCGCGAAGCAGATGAAGAAGTTCGGCGGCATGGTCTCCGTCCAGTTCAAGGGTGGGGAAACGGCGGCGCGCACTGTGGCCGAATCCACGTCCGTGTTCACGCTCGCGGAATCCCTGGGCGGCATCGAGTCCCTCATGAACTACCCGTCCGAGATGACCCACGCCTCGGTCAAGGGAACCGAACTGGCCGTCCCCGTGAACCTCCTGCGCCTTTCCTGCGGGATCGAGGAATCAGAGGACCTGATTGCCGACCTTGAACAGGCTTTCGCCAAGATCAGCAATGGCTAGGACCGTGGCATCTCCTTCACCTGCGGTTTCCCAACCGGCGACGCGTTCCACGGCCAAGCGCGGCTGGATCCTGACCATGGCCGCCGCGCTGACCTTGGCCGTGGCGGTCTGGTTCCTGTACACGGACTACGAGCCGGCGCTGAACGACTTCGAGGTCTACTACTACGGTGGCGGAAGGGTCCTTGAAGGCGGCGACCTGTACGCCGTCCGCGATGGCCTGCCGTTTACCTACCCGCCCTTCGCTGCGTTGCTGTTCACGGGACTGGCCGCACTGGGTTTCTTCGGTGGGAGCCTGGTCTTCATCCTCGCAGCCCTTTTTGGGGCCGGCGTGGTGGCCGCCTGGCTGACTCGCCACTACTTCTTCGGCCTGACCTCCTGGCGGGTGGCATTCGCCGACTACCGGTTCCGGACCACCGCGTTGTTGGGGACAGGGGCCATCCTGCTCCTGGGGCCGTGGCGCGATACGTTCGTCTTCGGCCAGATCAACATTGTGTTGATGGGCGTCATCCTCGCCGACTTCGCCCTGCACGGTAAGTCCCGGGCCGGTTTGATCCGTTGGCCTGCCGGATTGCTGATCGGCATGGCGGCAGGTGTGAAGCTCACGCCCCTGGCGTTTGGCCTCTACTTCCTGGTGCGCAAGGACTTCAAGGCCCTGGGGTGGATGGCCGCCGGGTTCTTTGGATCGATCGCCTTTGCCTGGGCCGTCTTGCCGCAGGCGTCCTTGGCGTTCTGGACGCAGATCCTGCCGGATACGGGACGTATCGGTGGGCCTGGCTACGTGGACAACCTGTCGCTCAAAGGCCTCCTGATCCACTTCGGCATGCCTGATTCCTCAACCACCAGCCTGGTATGGCTGGTCCTGTCCCTGGGGCTGGCAGCCCTTGCCGCCTTGATCATCAAGTGGGCCGTGGACGTCGAGGAGAACTTCGTGGCAGTCTCAGCCACTGCCGTGTTGATGCTGCTGGTCAGCCCGGTTTCGTGGTCCCACCACTGGGTGTGGGTTGCCGTTGCGCTGCCGAGCATGGCCTTCGCGATGCACCGGGTGCCTTCCCGCAACGGCCGGATGCGGACGGCGGGCTGGATCATTGTGGCCTTCTCCACTATTGCCTTCTACATGACCCCCAAGAACCTGGCCGTGTGGGCGGGAGCCGCCGAATGGGGGAAGGATCCGCAGACGCAGTGGCAGCTCATGGTGTCCAGCCTGGGCGTGGTGTGTGGGATCGCGATGATGGTGTACTGGGCACTTGCCTACCACCCGTCCCGGGCCGGGCTGAGGAACGGGTTGCCGGGACCCGTCGTCGAGCCCCGGTAGCCCAGCCGAGCCGTCACCACTGACTTTGGCGACAGCTGGCCGGCTGAGCAATCGAATGAGGTTGCTTTCCCACTCCGGGCCCGGCAAAGAAGGTCGCGAAGGTACCCCCACCTAGCTTTCTTTAGAAAAGTCAGCTAGCTTTCAGGGTATGCCTTTGCGATCTGACTGGTCTGCACGCACCTGCAGCCTTGCCCGCGGCCTCGATGTCCTCGGTGACCCCTGGGGAAGCCTCGTCCTCCGCGAGGTCTTTTTCGGGAACGGCCGGTACGACGCCATCAAAAAACGCCTGGAAGTGGCGGACAATGTGCTGAGCAAGCGGCTTGGCTGGCTGGTGGAGTCCGGACTCCTGGCACAGCGGCCCTACAAGGACGGCGCACGGACCAGGCAGGAGTACGTCCTCACGCCCAAGGGGGAGGACTCGCTCCCGGTCCTCAACGCCATCATCATCTGGGCCGAGAAGCACCTGGATGCGCCCAACGAGGTTTCGCATATGCGGGTCATCCACACCGACTGCGGCAAGCCAACCTCGTCGGCGGATACGTGCACCCACTGCGGTGCGGCACTGACTGCCGCCAACACCAGCTGGCACAGCCTCAAGCGCAGCGAACAGCCCATGCCGCTCGCCGTCGCGCCGCCCGCGGCCTACGAACACGCCGAAACGGAGATCCCCGCATGACCGCGCCCGAGACCACCGAAGTTCCCACCCGCAAGCGGCGCCGGCTCCACCCTGCCTGGATCGTCGCTGCCGTCGCGTTCCTTGCCCTCGTAGGGGCTGCGGGATTCCGTGCCGCACCGGGCGTCCTCATGGTTCCGTTGCAGCAGGAATTCGGCTGGTCCACCACGGTGTTGTCCCTGGCAGTCAGCATCAACCTGGTCCTCTTCGGCCTGACGGCACCGTTTGCGGCGGCCTTGATGGAGCGCTTCGGCATCCGCAGGGTCACTGCGATTGCCCTGTGCCTCATCGGTTTGGGATCTGCACTGACGGTGTTCGTCAACCAGTCGTGGCAGATTCTCCTCACGTGGGGTCTGCTCATCGGGCTGGGCACCGGTTCCATGGCCCTCGTGTTTGCCGCAACCATCGCCAACACATGGTTCGCCAAGAGCCGCGGACTGGTGATCGGCATCCTCACTGCAGGCAGTGCGGCCGGGCAGTTGGTCTTCCTTCCCTTCATCGCCATGCTGGCCCAGGATCCCGGCTGGCGCGGGGCCTCGCTGCTCATCGCCGCCGGTGCGCTCGCCGTAGTTCCGCTGGTGCTGCGGTGGCTGCGGAACTCGCCCTCCGACGTCGGCGTCCTGCCCTACGGTGCGGAACCCGCTTTGGAAAGCACGACGGCGGCCCCCGCCGCTGCGGACAGCGCTGCGGTTAAGGGGGACTCACCGAACGCGGCAGTCCGGGCGCTCCAGGTCCTCAAGCGCGCCAGCAAGGTCCGTACCTTCTGGGCTTTGGCTGCAGGCTTCGCGATCTGCGGGGCCACCACCAACGGTCTGATCGGTACGCACTTCATTCCTTCGGCCCACGACCACGGCATGCCCGAAACCACGGCCGCGGGCCTGCTGGCCGTCGTCGGAATCTTCGACATTGTGGGGACCATCGCTTCCGGTTGGCTGACCGACCGGTTCAACCCCCGTATCTTGCTGGCTGTCTACTACCAGTTCCGGGGCATCGGACTGCTGGTGCTGCCGCTGTTGCTGGGCTCGTCCGTTGAGCCAAGCATGATCATCTTCGTGGTGGTGTACGGGCTGGACTGGGTGGCCACCGTGCCTCCGACTGCCGCGATCTGCCGCCAGGTGTTCGGGGCCGACGGCTCCGTGGTGTTCGGCTGGGTATTCGCCGCGCACCAGCTTGGTGCGGCCGCGGCCGCCCTGCTTGCCGGATACATCCGCGATGCCACCGGACACTACAACTACGCCTGGCTGGGGGCAGCCGCGATGTGCACGGTGGCTGCCGTGATCAGTGCGACGATCCGCAAGGACGCTGCCCGGAAAGAACCTGTAGCTGTCCAGTAGCCGCGTTGTTGGGCCTGCTCTGCGCGCTATCTTTGTACGAAAGCGCGCAGAGCGGGCCAGGCAACCTTCGTCTACAGCCGGGTCACGCGGAACGTCAACGTCCGGGCTTCGGGCCGGAGCGTGAAGTCGGGCCACACGTCCGGACCGCAGGCCCGGGACCCCAAACCATGCTGGGCGGCGTCCAAGTACAGGTAGCTGCCGCTGCTGGATGGCAGTTCGTGGGGATGCGCTGCTCCCGAGATTTCCTGGGCCGTGTGCCGGGTGAGGGTGAAGCCCGGCAAGCGATCCCTGGAGTCCGGCAGGGCCTCAAACCCAAGCCACGGAGAGCCGGCGTTGTGCAGTTCCAGGGATCGGACGCTGGAGCGGTGGCCGGACTCCTGCGGCTTGGAATAACGGACGGACAGCTCATCGATGCCGGAGGAGTAGCGCCCCACGAGCGCTGAGTGGACGCTGTCCGGATACGACTCCCGTGGACCGCTTCCGAACCAGGAGACGCGATCCACGGACGCCGGCAGGTCGAGACGAACGCCCACCCGGGGCCACACCATGTCCCAGCCCGAGCCCGGCACGATCTCCAGGCGCAGCCAGAGCTCGCCTTCGCAGAGTTGCCATTCTTCGGCAACGGACACCCACTGGCGGTTGTTGGCAGCGGAGTACCGGGTCCGTTTTTGAATGCTGTCCGTGCCTGCCGCGACTTCCTCAACTCGGCCAACCAAGCGGTCCAACCCAGCTTTGCGCCACGTCTCCGCGAGTGAAGGAGCCGGGACGCCGTCGCCGTTGTTGAGCCACGGATCGGCGGGGTCGTAACTGCCACGCCCCGCGCCGGCGTCGTTATCGGTGGGTGCCCGCCACAGTTCCAGGCGCGGCCCGGCTACCGGGAGGCCGGCCAGTTCAACAAGCTTTCCGCCGTGGAATGTTGCCGGCCCCAGGGAGAGAGTGCCGGCCGGAATGCCCGTGGGGCTGGAGATAGGCATAGGGCGGGGTCCGGTCCTGCGGTTTCGGGGCCGGACTGGTTGCAGCTGGGCAGCGGAGATCACGTGACCGGCATCCGCCCACTCGGTGTCCTTGCGCAGCACAACCTCGGCCGTGAACCACTGTTCTCCGTCACTCCCGGACGCAACCGTAGGGACGTCAAAGCGCGCCGTTTCGCCGGCACCAAGCGGCTGACCGGCTGCATTGACGGCTTCGAGTTCGCCCGAAGAGGTCACATGGCCGTCTGTTTCCCATCGCCAGCGAATCACGACGTCGGATGCATCCGCCGAGTGCCGCAGGTTGGCGAGCGTCAGGACCTGGTGCGTCCCGCCGTCGTGCGGTTCAGACAAGAAGCCCACGCGCAGGGGAGCCACAACCTGCTTGTACTCGAACAGGCCGGGACTTGGCGTCGAGTCGGAGAGGACCATTCCGTCCATCACGAAGTTGCCGTCGTGGACCACCTCGCCAAAATCGCCACCATAGGCGAAGAACTCCGTACCATCCGCGGCTGTGGTGCGGATGCCATGATCGCGCCACTCCCAGACAAAGCCACCGTGCAGGCGCGGGTAGCGGTCCACGAGCTCCTGGTACTGGTCGATCGCCCCGGGACCGTTGCCCATCGCGTGCACGTATTCGCACAAGATGAACGGCTTGGTGCGTTGGCGCGCCGATTCAGCGGCGGAGCAGCCCAGCAGCAGCGCACCCGTATCATCGCGGCCAATTGACGCGGTCTCCGGCACGGAGGAGTACATCCTTGAGTACACGTCCGTGTAGGCGCCGGTGTAGTCGCCTTCGTAGTGGACCGGCCGCCCGGCGTCGCGGGCATGCGTCCACGCGGACATGGCCGCCAGGTTGGAACCGGTCCCCGACTCGTTGCCCAGGGACCACATGACGATCGAGGGATGGTTCTTGTCCCGCTCAACAGTCCGCTCCATCCTGTCCAGCAGGGCCGCACGCCAGGCAGGATCGTCGCTGGGATTCCCCACCCAGCCCTGCGCTTCAAAGCCGTGCGTCTCCAGGTCGCATTCCAGGATGACCCAAAAGCCGAGCTCATCGGCGAGGTCCAGCAGGCGTGGATGGGGAGGGTAGTGGCTGGTGCGGATGGCGTTCACGTTGAACCGCTTCATCATGGCCAGGTCCTCGCGGGCGAACGCCTCATCGAAGACCCTGCCCCGGTCCGGGTGGGTTTCGTGCCGGTTCACTCCGTTGAAGACCACCCGGCGGCCATTGACCAGGAAGCGGTCGCCTCGGATCTCCACAGTGCGGAAGCCCAGCCGAAGCGTGATGGTCTCGGCCTCGCTGCTTACGGTGGCCGAATACAGCCGCGGCAGTTCCGCGGACCAGGGCTCGACGGCGGCGATCGCCACCGGGGCGACGTCGGTAGGCGAGTTCCAGACGACGTCGACATCCAACTCAGGTACCGTCAAACGGATCGGGAACGCGGCCGGGGATGCGGTAATTTCCGGCTCGATGGTTCCTCCGCCGGTGCTCGAATACCCCGTGCGCAGCCACACGTCCTCGATTCCTCCGTGCGGCCGGGCATGCAGCGTCACATCGCGGAAAATCCCCGGCATCCACCACTGATCCTGGTCCTCGACGTAACTGGACGCCGACCATTGATGGACGCGGACCGCGATCAGGTTGGTCCCTGTCCGCAACGCATCCGTGACGTCGAACTCCTGGGCCAGCCGGCTGCCCGCGCCGACGCCGATCTCCACGCCGTTAACCCATACCTTGTAGCGGGATTCAACACCATCGAAGCGCAACACAACCCGTTCGGCCGAGGCCCAGTCGGCGGGCAGCTCGAAGGTCCTCCGGTAATCTCCCGTCGGATTTTCGTCCGGTACGAACGGTGGATCGATGGGGAACGGGAACTGGACATTCGTGTAGATGGGCCGTCCGTACTGGCCGTCTCCTTCCAGGACCCAGTGGGCGGGAACCGGGATCTGGTCCCAGCCTGAGTCGTCCAGGCCTTCGGCCGCAACGCCTTCTGTGCTCTCGCCGTGGGGAAGGACTCCGTGCCCGCCGGGTGTTCCTGGCGCTCCGGGCAGGAGACGGAATCGCCACTGTCCGTTCAATGACAGGGTGGGCGCATTGGTGTGCAGCCACGAACGTGCGGGTAAACGGTTGCCTGATCCGGGGCCTGGATCGGTGATGTAGGCAATCTCTGGGGACACGGTCATTACTTGACGGCTCCTTCTGTCAGCCCGCCGCGCCAGAAGCGCTGCAGGACGATCATCGCGATGCTGAGCGGGATGATGGACAACAAAACCCCGCCGGTAGTGAGTTCGTAGAATTCGGGCAAACGGTCAACCTGGCTGAGCCAGTTGTTCAGGCCGAGCGTGATGGGGTAGAGATCGGAATCGGACAACATGACCAGCGGCAGGAAGTAGTTGTTCCAGATACCCACCAGTTGGAACAGGAATACGGTGACCAAGGCCGGAGTGAGGACTTTGAGGCCGATCGTGTGGAAGATCCGCAATTCCCCGGCACCGTCGATCCTCGCTGCTTCGATCAAGGCAGTGTCCACCGTGGCGTCCGCGTAGATCCGGCACAGGAAAAGACCGAACGGAGAGACCAGGGACGGAAGCAGCACGCTCCAATACGTGTTGGCGAGCCCCATCTGGCTGAACAGCAGGAACAACGGGAGGGCCGTAGCCGTGCCGGGCACCAGGACGCCGCCAAGAATGGTTCCGAACACGAGGTTCCTGCCGCGGAATTGGTACTTGGCCAGGGCGTACCCGCCGGCGGCCGCGAAGTAGGTTGCCAGCAGGGCGCCCGCACCGGCGTAGATGGCCGAGTTCAGGAACCAGCGGCCGAAGATGCCGCCGTCGTAGCTCAGGACCTTGCCGAGATTCTCCCCGAGGGCGAACGTGGGAGCGAACCAGAACCCGTTGGTGGAGAACAGGTCCGCCGTGGATTTGGTGGAGGCTACGAAAACCCAATACACGGGGATGAGGAAGTAAAGTGCGACCACCACCAGGATGGCCGTGACGATGATGGTTGATGAACGACGGCGGCCTGCCGAGCGGTCCGGGCCTGTCGCCGGCCGTTTGACCGGCCCGGCGGTACCGGCTGTGGAGGCTTTGGTTTTGCTGGTGGCTGTTACGGTCATGATGACTTCCTGTTCGTGAATGCGAGGAAGGCGAAGGACAGGGCGAAGGCTGCGACGGCGATGATGACCGATTGCGCGGCCGCGACGTTGTAGTCGTTGTAGGCAAACGCCGTGGTGTAGGCGCTGAGGTTGGGCGTGTACTGGCTGTCGATTGCCGGGGCAACCGTCTTGAGGACCTGCGCCTCGGCGAACAACTGGAGGGTGCCGATGATGGAGAACACGGTGGTCAGGACCAGTGCCGGGCGAATCAAGGGGAGCTGGATGCTCCAGGCGACCCGCCAGCTTGAGGCGCCATCGACTTTGGCGGCCTCGTACAGTTCACCGGGAATGGCTTTCAGCTGGGCCACGATGATGAGCATGTTGTAGCCGGTGTAGCTCCACGTCACGATGTTGGCGATGGACCACAGGACGCTGTTGGCGCCGAGGAAGTCGGGCGTGATGCCGACGATCTTGGCGGCATCGAACAATGGACTGAGCCCCGGCACGTACAGGAAAGACCACAGAATGGTGGCGATGACTCCGGGAACGCCGTAGGGCAGGAAGTAGGCGGCCCGGAAGAAGCCGGGCCAGCGGGCGGAAGCCGATTCGAGGAGCAGGGCCAGGATGGTGCAGAGGACGATCATCACCGGCACCTGGATAATGCCAAAAAGGAGCATCCGGCCGATCGAGGCCACAAAACTGCCGTCACCCAGGGCCAGGGCATAGTTGCTGAAGCCGGCGAACTCACTGGTGACACCTGCTTCACCGAACAGGCCGCTGCGCGTGACCTTGGTGAAGCTGGAGCCGACGGCGGCCAGGATGGGCAGCACGAAAGTCAGGGCAAAGAGTGCCAGAAAGGGGGCCAGCAGGATCCAGGGTGCGCGGGTGGCGGCGCCGTTGCGCTTGCTCCGGTTCGTCGACGGTCCCGGGCGCTGCGCTGCAGGCGAAGGACGGGTAGTGGTGGTCATGCCGATTCCTTCCGGATGGTGAGCCCCTTGTTCTTGAAGACGCTGATGATTTGCTGCTCTGACGCCACCACGGAGTCCACCAGGCTGGTGCCCGAGGCCTTCTTGCGGAAACCGTCGCTGAGGATGTTGAACGACTGCTGGGTGACCGGCCACCAGGACCATTCGGTGTTCTGCTGCTGGGTAGCGGGTACGAAGACTTCCGCGTTGTAGCGCTGTCCGCCGAAGAACTCCGAGGCCTGTTGCCGCGGGGTGCCTATGAACTCCGGATTGGGCGACCAGCCGATGCCGCTGTACTTGATCTCCGCGTCGATGCCTTCCTTGGACGTGGTGAGCCACACGGCGAAGTCAAGGGCTTCCTTGGGATGCTTGCTGTTGGCAAGGACGGCCGCCGAGGAACCGCCGAGGTAGGTGGAACCGAAACCTCTGCCGCCCCATGTGGGCATGGGGGCCACCTTCCATTTGCCCGAAGCTCCGCTGACTCCCTCAATAAGGGCATCGCCCCAACTGCCTGTGATGGTTGAAGCAATGCCACCCTTGGCCGCAGCGGCAAACCACGCAGGGGAGAAGGCTCCGTAGGCGGTGTTGACGATGTCCTGGTCAATGGCCCGGTCAAAGAAGCGGGCGGTGTCCAGGGTGGCGTCGTCGGTCATGTTGATGACCCAACCGTTCTCCTCGGGACGCAGCCAAACGGCTCCTGCCTGGGACGCGTACGAAGCAAAGGGCGAAGCGTCGCTGATGGGGAAGCAGTCGATGTAGGCATCCTTGGATCGGAGTTCCTTTCCCAGTGCCGCCCACTCGTCCCAGGTTGCAGGTGTCTTTCCGCCCACGGACCCGAGGATGGCCGGCTGGTAGAACAGGGCCATGGGTCCGGAGTCCTGGGGGATGCCGTAGACACCTCCTGCGTAGCTCACCTGGTTCCACAGCGTCTTGTCATAGAGGTGGGCGTGATCGTTGGCGCCATACCGGGACACATCAACCAGACCGTTCACCAGGAGGAACTCGGGAATCGATCGGAGTTCCACCTGGGCAAGGTCCGGCCCACCGCCGGCGGCCAGGGCTGAGTAAAGCTTTTGGTACCCGCCTGAGTTGCCGCCGGGAATCCAAACCACATCCACCTGAACGCCGGGGTTTTTGGCGTTCCAAATGTCGGCCACCTTCTGGAAATCCTTGAGCCACGCCCAGTAGGTGAGCCGCACGGGCCCTTCCGCGGCCGGGATGGTGGCCAGGGTATTGACTGACTGGGTTCCGGGGGTTGCGCACCCTGCCAGGAAGCCCATGGCGGCAGTACCCAGTCCGGCGCCAAGCAGTTGTCTTCGCGTGAGAGCGGTCATGTGCCTTCACCTCTTTGTGTCGGTTAGTGAGGCCGTTGGGCGCAGGGAGGAGACACCCATCCGACGGCCGAATGTGACCACGGTAACACAAAAGTCGAGTGACTACTCGAAATTGGCGATGGCCGGCATATCCGCCTGTACACTGGCATGCCATGACCACAAAGGAAGGGAACCGCTCGGGGCGACGCGGTCCCTATGCCAAGTCGGAGGCCCGCAGGCGGACGATTTTGGATGCCGCCCATGCGGTTTTTGCGGCCAGGGGCTACCGCGGAGGGTCCTTGCAGGAAGTTGCTGACCAAGCCGGCATGAGCCAGACCAGCCTGCTGCACTACTTCCCTTCAAAGAGCGATCTGCTCATGGCGGTCCTTGCCCGGCGCGACGAAATCACGGAGACAGCAAACCCGGCGGACATGGCGGAGGGCTTCGCCGAGGTGGTGTTCCGGACGGCGAAGTACAACGAGGACATTCCAGGGGTCATTGAGCTGTACACAGTGCTGTGCGCGGAGTCCCTGACGGACGGGCATCCTGGCCGGGAGTACTTCATGGATCGCTTCGACCGCCTGCGCAGGAGTTACAGCCGGCGGTTCACGGAACTGCAGGGCGAAGGAAGGCTGCGGCCCGGGGTAGAACCAGCGCAGGCGGCAGCATCATTGGTGGGGCTGTGGGATGGACTGCAGACGCAGTGGCTCTTGGCCCCCGATGAAATTGACGTCGCGCAGGGTCTCCGTGGATTTTTCGAGCTGGTTCTCCTGCCGGAACCGGAACCGGTAGCCGGTCCGGATTCAGGCAAGTAGTCCCAATGGGGGCCACTCGAAAGCGCGCCGAGCAGGCCCAACAACGCAGGGGATCAGCCGCGGAAGGCCCCGATGCCCGTGATGTGCTGGCCGAGGATCAGGGTGTGGACTTCGTCGGTGCCCTCGTAGGTCCGGACGGACTCCAGGTTGTTCGCGTGCCGGAGCGGTGAATAGTCCAGGGTGACACCATTGCCGCCCAGGATGGTGCGTGCTTCACGGGCTATGGCGAGTGCTTCGCGGACGTTGTTGAGCTTCCCCACGGAGATCTGGTGCGGTTCAAGGCGACCCGCGTCCTTGAGCCTGCCCAGATGAAGGGCAAGCAGGGTTCCCTTCTGGATTTCCAGGAGCATGTTCACGAGCTTCTCCTGCGTGAGCTGGTACCCGGACAAGGGGCGCCCAAATTGCAAGCGCGTCCCGGCATACTCGAGCGCGGCCTCATACGAATCGCGGGCCGCGCCCATGGCTCCCCAGGCGATTCCGTACCGCGCCTCGTTGAGGCAGGAGAACGGGCCGCGCAGTCCGGAGGCTCCCGGGAGGATGGCATCGGGACCCAGCCTCACGCCGTCGAACTTCACATCGCATTGGATTGAAGCGCGCAGGGAGAGCTTCGGCTCGATCGGTGCAGCGGAAACGCCAGGGGTGCCGGCCGGTACCAGGAATCCACGGATGCCGTCCTCGGTACGGGCCCAAACCACCATCACGTCAGCGATGGAAGCCAGCCCGATCCAGCGCTTGGCGCCGTCCAACACCCAACCGTCAGCAGTTCGCCGGGCAGAGGTGGCCATGGAAGAAGGATCCGAACCCGCGCTTGGCTCGGTCAGCGCGAAGCAACCGATCAGCTCGCCGGCTGCCATCCGGGGGAGCCACCGCTCCTTCTGTTCCTCGGAACCCCACGTGTGGATGGCCGTCATTGCAAGCGAGCCCTGTACCGAGACGAACGTGCGGATGCCGGAGTCGCCTGCCTCCAGTTCCATCGCGGCAAGGCCATATTCGACGGCGGTCCGGCCGGGGCAGCCGTAGCCGTCCAGGTGCATGCCCAGAACTCCGAGCTCACCGAGTTCCGGGACAATCTCCCGCGGGAATTCGGCCTTTTCGAACCAGCGCGCGATGTTCGGCTTGATGCGCTGGACTGTGTAGTCCCGCACCTTCTCCCGCAGGGCGAGTTCGTCATCGCTCAGGAGCGAATCCAGATCAAGGACGTCCGAGGTCGAGGGGCCCACGCTACTCGCCCCGGACGATTCCCATGTCCGCGTGCTCACCGGTGAAGTACCCGCGGGTGGCCGGTGCGAAGCGGCACACGATGGCCAGCACCACGCCGAGGAGCAACAGCAGCACGCCGCTGACAAACGCTCCGCCGATGCCGAAAATCTGGGTGTCCCCGTACGCCGGGTCCCACATCTGGACGGCGGAAACGAAGAACGCTACCGTCAAGGCCACTGCTCCGAGGAGCGGGAGGATTCCGCGGAACCACAGGTTACGGGCCGACTCGCGAAGGGTGGTCCGGAAGAACCAGACACAGGCGAAACCGGTCAACGCGTAGTAGAAAGCAATGAACAAACTGATGGCGCTGATGGAATCGGCCAGCAGGTCCTCGCTGAGGAAGCTCATGGCCACGTAGTAGACCACGGCAGCGACGCCCATCACTTGCGTGGAGAAGCCCGGAGTCTGGAAGCGCTCGTGGACTTTTCCGAACCTGGCAGGCAGTGCGCCGTGGACCCCCATGGACAGCGTTCCACGGGCCGTGGGGAGGATGGTGGTCTGCGTGGAGGACAGCACCGAGGCCAACACGGCCACCACGATCAGCCACCCCCACGGACCCAGCACAACGTCCTTCATGGCCAGGAACACGTCGTCCTGGTTGGCGGAGTTGCCCAGCCCGATCCCGTCCGTGCCGATCGTCGCATACATCATCACCAGGAGCGCCATGGAAACGTAGATGGCTACGAGCACAAAGGAGGAAATCACGGCACCGCGGCCGGGAGTCTTTGAAGGGTTCTCGGTTTCCTCGTTGAGGGCCAGGCACGTGTCCCAGCCCCAGTAGATGAACAGGGCCAGGAGGACGCCATGGACCACGGCACTGGGATCGTTGAACGCGCCTACCGGGTTGAACCACTCAAAGTCGAAGGCCTGGCCCTCCGGCACGCCGCCGGCAATGCGGATGATGATCGCCAGCGCGAAGATGCCCAGGGAGATGTATTGGATGTAGGTCAGCGTCCGCTGGACATGCTCGCCCAGCCGGATGCCCCGGTGATTGACGAACGTCATGAAAGCTATGAACAGCACACCCGTGGCCGTGACAATCCACGTGTTCCCAGCGAGGGAGCCATCGCCGATCAAAAGCCACAGATACTTTCCGGCCACCTGGGCCAGGTTGGCCAAAACCACGATGCCTGCAAGGGCCACGCCCCAACCGCCCAACCAGCCGGCCCATGGACCGAACGCCCTCCGAGCCCAGATGAACGTGGTGCCGCAGTCCGGCATGGCGCTGTTCAGCTCCCGGAACGCGTAGGCAATGAACAGCACAGGGATGAAGCCGAGGACCAGAATCAGCGGGGTGTAGTTGCCGTTGACGGCAACGATCAGGCCCAGCGTGGCAGCGAGCGAATAGACCGGTGCAGTGGAGGCCAGGCCCAGCATGACGGAATCACCCAGGTCCAGGATTCCTGCCCGCAGGCCTTTGGAAGGAACGACGGCGGTTCCGTCGCCGCCCGGGGCGCCGCCCGGCGTCGAGGTTTCAGTGCTCATAGTGCGGCTCCAAAGAGGGAAGTCGAGGTTGGGCCCTGGGGTGCAGGTGCGTCGATGGTGTTGGGAACGAAACGGCAGAAGTAATCAGTGATGGGTCCATCGGACTCCCGGATGCCGCAGCCCACGGATTCACCGTCAACCACCCACAGGCCCAGGACAGGATGGTTTCCATCGAAATCGGGCAGCGCGTGGTACTGCTGGTAGCACCAGCCTTCGCGCCCGTAGCCACCGGGCTGCGTGATGTCGATGCCCGCAGCGTGGATGCGGACGTTGTCCCCTTCGCGCCCGTGCAAAGGTTTGGCAACCCACTCCTTGAGCGGACCGGGATCGCCGAGGTAAGCGGGCAAGAGATTCTCGTGGCCGGGGTAGAGGTGCCACAGGGCGGCCAGCAGCGCCTTGTTGGAGAGCAGCATCTTCCAGGCCGGCTCCACCCAACGCGGGTTGTGGGCACGTTGCAGGAGGCGGTGGCCGAACGGCTCCTTCATCATCAGTTCCCACGGGTACAGCTTGAACATGGTGCTGATCATGAAGTTGTCCAGGTCCACGAACCGGTTCAGGTTGGGGTCCCAGCCGATGTCCGACATGTTGATGCCAATGGTGGTCCAGCCGCCCTGGCTGGCAACGTCCCGCATGTAGGCCGCGGTCATCCAATCCTCGCCGGACTCCTCGGCCTCGGAGTGTGCCACGTGCAGGGTGCTCATGCCGGTGCGGAACTGCAACTTCTTCCACTGCCGGATCAGGGCCTCATGGATGCCGTTCCATTGGTCTTTCTCCGGGAACACATCCTGGAGCCAGAACCACTGCGCCACTGCCGCTTCGATCAGGCCTGTTGGCGTGTCAGCGTTGTACTCCAGCATCTTCGCCGGGCCGCCCTGGCCGTCATAGATGAAGTCGAAGCGGCCGTAGATGTCCATATCACCGGCCTGCAACGACTCCGCCGCGAGCTCCAAGGCCTGCCTGCCAATGCCGATGTCTCCCATGGCTCCGGTGGCCAGGTACTTCGCGGCTTCCAGGCACATGAGATGCATGTCCTCGGCGGTCTTCTCGAGCGTTTCCACCTCGTCCATGGAGAACTCGTAGTAGGCCGACTCGTTCCAGTATTCGATTTTCCGGCCATCGGGCATGGTGGTGGTTGAAAAAACCAGGCCCTGCTCTTCGATCTTCTTCTTCCAATCCGGCCGTGGCACGGAGGAGAGTCGCCGCACGCTTAGCCTCCCGAGCTTCCGCCGCTTTTCGAACTGCTGCCAAAGCCGCCACGGCTCACCGTTCCGCCCTTGCTGCTATAGCCGGTGGAGGTCTTTGCACCTTGAGGAACCGTTTTGGTGGCGCTCGGGTAGGAGCTGCGGTTCTGGCCAATGCCGGGCACACTTGCACCCCTGGAGTAGAAGTACCAGGCATAGACGCCCGAGCTTCGACCCGCCGAGCTGCTGTTGTTGCACTGGTCGTCGTCGACGCGCTCGCCGGTTTCCTCGTTGAAGCACACCTGTGCGTAATCGGCCTCGGCCTCGTTGCTGGCCACGATCGCGGTAATCGTTCCAGCCAGCAGCGCGGTAACGCCCAGACCCACGACGACGGTGCGGCGCTGCGACCGCTTCTTGCGCGCCGCGGCATCGCGTTCTTTGCGTTCGCGTTCCTTTTCGAAGGGATCGACGACGGGGAGCGGTCCGTTGGGGCGCTGGGCCTTCCGTCCGGTGGGCGCCGCGCCAGGGGCCTTCCCGTCCGTGGCTTTCCCGTCTTCGGGCACAGGTGTGCTCAATTCGGGGTGGAGTTCGGGTTTCGGCACTTGCCACGGTGGAGGCTTGGGGGCGTTGTTGCCGACGCCCGGCTCGCCGTTGGCACCCTGTCCACCGGCATTGGTGCCGTGGCCGTCAGGGCCTTCTTTTGGGTCCATGTGTATCCCCCTGGATAGACCGTAGGAGTGTCCGGCCCGCGCCGGACAGGAATTCTGAATGCAAGCCTAGTCCTTGCGGTGGTCGTGGGCACCGATGACATAGCCCGGTGGGTAGAACTACCCGTCTGCCGGACGTGCAAGGATGTAGCCATGCCTGCCGCCGACTCCCACAGTGACGACGCCGAGGGGTTGTTGTTGCGGCTCCCGCCGGTGCGGGGCATTGGACGACGCCGGGTGCTCAGCGGCCTGGTCCTGGCGCTGTTGCTGCCACCCGCCGTCGAACTTTTGGTGACGGTCCTCAACTTCCGTAACTTCTCCATGATCATGCTGCTGCAGTTGGCCGTGGCGGTGGCCGTAGCGGCGATCGGGGGACTGTGGCCAGCAGTGGTGGCGGCCGTTCTGGGCAGTTTCCTCCTGAACTACTTCTCCGCAGATCCTGTGGGGTCCCTTTCCATCGCGGACCCCACCACCCTGTTCACTGTGGTTGTCTTCCTTGCCGTCGCCTGCGGAGTGGCGCTCGCTGTAGGCCTGGCGACCCGTCGGGCCCAGGAAGCAGCGCGGTCCGGCGCCGAAGCCACGGCCCTCAGCGCGCTGGCCCTCCGGATCCTCAGCTCGGACGGGAGCCTTGAATCCTTCCTCGAGAAGGTGCGGGGGAACCTGGGAATGGAGGCGGTCACCCTCCTGGGCGCCGCGACTCCTGCCTCGGCCGGGGTTCCAGCCACATGGCGGGTCCTGGCGAGTGCCGGCCCCAATCCACCGGTGACCCATGCTGCGGCCGACCATGCCGCCGTCGTCGATCCCCACTACACGCTGTTGCTGCGCGGAGGGCCGCTGACGTTGCAGCACCAGCGGCTGCTGGCCGCCTTCGGTGCGTTCGTGGTGGCGGTGCGGGAGCGGCAGCAATTGGTGAAGAGCCGCAGGGACAATCTCCGCTTGGCCGAGGGCAACAAGATGCGGACGTCCATCCTCCGCGCCGTCTCGCACGATCTGCGGACACCGCTTGCGGGCATCAAGCTGGCCGTCAGCAGCCTGCGGCAGGAAGACGTGCAGTTCCCTCCGGATGTGGAGCGCGAACTGCTGGAGACGATCGAAAGCTACGCAGACCGCTTGGACCATCTGGTGGACAACCTGCTGGACATGTCCCGCATTACGGCCGATGCCGTCAACCCGTTGCTGGCCGGCATTGCGTGGGCCGAAGTGCTGCCGGACGCGCTGCGTGGTGTTCCCGCGGACAGGCTCCGCAACGAACTGCAGCCCAATCTCCCGCCGGTGCAGGCCGACGCAGGGATGCTGGAACGCGTGGTGGCGAACATTGCCGAGAATGCGGTGAAGTACGCGGCAGGTTCGGACGTTGTCCTGACGGCACGTGCCGGAGCAGGCATCACGGTGGGGGACACCCCGGCCAGTGAACTTCGCATTGCGGACCATGGCAAGGGAGTGGGACAGGCTGAGGTCCTGGAGATGTTCCAGCCCTTCCAACGCCTGGATGATTCGGCCGGAGGCGGCCCGGGGGTCGGGTTGGGTTTGGCGGTTGCCAAGGGTTTCACAGAGGCCATGGGCGGTACTCTGCGGGCGGAGCCGACGCCGGGTGGCGGCTTGACCATGGTGGTCACCCTCCCGCTCTGGACCGGGCACCAGGAAGGCATGGAATGACGCGCGTACTGATCGTGGAGGACGAGGCCCAGATTGCGCGGGCCATGCAGATCACCCTTCAAGCACACGGCTACCAGGCATTTTCTGTCGGGACGGGAGCAGATGCCCTTGTTGCCGTGGCCAAGGGGAAGGTGGACATTGTGGTCCTGGACCTGGGTTTGCCGGACATGGATGGGGTGGAGATCATCCGCCGCGTCCGCGGCTGGAGCAGCATGCCCATCATTGTCCTCTCCGCCCGGCATGCCTCGGAGGACAAGGTTGAAGCGCTCGACGCCGGTGCGGACGACTATGTGACCAAGCCTTTCGGCCTCGATGAGCTGCTCGCGCGGTTGCGGGTCGCCTCGCGCAGGCTCGTCACCTCGCAAGAGGAACCCACTCTGGCGACTGCCGACTTCATGGTGGACCTGGCGGGGAAGAAGATCGTCAAGGATGGTGCCGAGGTCCGCCTGACACCAACAGAGTGGAACATCCTTGAGCTGCTGGTCCGGAACAAGGGCAAGCTGGTGAGCCAACAGCAGCTCCTGACCCAGGTGTGGGGGCAGGCGTATGCCAAGGAGACCCAGTACCTTCGCGTCTACATTGCGCAACTCCGGCGGAAGCTGGAACGCGATCCAGCGGCTCCACGCCACCTGCACACGGAGGCAGGGATGGGATACAGGTTCGATCCGTAATTCGGTGACGCCTGTTCTCGGCACCACCTAGATGATTTTTCGTAGCACCTAATTTTTGGTTTTTACCACCTAATTTCCCTTGTTTGGGTCTAGGGAGAGCCTTTTTCGCCACCTAGGGCCGTTTTTGTGTGTTCACAATGTCCCCGGTTGCGTGGCCATTTCCGGTCACGGGCACCCCTTCTTTTGTTCGGGGTTTGGTTTGTCGAGGGCTATTGGGGGCCTTTTGTATGGCTGTTTTTGATCTGGGCGCGCAGACGCTCCCTACTCTTGTTCGGCAGTCGGATGCCTCGCATCAGGACCTCGGTGCGTTGGTGCGCCGGTTTCGGGGCATCGTCGCCCTGGTCCGCTCCACCCTCGCCCAAACCGATGACACGGCAACCACAGCCGTGTCGGCTGCACGGAACGCCGTGCAGGGCATCGGCTAATTCCTTGGCTGATTCTGGGATAGCTGTTTGGGCCACCGGCGGCCTCTCCAGCAAAGCCGTCGGGCCCATCCGGCACCTACGACCAACGCCTCGGCGACCATGCCCTTCCGGGCCGCCACCCCGACCTCCAACCCACCATCGGCGACAACGACGGCGGCCCCGGCACCTGGAAAGAGCCTTGGCGTGGTCGGAGCCCGAACGGCGTACCAGACCAAATCTTCGCAACCGGAGTCACCGCCACCGGACCCGAAGGAAGACTTCTCGAATACGTGATCGACCACGACAACGTCGTGGTCGAATATGACGGCCATCTTTGGCGTGGCCGCCCGCCCCAAGAGATATTCCAAGAGATCAAAGGCAACTACGGTTTTCTTATGAAACCGTTCTTCCAAAGGATCGGTGCCACCGACAAGATGATCGAAAAATGGATTGACAATCAACTATCCAGGCAATTCGACGCGCTGCCACCGGTGCGCGTTTGGAATGGATCTTCACTGCGAACAAAGGTCTTGCAGAAAAGTTTGAGCGTGCGATCCGCCGGCTGGAGTACCCGGTAGATGTGAGATACATCCCACGAGTGAAGTGAACATGGAGGAAGCGTCCAGGTGAATCAGGGACAAGAACACGAGCGGCCTTTCATCGTTGGAAGGTGGCAAGCCAGATCCGAGGAAACACATCAATTGGCCTCTAAGGTTCTCGATACGCTTGCCGCCATCGAATCCGGCATGCACACGGACCTGGGCTGGTTTGCCGACGTCGGGGGTGAGCACAAGATATCTATGGTGCCGTTCCCCAAAGAGGAAGGGTCTGCCATTCGACAAGTCGAGTCGTTTGCGAAGTTCGTCGACGATTGCGGGACGCCGTTGGGAGCAAGGCGGACTGGCTCTGGCTCTGTATGGCACGACGGATAATTCAAATCCCGGCGACCTCGTCGCTCTGACGGGCACGGTAGGTGCAGTCACCCGCAGAGGGACCTCTCTTCAGATCGCTTTCTTGAATCCGGAGGCGGTTCCCTCTCCTGCAGGGTTAGCCGCCATTGTGGAAGCCGTCGGTGAGATTTGGGAAATGGATTGGTGCGCGGGACTCAGCGACGAAGTCATCGCGACTGTCAATAAGCCATTTGGGGAGCCCGGTGTTGGCTTCGTGAGCTATTGGGGGGACGCGCTGCTGGCGACACTTCCTAGCACCGAGCAGGTCAAGGTTCGCAAAACATCAAGCGGTACGCTAGCCGAACTCAGGGATTGGAGCCCCGAGAAAGCGATTGAATATGCCAAGTTTGTCCATCATGGTCGAGGTCTATAGGGGCCGACGAAGGCAAAGCTGCAACCAAAGATTCTGTTCACCACTCACCCGCCGGCGTACGAACGTACTTCGCCAACAACAGCAGATGCGGGTCAGACCAACTATTCATCCAAATTCCGAACGTGGCTCTTGACTGGAACGGTAGGGCCCTGGCACGAGAGTGAGCCTCTGTGGGTTTTTTCAAGAAGAGGGTCCATGCCCCCGAACCAATAGACGAGGAGCTGACCTTTTTCACAGTTTCCGAGGCCAATAGGTTCCGTGGGCTCATGCGTGAGCTCCTTGCCGAGATGGGTTACGAAGTACAGATCCATGGCCCGCATGCGGTAGACGCCCAAGGCCGTGGCTACGGTTTCCGGAATGTGGCAGCCCGATGCAATGCCCAAGATGAAGTCCAATGGCGCAACACGATTGCGGAGCACCTTCAGCGTGTCTTGGCAGGCTTCGAGACTCCGGATCCCTTTGAAAACCTTCAGCCTGGCAATATCGCGAAGCAAACGTTCGCTCGTCTCTATGGGGAGAAGCACCTGCCAAAGATGGAACGGTATCCGCACAGGGAGTTCGCTCCGGGCATCGTCGAGGTGCTGGCACTCGACCTTCCAGACTTAGTCCAAATGTTTGATCACGACCATGCCAGGAGATTCGGCGGCTGGGAGGCGCTGCGGGCTCAGGGTATAGCCAACCTGCGCGAGTTGGAAGTAGAGCGGCTTGAAAGGTTCGAGGCCCCGGGCGGTGGATTTTTCCACGGTCTCATGGGCAACAATGTCTACACCGGAAGCCGCGCCTTGATGCTGCCTGGGCTTTCTGCGGAGATGACGGGCAAACCGGGCTCCACCCATCTTGGGTGGTTGATGAGCGTTCCGAACCGCCACCAGCTTGCCTGGCATCACATCGAGGATGGCAGCGTGATCCATGTCCTCGACGCAATGGCGAGATTCACCCTGAGCGCCTACAGTGAGGCGCCCGGACCGGTGAGCCCACACGTCTACTGGTGGAATGGCAGTGGCTACGACCAACTGACCAACCTGGCCGATGATGGAGCATTTTCCGTTCGTGTCAGTCCAGGTTTCCAATCGGTGCTGATGGAAGTTCTGTCGCGCGACTGAAGTTTCGTCTCCGGCAGGTTCGCTGCTCAGCCGGCCAGCCGCCGTCGTGATTCACTGCGCAGTGCTGTACCGCCGCCACCTACTTTGAGCGCTAGAGTCGGCCTGAAACCCCTATGGCATGGCGCGTCGGGAATATCCCCGCCCAAAGTGGGTCGTGGTGGTACGCCGATCGGTGCAACGCCGAGTCCAAAGCGAAAGGTGAGAGAGCGTCCGGCGTGGAGGGGGGTTTGGTGAGAGAGGGTTGGGGTGGGTGGCTCGTAGACTAATCCCCATGAACACCGCCTCCCTTCTTGCCGTCTGCCGGGTCCACCAACTGTTGCCGGACCCGGAAGGCAGCGTGGGCGTGACCGCGATCGACAAACGCGCGGTGGAGGGACCCGTTAAGGTGCACAAGCTGGGCCTTCACGGCGATGTCCAAGCCAGCCGCAAGGATCACGGGGGAGAGGACCAGGCCCTCTACGCCTACTCGCAGGATGACGCCGACTTCTGGTCCGCTGAACTGGGTCGCGAGCTGCCGCCGGGAATCTTCGGCGAGAACCTCCGCGTAGCCGGCATCGACGCCACCGGAGCAGTGATCGGGGAGCGGTGGAAGATCGGCCTGGACCTGGAAGTTGAAGTGACCTCGCCGCGTGTTCCGTGCGCCACGTTCCAACGGGTGCTGGGGGAGCCGCAGTGGGTCAAGCGGTTCACCAACGAGGGGCGGGTGGGAACGTACCTGCGCGTGATCAAGACCGGGACTATATCGGCCGGCGACCACATCCATCGGCTCTTCGTCCCCAGGCACGGCATCACAGTGGGCCAGTGGTTCAGCGAACCGACCCCGGAAATCGTCCAGGCCCTGCTCGATGCCGAAGCCGATGGAGAGATCCGTTTGCAGGATGAATACCACTCAAAGTTCGAGAAAATCCTGCGCCGCAACGGCCTCTAGCACCGCCCCACACAGAGGAGTGTGCGCAAGCTCTCACCGCCGCCGGCGCAGTATAAGTCGCGGTGGACCATGCCCGTGCCCTACACTGGATACATCCCCCACTCCGGAATTCCCTTTATCCTGCCCAATTTTTGAGGCAGGACTGGTAAGTGTTGGGGCCCGCAAACTGTGTGCGGGCATTTTCATAGGGAGCGCCGGCTAAAGAAAACGCTGTACAGACTGCTGGGATAGCAGCCAAGAGATGCAGCGCGAAGTCCTGCCATGGGATTGCGACAGCGCCGGACTTCTGCGAAAGCAGGGCACCCTTGCCGGGCTTTCGCGTGTACTGCGGCCAAGCCCAACCGGGCCGCGCCGACGCCCTATGGATGAGGAATTTCCCCACATGCCCGAGACTCTCAACGAGAACCTTGACGCCGAGACCGCAGAGACCGTGAGCGACGCTCCGGAAGCATCGGCCGCCGTCGAAACCCCTGCCGACGAAACCGCAGCCGCTCCTGCCGCCGAAGCCGAAGAGGAAGGCGTCCGCTTCTCCGACCTCGGCCTTGACGGCCGCGTCCTTGCAGCCCTCCAGGATGTTGGCTACGAGAAGCCGTCCCCCATCCAGGCCGCCACCATTCCGCTGCTCCTGGAAGGCCGCGACGTCGTTGGCCTGGCCCAGACCGGTACCGGCAAGACCGCAGCCTTCGCTGTTCCTGCCTTGTCCCGCCTCGCCGAACTCCACGACCTCAACGGCCCCTCCCGCAAGACCCAGGCCCTGGTCCTGGCTCCGACCCGTGAGCTCGCCCTTCAGGTTGCCGAGGCTTTCACCTCCTACGCCAAGCACATGGATGACTTCACGGTGCTGCCCGTCTACGGTGGCTCGGCTTACGGCCCGCAGCTCGCCGGCCTGCGCCGCGGTGCCCAGGTTGTAGTGGGTACGCCCGGTCGCGTGATCGACCACATCTCCAAGGGTTCCCTGGACCTCTCCGAACTCCAGTACCTGGTGCTGGACGAAGCCGACGAGATGCTGCGCATGGGCTTCGCCGATGACGTGGAGCAGATCTTCCAGCAGACCCCGGAGACCCGCCAGGTGGCGCTCTTCTCTGCCACCATGCCCGGCCAGATCCGCCGCATGTCCAAGCAGTACCTGAACGACCCCGCCGAGATCTCGGTCAAGTCCAAGACCTCCACGGGTTCCAACATCCGCCAGCGCTACGTGCAGGTCATGGGCCCGCACAAGCTGGACGCGATGACCCGCATCCTCGAGGTGGAAGAGTTCGACGGCGTCATCGCCTTCGTGCGCACCAAGATGGCCACGGAGGACCTCGCCGACAAGTTGAAGGCCCGCGGCTTCCAGGCTGCCGCCATCAACGGCGACATCCCGCAGCAGCAGCGTGAGCGCACGGTTGACGCCCTGCGCGAGGGCCGCATCGACATCCTGGTGGCAACCGACGTCGCCGCCCGTGGCCTCGACGTGGAGCGCATCAGCCACGTCGTGAACTACGACATCCCGCACGACACCGAGTCCTACGTCCACCGCATTGGCCGTACGGGACGTGCAGGCCGCAGTGGCGACGCGATCCTCTTCATGACCCCGCGCGAGAAGTACTTGCTCCGTGCCATCGAGAAGGCAACCCGCCAGTCGGTGGAGCAGATGCACTTGCCGACCGCGGAAACGGTCAACTCCCTGCGCCTGGGCAAGTTCGCCGAGCGCATCACCGAAACCCTCGAGTCGGAAGATGTTTCGCTGTTCCGCGACCTCATCGCTTCCTACGAGGAGGAGCACAAGGTTCCGGCCGCCGAGATCGCCGCAGCCCTGGCCGTCATGGCACAGGGTGGCCAGCCGCTCCTGGTCAAGGACCTCCCTGCAGCACCGGAATTCCAGAAGCGCGAGCGCAAGGACGGCTTCAACTCCCGCGGCCCGTCCCGTGCCCTGACCGAGGGCAACGCCACGTACCGGATCGCCGTCGGACGCCGCCAGCGCGTCATGCCGGGTTCGATCGTGGGCGCCATCGCCAACGAAGGTGGCATCTCGTCCTCGCAGATCGGTGGCATCGACATCCGTTCGGACCACTCCCTGGTGGAGCTCCCCGCGGACCTGAGCCCCGAGCAGCTGCGCGCCCTGTCCCGTACCCGGATTGGCGGCGAGCTGATCCACCTCGAGCTGGACACGGGACGGAAGCCCCGCGGTGAAGGCGATCGCGGCGGCTACTCCGGTGGCCGTGGCGGCGGAAACTTCAAGGGCAACGGTGGCTTCAAGAAGGAGTTCCGCCGCAACGACGGTGAGCGCTCCTCGGCAGACCGTGGCGGCCGCTCCTACAGCGAGCGCACCTCCGGCAGCTACGGCGACCGTGACCGCGGCCAGTCCAGCGGATCGCGGTTCGGCGGTCACGGCGACGGTGCCCGCAAGCCCCGTGGCGGCGGCGAAGGCGGCCACCGCGACTTCAACCGCAAGGGCAAGTGGTAAACACTCTGCAGCATCCTGACCGAGGGGTCGGCTTTCGAGCCGGCCCCTCGGCCGTTTAACGGGTTCCCTGCCACTGGCACCCGCCGTACCATCGAGCCATGGGATTCCTGGACAACGTGAAGAAGAACCTCGGTTTGGGACACAAGGACCACGCTGCCGGGGAATCGGCAGCGCGCCAAGCGGCTGAGGACGCTGCCGCCGTCGAGGTTTCCGCCTCGGACACGGCGGCCGCGGAGGCCGCCGCAGCGCAGGCGGCCGAACAGCAGGCGGCAGCCACCGCTGCGGCAGCGCAGGAGGCGCACGACGTCGGTCTGGAGCCTTCGGACCCGGAGGTGCGGCAGGCGGGCCAGGACGCCGCCGTGGAGGCCGCTGCAGGGGCCGGGCAGACGGGGAGAGTGGCCCCCCGCGTCACGGAAGTGGTGGTGGAACCGGGGGACACCATGGGCGGCATCGCGGCCCAGTTCAAAGTGGACCTTGGAGCGCTGATTGCGACGAACGCAGACAAGGTGCCGAACCCGGATGCGATCTACCCCGGACAGGTGCTCCGTCTTCCCTGAAATGGCCGCTTTGAGAACAGGAAATTGGCCGGTTCGCAAATTGTGTCGGAGCTGTTTTTCCCCGTCTTTGCACCGATTTGGAGCTTCGGAAAACCTCCGGTAGAGTATTTACTCGTTGCCCCCCTAGCTCAGTGGTAGAGCGCGTTCTTGGTAAGAACGAGGTCACCGGATCGATTCCGGTGGGGGGCTCTGGATGAGGGCCTGCGTCAAGGCGGTTTTGACCGGCTGACGCAGGCTTTTCTCATCCGTGGCGGTGTAGCTCAGTTGGTTAGAGCGCACGACTCATAATCGTGAGGTCGGGAGATCGAGCCTCCCCACCGCTACAAAGCAAGGCCCCGCAGGTTTTCACCTGCGGGGCCTTTTTGTTGCCGCGCCACGTAGGGCCGATCTGGGACAGAATGGGTGCATGAGCCGAATCGCAATCATTGGCGGCCACGGCAAGGTGGCCCTGCATCTGTCCAGGATTCTTAGTGGCGAAGGTCACGATGTCACGTCGTTCGTGCGGAATCCCGATCATGTGGCTGATGTCACGGAAACCGGGGCCGCCGCCGAGGTCCTGGACGTGGAAAGTTCGACGACGGCGGAACTCGCCCAGGCGCTCGCGGGCCATGACGCCGTGGTCTGGTCGGCGGGTGCCGGGGGAGGCAACCCGGAGAGGACGTATG
Source organism: Paenarthrobacter sp. NPDC089714 (assembly GCF_044748905.1). NCBI lineage: Bacteria > Bacillati > Actinomycetota > Actinomycetes > Micrococcales > Micrococcaceae > Paenarthrobacter > Paenarthrobacter sp. NPDC089714. Next base: position 222,565 of record NZ_JBIVGX010000001.1, read on the forward strand.
CGGTGGACCGGGACGCGGCGATCCGTTCCATGGACGCAGCCGCCGAAGCCGGCGTCAACCGCTACGTGATGGTTTCCTACCTCGGCGCCGCGAAGGACCACGGAGTCCCCGAGGACCACGGATTCTTTGCGTACGCCGAAGCCAAGGCGGCCGCCGACGACTACCTGCGAAGTACCTCGCTGGACTGGACGGTGTTGGGCCCAGGGGCACTGACGGATGTGCCGCCGACGGGCCTGATCGAGGTGGATCCAGCGAACCCGGACGACGGTACGCAGACTTCCCGGGCCAATGTGGCCCTGGTGGCGGCTGCGGTCCTGGAACTTCCGGACACAGTCCACCGCACTATCAGGTTCAAGGACGGCGCCGTGGACGTCGTGGACGCCCTGACCGGGGAGTGAGGCCCGCCCCCCGGGATATGTTGGTAGGGAACTTTCGCGGCCTGGTCCGCTGAAGTGCCGGACATACTCATGGGGAAGCGGGACTATGGATCAATTGGCGCTGATTATCGGATTGCTGCTTGCAACGGTGGTGGCTGTTGGTTTGGGGGACCGGCTGAGGCTTCCCTACCCGGTGCTGATGCTGCTGCTGGCGGTGGCCCTGACGTTCATTCCGGGGTTCCCCGAGTTTGAGATCTCCCCGGAGCTGATCCTCCCCATCTTCCTTCCGCCGTTGCTTTTCGCCACGGCACAGAAGAGTTCCTGGGCCGTGTTCCGTGTGCGGTGGAGGACGTTGCTGCTCATGGCCGTGGCCCTGGTGGTGGTCTCCACCGCAGCAGTGGCGGGAGCCGCCTGGCTCATGATCCCGGGGATCGGCATTCCTGCGGCAATCGCCTTGGGGGCCATGGTGGCGCCGCCGGACCCCGTGGCGGTGGAATCCGTTGCCGGCCGGGTCCATATGCCGCGTCGACTGATCACTGTCCTGCAGAGCGAGGGATTGTTCAACGACGCGGCCGCCATTGTGATCTTCCAGGCGGCAGTGGCGGCCACACTGGCCGGCAGCGAGGTAGGCCCGGGAATCATCCTCCAGTTCGTCATCGGCGCGGCACTCGCCGTGCTGATCGGCATCGCCATGGGCTGGCTCACCAAGGTCATCACCAAGCTGGTGTCCTCCATGGTGGCCAGGAGTGCTGTGACGCTGGTTGTTCCGTTCGCCGCGTACATCCTGGCGGAAGAGCTGCACGCCTCAGGCGTGGTGGCCGTCGTCGTCACGGCCTTGGAGCTGCAACGCCACGCCCGGCCGCAGGACGCCGCCGAGCGGGTTACCCGGAACGCCTTCTGGGATGTGGTGGAACTCCTGGCCACGGGACTGGCGTTCGGTTTGGTGGGCCTGGAGATCCGTCACGTCATCCGGGATGAGGGCACAGCCATCTTCGGCATGATCGGCATGGCCGTGGTGATCTGCGTGCTGGTGTTCGTGGTGCGCTACCTCTGGCTGGGTCTCTTGGCGCTGTCTGCCAACAGGCGCCGGAACCTCCTGCAGCCTACGACGCCGAAGGAAGTACTCATCCTGACGTGGTGCGGCATGCGCGGGCTTGCCACCCTGGCCCTGGCGTTGGCGCTTCCGCTCACCCTCCCGGACGGCAGCGATTTCCCGGCCCGGCACGAGATCCTGGTGATTGCCTGTGCCGTGCTGCTGGCCACGCTGGTGGTGCCGGGGCTGACACTTCCATGGCTCATGCGTGTCCTCAAGGCCACCGAGGATGGCTCGCACGAAAAGGACGCGGCCCGGTTGCTGGCCAAGCGTGCCCAGACGGCCGCGGTGGCGGCACTCAAGGAGCACGACCTCATGAAGGAGTTGCCGCCGGAAAAGGTGGCCCTGGTCAAGGAAAAGATGCGCCGCCTGCACGCCGAGCTGCTGGATGGAACGCTCAAGAACGAGTCCGCCGCGGAGAAGCGCGAGCGTGGCCGGGAATTGGCCATCACGGTGCAGACCATCGCCTTGGACGCTGCCAGGCTGGAAGTGGTGCAGGCCCGCAACGAGCCGGGGACGGATCCGGAGGTTGCCGACCGGGTGCTCCGGCAACTGGACCTGCGGACCATGTCCATGCCGGAGTAGGCCGGAGCCTCCAGCGGGGTGGTGTCAGGAAGCCCGCTTTGGCAGGGATGAAGGGGAGAGATCCAGTGCGTGCTCTTCCACGTAGTCCAGGGCGTGCCGGATGGCTCCGAGCGAGACAATGCCTTCCCCCAGGGTGGACGTGGCCAACCTCGGGGGAGTGAAGGTGAACTCCGGCAGGTGTTGCTGGATGCCCGGAAGCAATGTCCTCGCGGAGGCTGCCACCCCTCCGGCGAGCACCACCAGTTCCGGGTTGACCAGCGTGCTGATGGAGCCGATAACCCTCGCCATGCGCAATGACACCCTGTCCAGCGCGCTGCGGGCGGCACCGTCTCCATCGGCCGCTGCTGCGAAGACCATCTCGGCGGTCAGGTCATCCGGGTTGCCGCCACAGAGCCCGTGGAGGGTTGTCCCGTCCGCCTCTTCCATGGCTTCTCGGCCCGCCAGGGCGGCGTAGAAGGCGATTCCATACGTGTTACCCACGCCGTCCACGTTGTCGAGGAATCCCAGTTCACCGAAGCCGCCCACCTGGCCGTGGAGGAGACGTCCGGATTCCAGGATCCCGGAACCCAGGCGGTCTCCGGCCAGCATGACCACCAGGTTGTCCACCCCCTGGGCCGTCCCTTGCCATCGTTCGGCCAGGGCCGCGAGGTTGGCGTCGTTTTCGAGGAGAACATGCCACCCGTGGCGCTCGGACACGGTCCGGCGAACGTCGAAGGATTGCCAGAATTCCTGGACGGTGAGGACTTCGCCCTCCCGGCTGACGGGTGCGGCCACGCCAACGGATACTGCCAGGACGGAGTCCGCAGGAACCCCGGCCTCCTGCAAGGCGTTGGCTGCGATCTTGTCCAGCACATCGGCGCGTTCGGCCGCGGAGACGTTGTACGTCCGGAAGGGCATGGTGACCTGTGAGAGGGGGTTTCCGGCCATGTCGGCGACGATCGTGGTGATCTTGTTGGCACCGATGTCGATGCCCAGGACGCTGGCGGCGCCATCGTCGAACACGAAACGCCGGGCCGGGCGTCCCTTGACGTAATCGCCCGCGCCGCGCTGGTTCTCGAGTTCCCGAAGCCAGCCGAGCCGGACCAGCTCGTCGCAAATGGAAATGACGGTTGCCCGGGAGAGTCCCGTCTGGGCCATCAGCTCGGTTCCGGTGACAACCCCTGCGCCGCGCATGGCCTTGAGCATTGCCCCGGCGTTAAGCCTGCGGACCAGCTGGGTTGAGGGCGCCGTTCCAGTGAGCATCGTGTGTTCCCACCTTTCCTGGCCGCCAGAGGTATCGGCCTCTCTAAATTTAGTACATAAATTTAGACTTCGCCGTGTTACGGCTTCGGGCTTGACGGTGTGGCGGCCCTCACATAATACTTGCGACAGGTAATAAATTTATCTCCTATCTAAAATCCCGGGGTGGTGTCGCGCGCCATCACCCCGTTGGCATGCGGCAGAGGGGCCGCACGACGAAAGGATCACGTGTCTGTGAAAGTGACACGCAAGAAACGTTGGGCCGCCATGGGCCTTGGGCTGGCATTGCTTGCCGGTCTTCTTTCGGGATGTGCAGGAGAGCACGGGAAGGAAACCATCCGCTTCACCTTCAGCAAGCGGGAAGCGATTGGTTTCATGACCAAGCTCGTCTCCGAGTACAACGCCTCGCAGGACCACACGGAAGTGGTGCTGGATACGTCCGGCGTCGATGTGGTCTCGGCAAGCTTTGTCCGCGGCAATCCGCCGGACATCGCCTTGGCGAACTACAACATGGAGACTTCGCGCTTCGTCCAGCGGGGTGCGTTGAGCGATCTCTCCGGCACGGGTGCAGCCAGCCGCGTCCGCGAAGACCTCCAGCCGCTTATGGACCAGTACGGTTCCTACCCCGGCCGCACCAGTGCCCTGCCATATTCGGTGATGGCCTCCTCGGTGATCTACAACAAGCAAATCTTCGCGGCCAACAACATCAAGGTGCCTACCACCTGGAGCGAGCTGATTGCCGCGTGCGAGAAGCTCAAAGCTGCCGGAGTGACGCCTTTCTATGCCACGTGGAAAGATGACTGGACCATCGCCCAGGGCTGGTTCGACTATGCGGTGGGTGGCCAAGTGGACACACTTGGCTTCTTCGACAACCTGGCCTCCGAAGGTACGGCCGTTGGATCCGGCTCCGAGGCTTCGTTCCAGAAGGATTTTGGCCAGCCGGTGGACAAGATGCTGACGCTCGCCAAAAACTACGTGAACAAGGACGCTGCCAGCCGGGCATATGGAGACGGCAACCTCGCCTTCTCGCAGGGGAAGGCGGCAATGTACCTGCAGGGACCGTGGGCCTTTAGCGAAGTTGCCAAGACCGCTCCAGGCCTTGATCTCGGAACCTTTCCGCTGCCCATGACCGAGGATCCCAAGGATCTGCGGGTCCGCGTCAACGTCGACCTCGCGGCGTGGATTCCTGAAGCGTCCAAGCACAAAGAGGCCGCCCGGGACTTCCTGGAGTACTTGTACCGGCCTGAGGTCATCGACGCGTACAACAAGTCGCAGTTGGGTTTCACGCCTACCAAGGATGCGGCCGGCGTCCCGGATCCCCGGATCGCCGGAATGGTGGAGTACTACGACAAGGCCCAGGTCTACCAGGGTCCGTCCGTACTGGTCCCCAAGACGATTCCAATCATGAACTACACGCAGGCGCTCGTGTTCGGAGCCGACCCTGCATCCACCCTCCGCACGCTTGACTCAGATTGGGCACGCCTGGCTTTCCGCCAGTAGCGCAGAACCAGGAGCCAGATACATGTCCATCATCACTACACCAGCGTCAGAGAAATCCTCCGCGAACGGCCCGGCAGCCTCAGGGAAAGAACGTCCCGCCAGGCGCAGCGGCAGGCGGGTGGAGCCGATCTTCTACCTCTTCCTGCTGCCCAGCCTTGTCTTGTTCACCCTGGCAATCACCGTTCCAGGCATCATTGGCATCTTCTTCAGCTTCACGGATTCCATCGGAATCGGGGACTGGGAGTTCGTTGGGCTGACCAATTACATTGCAATCTTCAGCGACCCTGCCATCCTGCAGAGCTACCTGTTCACCTTCGGATTCTCGATTGTCACGGTGATCGTGGTCAACGTGATCGCCTTCCTGCTGGCCGTCGGGCTGACCTCCCGCATCCGGATGAAGTCCGCGCTGCGCACCGTCTTTGTCATCCCGATGGTGGTTTCGGGCATCATCATCGCCTACGTCTTCAATTTCCTCTTTTCGAATTCGCTCCCTGCGCTCGGCGCGGGCACCGGAATTCCTTGGCTGGAGGGCAGTCTCCTCGCCAACCCCGATCTCGCGTGGATCGCCGTCGTGCTGGTCACCGCCTGGCAGGCCGTGCCGGGGTCGCTCCTGATCTACATCGCCGGACTTGTTGCCGTGCCGGGAGACGTTTATGAGGCTGCGGAAATTGACGGCGCCAGCAAAGTGCAGCAACTCCTCAAAATCACCCTGCCCCTCGTGGCCGGCTATGTGGTCATCAATGTCATCCTGGGGTTCAAAGGCTTCCTCAATGCCTACGACATCATCGTCGGGCTGACGAACGGTGGTCCGGGAACGTCGACCAGGAGCATCGCGATGACCGTCATCACCGGCTTCAACGGTGGCGATTACGCCTACCAGATGGCCAACGCCACCATCTTCTTCGTGGTGGCCATCCTGATCTCCCTCGTACAGCTATCCCTGACCCGCGGACGGAATGCCCTCTGATGAGCACACAAGCAACCCTCGGACGTGAGGGCAACACCAAAGCCACCGGCAGTACCCGTCGGTCAGCCGACAGGCCGGAACGGATCAACTGGTCCGGAACCACCATCCTCATCCTGTGCGCGGTAACGGTCCTGTTGCCCCTCTACGTCACCGTCTCCATGGCCTTCAAGACCCAAGGCCAGGCGGTGGACGGCAACGCCTTCTCCTTGCCTGCTCCCTTCAGCCTGGACGGCTTTGTCCAGGCCTGGACGCTGACCAACTTCCCGGTTGGTGCTGCGATGTCCTTGCTGGTCACGGCAGGGACGGTGGTGGCCACCATTGTCCTGGCGGCCTTCGCCTCCTATGCCATAGTGCGCAATTGGGAGCGGCGGCTGTTCCGCTACTCGTTCTTCTACCTGCTGGCGGCCATGTTCATCCCGTTCCCGGTAGTTGCGCTGCCGCAGATCCAGTTGACGGGCCGCTTGGGCCTGGACAATCCGCTCGGCGTCATCCTGCTGGCCACCATGTTCCAGTTGAGCTTCAGCGTGCTCCTGTTCACCGCCTTCCTCCGGTCGATTCCCATGGAGTTGGAAGAGAGTGCCAGGATCGATGGGGCAACCACGTGGCAGACGTTCTGGAAGTTGATCTTCCCGCTCTTGGCCCCCATGAGCGCAACCGTGGGAATCTTCGCGTTCCTGTACGCCTGGAACGACTTCATGATGCCGTCGTTGATCATTTCCGATCCGGCGCTCCAGACCCTCCCCGTGAGGCAGAGCCTGTTCCAAACGCAGTTCAGCAACAACTACCACGTCTCTTTCGCGTCGTACCTGATGGCCATGGCTCCGGCGATTGTTGCCTACCTGTTTACGCAGAGATGGGTCATGGCGGGCGTGACCCAGGGAGCCGTCAAGGGCTGAGTGTTGACCTGCCGGGCCAGCCGTCAGATACTGGTTCGGGAACTAAATTTAGAATCTAAATCAAAGGAGTTTCGTGAGCACCTCCGCCACCAAGGCAAACCTGTCCCACTCCGACCGCATGGCCGACCCCAACTGGTGGCGCCAGGCGGCGGTGTACCAGATCTACCCGCGCAGCTTCTACGACGCGAACGGTGATGGGCTGGGCGACATCAAAGGCATCACTGCCAAGGTTCCGTACCTGAAGGAACTTGGCGTCGACGCCGTGTGGCTGAGCCCGTTCTACCCCTCCGCGCTCGCCGACGGCGGGTACGACGTGGACGACTACCGCAACGTGGACCCAAAGCTTGGAACGCTGGAGGACTTCGACGAGATGGCCGCCGCCCTGCACGCAGCAGGCATCAAGCTCGTGGTGGACATTGTGCCCAACCACTCCTCGGACCGGCACGAATGGTTCAAGGAGGCCCTGGCCTCGCCGAAGGGGTCCGCGGCCCGCGACCGCTACATCTTCCGCGACGGCAACGGCGAAAACGGCGAATTGCCGCCGTCGGACTGGGACTCTGTTTTCGGCGGCCCCATCTGGGAACGCATCACTGAACCCGACGGCACGGCCGGCCAGTGGTACATGCACATCTTCGCCAAGGAACAACCGGACTTTAACTGGGAAAACCCGGAAATCCGCGAGGACTTCCTGAAGACCCTGCGCTTCTGGTCCGACCGTGGCGTGGACGGCTTCCGGATCGACGTTGCCCACGGCATGGCCAAGGACCTCTCCGAGCCGATGCCCATGAAGGCTGACCTGGCTGCCAAGGCGCACAACACCGATGGCTTCACCGACGGTTCGCACCCCTTCTGGGACCGCGACGAAGTCCACGAGGTCTACGCTGAGTGGCGCAAGCTCTTCAACGAGTACAACCCGCCACGCACCGCCGTCGCCGAAGCCTGGGTCCACGAGTCCCGCCGGGCCCGCTATGCCAGCCCGGAAGGACTTGGCCAGGCGTTCAACTTCGATCTCCTGCAGTCGGACTTCGACGCCGCCTCGTTCAAGAAGATCATCACGGACAACCTGGTGGCCGCCAAGGAATCCGGCGCCTCCTCCACCTGGGTCTTCTCCAACCACGACGTCGTCCGCCACGCCACCCGCTACGGGCTGCCGAAGGGTGGGTCTGTTGCCCAGGGAACCAACGCAGCGCAGGACATCACCGGCACCGAGCCCAAGGGCCAGGATGGCAAGGGCTGGCTGCTCGCGGGTGCCCCCGCCGACGAACTGGACATCGAACGTGGCCTGCGCAGGGCACGCGCTGCTTCGCTGCTCCTGCTCGCGCTCCCCGGTTCGGCGTACCTGTACCAGGGCGAAGAGCTTGGCCTCCGCGAAGTCACGGAAATTCCCGACGCCGAGCGCCAGGACCCGTCGTTCTTCCGCAACAAGGGCGTGGAGATCGGCCGCGACGGCTGCCGCGTTCCGCTGCCCTGGACCCCGGAAGGTTCCGCCTTCGGTTTCGGCGGCGACACAGCCCACCTGCCGCAGCCTGCCTGGTTCAAGGACTACGCAGTATCCACCCAGGAGGGCGTGGAAGGCTCCACGCTGGAGCTGTACCGCAAGGCTCTGCGCCTCCGCAGTGAGCTGCAGACGGACGAAGAACTCGAATGGGTGGAGACCGGCAAGCCGGACGTGCTGCACTTCAGCCGCCATGGTGGCTGGGAGACGGTGACCAACTTCGGGACGGAAGCCTTCGAGCTTCCGGCGGGGACCGTCGTCGTCAGCAGCGGACCGTTGGAAGACGGCAAGCTGCCCGCCGACACCACGGCGTGGGTAGTCCGGGACGCATAGGCATCCTTGGAAGATGACTGAAACGAACGGGCGGAGACGCCTCATTTACGGTTGCATGGGACTCGGTGGCCCGTGGGACGGCACATCCTACGGCGCCAGGGAGATCGACCAGGCTGCTGCCGTGATCGAAGCCGCGCAGGGCATCGGGATCGATCTGTTCGATCATGCCGATATCTACCGCAGCGGCAAATCGGAGGCCGTCTTCGGGGAAGTCCTCGCCCGTTCGCAGGGTTTGCGGGAATCGGTCCAGCTTCAGACCAAGTGCGGAATCCGGTTGGGGGAGCGAGGTTTGGATACCCACTACGACCTCAGCCGCGAAGCCATCCTGGAGCGGGTCAACCAGAGCTTGAAACGGCTCCAGACGGAGTACGTGGATATCCTCCTGCTGCACCGGCCGGATCCCCTCATGGACGCGCGCGAGGTGACTGACGCCGTCGGGCAGTTGATGGCCGAAGGCAAGGTGCGGCAACTGGGTGTGTCCAACATGTCCGGGGCTCAGATCGCCTACCTGCAGCACCGGCTGGAGACGCCCATCGTGGCCAACCAGTTGGAAATGAGCCTGCTCCGCCGGGATTGGCTGGAGAGCACGGTGCTGGTCAACCATCCTGAGGGCACCGCGTACAGCTTCCCCCATGGAACGCTGGAGCATTGCATGGCAAACGGGATTGAGTTGCAGGCCTACGGTTCCCTGGCGCAGGGGCGTTACACGGGTGCCGGCGGACGAACCCCCGCTGATACAGCAACGGCAGCGATGCTCGAACGGCTGGCAGGGGAGAAGAACACCACTCCCGAATCCGTCCTCCTGGGCTGGCTCATGAAGCACCCTGCGGGCATCTCGCCGGTGGTGGGCACCACCAACCCGGGCCGGATCGGTGCCTGCGCCCAGGCCATCGACGTCGCAGAGAACATGTCCCGTGCCGAGTGGTACGGCCTCTGGACCGCTGCCCGCGGAAGCAACCTCCCGTAAACCCAACTAGGGGACAGCAGACGTCGCTATGGCTATCCATAGGGACATCTGCTGTCCCCTAGTTGGGTGACAACAGCAACACATTAGGCCTCCTACGAAGCGTCAGCCACCACGGAGTAGGTGCTCGAGTCACCTTGTAGTGACTGGCTCAGCTTGCCGTCCACACCCACTGGGATGTCACCGGCAATGGTCACGCGGTTCAGCTTGCGCGGCTGGCCGTCATAGTTGTCCGGAGCGTAGTGCTGGGTGATCCGGTTATCGAACAGCACCACCTGGTTGGGTTCCCAGTTCACGCGGACCACGTTCTCCGGACGCGTCACATACGCCTGCAGCAGCCGGATGATGTCCTTGGACTCCGTGTTGGACAGGCCCACGATCCGCAGCCGCTGCGCGAAGCCCCCAATGAACAATCCGCGCTCGCCGGTCAGCGGGTGGACCCGGACCACGGGGTGGGCCGTCTCGAACTTCAGCCGGGTGAACTCCTTGCGGCGTTCCTCGGCGTTGGCGTGCTCCAGGTTCTTGGGCACGGAGTAGTCGTAGTCGTTGGTGTGGATGGCCCACAGAGTGTCCGCGAAGTTGCGCAGCTCCTCCGGCAGGTCCTGGTAGGCGCCTGCCGAGGAAGCAATCAGCGTCTCGCCGCCGTACGCCGGGAGGTCGATGCTCCGGAGCGTGGAAGCCTGCGGCGGGTTCACGACGAACGTGACATCCGTGTGCCAGTTGTTGGCCGAACCGTTCTCGCTGTCCACGGGCAGGACGTTCTCCTCGCCGTCAACCGAGGCCACCGTGGGGTGCGCCTTGGTCAGTGGGCCGAAGTGGGAAGCGAACTTCACCTGCGCTTCGTCGGTGAGGATGTTCGCTTCCCGGAACACCAGCGCCTTGTGCTCGTTGAGCGCCGAACGGATCTGAGCGACGGTCTCCGCGCTGAGGTCACCGGAGATGTCCAGGCCACGGATCTCGGCGCCGATGCGCGAGCCCAGCTTGGCAAATTCGAGCTTGGTTTCGGTAATGACAGTCATGGTTCTTTCCTTTTCTTTCAGTGATGGTGTGGCGAGGTGCCACGGGTACAAAAATCAGGCGGCGGAACCCACTGCGGTCCGCCAGCGGGAGAAGTGCCGTTCCAGGGCGACCAGCAGGAAGTTCACGGCAAGCCCCAGGAGGGACACGGTGAGGATGCCCGCGTACATGTCCGGGATGAGGAAGCTGCTCTGCGCGTTGACTATCAAATAGCCCAAGCCGGCCTTGGCTCCGACCATTTCGGCCGCGATCAGCACCAGAATGGATGCGGTGCCGGCCATGCGGATACCGGTGAAGATGGTGGGCACTGCAGAGGGCAGGATGACCTTCTGGAAGAGCCGGAAGTTGTTCAGTCCCAGTGAGCGTGCGGCCCGGATGAGCAGGGGATCAACGGTCTTCACGCCGGCGATCGTGTTGAGCAGCACCGGGAAGAACGCAGCGTAGGCAACGATGCTGATTTTCGATTCCTCGCCGATGCCCAACAGGAGCGTGAACACCGGGAGCAGGGCCAGCGCAGCCGTATTGCGGAACAGTTCCAGCAGCGGGTTCAGGACGGCGTTCAGCTTCCCGTACCAGGCGATGAGCAGGCCCAGCGCCACACCCGCCACCAGTGCAGCACCGAATCCGGCCACCGAGCGCGTGAGGCTGGCGGCGATGTGACCTTGAATGGTCCCGGCGTCGAACAGTTTGCCCCAGGCGGCGAGCACCTCATGCAGCGGCGGCAGGAACACCCGAGTGGACGGGCTGGCCAGATACGTGGGGCCGAGCTCCCAGAGTGCCAGAAAGGCAAGGATCGCTGCAGACTTCCACACGGCCGAACCCGCAATCGCGGTGATCCTGCGCGCCACGGCGCGGACCGGCGTCGTGCGTTCCGCCTCCAAACGGACTGAAGGTTCGACGGCGGCAGTCGGCTGGGGTGCGGCGGCTGCGGTTTCTGCGTGCGTCAGGGTGGTCGTCATCAGGCCGCGCTCCTTTCAAGGGTGGTTGGTTCGTCGGGGGCACTGCCGTCCGGCAGGATCTTGCGGTGTCCGGCGTCCTGCGCTCGCCGGACTTCGTCGTGGAGGAGTGTCCAGACCTGGTGCCGGTGTTCCACGAAGGCCGGGTTGGAGCGGATGTCCTCGTCCCCGTCGCGGTCCGGAATATCGATGTCCACGATTTCCTTGAGCCGGCCGGGCCGCGCGCTGAGCACGGCGACCCGCTGGCCCAGGTACACGGCCTCGTCGATGCCGTGCGTGATGAAGACGATCGTCTTGCCGGTGGCCTTCCAGATCCTGAGCAGTTCGTCCTGCAACTGCTCGCGCGTCTGGGCATCCAAAGCAGCGAACGGCTCGTCCATCAGCAGGACGTCGGGCTCGTAGGCCAGGCTCCGGGCAATGGCCACGCGCTGCTTCATGCCACCGGACAGCTCGTGCGGGTAGCGGTCCTCGAAGCCCGCCAACCCTACGAGTGCAAGGTACTCACTGGCTTTGGCAGCACGTTCCCGGCGGCTCAGCTTTTTGCCGTCGGGTCCCTTGCCTTCGAGCCCAATGGACACATTGGCCGAGGCCGTCCGCCACGGGAAGAGTGCGTATTGCTGGAACACCACGGCGCGGTCCTTGCCCGGTCCGGTCACGGGTTTGCCGTCCACCAGGACCTCTCCCGAGGTCGGCGTGGAAAGCCCCGCCAACAGGTCCAGCAGGGTGGTCTTGCCAGAGCCGCTGGGCCCTACCAAGGTGAGGAACTCGCCGTCGCGCACGTCCAGGCTGAGCCTATCGATGGCCGTGAGCCGGGAAGCGGGTGCTCCTTTCGTGGCACGGACGGTGAATTCCTTGGTGACGCTTTTCAGGCTGATTTTCGCGGTCATTGCTATCCCTTCGTCGTCCCGCTGGAAGCTGTGGCGCTGGCCGCAGGCTGCTTCGCAAGATCGTTGAAGTCGTTGGTGTAATACTTGGACGGCGTCAGGTTGCCCTTGACGATGCCCGAGGAATTCAGCCACGCCTCCCAGCGGGTGAAGTCCTCATCCTTGATCACGCCGTTGTTGGGCACGCCTGGGCTCTTCCAGTACTTGAGGTTGGCCGTGCTTTCGTTGCGTCCACGGCTTTCGATGATTTTGGTGAAGCGTGCGATCACTTCCTCACGCGGCGTTTCCGTGGCCCACTTCAGGGCTTTGGCAATGGCGGTGGTGAACTCGCGGGTGGTGTTCGGGTTCTTTTCGATGAAGTCGTTCCGGAGCACGATCTGGCCCCCGGCGAACGTGCCGAACAGCTCGTAGTCGTTGAACAGGGACCGCAATCCGCCGGCCTCGATGGCCCGGTCCTGCAGGACTCCGCCCAGAGTTCCGGCGTCCACCTGCCCGCGCCGGATAGCCTCCTCGGTGTCGTTGGGCGGCAAAGGCACCAACTGGACCTGCTTGATTTCGTCTTGGCTGAGGCCGTTCTTGGTGAGGTACGTGTTGATGACGGCCTCATGGTGGGCGCCCAGGGTGTTGACGGCGATCTTCTTGCCGATCAGGTCCCGGGGTCCTTTGATATCGCTGTCGGCTTTGACGTAGTAGCCGCTGAAGTTCTTGGCGTCTGCTCCGTAGTAGTTGATGACGCCCTTCACGGGTGCGCCGGCCTCGATCAGCTTGGTCACCGCGCCGGTGAACGCCCCGCCAAAGTCGGTCTGGTTGGTCGCCGCCGACTGGATGTCCTGCGGACCGCTGGTGGTGTTGCCCACCCAGTTAAGCTTGATGTCGCCCAGGTAGCCCAGGTCCGCGGCGAGCTCCGGGAAAGTGACCTGGTTGGCCCAGCCCTGGTAGCGGAGTTCCTTGACTTCGGGGCCCGCTTGGCTGGCTTGACCGGCGTCGGCTGAACCGCCGCAGCCGCTCACCGTCAGCGCTAGTACGACGGCGGCCGCGACGCTCAGGAGGGGCAGTTGCAGTTTCATGGGAGCTACTTTCGGGTGGTTGGTTTGTGGTTGGGGAAGCCATCTGCGAAACGGCTTGGGAACGATGAAAGCCCATTTCGACGGCGGCAGGGAAGCGATCCGGTAACGGCCGGAAACGCGGGGAAACAGCGGGCAACGCAATGAAATCCGGGGCCACCGGAGGCAATGGGAAGACACAAAGTCCTCTTGTTGAGCCGCGTGAAGGCTGTGTTCCGCGAGGTGACGTTCGGCGACAGGCAGGACCAAAGCGACTGGCCCGTACCGGCGTCGGGCAGTCATACTGCGGGACCCCACAGCAATATGGGGTTTAGTTCGTATTGATCCTCACAACCGGCCGCAATTCTTCGCCCCGCGGGCCGGTGGGCGGATACGGTAGATACATGACGTCTAGCATCGCCGCCGAGTCCGTTCGGCCTACCCGCAACATTCCTGCCGATATCGCCCGTTCCTGGCTCCTCGTGAACGCCATGAAGACGGAGCTTTTTGACGAATCGGCGGGCTCGCGTGCAGACGCCATCATCCTTGACATCGAAGATGCCGTTGACCCGTCCCAGAAGGACAAGGCCCGCGAGAACGTGGTGAACTGGCTGGCCAACGGCGGCCAGGCCTGGGTCCGCATCAACGACGCCACCAGCCCGTTCTGGGCCGACGACCTCGCAGGCCTGCGCGGTACCCCCGGCCTGCTCGGCGTGATGCTGGCCAAGACCGAATCCGCGGACCAGGTCACCGAGTCTTACCACCGCATGGACGGCAAGACCCCCGTGATCGCGCTCGTGGAGTCCGCCCTCGGCATCGAAGAGGCCAACCACATTGCCCGCGCCCAGGGTGCGTTCCGCCTGGCGTTCGGTTCGGGCGACTTCCGTCGCGATACCGGCATGGCGGCAACCCCGGAGGCCATGGCCTACCCGCGTGCCAAGCTCGTGGTCGCCAGCCGCGTCGGCAACCTGCCGGGCCCGATTGATGGCCCCACCGTGGGCACCAACCACCCGATCCTGCGCGAGCAGACCGGCATCACCGTGACCATGGGCATGACCGGCAAGCTGTGCCTGGCCATCGACCAGACCACCGTCATCAACGAGGTCATCAGCCCCACGCCGTCCGATGTCGCCTGGGCCACCGACTTCATGAACGACTTCGAAGCCAACGGCCGCGTGATCCGCGACGGCTCGGACCTCCCGCGCCTTGGCCGCGCAGAGAAGATCATGAAGCTCGCGGTGGCCTTCGGGGTCCAGCCTTCGCTGTAACCATGCTCGTCCACGGCGTCGTCTGGGACTCGTCCTCCCCAGCGTTGCGCCTCCACACTCCTGCCGGGGAGTTCACTGACGTTGCGTTGGCCCAGGGATCATCCCTGGGCCTGCGCGTTATCCCGGGTCTGTGGTGCCTCGGCCACGTCAAAGTGCATGGGCCAGGGGAGCGGACCCACGTTCCCTGCCGCAGTTCTTCCCCTGCCGAACGCGGCAAACAGTGTGGCGCCTGCTTTGCCAAGGACGATTCCCGGCTCATGCACGACTTCCACCGCGGCGGTTCCGTCCCGCCCGGGCTTCGGGCCTACCTCATGCAGCCGCACTGGCTCTACGTCGCCACGTTTGCCAATGGCGCCACCAAGATAGGGACGGCGTCTGCTCCGAGAAAGTGGAACCGGCTCGCCGAGCAAGGAGCCGTTCACGCCTCCTACGTTGCTAACGCCGAGGACGGCCGGATTGTCCGTGTACTCGAAGACCTCGTGACGCGGGACCTGGGGCTCGTCCAGCAAGTCCGCTCCGCTGCCAAGGCGACCTCGCTCGTGGAGCCGCGTCCCGGCGTCGAACTCCAAGCGATCAACCGGAAGCAGGCCGCCAGCGTGCGGGAATTGCTGGGTGGCTTGGCCATGACCGGTTACACGGTTGTGGAGGAAGAGTGGGAGCGCCCTGCTTTGGCCGACCGGCTGTGCAACGCCCGCGCCTCCGGCGCCATCCGCCACGCCTACCCTGCAACGTTCGACGACGGCGGTCACGGACTGCGGGTCCGCTCGCTGTCAGGGGCTATCGCCTTGGCCGGGCTCCCGGACGCTTCCGGCGTTGAGGTGGAGGGCAGCTTCGTCGCAGACCTCGGAGCGCTGAAGGGCCGCAGGATCGAACTCGGCCAGCACGTCACGGAGATCCCCGCGCTGCAGGACTCCCTGTTCTAAGGCGTTGAGTGGCCGCCGGTAGGCTTGGACGGTGCTGAACGAATTCTGGGCCTCTGCCTCCACCGGGTACAAAGCGCTGGTCTTCAGCGCCATGGGGCTGATCGCCGTCGGGCTGATCCTCTCGATCGCAGGCAATACCTCCGGAAACCAAGGGCTCGCGCTGGCCTCGCTGCCCGTCATTGGCCTGGGCCTGGTGCTCCACGTAGTGGGCCTGGTGGTCCGCGGCCAGAAGATCCGCAAGAGCTACAAGAAATAACCGCTTCATCAGGCGGTATCGGCGCTGCATCCGGCAGTGGCTGGCCGATAGGGTTGGAACCATGAGTATCAATCCGGACCTGCAGGGCCGAAGCTACCCTGCCGCAGAGGTTTACGACGTTGGCCGTGAAAAGATCCGCGAGTTCGCGAAGGCCGTGAAAGCCACCAACCCCGCGCACTTCGACGTAGAAACGGCGCGCGCCTTGGGCCACCGCGACCTCGTTGCGCCGCCGACGTTCGCCATCATCATTGCCCAGCGCGCCGACGCCCAACTGGTGGAAGACCCCGAGGCGGGGATCGACTTCTCCCGCGTGGTCCACGCCGACCAGCGTTTCACGCACCACCGCGCCATCGTGGCCGGCGACCGGCTGGTGGCCGAGCTCCATGTGGACGGTGTCCGCGCCATGGGCGGCGGTGCCATGATTACCACGCGTTCGGAAATCTATGCTCTGACCGACGGCGACGACCGTGAGAAGGTAGCCACTACCACCTCATCCATCCTGGTCCGCGGAGAGGGACAGTAATGCCAAAGTTCGGAGACCTGTCAGTCGGCCAGGAAATTGGCTCCACAAGCATCGAGGTCACGCGCCAGGACCTGGTCAAGTATGCCGGGGCATCCGGTGATTTCAACCCGATCCACTGGAACGAAGCCTTCGCCACCTCCGTGGAACTTCCGGGCGTCATCGCGCACGGCATGTTCACCATGGGCTCCGCAGTGCAGTTGGTGAGCGACTGGGCCGGTGACCCTGCCGCCGTCGTCGACTACCAGACCCGCTTTACCAAGCCCGTCCTGGTCGCCGACACCACCGGTACCGCTGAAGCGGGAGCCGTCATTGACGTCACCGGCGTGGTTGGCGCGCTCGACGCCGAGGCCGGCACCGCCCGCATCGACCTGACCGTGGTTGCCGCTGGGCAGAAGGTCCTGATGAAGTCCCAGGCGGTTGTCAAGGTCGCCTGACCAGACGCAATACTGCAACGCGGCGGCGCGTCACCACGGCAGGAATGCCAGGTGGCGCGCCGCTGTTGTTGCCCCCTGCGCGGCCAGCGGCGGAGCCCGCTGCCAATCCCCGTTAGGCTTGATGGGTGACCCAGACGCTGCTTTCCGAACTGACCACGGCTGCCGTCGGCGGCCCCGCAGGTACCTATGTGGAGGCCCATACCGAGGCTGAGATCATCGACGCCGTCCGGTCGGCTGACGCTGCGGGGGAGAAGCTGCTGATCATCGGCGGCGGCTCCAACCTCCTCGTTTCGGATGCGGGCTACCCCGGGACGGTCCTCAAGATCGCCTCAGAGGGGTTCACGGTGGACTCCGAGGACAGCTGCGGGGGAGTCTCCTTGGTGGTCCAGGCAGGCCACAACTGGGATGCGCTGGTTGAATACACCGTCCTGCATGCCTGGTCCGGCCTCGAAGCATTGTCCGGGATTCCCGGTGCCACGGGCGCCACGCCCGTCCAGAACGTGGGTGCCTACGGTGCCGATGTCTCGCAGACCATCGCCACCGTCCGCACCTGGGACCGCGAACGCAATGCCGTGCAGACCTTCACGAACTCCGAGCTGGAGTTTGGCTACCGTGATTCCATCCTCAAGCAGACCACTGTGGAGGGCTCGCCGCGATACGTGGTGCTGACGGTCGAATTCCAGCTGGCACTGGGCGGGATGAGTGCCCCGATCCGCTACGCCGAGCTGGCCCGCGTCCTGGGAGTTGAGGTGGGCAAACGCGCCTACGCCAACGATGTCCGCCGCGAAGTCCTGAAGCTCAGGGCGTCCAAAGGAATGGTCCTGGACGCTGATGACCGTGACACCTTCTCCACGGGCTCGTTCTTCACCAACCCGATCGTGCCGGCCGAGCAGGCTGCGCAGTTGCCGGAGAACGCGCCCAAATACCCGGCGGGGAAGGATGGGCTGGTGAAGCTTTCCGCGGCTTGGTTGATTGACCAAGCGGGATTCACCAAGGGGTTCGGCCTGGAGGAGTCGAGTGTTTCCGGTGGCCGGGCCTCCCTGTCCACCAAGCACACGCTGGCCATCACCAACCGCGGCTCAGCCCGTGCCGCTGACATGGTGGCGATCGCACGCGAAGTGCGTGCCGGCGTCGTGGATCGCTTTGGAATCGAGCTCCACCCGGAGCCGCTGCTCATCGGGGTAGCGCTCTAGGGCTTTCCGGAAGGTTGGGCGTCAGCGGACGCGTCGCTCCGCGATGGGCAGAACCTTGTTGAGCAGCAGGAATGTCAGGCCACAACTGACTGCCCCCAGCAGGAAGATCTGGCTGAAGGCGATGCTCTGCGGCGACGGGCCGCTCGGGAGGAAAAGCCCGGCCGTGGCAAAACCCACCAATCCGAGCATCATGACGATGGAACCCAGCAGGAAACTGCGGACCTGCGCCGCGGCGGCAGGGTAGAACCATGGTTCGGGGGCGTCGTCGTCGCGGTCTGATACGGGCTGGCTCACGGCAGCCGTGCCAATCAGGAGGGCAGCTGCGGCTGTGGCAACGAGTCCCGCCAGCTGGATTCCCTGCATGGAGGGGGACAGGCTTACTCCCGTGCCGACGGCAACGATGAGTCCGGCGCCGAGCCCAATGGCGGTGCAGCACCAACCGGCGGCGGCAAGCCAACGGCTGAGCGGCCGCACCAGAGGGGCAAGATCACCAAAAAGCATGAATCCATCCTAGGAAACGGTTCTGGAAGGCCGCTGGGAGGCGCGGCAAGGTTCCCTGTGCCCCCGGGCGGCCCATAGGATGAAGCATGCCTGCGAAGCCGCTTTCCTCCAGCACGCTGTCCGTCCGGCCGCAGGTCATGGGCCGTTTACGCTTGGTGAGCCAAGGACTGCTGGGCGGCGGGTTTCCTTCCGTGCCCGATGCTGTCCGCTGGATGACGGCCATGCAGGCGCAGGATCTTGGCCACGCACTGTGGGCCGTGGGACAGCGGGTGCCCGGGACAGCGGCCTCCCACGTCCGGGCCGCCCTGGACGCCGGAACCATCGTCCGTTCGTGGCCCATGCGCGGCACACTGCACCTGTTGGCGCCGGAAGATCTTCGCTGGATTCTTGCCATCACCCGTCCGCGACTCTTGAAGTCGTTGACCGGCCGGCACCGCGAACTGGCCATCACCCCGGACGACATCAGCCACGCCAGGGACATCGCACTGAAGACCTTGGAGGCCCTGAAGAGCTCTGATGGGACCATCGGTGCCAGCCGGGAACAGCTCTTCGCAGCCTTTGGGGAAGCCGGACAGGTCACCACGGGGCAACGCGGAATCCACCTCCTGGGCAGCCTGTGCCAGGAGGCATGGCTGGTCCAAGGTCCAATGGCGGGGAGCAACGGAAAGGTGGGCGTCCAGCAACTGTTCGTGCCTTTCGACCAGTGGGTCAAGGAATCCCGAGACCTGGACCGTGAGGAAGGCATCGCCGAGCTGCTGCTGCGCTACATCCGAGGCCATGGACCGGCCACCATCCGGGATTTCGCCTGGTGGAGCCAGGTGCCGCTCACCGAGGCCCGTAAGGCACTGACTGCGGTGCAGGAGCAGATGGTAGAGCTGCCCTTCGACGGTGCCAGCTATTGGCTCTCGCCAGAGACTGCCGCCATGCTCGACGCCGGTGTGCCCGGCTCCCGCTCGTTGCTGGCCCTCCCCGGCTTCGATGAGTACCTGCTCGGGTACCAGGACCGGAACCTGGTGCTGGATCCCGAGCATGCCGAATTGGTGGTCCCGGGCCGGAACGGAGTGTTCAAGCGCATCATCGTCTCCGGAGGCGTGGTGGTGGGGACGTGGGCGCGGACCGGAAACGGGAAGGACGTGGGCGTGGTTCCGGAGCCTTTCCTCGGCGAACTTGGTCCAGCCGCAAGCCGCTCGTTCCAAGCGCAGGGCCGGGCGTTCGCGAAGTTCATGGCGGGCTGAGACGCCAAAAACCCGCTTTCCCGTCGCTGGGCAGCAACGGAAAAACGGGTTCAGGACGTGACGGCGGTGAGGCTAGAGCTTGCCCGTCACAATGTTCAGCATGCGGCGCAGCGGCTCGGCCGCGCCCCACAGGAGCTGGTCGCCCACGGTGAAGGCGCTGATGTACTCCGGGCCCATTTCGAGCTTGCGGATACGGCCAACCGGGATGTCCAGGGTGCCCGAAGCGGCCACCGGGGTGAGGTCCGCCATGGAGGCTTCCTTGGTGTTGGGAACAACCTTGGCCCACTCGTTGTCCTTGGCCAGGAGGTTCTCGATCTCCGTCACGGACAGGTCCTCGCGCAGCTTCAAGGTCAATGCCTGCGAGTGCGAACGCATGGCACCGATGCGGACGCAGAGTCCGTCCATGGCAATGTGTTCCTTGCCCGCGGCGCCCTTGGCGGTGCCGAGGATCTTGTTGGTCTCTACACCGGCCTTCCACTCTTCCTTGGACTGCCCGTTGCCGAGGTCGGCGTCGATCCAGGGAATCAGGGAGCCGGCCAGCGGGACGCCGAACTGCGTTGCGTCAACGCCGGTGCGCTGGGTGGCGAGCACCTTGCGGTCGATCTCCAGGATGGCCGACGCCGGATCATCGAGCTCGCTGCTGACCTCGTTGTTGAGGGTACCGAACTGGTTGAGGAGTTCGCGCATGTGGCGGGCACCCCCGCCGGAAGCAGCCTGGTACGTCATGGACGTACCCCACTCCACGAGGTTGTTCTTGAACAGGCCGCCCAGGCCCATCAGCATGCAGGACACCGTGCAGTTTCCGCCGATGAAGTCCTTCACGCCGCCGGAGAGCCCGGCATCGATGACGTCGCGGTTGATGGGGTCCAGCACGATGATCGAATCGTCGTTCATGCGCAGGGTGGAGGCCGCGTCGATCCAGAGTCCGTCCCAGCCGCGGCTGCGAAGTTCGCCGTGGACCTGCTTGGTGTAGTCGCCGCCCTGTGCGGTAACAATAATCGGCAGCTTGGCAAGCGTCTCAATATCGAACGCATCCTCGAGCTTGCCGGCCCCATCAGCGAAGGACGGGGCGGCACCTCCTGCGTTCGAGGTGGAGAAAAATACCGGGTTGATGTTGGCGAAGTCGTTCTCTTCCTGCATGCGGTGCATCAGGACGGAGCCGACCATGCCACGCCAACCGACCAGTCCAACGGACGGATTAGCTGCTGTAGTCATTCACCCAGTCTAAACTTTCGGACCCGCCCGCCGCTGTTGGTTACGTCACCCGCACAACGTACGACGACGGCCCGCACCACAGCGCCCGGTGGCCCCGAAAAGCGGGTCTACTGGCCGGCGTCGTGCTCCTGCAGGAGGGCCGTTTTCCGGGCCCGCAGCGCAAAGAAGGCGCCGAAGGCGAAAACCTGCGTGACTACCACGAGCACGATGATCCCCAGGATCTTGTTGCCACCCAGGATCATGGTCAACCCGACGATGGCCGAGAGCAGGGCGAAGAGCGGCAGCAGCATGTAGCCCAGCACAAAGAGGGTTTCGGGTTTCTTGAGCATTGCTTGCATGTCCTGGTTTCTAGTTCTCGGTCCGGCGCCACGTGGTGAACCGGTATTTCGTGCCATTGTTGGCGGTGAGCCAGCCCTCGGCCGGCGCCATGGTGTCAAACTTCCAGTCGTCGCCCAGTTCCGGAGCGAAGGTATCGCCCTCGAGCTCGGCGTCGATGATGGTGATGACCGCGACGTTGGCGATGCCCATGGACTGTTCGAAGATCTCTCCGCCGCCGATGATCCAGACCTTTTGGCCACCCGGGGCGAACTGCGATTCAAGGAGGGCAGCATCCAGTGAGGACACCACGGTGGCGCCTTCTGCCTCGGGAGTTGATGCCCACTCCTGGTTCCGGGTGACCACAATGTTGGTTCGTCCCGGCAGTGGCCGGTACTTGTCCGGGAACGACTCCCAGGTCTTCCGGCCCATGATCACGGGGTGTCCCGAGGTCAGCTTGCTGAAGTGCTTCAGGTCCTCCGGCAGGTGCCAAGGCATGCTGCCGTCCTTGCCGATCACGCCGGCTTTGGTCTGTGCCCAGATCAGGCCGATGCCGGTCATGGCGGCGGCGGTCTCCTGGGTGAAGATGACGCCGGGAAGCTGGGCCGGGTTCTCTGGGGAAGGAGTGCTCATACGGCGATCGGTGCCTTGATGGTGGGGTGGTGCTGGTAGTTGACCACTTCGAAGTCGTCCAGCGTGTAGTCGAAGATCGAGTCCGGCTTCCGCAGGATGTTCAACTGCGGGTACTGGTACGGTTCGCGGCTGAGCTGTTCGGCCACTTGCTCCACGTGGTTGTCGTAGACGTGGACGTCCCCACCGGTCCAGACGAATTCGCCGGGCTCCAGCCCCACTTGCTGGGCCACCATCCGCGTGAGCAAAGCGTAGGAGGCGATGTTGAACGGCACGCCCAGGAACATGTCTGCCGAGCGCTGGTACAACTGGCAGGACAGCTTGCCGTCAGCCACGTAGAACTGGAAGAAGGCGTGACATGGCGGCAGCGCCATGTTCTTGAGTTCGGAGACGTTCCACGCGGAAACGATGTGCCTACGCGAGTCCGGGTTGGCTTCCAAGCCCTTCATGAGCTCGGAGATCTGGTCGATGTGGCCACCGTCGGGCGTGGGCCAACTGCGCCACTGCACACCGTACACCGGGCCGAGTTCGCCTTCGGCGTCAGCCCACTCGTCCCAGATGCTCACGCCCTGGTCCTGCATCCACTTGACGTTCGAATCGCCCCGCAGGAACCACAGAAGTTCAACGGCGACGGACTTGAAGTGGACCCGTTTGGTGGTGATGAGCGGAAAGCTCGCGCCCAGGTCAAAGCGCAGCTGGCGCCCGAAGACACTCCGGGTTCCGGTGCCTGTGCGGTCCGATTTGTGCGTGCCATTCGCCATGACGTCACGCAGAAGGTCTTCGTAAGGGGTGGGAATGCTCACGGTTCAAGCTTACTTGTTTGGGCCAGGCGGCCGCGCAGCAGATCGAGGAGCGTTTCGTCACTGACTCCCAGCAAACGCGCCCTTGAGATCACATCGTCGATGGCTGCCATCACCGCCGCATCAGCTCCCACCGGGCAGTGCGGCGCAGCAGGCGGGCCGACGACGACGGTCCCGTTCCGCCGTCGTGCTTCTATCAGGCCGGACTGCTCAAGTTCCCGATAGGCGCGTGCCACCGTTCCGGCGGCGATGCCGAGATCGGCGGCCAGGCTGCGCACGGTGGGCAGGCGGCTGCCGGGCGGCAAGACCCCCACGGCTATCAGCGAACTGAGTTGCCTGCGGATCTGTTCGTAGGGCGGGACGGGATCCGCGAGGTCGATGGTGATCCCGGCGGTCATGGCGTGGGCGTTTCCTGAGGGAAAGCGCTCCGGCGGGAGAGGTTCCGAAACAGGCTGCGGACGGGCGTGACGGCGGCGGCAACGGAGGTGGCCAACAAGATGGCGCCGATGATGGGGGCAGGGCTTGGTCCCAGCCGATCGAACGCCGGGAAGAGCGCCGCCCATGCCTCGGCGTTTCCGAGCAGCATCAGTGCCGATTGTGCCAACAGGAAGGCAGCCAGCGTGCGGACGATCCGGTACATCGCGATGGCCCGCAGCGCAGCGTCGAGGCTGTCTTCGCCTGGAGCTTCCGGAAGACCTCGACGACGGCGGGTGGCCAGGATCGAGGCGGCCCCCACCAGCCCAACGCCCACCATGAGCAAAAGGGTGGAAGGCCACGTGGGTGGTCCAACCAGAAGCACTTCCCCCATACCGGTCATGACGATGGTGACAAGAAAGACGGCCGCTGAGGCAAGGGCAAAGTAGAACAAACCCTTCGATACGGCTTGCCGGGGCCAATGCAAGGGAGCTTCGGGGTCGCCATAGTTGCGGGCGATCAACAGCTCGCCAGCAGCGACGGCCAGGAGGATCAACGTGGCGGTCACCGAGATAATGATGGCGGGGGTCAGCGGACCTTGACCTTGTTTCGGATGGAAACCGAACCACATCCCCAGCGTCAGGAGCGGCAAGGCTCCAGCAATCCCCAGGCCGGCGCCAAGGGACACTGTCAGCTTCACCGCGCCATGCGTGGCTGGATCGGTTCGGAGGGAGCGGCCGCTCACGGCATTCTTGCTGGCAGCGAGCGAAGGGAGTTTGGGCACCCTCCACCACCACATGACCAGCAGGACAGCCACGTTGACCAGGCCTAGCACGTTGAACCACGACGATTGCCAGACGGCGCCTGGCGCCGGAAGGGTGGCGTAGTTCCCGGCGATGGCCGCCAGGCCCGCTGCGATGGTGGATACGGTTCGGAGCAGTCGGTTGGCTGCGATGGCCCGGAGAGACTTGTTGTCATCGCTGTCCAGGGTTTCCAGTTGGCGCCGTCTCGCCATGAGCAGCAGGACCAGCCATGTGCCGGCAGCGAGGACCAGCAAGGCGCCGCCGAGCCATCCTGCGAGTTCCGATCCAGCGATCCTGCCGTCCTGGCCCTGGCCGGTGTAGGTGGTCGTTCCCATGGGCGACGGGGGAGCTGGGGCAGGAAGCACGGGAGTGAAAGCGGGCAACGACGCGATCGATGCTATGGCGGCAGCCGCATAGGCAAAGATCAAGCCTGTGGTCCAAGCAAGTTTCCGGGGGAGGAAATCGCGAATCCTGCGGACGGTGAGCTCAGCGTACCTGCGGGGTGCTTTCGGTGCCGGGTAGCTCCATTGGCCCAGGGCGTGGACGAGCAAAACCGCGGCGATCGGCCAAGACAATGCCGACAGGAGCGCCTCCGAGGTGAAGGGCGCATTCGACGCTCCGGGATTGGCCCGGATGATGCCTGCGCTCATGGCACCCTGAAGGGAGCTGGCCATCCAGCCGATGATGCCCACCCACAATCCGTGCGATTCCACGGACTTGGAATCAGGGCTGGACCAGACCTGCACCCTGAGGAACAGGTAAACGAGGAGCGCGCCGATGACTGGAGCGAGCAACAGCAGAGGCGGCAGGTAGAAGGACACGGTCAAGACCCCCAAGTCTTCGAATCAATGTGTCAAGTATTTGATACAAAGACCCGGGGGTCAATTGAGCTCAGTCGTCGAAGGGCCTGACCTGCTCCACGGACACCACTTTCCGTTCGCTGCCGCGGACCACCTGGCACACAATCACTTCGCCCGGGGTCAGGAAGGGATCTGAATCGGGCAGCAGCTTTCGCAGGGACCCGGACATGTGCAGGCCAAGTTGCTTCAGCACGGTTGGCAGGGCCGGACGATGCGTGCACACGGCGATGGGCACCTGCTTGTCGAACAGGGCCTCCACCGCTGCCGCGGTCTTCTTCGGTGACCGGTCGTGGTTGTGTTCGGTGAGGGCTTCCACCAGTTTCACCTTGGCTCCGCTGGCCTTGGCATAGGGGGCGATGGTGGCGACGCAGCGCACCCACGGGCTGGTCACGATGCGCTGGGGTTTCCATCCCTGCAGGAGGCGCTGCACGGCAACGGCTTGCCGCTGCCCCGTGGCCGCCAGTGGCCTGTCTCCTTCGGCCTTGGTCCACGACGATCGCGGCTTGGCCTTGGCATGGCGGATCAGTACCAGCGGCCAGGTGTCGAGTTCTCCTTTGACGTGCGCTTTCTCCAGGTACTCGAGTGGCGCTACGTCCGAAGGGTTGCTCAGGAAGGTGGCCGCCCTGTCCGGGCTGCACCACATGACACTGTCCACTTCCTTGCCGTCCGGACGGAGAAGATCTCCATTGACCCGGACAGCCCAATAACGGACAACCTTGAGGCCGGCATTCACGTGGTAGTGGATGGGTGGCAAGGGGATGCCCAGGGTGGCATCCAGCCCAATCTCTTCACGCACTTCCCGGACGGCGCACTCCGGAACCGTCTCGCCGTCGTCGAGCTTTCCTTTGGGCCAGGACCAATCGTCGTAGCGTGGTCGGTGGATGAGCAGCACTTCGAGGGCACCTTTGTTGATGCGCCAGGGAATGGCGCCGGCCGCCACGACGGCTACCGGTTCGCCCGGATGGTCCGTCTGGTCGGCCACGGGGGTATCGCTGTTCAACTCTTCCCTTACCGCCGCGCTGCTGCCCGCTGACGCGAACGCGAAGCCAGGAGCCAGGACTGCATGTCCAGCAACGGTTCGCCGTTACCGTCCAGGTGGTGGCGGGTCCAGTGGCCTTGGTTGTCCAGATGCCAGCTGGCCGTACCGTCGTCCACGTAGCGGCGCATCAGGTCCAGGACCGTGTTCACATCGTCCTTGCTGGCAAGTTGGACCAACGCTTCCACACGCCTGTCGAGGTTGCGGTGCATCATGTCCGCGGAACCGATGTACACCACCGGGTCCCCGCCGTTCGCGAAGGCAAAGACACGGGAATGTTCGAGGAACCGTCCCAGGATGGAACGGACCGTAATGTTCTCGCTGAGCCCGGGAACGCCGGGCCGCAGCGAGCAGATGCCACGCACCACCACGTCTACCTTCACGCCCGCCTGGGACGCCCGGTAGAGGGAGTCGATGATGGCTTCGTCCACCATGGAGTTGACCTTGATCTGCACCCGGGCAGGTATACCTTTGCGGGCGTTGCGGATCTCCGTCTCGATCCGGTCCACCAGGCCGGAACGTACCGAACGCGGTGCCACGAGGAGCCGCTTGAACGTGGACTTCGGGGCGTAGCCGGAAAGCTGGTTGAAGAGCTTGGAGAGGTCCTCGCCCACCTGCTCATTGGACGTCAGCAGGCCCAGGTCCTCGTAGTAGCGGGCCGTGCGCGGATGGTAGTTGCCCGTCCCGATGTGGCAATAGCGCCGCAGTCCGTCCACTTCCTGGCGGACCACCAGGGACAATTTGCAGTGGGTTTTGAGGCCCACGATGCCGTACACCACGTGTACGCCGGCCTGCTCGAGCTTTCGTGCCCAGGAAATGTTGGCTTGCTCGTCGAAGCGTGCCTTGATCTCCACGAGGGCCAGTACCTGCTTGCCGGCCTCGGCAGCATCGATCAGGGCGTCCACGATCGGGGAGTCGCCTGAGGTCCGGTACAGGGTCTGCTTGATGGCCTGGACCTTGGGGTCGGCAGCAGCCTGCTCAAGGAACGCCTGGACCGAAGTGGAGAACGAGTCGTAGGGGTGGTGCAGCAGGATGTCGCGGCGGCGCATTGCGGCGAACACGTTGGCGGCCTTGGACGTCTCGGATTCGTTCAGGTACCGGGACGTGTGCGGAACGTGCTTGGGGTAGTGCAGGTCCGGGCGGTCGATGCCGCCGATGACCGAGAGGCCCCGGAGGTCCAGCGGAGCCGGGACGGAGTAGACCTCGGATTCGTCCACGCCGAGTTCGCGGACCAGCAGCGCACGGATGTTCGGGTTGATGTCCGTGGTGACTTCAAGGCGCACGGGCGGGCCGAAACGGCGGCGCAGGAGTTCCTTCTCCAGTGCCTGCAGCAGGTTCTCGGCGTCGTCTTCTTCCACCTCGACGTCTTCGTTACGGGTGACGCGGAAGGTGTGGTGCTCCAGGACCTCCATGCCGGGGAAGAGCTTGTCCAGGTGGACGGCAATGAGTTCTTCAAGGGCGATGAAGCGGGCCACACGGCCGGGAACTGCACCGGCGCGGGGTCCGTCCACCGAGATGAGCCGCGGGAGCTGGTCCGGAACCTTCACACGCGCAAAGAGTTCCTTTTCGCTGACCGGGTTGCTCACGATCACGGCCAGGTTCAAGGACAGGCCCGAGATGTACGGGAAGGGGTGTGCCGGATCCACAGCCAGGGGAGTGAGGATGGGGAACACCTTCTCCTGGAACATGAGGCTAAGGCGGTGCCGGGCCTCTTCGTCGAGCTCGTTCCAGTGCATGATGTGGATGTGCTCGTAGGCCAGGGCAGGGCGGATCTGCTCGGCGAAGACGCGGGCGTGGCGTTCCTGAAGCTTGTGGGCTTCCTCGCCGATCTGTTCAAGAACCTCTATGGGGCTGAGCCCGGCAGGGGACGGGACGGCCAGGCCCGTGGCGATGCGGCGCTTGAGGCCGGCCACGCGGACCATGAAGAACTCGTCCAGGTTGGAGGCAAAGATGGAAAGGAAGTTGACCCGCTCCAACAGGAAGAGGTCCGGATCTTCGGCGAGTTCCAGGACGCGCGAGTTGAACGCCAGCCAGCTGAGTTCGCGGTCGAGGAACCGGTCCGGCGAAATGTCGCCTTCGGGCTCCAGGCTCGGGGCGAACTCCGGAATGTCAATGCGATCCTGGGTGGCCCGTGCGGCGGGCACTTCCGAGGAGCCGAAGCGCGCGGGCAGCGTGGCGCCCTTTGAGGTGGATCCGGCGGTGCCGACGGGGTCCGGCTGCATGGGTTTCTCCTAAGCTCAGGACTGGGGTTTCCTCCCACATTACAAGCAATTGGGCGGCTCGAATCGATGATGTCCAGCCCTTTCCGGCAGATGGACGCTCGTGGTTAATTTTTGGTTAACGGTCCATACAAAACGTCCGTGTCCCAGCGGACGAAGCCCAGTTTTTGGTATAGGGCCACGGCGGCTTCATTGTCCGCGTCCACGTACAGCATGACCGCGTGGAGGTCCTGGTCCTGGAGGTGCCGGATGCCCGCCACAGTGAGTGCTTTACCAAGCCCAAGCCCCTGTGCTTCCGGCGTGACACCCACGACGTAGACCTCACCGATGGCCGGGTGGGCTCCCTGCCGTGGATGAACTTTGGTCCAGTGGTAACCCAGGAGTTCCCCGCCGGCGTTTACGGCGAGAAGGAAGCCCTCGGGGTCGAACCAGTCCTCGGCCTCGCGTGCCTGCACATCTGCCAGCGTCATGGAGCCCTGCTCCGGATGGTGCGCGAAAGCGGCGCGGTTGGCAGCCAGCCAGGCTTGCTCATCCTGACCCGGCACGAACGCGCGCAGCGAAACATCCGGCGGCAGGACGACGTCGGGCAGTGCTGCGGTGGAGGACATCAGCCGCATCTTCCGCAACTCCCGGACCGGGCCGTAACCGAAGCGCGCGGCCAGTTCGGCGGCCGCCTCGTGATTGCCGTGGGACCACGCCGTCAGGCCTGCGAAGCCGCGCTTTTCCTGGAGTGCCGCCAGGAGGCGGCCCGCTACGCCCTGGTTCCGGTAACTGGGGTGCACGGCCAGTTCCAGGACGCCGCTCCCGTCGGGCGCTTCAACGACGACGGCGATGCCGGCGAGGTCGTCCGCGGTGGACGGATCCGAATCTTCATCGGGTGCATAGAGTGCCAAGGAAAGGAGTGCATGTCCGCCGCCGTCCGCGCCGCGCAAGGTGACCAGCGTCTGCTCCGAGAGCGGGGGATTCCCGTCCGACTCGCCGGCAGCAGCCGCGAGCGTGCTGAAGTCCTTGAAGAGTCCGGGGTCAAGTGCGCCGGTGACGTGCAGTACGGGCCAGTTCTCGGGGTGCGCGTGACTCATGATGCAAGGCTATACGCCCGGGGCAAGCCCCGCGATTTGGCATGCCCGGCCAACAGGGGTAGTCTCGTTATCTCGTTCGGCTTCCCGAAGCCGGGCGCGAGGGGGATCCACCAGTGGGGTGGCTTCGATACGTTCGACCCGTATGTCCTCCACAACGCGGCAAAGGGCCGGGAATCACAGTGATTCCCGGCCCTTTCTGCTGTGGGTGTCAGGCTTCGGACAATTCGTCATCCGGAAGCCGGACCAGCGTCAGGCGGTAGCCGACGTTGCGGACGGTGCTGATGAGGTTCTCGTGGTCGACGCCGAGCTTGGCGCGCAGGCGGCGGATGTGGACATCCACGGTGCGGGTGCCGCCGTAATAGTCGTAGCCCCACACCTCGGTGAGCAACTGCTGGCGCGTGAAAACGCGGCCGGGGTGCTGGGCCAGGTACTTCAGGAGCTCGAACTCCTTGAAAGTAAGGTTCAGCGGCTGCCCGGCTACGCGGGCTGTGTAGCTGGCCTCGTCAATAACGACGCCGGCTGCCCGGATTTCGGTCTGCGTTTCCTCTTCGCCCGGCGTGGCACGGGCCATGGCCAGGCGGATGCGGGCCTCCACCTCTGCGGGGCCGGCAGAATCCAGCACGATGTCGTCAACGGACCAGGCCGAGGAGACGGCAGCCATGCCGCCCTCGGTCAGGATCAGCATGAGGGGTGCGCTGAGGCCGGTGGCCTTGAGTAGTTGCGTCAGGGAACGCGCCCCTACCAGGTCCTTCCGGGCATCGAGGAAGACGATGTCCGTAGGGTCGGTTTCAAGCAGGGCTGTAGGTTCTGCCGGGAGGATGTGCACACGGTGGTTGAGCAACTCCAAGGCAGGCAGGATGTCCACCGAAGATCCGGTGCTGTTCGTCAGGAGCAGGATGTGCGACATAGTTCCTCCAATGGGCTGTCCGCGCATCATCGGGCGTCGAAACCGGAGTTTCACCGGCCGGTCACGGCGAACTGGGACCGCCCTTGCCGTTGTAACGGGATCGAGGCGATGACAGTGCACTGTTGATGTCCGAGTATACCCACCAGGGCCCGTGCAGTCAGGGATTCGTGACGGTCCGGCACCGGAATTACGACATATCGGGCCGCCATGAGGCAGGATTGACGAGAGGTCGTTAGGCGCATCGAATTGAGGATCGGGCACACAGTGAAGTCTTGGAGCATTGGGGTATTCGGACTTGTGGCGCTCGCAGCCATCGTGTCCAGCACCTTCGTTTCCCGGGAGGCCATGGTGGGCGTGGGAATCGTTGCCTCCGCCGCCGTGGGAATCGGCTGGCCCCACTTCCTTGCCGTCCCCGCCAAGAAAACCCTGGCTTCGGTCATCGCGTTGGCCGGCGCCGGTTCGGCCGTGACTGCCGCCTACATGCCCGCGCCGGGATTCCTGGACGGCACCCCTGCCTTCATCGCCGTGGGCGTGATGGCCGTCTTTATCATCCAGTTGATCCGGGGAACCGGGCAGGCGCAACGGCTTGAATCAACCCTGGGTTGCTGCGCCGGCGTGCTGCTCAACTGCCTCGGTGCGGGCTGGATCGCCGGTGCGCGGTTCAACGGCGTCAAGGAGATGGTCCTCGTGGCCGGACTCAGCGCAGCCGTGGCACTCCTGGTGGGCGTCATCCGCTGGCCGGACCGGATCGTCGCACCCCTGGGCGTCGTCATGGCCGGGCTCATGGCGCCGCTGGCCGGGTTGGTTTTCTCCGACATCGCGGTCCTCCCTGCGGCCCTGGTTGGCGTTGTCGTGGGCTCGGTCCTGGTGTGCTTCCGCCGCATGACCACCCTGCGGCGCGGTCGCCTCAATCTTCCTGCGGCACTGGGCATGGGTGTTGCACCCGTCTGGGCTGTGGGGGCGCTGGCTTACTTCATAGACAAACTACTCATCTACTAACGGTTAGGATGGCATCATGTCTGTTCTCGCATTTGAAATCTTCTTCCTGGTCCTCCTTGGCCTCGCCAGCATCTCCATGGCCTGGTTCGCCGGCTTTGTTGTCTACCGCCTTTTCAAGGGCCAGAAGTAATCACCCCCTTCACGCCCTTCAACAGAGGTAGTGGTTGTGCCTATTGAGATCCCAACGGACCTGACCCCTGAACTCGTCCCCCTTTCCTGGCTCATTGGCGAGTGGGAAGGCCGCGGCCGGCTCGGCAGCGGCGACGAGGACTCGGAGCACTTCGTCCAGCATGTTTCCTTCACCCACAATGGCCTGCCCTACCTGCAGTACCGGGCCGAGAGCTGGATCAGTGACGACGCCGGCACAAAGTTGCGCCCGCTGACCGTCGAGACCGGATTCTGGGCGCTGGAACGGGAACTCCAGGAGGGCGATGGCGGCCCCGGACTGGTTCCCGCGGACATCGTTCCCGTACTCAAGACGGCAGACGACGTGGAAGAGCGCCGGAACAAGGACGGCGGCTTCGACCTCTCCGTTTCGATCTCCCACCCAGGTGGCATCACGGAGCTGTACTACGGCCAGATCAAAGGCCCCCAGATCCAGCTCAGCACCGACATGGTGATGCGGGGCAGCCACTCCAAGGAATACACGGCGGCAACCCGTATCTTCGGACTGGTGGATGGCAACCTGCTGTGGCGGTGGGATGTAGCCGCCAACGGCAAGTCACTTGAAGCCCACGCCTCGGCGTTCCTCCATAAAGCCTCCTGAGGCACCGGCCTGACGGCCGCCCAATCCGCGGCGAGGCCTCACTGAACGTTCCATAAAGCAACCAGCAAAAGGAGCAGCAAGTGACAGACAACCTCAAGCCCGGGGGCTACGAGGGCCTCAAGGCCGTGTTCTTCAACGGAACCTTGAAGCCCTCGCCGCAGCTCAGCAACACCGACGGCCTGATCCGCATCAGCCGGGACATCATGGAGAAGCAGGGCGTCTCCACCCGGCTGTTCAGGACCGTGGACCATGACATCGCCAGTGGCGTCTATCCGGACATGCGGGAGCACGGCTGGAAGAGCGACGAATGGCCGGAGATCTACCCTTCGGTGCAGGAAGCGGACATCGTGGTGGTGGCCGGCCCCATCTGGCTGGGCGACAACTCCTCCCAAACCAAGAAGCTGATCGAACGCCTGTACGCCCACTCGGGCCAGCTCAACAGCAAGGGCCAGTGGGCTTTCTATCCGAAAGTCGGCGGCTGCCTGATCACCGGTAACGAGGACGGCATCAAGCACTGCTCCATGAACGTGCTTTACAGTCTCCAGCACGTCGGCTTCACCATCCCGCCGCAGGCCGATGCCGGCTGGATCGGTCCCGTGGGCCCCGGTCCCAGCTACCTGGACGAAGGATCGGGCGGCCCGGAGAGTGATTTTACTAACAGGAACACCACCTTCATGACGTGGAACCTGCTGCACCTGGCCAAGCTCCTGCGCGACGCCGGTGGCATTCCCTCCTACGGGAACCTGCCGGATGAATGGAAAGCCGGAACGCGCTTCGATTTCGAAAACCCCGAGTACCGCTGAGGAACCGTACCCCTCAGGGAATACGCCCGAACACCAAGGACTTCTACTACATATGACTTACAAGAGCCCTCTGTTGTCGCGCCCTGGCGCAGTCGAGGACACCGGCCTCGATGCCGGCGTCGCGGCCCACTACGGCGAGCCGCTGCGCGAGCAACGCGCCCTCGCAACCGGTACCGCCGTCGTCGATCTGTCCAACCGCGGCGTGGTGACGGTGGCCGGACCTGACCGGCTCAGCTGGCTCAACACCCTCTCGTCGCAGCAGCTCACCAACCTCCAGCCGAAGGTGGCCAGCGAACTGCTGCTGCTCAGCGTCCAGGGCCGCATCGAATTCGATGCGCGGGTTATCGACGACGGCGGCACCACCTGGCTGATCGTCGAGGCAGCGGAAGCCCAACCCCTTGCGGAATGGCTGAACAAGATGAAGTTCATGCTGCGCGTGGAGATCGCCGACGTTTCTGCGGACTGGGCCGTGGTTGGCTCCACCAGGCCGGTGGAGCAACTCGCCGACCGCCTGGTGTGGGAAGACCCGTGGCCGCATGTGGGTCCGGGTGGTTACTCCTACAGCTTGGTTCCCGAAGAATCGCATCCGGGGTTGGAACGTCCCTGGTTCGAGTACCTCGTGCCGGTTTCCGGGCTTGAAGCTGCGGTCGGGGGCCTGCCCTTGGCTGGTGCCATGGCGGCCGACGCCCTCCGCATCGCCGCCTGGCGTCCCCGTTTGGGTGCCGAAACGGACGACAAGACCATTCCCCACGAACTCGACCTGATCCGTACGTCCGTGCACCTGAACAAGGGTTGCTACAAGGGCCAGGAAACCATTGCCCGCGTCCACAACCTCGGCCATCCGCCGCGGCGGTTGGTCTTCCTCCAACTGGACGGTTCACAGCACACCCTCCCCGCCGCTGGCAGCGTCGTATTTGCCGGGGAACGCAAGGTGGGTACTCTGACATCTGTGGCGCAGCACTTCGAGATGGGCCCGGTGGCTTTGGCTGTCATCAAGCGTTCGGTGTCTGCCGAAGATACGTTGACGGTGATGGACGGCGATGAGCCGTACGTCGCAGCCCAGGAAGTGATCGTCGCCCCCGACGCCGGCCAGGTGGTCGGGCGCCAGACCGGATTCCTGAAGGGACCCCACCGATGACCCAGCCCACCACGCCGGAGGCGGCGGACGCCCAGCCTTCGAACCAGGCCGACGACGAAACGTTGGCTTTGGCGCACGCGCTCTTTGACGCCGCCCGGGAAGGCAACTCCGAACTCTTGCGGGGTTACCTCGGCGCCGGTGCTCCCGCGACGCTGACCAACGCGGCGGGGGATTCGTTGCTCATGCTGGCGGCTTACCATGGCCACGAGGAAACCGTTCAGCTCCTGGTGCATCACGGCGCCGACGTGAATGCGGCCAACGACCGTGGGCAGACTCCACTCGCCGGGGCGGTTTTCAAGGGCTACGCAGGCGTAGCCAGGGTCCTGGTGGACGCTGGCGCGGATCCCGACGCCGGCACGCCCAGTGCCCGGGACGCAGCGAAGATGTTCGCGCGCACCGAGATCCTGGATTTGTTGGGCTAGCCGCAAGGCCGTTCCAGAGAACCCTGTTGCCTGTGGCAACAGGGTTTTCTTGCGTCTGACTATTCCACGTGGAATAGTTGTAGTGGAATATTTGCTGTGGAAGGGGTTTGTCGTGCCAAAAGCCGCTGACCTGACGCCCTTGGGTGTCGCCGCGCTGGCGCTGCTGGCCGAAGGACCCATGCACCCTTACGAGATGTACCAGGTCCTGATGGCACGCCATGAGGACCGCCTGGTCAAGGTCCGTCCCGGAACGCTGTACCACGCCGTCGGACGCCTGGCTGAGAACGGCCTGGTGGAAGCTGCCGGTACCGAACGCGAAGGCAACCGGCCGGAGCGCACGACGTACCGGATCACGTACGCCGGCCACGAAGCCCTGGATGCGCGGCTGCAGGACATGCTGGCGACTCCCATCAATGAATACCCCACCTTTCCCCACGCCATCGCGGAGGCCCATCACCTCCCGGCGGAGGTGGTGGCCGAACTGCTCGAGGGGCGGCTGGCGGCCCTCGGTGCCGATCTCGACTTCCTCCAGCAGGCCGAGGTGGCTGTGACGGCCAAGGGCCTCGAACGCAAATATTGGATAGACGTCACCTATCAACAAGCCATGCTTCGAACAGAGATCTCGTGGATCCGCGAGCTCCTTGCGGAGTTGTGCAGCGGTCAGCTGCCCTGGGACAACCCCCAGCCAACTCCGGCCGAACTTTCCACCAAACCAAAGGAATCCCTTGGAAAACGTAGCTAAGCCGTGGCCGGCCCTCTGGTCACTTGTGGTTGGCTTCTTCATGATCCTGATCGACACCACCATTGTGTCGGTCGCCAATCCACGGATCATGGAAGGCCTGAATACCGACATCAACGCCGTGATCTGGGTAACCAGCGCGTACCTTCTGGCCTACGCGGTGCCCCTGCTGATCACCGGCAGGCTTGGTGACCGCTTCGGTCCCAAGAACCTGTACCTCATTGGCCTGGTGGTCTTCACCCTGGCCTCGCTGTGGTGCGGACTCTCCGGAGACGTCACCATGCTCATCGCCGCGCGGGCCGTCCAAGGCCTGGGTGCAGCCATGATGACTCCCCAAACCATGGCAGTCATCACCCGCATCTTTCCCCCGGACCGCCGCGGGGCAGCCATGGGCCTGTGGGGCGCCACTGCCGGCATGGCCGTGCTCGTCGGCCCGATCCTGGGAGGCGTCCTGGTGGACGGACTGGGCTGGGAGTGGATCTTCTTCGTCAACGTTCCCATCGGCATCGTGGCCTTCATCCTCGTCACCCGCTTCGTGCCCAAGCTGACCACCCACAGCCACTCCTTCGACATCCTCGGCGTGGTGCTCTCGGCCCTCGGCATGTTCCTGCTGGTCTTCGGTATCCAGGAGGGCCAGACCTACAAGTGGGGAGTGGTCAACGGCTTCATCACGGTGTGGGGACTCATCATCGCCGGCATCGTTGTTTTGGCTGTTTTCATAGCCTGGCAGTGGTGGCTCGAGCGCCGCGGTGGTGAGCCGCTCCTGCCGCTTGGCTTATTCAAGGACCGCAACTTCTCCCTGGGCAACTCCACCATCATGGCCGTGGGCTTCACGGTCACCGCGTTCCCGCTTCCCACGATCTTCTACTACCAGGTGGTCCGTGGACTGACGCCCACCCAGTCAGCCCTGCTGATGATCCCCATGGCCGTGATCTCCGGCGGCCTGGCCCCGTTCGTTGGAAAGCTGATCGACCGGGCCAACCCCCGCTGGTTCGCTGCGTTCGGATTGCTCTGCCTGTCCGGTGCACTCTTCTGGACAGCATCGCTCCTTGGGCCGGACACTCCCATCTGGATGTTCCTCCTGCCCAGCGCCCTCCAGGGTGTGGCCAACGCCTTCATCTGGGGTCCCGTGTCCAACGCCACCACCAGGAACCTGGCGCCCCGCCAGGCCGGCGCAGGATCCGGCGTGTTCAACACCACCCGGCAAATCGGCGCAGTGCTGGGTTCGGCGGCCATCGCCGCCCTGATCCAGTCCCGGCTTGCCGCGGAACTTCCCGCTGCGCCGGCAGGAGCTCCGGTGGGTGAAGCGTCCATGACCGGCGTGCTCCCGGAGTTCCTGCACGCAGGTTTCTCGACGGCCATGAGCCAGTCCATCCTGCTGCCCGCGTTCGCGATCCTGATAGGTGCGATGATCGCGCTGTTCTTCGCCAAGCCAAAGTCGGTGGAAAGCTGGGGCGCCAAACCAGCGGAGGCGGCCGCTCCTGCGCAGGATCCCGCGGCGCAGGACGCCCGCCACTAGCCGGTTTACAGGCTTGGCGGCCAAGAAGAGAGTGTGCACCGCGGTTGCCCCCGTCAAAGGGGCAGCAGTGGTGCACACTTTTTGCTTCGCGGGGTTGGCACTAACCGAGCAGCACTCCCGCGTGAAGCCCTCCGGTGGCGAAACCGAGGCTGCGGGCCATGGCCAAGGCTCCGGTATTGCTGACGTCGGCCTTCCACTGAAGAGTGAGGCCGGAGGCCAAGGCCTCGTGCGCGGCGATGGAGGCGGCAAGCTTTCCCACGCCCCGGCGGCGCCATGCGGGAGCCACCAGCACACCCATATCCGCCAGCAGGCCTTCCCACTCCGCGTAGGCACCGCAGGCTACCGGCGAGGCTTGCTCGTCCTCGGGGTGCATGATCGTGAAACGGTGCTCCAGCGACTGGAGGCCAACCTCGTTGACGTCATCGGGAGGGCACAGGCTCTCCAGGGCGATCGCTTCGGGATTTCCCCGGGATACCGTCAGGTCTTCGGACGGTTGGTTCAAAGGAAGGTCATCGGCGAAGAACAACGCCGATGACCCCAGGCCGTGACCGCCGTGCGTCCGGGTGAGGGTCAGCAGCGTGACGTGCTGTGCCAGTTCGGCATCGGGTATGTCCGCTGCTGCGTCGAGGGCCCAAGGGGGACCCACCAGCGCTGACACGCCGAACAGGCGGAGGAACTGGACGGCGCGGGCTGACTCATCGACCAGCGTGATCCGATCGCGCGGGCCTGCCGGGGATGAGGCGAGCCGGTCCGCGGCGGTGGCGAAAGCAGCGTCGTCGAGCCCTAAACGGCGAGCCCACGCCAGCTGGATAATGGCAGCGGACGTGGGCTCGAGAGTCATGGATTCAGACTAGCCGAACAACACACTCGCTTCGTCGTAGCGGTGCTGCGGCACGGTCTTGAGCTTGCCCAGGGCCTCTTCGAAGCCAACGTGGGAGATGTCCGTGCCCTTCAGGGCAACCATGGTGCCCCAGCGTCCGTCCACGACGGAGTCGATCGCGGCCATGCCAAGGCGGGTTGCCAGGACACGGTCGTAGGCGGTGGGGACGCCGCCGCGCTGGATGTGGCCCAGAATGGTGGCGCGGGTTTCGATCCCGGTGCGGGCTTCGATTTCCGGGGCGAGCTGGTCGGCGATGCCGCCCAGGCGGGGACGGCCGAAGGTGTCCAGGCCGCGCTCGGAGTGCGGGGATTCCATGTGGTCCGGCACGAAGCCTTCGGCCACCACAACCAGGGGCGCACGGCCACGGTCATGGGCTTCCTGGACCCATTCGGCGATCTGTTCGATGCTGACCTTCTGCTCGGGGATCAGGATGGCGTGTGCGCCGGAGGCCATGCCGGAGTGCAGGGCGATCCAGCCTACGTGCCGGCCCATGACCTCGGCGATCATGCAGCGGTGGTGGGACTCGCCGGTGGTGCGGAGACGGTCGATGGCCTCGGTGGCGATTTCGACGGCGGTATCGAAGCCGAAGGTGTAATCTGTGGCGTCGAGGTCGTTGTCCACGGTCTTGGGGACGCCGACGATCTTCAGTCCGGCGTCGGTGAGCCGCTTGGCCGCGGCGAGGGTGCCTTCACCACCGATCGCGATGATCGCGTCGATGCCCAGACGTTCCATATGCTCTTTGATGACCTCGGGTCCGCCGCCGTTTTCGAAGGGGTTGGTGCGCGAAGTTCCCAGGATGGTGCCGCCCTGCTTGGCGATGCCGCGGACCATGGTGCGGGGGATGTCGATGACATCACCTTCAACTACGCCGCGCCAGCCGTCGCGGAAGCCTACGAACTCCTGGCCATGGATGGCGATGCCCTTCAGGACTGCACCCCGGATCACTGCGTTGAGGCCGGGGCAGTCGCCACCGCTGGTAAGAATGCCAATTTTCATGTTTGCTCACTCATGGCTTGGAGGAATACGTGCCGAGCGCCACGCTGAGCTCCCCACGATTCTAGACGTGCATGTGGGGTGGGACACAAATGGTTACTTTTCACCCCGGGCGTGCGGTATTGGAAACCTGCCCACAACATGCGAACACCCTGCGTCCCGTGAAGTCTCCACGGGAGGCAGGGCGTCTTCGAACGAAGACCCGGATATCAGCGCGAACGCCGGCCGATGAACGATTCCAAGGGGATCTTGTTCCCCTGGTCCGGAAGGATGAGCCAGGCAAGGACGTAGAACACGATGGCCGGTCCCGGCAGGAGGCAGAAGAGCAGGAAAGCCACCCGGACATAGGCCACATCGACCTTGAGTTTGGCCGCGATGCCTCCGCAGACGCCACCCAACCAGCGTTGCGGTCCGCGCTTCAGGCCGAAGCCCCTGACGATGCTGAAGAACTTGTCCATGGCTACACCCTTCCTTGTTGGGAGCTCTTTGTCACTCGCCTGGAGCCCCGGCTGGCTGCCAGGAGGCCGCCGACCACCAGGGCTGCGCCGGCGCCGATCATGAGGCCGATCAGCACGTAGGTTCCGTTCAGCACCACCCAGCCCAGGGTGGAGACGAGCAAAAGTGCTGACAGTGCGATGACCACCAGGCCCCATACCACGGTGCCGATCCGCGCCTGCCGGGGTTCGTCGTCGTCCGCTTCCCGGTCCACTTTGTACGTGGGCTCCAGGTGCGGTGTCAGGGGGATCTGCTGCAGGCGGGGCGATGGGATGGGCTCCGTGGGACGGGTCTCCCGGGGAAGGTGCGCCGTGTGTGCTTCGGCGGCCTTGGAATCGTGGGTTCCGTTCGGCTCATTCGTGCTCATGTCAGTTTCCTTCCTGGATGGTCACGTTGCTGAAGGTGCCATCGATCTTCACCACGAGGTTGGCTCCTGGTTTGTCCGTGTTGTACAGTGTCCGGTCGTCCTGCAGCCTGCCGCCACGGTCCGTACCGCGCTCGTTCAGGTTGCCGAAGGTCATGTCCGCCTGGACTTCCACCGGCACGTTGTCCGGGATGACCACGGTGACGTTGCTGGCCGTTGCGTCCACCGGGATGGTGACCGGTGTGGTCAGCGGCGGGGTCAGGTTCAGGTCCGTGAGATCCACCGTTCCGCTGGCCCCCGTGACGTTGAATCCCGAGCGGGCCTGTTCGATGCTGGCAGGTGCCCAATTGACGTCATGGAACGTGAAGCGGTCACCGTTGCGGGGGATCACGTTGAAGATGCCGCCGATCACCAGCGCAACGATCGCCAGGAAGCCCAGGAACCCGGAGGTGCGTCCTCGAAGGCCCGCCACCAGGATGCCAAGGCCCAGGACAGCAGCGCCCACAGCCCAAACCACGGCGTTGGCAGCATTGCCCAGGTCGATCACGTTGCCGGCGTCGAGGGCCTTCAGGGTGCCACCGGCCAAGAGTGCGGTTCCGGCGGTGACGGCCACAATCGCAGCCCCCGGACCCTTGCGCTTGGGCCGGGCCGGCTTGGGCTCGCCACCCTGCGGCGGGGTGGGGCCGTAAGGCGGCCGCGGACCCGAGGGGTTGTACGGACCTGCCGGGTTGTAGGGTCCTGCCGGATGGTTCGGGCCGGCGGGGTTGGCTGATCCGGCCGGGGCCTGGGAGGTGCCGGGTGCACCTGGCTTGCCTGGCCCCGCCCCGTACACGGGGACGCCGGTGTTGGCCCCCGCCGGGCGGGTCACCGTGGCGGCGGAGCCGGCGGTGCCATAGGCCGTAGCGGAGGGGACCGAGGCGCCGAAGTCTTGCCGGTTCATGGGCTGCGTCGCTTTCTGGTTCTTGTTGCGTTGCACGAGGTAGTAGACCAAATAGGCAACGGCGCCTATCCAGAAGAGGGTCCAGAACAAGCCGGGAAGTCCGTTCCAGCCCCAGCCCCAGAAACCGCGGCCCAGGCTCGGCAGGCCGATGATCGTGGTGATCAGCGCACCGGTCATGCCCCCGGACCAGCGTCCCGCGCCGGCTTCCTGCACATGGATGCGGCCATCGGGTTCGGGAAGGAGTGCCCACGCCAGGCCGTAAAGGAGCACGCCGACGCCGGCGAACAAGGCCAGGACAATGAAGATCCCGCGGACAATGAGCGGATCGATGCCGAAGCGGTGGGCAATGCCGCTCGCGACGCCACCAACCCAGCGGTCCGGTCCACGGCGGATGCCCTGGTTGCGGATCCAATCGAAGAAGTTCTGCTGTGGAGCGGCGGGACCGCTGCCCGGCGTCCAGGACCGTCCGGAGTGACCTTCGGATTCGCCGGTGGGTGTGCCGGCAGGTGCACCGGTCGTGGCGTCGGGACCCGGGGAGCCCGCGTTGGCGGGGCGGCCGGATTCCTCGGGGTTCATGCTGTTCGCGTTCATACTTCGATCCTGCCGCTGGTGCCTGCCTGGCCTCTACTGGGGGATACCCTGAATGATCCCTGAGGGACCCCCGAACAAGGCTGGTTTCCGGTCCGGGCAACCCTGATCCGTGTTTGGATGGGTACATGAGCACTGCCGTACAACGCCCGCCGCTGGTCCGCAGCAGCGACCGCATGATCGCGGGCGTCTGCAGCGGACTCGCCGCGCATTTGGGCTGGCCGGTCAAGTACGTCCGGGTGGGCATGGTCCTGGCCTGTTTCGCCGGGGGAGCGGGCCTGGCCTTTTACGCCTGGTTGTGGACCATGGTTCCCACCGCTGATGAGAACGCACGCCGCAATGCCAAGCGGCCGGCGTCGCCCATTGCTCCTGCGGTGAGCCAGCCGCCGTCGGCGTCCGCAGCAGAAGCAAGGTACGACGCCGGTCCGTCACCTGCCGTTTTTGGCGCACCGCCGGAGTCTCCGGCTTTCGGGACAGCGACGGCATCCTCACCGTTCGGCGCGCCATCCGGAACCGCTGCGTATGTGGCGGCTCCGGGAACTCAGGAAGAACCCGTCGCCGGTGCAGCCGGGTGGCTCAGGCCGGCGGACGGCAGTGCACCTTGGTTTACGTTCCGACGCATCCAGTACGGCAAGGAGATCCTGCTGGGCGCGGGGCTGCTTCTGGTGGCTGCCATCCTGGTGGCCCGGCAATTCGGCGTGGACCTTCCCCTGGGAACGCTCATCCCTGCCGCGGCGATCCTGGGCGGCGCAGCCATAGCGTGGATGCAGCTCGACGAAACACGCAGGGCCGGCCTGGTGGACAAGACCAAAGCAGACCAGGCCGGGGGCTGGGTCCGCCTGGCGGCAGGCCTGGCCCTGGTGGTGGCCGGTGTCCTCGTGATGGTTTCCGGCTCGGGGTCCTGGGAGCAAACGTGGCTGGCCCTCCTTGCTTCGGTGGCCGTGCTGGGCGGTGTGGCCTTGGTGCTGCTCCCTTGGGGCCTGAAGTTCTGGAAGGACCTGGAGACGGAACGGGCCGGACGGGTCCGGGAAACCGAGCGCGCCGAGATCGCCGCGCACCTCCACGACTCCGTCCTGCAAACGCTCGCACTCATCCAGCGAAGGGCCGGTTCCGAGCAGGACGTGGTCCGCCTGGCGAGGGCCCAGGAACGTGAACTGCGTTCGTGGCTCTTCAGTGATTCCACCAAGGAGTCAGGACTCCTGGCCGAGCGCATCAAGGCCGTCGCGGCCGAAGTGGAGGACGCCCACGGCCATGCCGTGGAGGTGGTGAGCGTTGGTGACACGGAGATGACCGACAGGCATGAGGCCCTTGTCCAGGCCGCCAGGGAGGCGATGCTGAATGCGGCGCGCCATGGCGGCGGTACGGTTTCGGTCTACCTGGAAAGCACGGCCGGTGGCACGGAAGTCTTCGTCAAGGACCGTGGTCCCGGATTCGACCCCGACGCCGTGCCGGATGACCGGATGGGCGTTAAGGAATCCATTATTGGCCGCATGAAACGCCACGGCGGCACCGCGAAGATCATCAGCAGTGCCGACGGCACGGAGGTCCGCCTGGCGCTGCCCGCGGCCACCGCCGAGAACGGCGATTCACGGAACGGAGAGACCAAGCCATGAACAATACCCTCCAGGACGGCACCGGGCGGAGCGTACGCGTGGT
This sequence comes from Paenarthrobacter sp. NPDC089714, assembly GCF_044748905.1. Classification (NCBI taxonomy): domain Bacteria; kingdom Bacillati; phylum Actinomycetota; class Actinomycetes; order Micrococcales; family Micrococcaceae; genus Paenarthrobacter; species Paenarthrobacter sp. NPDC089714. The sequence continues at coordinate 264,827 of NZ_JBIVGX010000001.1, forward strand.
GATCGTGGACGACCACACCATTTTCCGGTCGGGGTTGAAGGCCGATCTCGACCAGAGGATGCATGTGGTGGGCGAGGCCGGCACCGTGGAACAGGCCATCGCCGTGATAGCAGAGACCCGGCCCGAGGTGGTCCTTCTCGATGTCCACCTTCCCGGTGGGCTGGGCGGCGGTGGCCGCGAAGTCATCGCGGGTTCCGCTGCCTTGCTGGGCTCCACGAGCTTCCTGGCGCTCAGCGTCTCCGACGCCGCCGAGGACGTCGTGGCCGTGATCCGTGCCGGTGCGCGAGGCTACGTCACCAAGACCATCTCCGGTGCCGGGATTTCGGATGCCGTGATCCGCGTGGCCGATGGTGACGCCGTCTTCTCGCCCCGGCTCGCGGGGTTTGTCCTGGACGCGTTCGGGACGGCCCCGGCGGACATCGCGGACGATGAGCTGGACAAGCTGTCCGCCCGCGAACTGGAAGTCATGCGCCTGATCGCCCGGGGCTACAGCTACAAGGAAGTGGCCAAGGAACTGTTCATTTCCATCAAGACCGTGGAAACGCACGTCTCCGCGGTGCTCCGGAAGCTCCAGCTCTCCAGCCGCCACGAGCTCACCAAGTGGGCAGCCGAACGCCGCCTCCTCTAACCAATTCCCCACCCCAGACACCCCACCCACCCCCGGACGCTCTCTCACCTAACGCCCCTTTTTTCGGCAACCCTCTCTCACCGAATCCCGCTTAAACAGAAACGCTCTTCCACCAAACGAGGTGGAAGAGCGTTTCGGTGAACTTTCGCTACTTGGCCTTGCCCAGGAATTCCTGGATGCGCCGAACACCTTCGGCGAGGTCATCGTCGCCCAGCGCGTAGGAGAGGCGGACGTAGCCGGACGGACCGAAGGCCTCGCCGGGGACCACAGCGACCTCAACCTCGTCCAGGATGAGCGCGGCAAGCTCTGCCGACGTCGTCGGACGGGCGGTACCGTTGGAGGTTTCGAATTCCTTGCCCAGCAGCCCGCGGACGTCCGCGTACACGTAGAAGGCGCCTGTCGGCGTCGGGCATTCAACGCCGTCAATCGCGTTCAGGCCAGCCACGATCGCCTTGCGGCGGCGGTCGAAGGCAACCTTCATCTCGTCGACGGCGGTCAGTGGGCCTGTGAGGGCGGCGGCAGCTGCCACCTGCATGATGTTGGAAACGTTCGACGTCGCGTGCGACTGCAGGTTGGTGGCGGCCTTGATGACATCGGCGGGCCCGATCATCCAGCCCACGCGCCACCCGGTCATGGCGTACGTCTTGGCGACGCCGTTCAGGATGACAACCCGGTCGCCGAGTTCAGGTGCGGCGGTGGCGATGGAGGTGAATTCCACGCCGTCGTAGGTCAGGTGCTCGTAGATCTCATCCGTGACAACCCACAGGCCCTTGGATGCGGCCCACTTGCCGATTTCGGCAACCTGTTCCGGGCTGTAGACGGCGCCGGTCGGGTTGGAAGGCGACACGAACAACAGGATCTTGGTCTTGTCGGTCACGGCGGCCTCGAGCTGCTCGACGGTCACCAGGTAGCCCTGCTCCGGACCGGCGAAGACCTCAACGGGTACACCGCCTGCCAGGCGGATGGCCTCGGGGTAGGTGGTCCAGAAAGGCGTGGGGATGATGACTTCGTCGCCCGGGTCAACCAGGGTGGCAAAGGTGTTGTACACGGCCTGCTTGCCGCCGTTGGTCACCAGGACCTGGGACGGATCCACCTGGTATCCGGAGTCGCGCAGTGTCTTGTCCGCAATGGCTTTCTTCAGCTCGGGAAGGCCGGACGCCGGGGAGTACCGGTGGTACTTTGGCTGGCTGGCGGCCTCAATGGCAGCCTGCACAATGTAATCCGGGGTGGGGAAGTCGGGTTCACCGGCACCGAAGCCAATCACGGGGCGGCCCGCGGCCTTCAGTGCCTTGGCCTTGGCATCAACGGCAAGGGTGGCGGACTCGGCAATGGCGGAGATTCGTTGTGAAATGCGGGCGGCAGGTGTTCCGGCAGACATCTATGTACCGTTCTTCGCAGGCAGCTCGTGGGCTGGATGATGGGATTCGACGTAAACTACCTTATGCTGTTCTGCGGAGCTCCCGGGTGAGTGGCAGGCAATGTGACTGATGGTGCTGGTCACAGCGCATGCAACACGCCGGAAAGCCCCGGAATCGAGCCGGTTCGACTATCGCGAAATTCTTGCGTAGACTGGTTCACCGGTGTTGAAAAGCATCACAGGCTGTTCTGCGGCCTGAAACATGGATTCGATCCATAGGGTAGTGGCGCAATTGGTAGCGCAGCGGTCTCCAAAACCGCAGGTTGCAGGTTCGAGTCCTGTCTGCCCTGCGCAGGCTGTTCCGGCGGAAACGCCGGGACAAGCGCAGCAACCATGGCTCTGATCAGGGCCGGGTCAACGACTTTTCAAGGTGAGTGAGGACCAGGTGACCGAAACAGCTGCCAGCAGCTCGAAGGGCCGTCCTGCCAAGAAAGCCGAAGCCGGTTTCTTTGCCCGGATCGCACTCTTCGTCCGCCAGGTCATCGGCGAGCTGAAGAAGGTCGTCGCTCCGACCCGTAAAGAACTGATCAACTACACGCTCGTGGTGCTGGTGTTCGTCGTCATCATGATGGTCATCGTGACCCTTCTGGACCTTGCCTTCGGCACGGGTGTCAGCTGGGTCTTCGGAGGGTCAGGCGCTACGGACCGCTAAGCGGATCTGTCCGCAAGCCATGTGAAACCCCTGGAAACAGGGATTTTGCGGGGCTTGCGGAATTGAGCCATTTAAATAGGCATGTTAGGCAATGAGGAAGCAGGAGACCAAGTGTCTGAGCAGGAGCTCGAGGTAAACGAGACTGAGCTGGATGGGACCGAAGAGAACACGACCGCTGCCGCGGACGAGTCCGAGGTCGATTCCGCTGCACCCGAAACTGCCGACGTCGACGATTCCGAAGAGGCTTTCGAGGCTGACGTAGACGACGAATCCGACGATGAGTCGGACAGCGACGACGCAGACAGCGACGACGAAGCGGAAGGCGTTTCCCTGGAAGCCGCTGCCGCTGCCGCGCCGGTTGACCCCGCCGAGGAGTTCAAGTCCAAGCTTCGTCGCCAGGAAGGTGACTGGTACGTCATCCACTCCTACGCCGGTTACGAAAACCGCGTCAAGGCGAACCTGGAGACCCGCATCCAGACCCTGGACATGGAAGATTACATCTTCGAAATCCAGGTCCCCATGGAAGAGGTCGTGGAGATCAAGAACGCGCAGCGGAAGGTCATCAACCGCGTGCGCATCCCCGGCTACGTGCTGGTCCGCATGGACCTGACGGATGCTTCCTGGGGCGCCGTCCGGCACACCCCGGGTGTCACCGGCTTCGTGGGCAACGCCCACAACCCCGTGCCGCTGCGCCTGGACGAGGTCTTCTCCATGCTTGCTCCGGTCTTCGAAGAAGAGCAGGCCGAGAAGGGCAAGCCGGTCAACAAGCAGCACCAGGCTCCCGTGGCTGTCGACTTCGAAGTCGGCGAGTCCGTCATCGTCAAGGAAGGCCCGTTCGAGACCCTTCCGGCTACGATTTCCGAGATCAAGCCCGAGTCGCAGACCCTCGTGGTGCTGGTTTCGATCTTCGAACGCGAAACCCCGGTTACGCTCGCCTTCAACCAGGTCACCAAGATCTAGTCGATTCAAAGATTTCGCTCCCGGCCGCCTGCTTAGCGGTACGGAAGCGGCCGGCCGCCTTGCCATGGCGGCCACCAACCTGGGACGCGCTCCTGTGCCCCAGGAAGCTATTGAGAGAAGGACCCTACATTGGCTCCCAAGAAGAAGGTCACCGGCCTCATCAAGCTGCAGATCCAGGCAGGTGCCGCTAACCCGGCTCCGCCGATCGGTCCTGCGCTTGGCCAGCACGGTGTCAACATCATGGAATTCTGCAAGGCGTACAACGCTGCTACGGAATCCCAGCGCGGAAACGTTATCCCGGTGGAAATCACGGTCTACGAAGACCGTTCCTTCACCTTCATCACCAAGACCCCGCCGGCTGCAGAGCTCATCAAGAAGGCTGCAGGCGTCGCCAAGGGTTCGGCTACCCCGCACACCGTCAAGGTTGCCAAGCTGACCCAGGCACAGGTCGAGGAAATTGCTTCCACCAAGATGGAAGACCTCAACGCCAACGACATCGCGGCAGCAGCCAAGATCATCGCAGGCACCGCCCGTTCCATGGGCATCACCGTCGAGGGCTAATCACCTCAAAGGCTCCGTTGAGCCTTCCCGCCGGGCAACCGGCATCTGAAACATTGAAATGTCGCAGGATCCTTGCCGGATCCACGACTGTGGCAGGGCCCAGCGCGGTCCGCAGACCACAACTGCACAAGGAGAAACAAGCAGCATGGCAAAGCGCAGCAAAGCATATGAGGCAGCCGTAGCCAAGATCGAGGCGGACAAGGTCTACGCCCCGTTCGAGGCCATCACCCTCGCCAAGGACACCAACCCGTCCAAGTTCGACGCAACCGTTGAGGTAGCTTTCCGCCTCGGCGTTGACCCCCGCAAGGCCGACCAGATGGTCCGCGGTACGGTCAACCTCCCCCACGGCACCGGCAAGACCGCCCGTGTCCTGGTCTTCGCAACCGGTGACAAGGCTGAGGCAGCAATCGCAGCCGGCGCCGACTTCGTTGGTTCCGATGACCTGATCGAAAAGATCGCAGGCGGCTGGACCGACTTCGACGCAGCCGTTGCCACCCCTGACCTCATGGGCAAGGTTGGCCGCCTCGGTAAGGTCCTCGGCCCGCGTAACCTCATGCCGAACCCGAAGACCGGTACGGTTACCCCGGATGTCACCAAGGCTGTCAACGACATCAAGGGCGGCAAGATCGACTTCCGCGTCGACAAGCACTCGAACCTGCACTTCATCATCGGCAAGGTTTCCTTCGACGCCATCAAGCTGGCCGAGAACTACGCAGCAGCACTGGAAGAGGTGCTTCGTTTGAAGCCGTCCGCTTCCAAGGGCCGCTACATCCAGAAGGCCACCGTCGCCACCACGTTCGGCCCGGGCATCACCGTTGACCCGAACGTCACCAAGGTTCTCACCGAGGCGTAAGCTTCGTAGGGCTCTGGCTCTGAAGAAGGACCGTCCGGCTTTTGCCGGGCGGTCCTTTTCGTTGTCCCGGAAGAGACGGTGCGTAGTCTTGTCCCCGCCAAAGGCGGGCCATAGGCTGTGGGGCGTGACGTCGTCGAACGTTTCTCCCAGCAACCGCCTTACCGTAGAACGCATCAGCGTTCCCCCAGGCCCGGATGCCGACGTGTCCGCCGACTTCCTGGCCTTCCACAGGATGCGCGTTGCCCACGAAACTGCACTGTGGGGGAACGCCGACCGGGCACCCACCCTCGCCGAAGACATCATGTTCTGGCTGGGCAACGAATACGAAGAACGCCATGTGTACCTCGCACGGCTCGGCGGCACCGTGGTGGGCAGCGGAACGCTGACGCTTCCCCTGAGCGAGAATACGACGACGGCGGGCGTGGACGTGCTGGTGGACGCCGGCTACCGGCGGCGAGGCTTTGGAACGGCGATCCTGCAACATCTGGAAGATACAGCCCGTGCGCGGGACCGGGTGTCCTTCGACGGCTATTGCGGAGCACCGATAGAGGCCGGTGTCCCGTTAGTGGACGCGAAGTCGGGCAGCGGTGGATTTCCACTGGACTCCGACGCCACCGGTTTCGCATTACGCCATGGCTATTCGCTGGAGCAGGTGGAGAGCAACAGCACGCTGTCTTTGCCTCCCGATGGGGAACTTCTGGCTTCTCTCGAGTCCGGGGCCTTGACGTCAGCGCAGGGCTACAGCGTCATCGTTTGGCAGGACAGGTGTCCGGATGGGTTGGTAGAGGCGTTCGCTGCCCTGAAAAGCCTGATGAGTACCGAGGTCCCCATCGCTGGATTGGTGTGGGAGGGGGAGGACTGGGACTCAGCCCGTGTCCGGCAAGAGGAAGCGACGTGGCGGTCAAGCGGCATCGACGCGATCGTGGCAGCGGCGCGGCACGACGAAACGGGCGAACTGGCTGCCTACACGGTGCTGATCCACCGTGCGGAAGCGCCGGCCGTGGTCTACCAGGAAGACACCCTTGTGGCGCCCGGGCACCGTGGGCACAGGCTGGGCATGCTGGTGAAGATCGCCAATCTCCGCCAGGCCGGGGTAACGTGGCCGGACGCCACCTGGGTCATGACATGGAACGCCAGTGAAAACCGGCATATGCTGGCCATTAATATCGCCCTGGGATTCAAGCCTTCCGGCTTGGAAGGCGAATGGCAGAAACGGCTGGGATGACTGTAGACGAGGCGAAGACCGTTCAGGTGGAGCAAGTGTGGGTGCCGGATAACCTGGACAGCCCCAATGCCAAAGACTTCCTGGACGCGGTGGAAGTTGGCCGGCGGGTCCGCATGCAGACGTGGGGGAGCGACGACCTCGCCTACACACCCTTGGAGAAACTGCTGGAGTTTTCCGATCCCTATGAGCGCCAGATCATCCTGGTGGCCAAGATTGACGGCGAGATCGTGGGCACCGTGGACATCGCCCTTCCCTTGATGGACAACATGGACCTCGCCGAGTTCACCTTGGACATCCTTCCCGAATACCAACGGCAGGGCGTTGGCCGCCAACTCCTGGACGCGGCCGAGCAACTGGCCCGCGCCGAGGGTCGCACCATGATCCTGGTGGACACCAACCATCCGGCGACGTCCCTGACCGAGATCCCCGAGGACCAGTTGATCCCCGGCAGCGGCCCGGGGTTTGTCCCCGTCAGCAGCCGGGAAGTGGATTTTGCCCAGCGCGCGGGTTACACCCTGCAGCACATTGAGCAGTTCAGCTCCTGCATCCTTCCGCTCGACACCAAGCTGGTAGGCGATCTCCAGGCCGAGGCAGAGGAGACGAACGCCGGCCGCTACGCGCTGCACCATTGGACGGACCGTTGCCCGGCTCCGTGGCTGGAGGCGGTCGCCGAGCTTGAGAATGCAGCCGGTGAGGTAGTCCATGGCGAAGATGAGGAGGAAGACCCGGCTGCCGGGAGTCCCGGGATGGTTTTCGATGTCGGGGTCCTGCGCGAAACGGAAGACGCCGCCTTGGCGCAGGGCCGGCGTACGGTGGTGACCGCCGTCGAGCATCTCGCGTCAGGTCGCCTGGTGGGCCTGACCACCATCAGTGTCCTGGCGCATCGCCAGGACGTGGTCTTCCAGGACGACACCCTGGTGTTGCAGGAACACCGGGGGAACAAACTGGGCCTGCTCATCAAGGTGGCCAACATGGAACGCCTGAGCGAGCAGTTCCCGGACGCCCGGGTGATCTACACCTGGAACGCACCGGAGAACCGCTACCTTTTGACCGTGAACAAGCAGTTGGGGTTCACGACGGCGGGAGTCACCGGTCTGTGGCAGAAGGAACTTCCGGATCGCGGACCCAAGGTCACGTCATCGGACTAGGGTTCGGGCCCCGATTTGGTTTGCTGAACACTCTCCCGTAACCTTGAAGTACCAAAGACCGTCGGTTGATGGGAATCCACCCTTTCGAGCACAGCTCAACTCTGTAGCCACGCCCGTGAGAACAAGGTGAATTCCTTGACGAAGGACCCTGACATAGGGCGGCCAACGCAGGTGAACGAGTTGAGTCTCCACAGCAAAGCTGTGTTGAGCCAAGCCCCGTGCATCTGCGCGGGGCGTTTTTAGTTTTAGCTCTCATGAGCGGGGACCCGGAAGGCCGGCTTTATTCCCCGGAAGGAGGGTTATGACAACGCCTAGCAAGGTCTCCGCAGTTGCAGAGATCACCAACGATTTCAAGGAATCGACCGCGGCTGTCCTGACCGAATACCGTGGGCTCTCTGTTGCGCAGCTCAAGGAACTCCGTGTTGCTCTCGGCCAGGACACCAAGTTCTCGGTCGTCAAGAACACCCTGAGCGCCATCGCAGCCAAGGAAGCTGGTGTCGATGCATTCGACGGTCAGCTTTCCGGCCCCACTGCGATCGCCTTCATCAAGGGCGACGCCGTTGCTGCTGCCAAGAGCCTTACGGACTTTGCCAAGGCCAACAAGCAGCTGGTCATCAAGACCGGTCTGTTCGAAGGCAAGGCACTTGACTCTGAGGGTGTTGCCGCACTGGCTGCCCTTGAGTCCCGCGAGTTCCAGCTTGCACGTGTTGCCGGTGTCCTCAAGGCTCCTGCATCCGCTGCTGCACGCATCATCGATGCCCTGCGCCTCAAGCTTGAAGAAGAGGGCGGCGCACCTGCTCCGGCCGCTGAAGAAGCTCCGGCCGCTGAAGAGGCTGCTGCTGAGGAAGCTGCGGCTCCGGCCGAAGCTGCTGAAGCCGCAACCGAAGAGAACTAAGTTCTCCCCCCATCAAACTCCGGTGCATGGAGCGGCAGAGTCCGGATCCGCACCACCTAATGGAAGGACGCCACCATGGCGAAGCTCAGCAACGAAGAGCTCATTGAAGCTTTCAAGGAACTGACCATCATCGAGCTCTCCGAGTTCGTCAAGCTCTTCGAAGAGACCTTCGAAGTTACGGCTGCTGCTGTTGCAGTTGCTGGCCCCGCTGCCGGCGGTGCCGCTGAAGCTGCTGAAGAGAAGACCGAATTCGACGTCATCCTCGAAGCTGCTGGCGACAAGAAGATCGCAGTGATCAAGGAAGTTCGCGCTATCACCTCCCTCGGCCTCAAGGAAGCCAAGGACCTGGTTGACGGTGCACCGAAGGCTGTTCTCGAAGGCGCCAACAAGGAAGCCGCAGAGAAGGCAAAGGCTCAGCTCGAAGAAGCTGGCGCAACGGTTACCATCAAGTAACTCGTTCTGCTGGGGAAGCCCCGTCCGGTTCGCCGGGCGGGGCTTCCTGCTGTTAAATCGCCCGTGTGCCCACCCAACTGAGTAGCAGTAGTGCGCGTTTTGAGCGGTCAAAACGCGCACTATTGCGACTCAGTTGGGTTCGCTGATGTCCGCGACCGTGGCGTTCAATGCGGCCGTGAGGGCGTCCGCGTCCACGAAGGCGCTGCGGCCGTGCGCGCCGGCGCCCATGGAGATCCGCCGTCCCGTGATGGTCGCATCCGCGTAGACCGGCCACGCGGTGGTGCTGCCCAGGGGAGTGATGGTTCCCCGTTCGTAACCGGTCGCGGCAAGGGCCACGTCCGCGTGCGGCAGCGAGAGCTTGTTCACGCCCACCAGCGCCCGCAGCTTGGGCCAGGAGATCTGCCGGTCGCCCGGAATCAGGGCGAACAGGAAGCTGCCGTCCCGGTGCTTGACCACGAGGGACTTGACGATGTCGCCGGGGTTGATGCCCAGGATTACGGCCGCCTCTTCGAGGCTGCGGGCTGCGGGACGTTCGACGACGTCCACCTCCAGTCCGCGTGCGGCGGCATCCTCAAGGAAGCGCTCCGCTCCGTTGGCTGTCTGGGTCATGGGTTTCGGTCCTCGTTGGTCGCTGATGAGACGGTCGTTGGAGTTTCAGTCACGTTACAGGAGGAGGGCCTCACCCTGGCCTCCACCGCCGCACAGGGAAACTGCGGCCTTGCCGGTTCCCCGGCGCTTGAGTTCGTGGGCCGCGTGCAGGGCAAGACGGGCGCCGGAGGCACCGATGGGGTGGCCAAGGGCGATGGCGCCGCCGTGGATGTTGCACTTCTCCAGCGGGTACTGCAGGTCCTTGAGCGACTGGACGGCCACCGAGCCGAAGGCCTCGTTGATCTCGATGAAGTCAAGGTCCTCCGCGGTCCAGCCCGCCTTCTTCAACGCCTGCGCAATGGCATTGGAGGGCTGCGAATGGAGGGAGTTGTCCGGCCCGGCCACCTGGCCCGGCTTGCCCACGACGGCGAGATAGTCCAGGCCGTTGTCCCTGGCGAAGCGGCGGCTGGCCAGCACCAGTGCAGAGGCGCCGTCGGACAGGGGAGAGGAGTTGCCCGCCGTGATGGTGCCGTCTGTGGCGAAGGCCGCCTTCAGGGGGGCCAGAGTTTCGATGGTGGTGTTGGGGCGGACGCCTTCGTCGGTGGTGAGGACCAGCGGCTCTCCCTTGCGCTGCTTGACGCTCACCGCAGCGATCTCGACGTCGAAAATTCCGTCCGCGGCCGCAGCGGCGGCGCGTTGGTGGGAAGCTGCTGCCACCTCGTCCTGTGCGCGGCGGTCGATGCCGAGCGTCACGTTCTTGGACTCCGTGGAGAGACCCATGGACTGGCCGTCGAACGCATCAGTGAGGCCGTCGTGCGCCGCGGCATCCAGGGCCTGGATGGAGCCATAGGTCCACCCCTGGCGTGAGCCCGGCAGCAGGTGCGGGGCGCGCGTCATGGATTCCTGTCCGCCGGCCACCACCACCGTGGCATCGCCGCTGCGGATCATCCTGGCAGCGTCAATGACGGCGGTCAGCCCGGAGAGGCACACCTTGTTGATGGTCACGGCAGGGATGTTCCAGCCCACACCGGCCGCGATCGCGCTCTGCCGGGCGGGATTCTGGCCCGCGCCGGCTTGCAGGACCTGGCCCATGATCACGGCGTCCACCTGTTCGGCTTTGACGCCGCTGGACGCCAGGGCGGCAGTAATGGCGTGGGCGCCAAGGTCGACGGCGGTGAATCCCGCCAACTGCCCGTTGAGGCGGCCCTGCGGAGTCCGGGAAGCGGCAAGGATGACAACGTCATTGTCGTCAGCGGAGGTGGTCATGGTCTCTCTTCCAGTCCGGTGGTGTTACTGCAAGGCTATCGCGGGGCGCGTCTCCAGGTATCCGTTCCAACGCATGTGGGCGCCGCCGCATTCCTGGGCTTAGGTGCCTGCAGCAACGGTGCTTGCATTCACGGACGATCTGGGGTAGACAGGAAGGCTGCTTTGCCGTATTGTAGATATTTGCGTCTTCCCTGTTAACCTTCAGCCTTCATATAGCGGTGGGCTTTACCTCTCAGCTGCGTCAATTGGCATGCCGTCCATAGCGTGCAAATGCCTTTTGCAGGGCTGGGTCCGGGTCATATAGCGGAACCGGATTAAGTATGCTGCGGAGCACTCCGCAACATGCAAACGGGGGAGATCTGAAAACGCCTGAAGGTCTGTGGAAGGATCCCTCTTGGTCGCCTCGAGCACCTCTAATAACGAAACCGCTAACACGGCAAGCACCGATGGTGCCACCCGCCGCCTCTCATTCGCAAAGATTCACGAACCCCTTGATGTTCCGAATCTTCTCGCCCTGCAGACAGACAGCTTTGACTGGCTGGTCGGAAACGAACGCTGGCAGGCGCGGGTAGCGAAGGCTGTCGAGGAGGGCGACCTCAGCGTCGCCACCACCTCCGGACTTGCCGATATCTTCGAAGAGATCTCCCCGATCGAGGACTTCCAGGGCACCATGTCCCTGAGCTTCTCCGAGCCGGAGTTCGCTGACCCGAAGTACACCATGGCCGAATGCAAAGACCGTGACGCCACCTACTCGGCTCCCTTGTACGTCAAGGCCGAGTTCATGAACAACAACACGGGCGAAATCAAGCAGCAGACCGTGTTCATGGGCGACTTCCCGCTCATGACCGAAAAGGGAACCTTCGTGGTCAACGGCACCGAGCGTGTTGTTGTTTCCCAGCTGGTCCGCTCGCCCGGTGCCTACTTCGAGCGCGCTGCCGACAAGACCAGCGACAAGGACATCTTCACCGCGAAGATCATTCCCTCGCGTGGTGCTTGGTTCGAGCTCGAAATCGACAAGCGCGACCAGGTGGGCGTCCGCCTCGACCGCAAGCGCAAGCAGTCCGTCACGGTACTGCTGAAGGCCCTCGGCTGGACCGAAGGCCAGATCCTGGAAGAGTTCGGCCAGTACGACTCCATGCGCGCAACGCTGGAGAAGGACGCCACCGAAACCCGCGAAGACGCGCTTCTGGACATCTACCGCAAGCTGCGTCCGGGCGAGCCGCCCACAGTCGAGGCTGCCCAGTCCCTGCTGGACAACCTGTACTTCAACCCGAAGCGCTACGACCTCGCCAAGGTTGGCCGTTACAAGATCAACCGCAAGCTCGGCATCGACCGCTCCCTTGGCGACAAGGAAGCTTCGGTCCTGCACGTCGAAGACATCGTTGCCATGATCAAGTTCCTCGTTGCGCTGCACGCCGGCGAGAAGACCATCATGGGCAAGCGCGATGGCGAAGACCACGAGCTCCGCGTCGAGATCGATGACATCGACCACTTCGGCAACCGTCGCATCCGCGCCGTGGGCGAACTGATCGAGAACCAGGTCCGCACCGGCCTGTCCCGCATGGAGCGCGTCGTCCGCGAACGCATGACCACGCAGGACGTCGAGGCCATCACGCCGCAGACCCTGATCAACATCCGTCCGGTTGTGGCAGCCATCAAGGAGTTCTTCGGAACGTCCCAGCTGTCGCAGTTCATGGACCAGAACAACCCGCTCTCGGGCCTGACGCACAAGCGTCGTCTCTCGGCCCTTGGCCCCGGTGGTCTGTCCCGTGACCGTGCAGGCATGGAAGTCCGAGACGTTCACCCGTCCCACTACGGACGTATGTGCCCCATCGAAACCCCTGAAGGCCCGAACATTGGTCTGATCGGTTCGTTGGCTTCCTACGGCCGCATCAACCCGTTCGGCTTCATCGAGACCCCTTACCGCAAGGTTTCCAACGGTGTGGTTTCCGACGACGTCGAGTACCTGACTGCCGACGACGAAGCCGAGGTCCTGATCGCACAGGCCAACGCTCCGCTGGACGCTGACAAGCGCTTCTCCGAAGAGACCGTCCTTGTCCGTGCCCGTGGTGGTGGAGGCGAGCCGGTTCTGGTTCCCGCCGCAGATGTCCAGTTCATGGACGTTTCCCCGCGCCAGATGGTGTCCGTGGCAACTGCCCTGATCCCGTTCCTCGAGCACGACGACGCCAACCGCGCACTCATGGGTGCCAACATGCAGCGCCAGGCTGTGCCGCTGGTCCGTTCCGAGGCTCCGTTCGTGGGCACCGGCATGGAGCGCGCCGCAGCAGTCGACGCCGGTGACGTGGTCATCGCGAAGAAGGCCGGTGTGGTCACCGAGGTTTCCGCCGAGCTCGTAGTCATGATCAATGACGACGGCACGGAGACCAACTACCGCATCAACAAGTTCGCCCGTTCCAACCAGGGCAACTGCTACAACCACCGCGTCCTGGTCAACGAAGGCCAGCGCCTGGAAGTTGGCGGCATCATCGCTGACGGTCCCGCAACGGACCAGGGTGAGCTCGCCCTCGGCAAGAACCTCCTCGTGGCATTCATGTCCTGGGAAGGCCACAACTTCGAGGACGCCATCATCCTGTCCCAGCGCATCGTCGCCGAGGACGTCCTTTCCTCCATCCACATCGAAGAGCACGAGATCGATGCCCGCGACACCAAGCTTGGTGCCGAGGAAATCACCCGTGACATCCCGAACGTGTCCGAGGAAGTCCTTGCAGGACTGGACGAGCGTGGCATCATCCACATCGGTGCCGAGGTTGAAGCCGGCGACATCCTGGTAGGCAAGGTCACCCCCAAGGGTGAAACCGAACTGACCCCGGAAGAGCGCCTGCTCCGCGCCATCTTCGGTGAGAAGTCCCGCGAAGTCCGTGACACCTCCCTGAAGGTTCCCCACGGCGAGTCCGGTACGGTCATCGGCGTCCGCGTCTTCGACCGCGACAACGACGACGAACTGCCCCCGGGCGTGAACCAGCTGGTCCGCGTCTACGTGGCAGCCAAGCGCAAGATCACCGACGGCGACAAGCTCGCCGGCCGCCACGGCAACAAGGGTGTTATCTCCAAGATCCTTCCGGTCGAGGACATGCCCTTCCTTGCAGACGGTACCCCGGTGGACATCGTCCTGAACCCGCTTGGTGTTCCGGGCCGTATGAACGTTGGACAGGTCCTGGAAACCCACCTCGGTTGGGTTGCCAAGACCGGTTGGAAGATCGAAGGCGAGCCGGAGTGGGTCAAGAACCTCCCGAACCTGCCCCGTGAAACCGGCCAGACCACCGTTGCCACCCCGGTGTTCGATGGTGCCCGCGAAGAGGAAATCACGGGCCTGCTCGATTCCACCAACGTGACGCGCGACGGCGACCGCCTGATCGACTCCTCCGGAAAGACCCGTCTGTTCGACGGCCGCTCCGGCGAGCCGTTCCCGGACCCGATCTCCGTCGGTTACATGTACATCCTGAAGCTCCACCACCTGGTGGACGACAAGATCCACGCACGTTCCACCGGTCCGTACTCCATGATCACGCAGCAGCCGCTGGGTGGTAAGGCACAGTTCGGTGGCCAGCGCTTCGGTGAAATGGAAGTGTGGGCGCTCGAAGCTTACGGTGCCGCCTACACCCTTCAGGAACTCCTCACGATCAAGTCTGATGATATCCACGGCCGCGTGAAGGTCTACGAAGCCATCGTCAAGGGCGAGAACATCCCTGAGCCTGGCGTTCCGGAGTCCTTCAAGGTCTTGATCAAGGAAATGCAGTCGTTGTGCCTGAACGTGGAAGTCCTTTCCACCGACGGAACCACGATCGAAATGCGTGACTCTGATGACGCAGTCTTCACGGCTGCGGAGGAACTGGGCATCGATCTGTCTCGTGCAGAGCCCAGTTCCGTAGAAGAGGTCTAGCAGCCGTTCCGGCAGGCGGCACCAAGAATGCCGCCTGCCGGGCAGCTCCCTCTTTCCGTAACCAAGACTTCAGAATTTAGAGAACAAGAGAGAACAGGGACCATATGTCCAGCGAATCCTCCTTCGGCCTCATGCAGATCGGCCTCGCCACCGCGGAAGACATCCGTGGTTGGTCATACGGTGAGGTCAAGAAGCCGGAAACCATCAACTACCGCACTCTCAAGCCTGAGAAGGACGGTCTTTTCTGCGAGAAGATCTTCGGACCTTCCCGCGACTGGGAATGCTACTGCGGCAAGTACAAGCGCGTCCGCTTCAAGGGCATCATCTGTGAGCGTTGTGGCGTGGAAGTCACCCGCGCCAAGGTACGCCGTGAGCGCATGGGCCACATCGAGCTCGCCGCTCCCGTGACCCACATCTGGTACTTCAAGGGCGTTCCGTCGCGCCTTGGCTACCTCCTGGACCTGGCTCCGAAGGACCTTGAGAAGGTCATCTACTTCGCTGCCTACATGATCACCAGCGTTGACGAGGAAAACCGTCACGCCGAACTGCCCAACCTCCAGGTCGAGCATGACCTTGAGAAGAAGCAGATGGTGGACAACCGCGACAGCGACATCGCCACGATTGCACGCGACCTTGAAGACGAGCTTGCCCGTCTTGAAGGCGAAGGTGCCAAGGGTGCAGACAAGAAGAAGGCCCGCGATTCCGCTGACCGCCAGATGGCGAACGTCCGCAAGCGTGCCGACGCCGACATCGAGCGCCTCGAGCAGGTCTGGGACCGCTTCAAGAACCTCAAGGTTGCCGACCTCGAAGGCGATGAAGGCCTGTACCGCGAACTGCGTGACCGCTACGGTATGTACTTCGAAGGCTCCATGGGTGCAGAGGCGATCAAGAAGCGCCTCGAAACCTTCGACATGCAGGCTGAGGCCGAGTCGCTGCGCGACACCATCCAGAACGGCAAGGGCCAGCGCAAGACCCGTGCGCTCAAGCGCCTCAAGGTTGTCAACGCATTCCTGACCACCAACAACAGCCCGCTCGGCATGGTTCTCGACGCCGTCCCGGTGATCCCGCCGGAACTGCGCCCGATGGTCCAGCTGGACGGTGGCCGCTTCGCGACCTCCGACCTCAACGACCTCTACCGCCGTGTGATCAACCGCAACAACCGACTCAAGCGCCTGCTTGACCTCGGTGCCCCGGAGATCATCGTCAACAACGAGAAGCGCATGCTTCAGGAAGCTGTTGACAGCCTCTTCGACAACGGCCGTCGTGGCCGTCCCGTCACCGGTCCGGGCAACCGTCCGCTGAAGTCCCTGAGCGACATGCTCAAGGGCAAGCAGGGCCGTTTCCGCCAGAACCTGCTCGGCAAGCGTGTTGACTACTCCGGCCGTTCGGTCATCGTCGTCGGCCCGCAGCTGAAGCTGCACCAGTGTGGCCTGCCCAAGCAGATGGCCCTGGAGCTCTTCAAGCCGTTCGTGATGAAGCGCCTGGTTGACCTCAACCACGCCCAGAACATCAAGTCGGCAAAGCGCATGGTTGAGCGTTACCGTCCGCAGGTCTGGGACGTGCTGGAAGAGATCATCACCGAACACCCGGTGCTGCTCAACCGTGCACCTACCCTGCACCGCCTCGGCATCCAGGCCTTCGAACCGCAGCTTGTTGAAGGTAAGGCAATCCAGCTTCACCCGCTGGTTTGTGGCGCCTTCAACGCTGACTTCGACGGCGACCAGATGGCAGTCCACCTGCCGCTGAGCCCGGAAGCCCAGGCCGAAGCCCGCATCCTGATGCTGTCCTCGAACAACATCCTGAAGCCGTCCGATGGACGTCCGGTGACCCTGCCTTCGCAGGATATGATCATCGGCCTGTACCACCTGACCACCAAGCGCGTCGGTTCCGCCGGCGAGGGCCGCGTGTTCTCCTCGGTGTCCGAGGCCATCATGGCCTACGACGCCCGCGATCTTCACCTGAACTCCCAGGTCAAGATCCGTCTGGAGGACTTCGTTCCCTACGCAGGGTGGGAAGCTCCGGAAGGTTGGGAGCCCGGCCAGCCGGCGCTCGTTGAAACCTCCCTTGGCCAGGTCATCTTCAACCAGACGCTGCCTGAGGATTACCCGTGGGTCGAGGCTGTTGCCGACAAGGGCGAACTGTCCCGGATCGTCAACGACCTCGCCGAGCGCTACCCGAAGGTCGTTACGGCTGCCACGCTGGACAACCTGAAGGACGCCGGTTTCTACTGGGCAACCCGTTCGGGCGTCACGGTGGCGATCTCCGACATCGAGGTTCCGGACACCAAGCCGGGCATCCTGGCCGGTTACGAGAACATGGCTGCCAAGATCCAGGGCCAGTACGACAAGGGCCTGATCGACGACGACGAGCGTCGCCAGGAACTGATCGAGATCTGGAACAAGGCAACCAACGAGATCGCCCAGGCGATGCGTGACAGCCTGTCCCCGATGAACACCATCAACCGCATGGTGTCCTCCGGTGCACGTGGTAACTGGATGCAGGTCCGCCAGATCGCGGGTATCCGTGGTCTTGTGGCCAACCCGAAGGGTGAGATCATCCCGCGTCCGATCAAGTCCTCCTACCGTGAGGGCCTGTCGGTGCTGGAATACTTCATCGCCACGCACGGTGCCCGTAAGGGTCTGGCCGATACCGCTCTCCGTACCGCCAACTCGGGTTACCTGACCCGTCGTCTGGTGGACGTTTCGCAGGACGTCATCGTCCGCGAAGAGGACTGCGGTACCGAGCGCGGCCTGGTCACGCCCATCGCCGTTCCGGACTCCAACGGTGAGTTGGTCCTGGACGAGAACGTCGAGAACAGCGCCTACGCACGTACCCTGGCTGTCGACGTCGTCGATTCCGAGGGCAACGTCCTGGCACCTGCAGGCACCGACTGCGGCGACGTCGTCATCGACCAGCTGCTGGCTGCCGGCATCACCGAGGTCAAGGTCCGCTCCGTACTCACGTGTGAGTCCAAGGTGGGCACCTGTGCGCTTTGCTACGGCCGCTCGCTGGCTACCGGCAAGACCGTGGACATCGGCGAGGCCGTCGGCATCATCGCCGCACAGTCCATCGGTGAGCCCGGTACCCAGCTGACCATGCGTACGTTCCACACCGGTGGTGCTGTTTCCGCGGGTGGTGGCGATGACATCACCCAGGGTCTGCCCCGTATCCAGGAACTGTTCGAAGCCCGTACTCCGAAGGGTGTGGCACCGATTGCGGAAGCAGCCGGACGCATCACCATCGAAGAGTCCGAGCGCCAGATGCGCCTGGTGATCACTCCGGACGATGGTTCCGAAGAGATCGCCTACCCGGTGCTGCGCCGGTCCCGCCTCCTCATCGAGGACGGCGACCACGTCAGCGTCGGCCAGAAGCTGATCAACGGTCCGGTGGACCCGAAGCAGGTTCTGCGCATCATGGGTCCGCGTGCCGCACAGAAGTTCCTCGTGGACGAAGTGCAGGGCGTGTACCGCAGCCAGGGTATTGGTATCCACGACAAGCACGTGGAGGTCATCGTCCGCCAGATGCTGCGCCGCGTGACCGTCATCGAATCCGGCGACTCCGAGCTGCTCCCGGGTGAGCTCGCAGAGCGCGCCCGCTTCGAGGACGAGAACCGCCGCGTCGTGTCCGAGGGCAAGGCACCGGCTTCCGGCCGTCCGGAACTCATGGGTATCACCAAGGCTTCCTTGGCTACCGAGTCGTGGCTGTCGGCAGCTTCCTTCCAGGAGACCACCCGCGTCCTGACGCAGGCGGCCATGGAAGGCAAGAGCGATCCCTTGCTCGGCCTCAAGGAAAACGTCATCATCGGTAAGCTCATCCCGGCTGGTACGGGTCTGCCCCGCTACACAGAGGTCACTGTGGAGCCGACGGAAGAAGCGAAGGCAAGCCTGTTCACGGGCCCCAGCGCTTTCACCGACTTCTCCTATGACGCCCTGGGTGGCGACGGTGCTCCCGAGTTCCACGCCATCCCGCTGGATGACTACGATCTCGGCAACGACTTCCGCTGAAATATAAGGCAGTAGTCAGTGACTGAAGGCCAGGCCCCGCATTCATCGAGTGCGGGGCCTGGCCCGTTAACGCGTTGGTCCGCCCGGTGAGGCGGGGGAGTGAACCACGACGGCGGCAGCCGCCTGCCGCCGTCGTCCTCCATACACCCGATTAAGGTGCCGGATCAAGCCGTGCTAGACTTTTGGTAATTGTTCTGTGTGGCAGTGGATGATGGCCGCCGCAACATCATTTTGGTTTTGTTCTCATGATGTTGGGTGGAGCCTGTTTCCGGGTTGCGGGCAACTTGCGCAACGAATGCCGCACTTTTGCACGCCTACCGGGAGTTCCGGCTGGCCGCGAGAGCAACGCCAAAGTTCCCACTGAGCACCGGCTGGCGCCTGTGTGTGGGGGCAGAGATCAAACAAACGGAGAACACGAAAGTGCCTACGATTAACCAGCTGGTCCGAAAGGGCCGCACGCCGAAGGTCTCCAAGACCAAGGCTCCCGCGCTGAAGGGCAGCCCGATGCGCCGCGGTGTTTGCACCCGCGTCTACACCACCACCCCGAAGAAGCCGAACTCGGCTCTCCGTAAGGTTGCGCGTGTGCGCCTCAACGGTGGTGTGGAAGTTACCGCCTACATCCCCGGTGTTGGCCACAACCTGCAGGAGCACTCCATCGTGCTCGTCCGTGGTGGTCGTGTGAAGGACCTCCCGGGTGTCCGCTACAAGATTGTCCGCGGCGCCCTTGACACCCAGGGTGTCAAGAACCGCAAGCAGGCCCGCAGCCGCTACGGCGCAAAGATGGAGAAGAAGTAATATGCCTCGCAAGGGTCCGGCCCCCAAGCGGCCGCTCGTTTCAGATCCCGTTTACGGCTCCCCGTTGGTCACCCAGCTGATCAACAAGGTCCTCATCGACGGCAAGAAGTCCACCGCAGAGCGCATCGTTTACGGTGCCCTTGAAGGTGCCCGCGCCAAGACGGGCGGCGACCCCGTCGCAGCCCTGAAGAAGGCCATGGACAACGTCAAGCCTTCCCTCGAGGTGCGCTCCCGCCGTGTTGGTGGCGCCACCTACCAGGTTCCGGTTGAGGTCAAGCCGGGTCGCTCCACCGCCCTCGCTCTGCGTTGGCTCGTGGGCTACTCCAAGGCCCGCCGCGAAAAGACGATGACCGAGCGTCTCCAGAATGAAATCCTGGATGCGTCGAACGGTCTCGGTGCCGCTGTGAAGCGTCGCGAAGACACCCACAAGATGGCCGAGTCCAACAAGGCCTTCGCACACTACCGCTGGTAAAACTTCCCGGACGCCGCCGGCTCGACCGAGCCGGCGGCGAACGTGTAGTCCATCCGAAAGGGAGACCCCGTGGCACAGGACGTGCTTACCGACCTTAACAAGGTCCGCAATATCGGCATCATGGCCCACATCGATGCCGGCAAGACCACCACTACCGAGCGCATCCTGTTCTACACGGGTGTGAACCACAAGATCGGCGAAACGCACGACGGTGCTTCGACGACCGACTGGATGGAACAGGAAAAGGAACGCGGCATCACCATCACGTCCGCGGCCGTGACCTGTTTCTGGAACAAGAACCAGATCAACATCATCGACACCCCGGGCCACGTGGACTTCACGGTTGAGGTTGAGCGCTCCCTGCGCGTCCTCGACGGTGCAGTTGCCGTGTTCGACGGCAAGGAAGGCGTGGAGCCGCAGTCCGAGACTGTTTGGCGCCAGGCCGACAAGTACAACGTTCCGCGTATCTGCTTCGTCAACAAGATGGACAAGCTCGGCGCTGACTTCTACTTCACCGTTGACACCATCGTTTCCCGCCTTGGCGCCAAGCCGCTGGTCATGCAGCTGCCGATCGGTGCCGAGAACGACTTCGTTGGCGTTGTTGACCTCCTTGAAATGCGCGCACTGGTTTGGCCGGGCGACGCCAAGGGTGACGTGACCATGGGCGCTTCCTACGAGGTCCAGGAAATTCCTGCCGACCTCAAGGAAAAGGCCGAGGAATACCGCGCACAGCTCGTTGAGACTGTTGCCGAGGCTTCCGAGGAACTCATGGAGAAGTACCTCGAAGGTGAAGAACTCACCCTCGAAGAGCTCAAGGCCGGCATCCGCAAGATGACCATCAACTCCGAGCTCTACCCGGTCTTCTGTGGTTCTGCGTTCAAGAACCGCGGTGTCCAGCCGATGCTCGACGCCGTTGTGGACTTCCTGCCGAAGCCGCTCGACGTTCCTGCGATGATCGGCCACGATCCCCGCGACGAAGAGAAGGAACTGACCCGTAAGCCTTCCGCTGACGAGCCGTTCTCCGCTCTTGCGTTCAAGATCGCAGCACACCCCTTCTTCGGCCAGCTCACCTTCGTCCGCGTGTACTCCGGTCACGTCGACTCCGGTGCGCAGGTGGTCAACTCCACCAAGGGCAAGAAGGAGCGCATCGGCAAGCTCTTCCAGATGCACGCCAACAAGGAAATGCCTGTTGAGGGCGCTACCGCCGGCCACATCTACGCAGCGATCGGCCTGAAGGACACCACCACCGGTGACACCCTGTGCGATCCCGCAAACCAGATCGTCCTCGAGTCCATGAGCTTCCCGGAGCCCGTGATCTCTGTTGCGATCGAGCCGAACACCAAGGGTGACCAGGAGAAGCTCTCCACGGCCATCCAGAAGCTCTCCGCTGAGGACCCGACCTTCCAGGTCTCCCTCAACGAAGAAACCGGCCAGACCGTTATCGCGGGTATGGGTGAACTCCACCTCGACATCCTCGTTGACCGTATGCGCCGCGAATTCAAGGTTGAGGCCAACGTCGGCAAGCCGCAGGTTGCTTACCGCGAAACCATCAAGCGCGCTGTGGAGAAGGTTGACTACACCCACAAGAAGCAGACTGGTGGTTCGGGTCAGTTCGCAAAGGTCCAGGTCTCCTTCGAGCCCCTGGAAACCACGGACGGTACCTTCTACGAGTTCGAAAACAAGGTCACCGGTGGCCGTATTCCGCGTGAATACATCCCCTCCGTTGACGCTGGTATCCAGGATGCCATGCAGTTCGGTATCCTTGCCGGCTACCCGATGGTAGGCGTCAAGGCCAGCCTGATCGACGGCGCATACCACGACGTCGACTCCTCGGAAATGGCGTTCAAGATCGCCGGTTCCCAGGTGTTCAAGGAAGGTGCCCGCAAGGCCAACCCCGTCCTGCTCGAACCGCTGATGGCCGTCGAAGTACGTACCCCTGAGGAATACATGGGCGACGTCATCGGTGACCTCAACTCCCGCCGTGGCATGATCCAGTCGATGGAAGATGCTGCAGGCGTGAAGGTGGTCCGTGCGAACGTGCCGCTGTCCGAAATGTTCGGCTACATCGGTGACCTCCGGTCCAAGACCCAGGGTCGCGCTGTGTACTCGATGACGTTCGACAGCTACGCGGAGGTCCCGAAGGCTGTTGCCGACGAGATCATCCAGAAGACCCGCGGCGAGTAATCACCCCGGTAACGGATGCAATTCCGGTCCCGGGAAGGCATCTCAGCGTGTGTGGCAGGGCCACGGCGAAAGTCGTGGCCCGGCCCCCTGCGCAAACAGACTCCAGGAACTAAGATTGGTTCCTGAATCTGAAATTTCACCAAAACCAAGCCCCCAAGTAGACTTGCATGAGTTTCTGCCGCGAAAAGCGCGGCCGAGGAGCACGTCACTTGAAATCGTTCTAGGAGGAACCTGTGGCAAAGGCAAAGTTCGAGCGGACTAAGCCGCACGTCAACATCGGCACCATTGGTCACGTTGACCACGGTAAGACGACGCTGACTGCCGCCATTTCCAAGGTGCTGTACGACCAGTACCCGGATCTCAACGAGCAGCGCGACTTCGCGTCCATCGACTCTGCTCCGGAAGAGCGCCAGCGCGGTATTACCATCAACATCTCCCACGTGGAGTACCAGACCGAGAAGCGTCACTACGCACACGTTGACGCCCCGGGTCACGCTGACTACATCAAGAACATGATCACCGGTGCTGCCCAGATGGACGGCGCAATCCTCGTGGTTGCCGCTACCGATGGTCCGATGGCACAGACCCGTGAGCACGTTCTGCTCGCCCGCCAGGTTGGTGTTCCCTACCTGCTGGTCGCACTGAACAAGTCGGACATGGTTGAGGACGAGGAACTCCTCGACCTCGTCGAAATGGAAGTTCGTGAGCTCCTGAGCTCGCAGGGCTTCGATGGCGACGACGCTCCCGTTGTTCGCGTTTCCGGTCTGAAGGCTCTGGAAGGCGACCCGGTTTGGGTCAAGTCCGTCCAGGACCTGATGGCAGCTGTCGACGAGTCCGTTCCGGACCCCGTACGTGACCGCGACAAGCCGTTCCTGATGCCGATCGAAGATGTCTTCACCATCACCGGCCGTGGCACCGTTGTTACGGGCCGCGCCGAGCGTGGTACCCTCGCCATCAACTCCGAGGTTGAGATCGTCGGCATCCGCCCGATCCAGAAGACCACGGTTACCGGTATCGAGATGTTCCACAAGCAGCTCGACGAAGCATGGGCCGGCGAGAACTGTGGCCTCCTGCTCCGTGGCCTCAAGCGCGACGATGTCGAGCGTGGCCAGGTTGTCGTCAAGCCGGGTTCCATCACCCCGCACACCGACTTCGAGGCAAACGTCTACATCCTTTCCAAGGACGAAGGCGGACGTCACAACCCGTTCTACTCGAACTACCGCCCGCAGTTCTACTTCCGTACGACGGACGTCACCGGCGTTATCACCCTGCCCGAGGGCACGGAAATGGTTATGCCTGGCGACAACACTGAGATGACCGTTGAGCTCATCCAGCCGATCGCAATGGAAGAGGGCCTCGGCTTCGCTATCCGTGAAGGTGGCCGCACCGTTGGTTCGGGACGTGTTACCAAGATCATCAAGTAGTTTCTGCTTGTAGATCGGGAGGTTTCCGGACACGGAAACAAACCAAAGAAGAACCCCATCGCTTCGGCGGTGGGGTTCTTCTTTGCTACCATTAGTCCATCGTCTTGATTAATGCGGGCTGGCCTGTGCAAACAGCCGTGCCCTGGGCATAATAGGGAGCTGCCGTGTACGGATTCATGGGCACAATCGGGGGCTTGCTGTTCCTGGTGCTGGTCGCCGCTGGCGGATTTGCGCTGGGCCTGGTGCGTGGACGCGGGCGGTCTCCCAAGGGTTCCGCACAGCAAACGGACGACGGCGGCGCCTACCGCGCGGGCTATCTCGCCGGCCATATGGCTGGTTGGCGCGATGCCCTGGCGAAGACGCAGGCTGCTCCGCTTGGCTCGGCCAGCCCGACCCGTGGCGGGGCGGGAACGTGGACCCCGCCGCCGGGATGGCCCGGGCAGACAACGGGTCCCCACCCGCCCACCCACCCCGTCCCGTCGATGGGTTGGCGGCAACCCGCGCCGCCGATGCAGCCGCAACAACCTGCGCCGCCGATGCGGCCGCAACAACCCGCACAGCCGGGGTTTGCAGCGCAAACCATGGCGCCGCCGTCGTCCGTTCTTGCAGGACAGCCGCTGCCACCTGCGCCGCAGCACGCACGTGTCCGTCCTGAAAGCGCGGAGGAGGTGGCCGCGCGCAAGGACAAGCGCGACCGGCAGAACATCAACATCACTCTCTACGTGGCAAGCCTGCTGCTGGTGGCTGCGGGTGCGTTGTTCGTGGGTACGAGCCTGCCGGAGATGTTCAGGTTCGTTGCGTTGTGGGGGATCACGGTCCTGTTCTACGTGGCCGGTTTGGTCCTTCATCCCCGCGTTCCACCGCTTCGTCCGGCGGCTCTGGCGTTCACTGGCACCGGCCTGGCCCTGGTGCCGATCACTGGCCTGGCGATGTACAACTTTGCCCTGCACAACGGACCGCTCGCTTGGTTGGCAACATCGTTGCTTGGTACAGGCGCTTACGTGTTTGCGGCCGTGCGCTTGAACAACAAAGTCTTGGCCTGGCTCTCCTTGAGCTTCGTGGTGTCAACCGCCTGGTCCGGAGTGTCCGTGCTTGGCGGTGCCTTGGTCTGGTACTTCATTTCCTTGATCGCTGTAGCGGTCGTCCTGACGTTGCTCGCCCTGGCCCACCCCCGCTGGGTATCGCCGCTGTACGTACAACCACTGATGGCGCTGCATCCCTTTGTTGTTCCAGCAGTAGGGCTGGCCGCAACTGTCACGCCAAACGTTCTTGCCAAAGGCGAGTACCCGCTGGTGATGGCCATCTGCGGCACCTACTTTGCGGTGATGATGCTGGTCCCCGCGGCCCGATACCGGAATGGCCACTTCTTCGCCGCGCGTGCAGCGTTCACGCTCGCCATCATTGCCTCGGTGTGGGACGGCACCTCGGATGTCAGCTTGGCCATGCTGGCGGCAGTTGCCTGCCTGGGTGTCCAGGCGATCGGGATGTCATATGCCGGCAAGGCGGTCACGCCCAGGACCTGGTGGAACGACGCCGTGTCCTGCTTGGGATTTCAACTCCTTGTTGCCTTGGTCTTGACGATGGTGCTTGGCGTCGGGGCCTTCGACCTGCCCAAGTACGTACCTTTCCTGGTTGTGCTGCCCACGGCGATGGTGCTGGGGTGGAGGCTGCGGCAAGGCGTCGCCTTCGCGCCGGCGGCAGTGCTTTGCTGTTCCCTGGTGCTCGCTGACTTGGTGGGCGCCTGGCCGTTGGCTTTGATGCTTGGCGCCACCGGGGCTTACTGGTTTGCGTTGGCGGCCCTTGCCCGCGGATTCCTTGGCAGGTGCCTGGTGCTGGCTGGGCGCCTTGCTTTCACCTTTGCCGTCCCCGCAGTCGTGGCCGGGGTGCTCGTGGGTCACCAGGAGCGGGTTCCGCTGACCGTGCTGGCGTTCGTGGTGGTGGCCGGAGTTCAGCAAGTGCTGAGTGCTGTCTTTGAGCGACGGGGCTTCGGCGTGGTGGCGGCGCGGGCCAGTACCGGACTCTTCGGCTGTGCTGCGGCTCTTGGATTGTTGGTTCTTGCCGTCCTGGAACATCTTCCGGGACACCCTGTGTTGGTTTCCGGAGTGCTGGCGCTGCTGGTCGCGGGGCTTGCCTCGGGATGGATGGCCTTCCCCCGGGTGCTGGTGCCACCAACCACCGGACAAAGCCGGACCCCTTGGCGCCTGACCATCGGCGAACTCCTTGCACCGGGTGCAGGCATGGTGGCTTTGCTGGTTTCTGCCACTGCTGTCTCCCGCGGAGCCGCCAACCTGGTGTTGCTGGCGATAACCGCCTATCTGCTGGCTACGGCCCTGCGCCTTCCCGTCTCGGTCCATCGGAGGGTCTACTGGTGGCTTGCCCGTGCCGCGGGCACAGTCCTCGTGGCATCGGCCTACGCCGATCTGCAGGGGCACGGGTGGGCCTTGGGCCTCGCTGGTGAGGACGTGACCGTGGCCTCCGTCGTGGTGTGGGTCCTGGCCGGGCAATTGCTGGTGGTCCTGGTGGCCGGGCGACGCGGAACTTCGCTCCAAACAGTCACTGCGGATGTGGGTGTACTTCTGGCAGCGATGGCAGTGGCAACCATCTCATTCAACGTTGCCACGCGGGTGCCCGCCCTCACGGCGTACGGTGGTTGGCAGCCCGGAGCTGCGGCCATCGTGACCACCCTCGCAGCGGCAATCTGCTCGATAGCTCTGCGCAGCCACCGGATCGCGTGGATCTTTGCGCCGGCGTCCGTGGCCCTGCTGCTGCTCCGGGCAGGCTCTGTGAGGGACGTCGAAATCATGCTCGGCATCCTCCTGGCCTACGGTTGCATCATGGCCGTGCTGGCTCAGGCCAAGCCGGTTCGCGGAGCCTACCTCGTGGCGGTCCGCGTAGCATCCGCGGCTCTGGTGACGCTTGTTGCCGCGGACGTTGCCGATTCGACGGCGGTGCCCTGGCTGGCGCTCGGGTTGGTCACTTTCCTGCAGCTCATCACGCATTGCCTGGCGCATCGCAGGCTTGATGACGTTCCCTTCCAACGGGTTGCTCTCTGGTCCACGCTGGGCCTCCAGGCCGGACTACCGCTCGTTTACCTCCTGGCTGGCGATTTCGACGGCGGCGGCCGTTGGGTGCTCCTGCTGGGCTTCGCACTCGCTGGCCTCGCGTCGTTGTTGGTGCGCCGGACGCTGCGTGCTGCGGTGGCACTGTATCCCGGACTCGCGGCGGTCACCTTGATGGTGGTTTTCGCGGGGCCATTCCTGGACTTCCCGTCCACCACGTTCCTGCACCACGCGGTGTTGGACAGGTTCCAGGTGCCGGTTCTCCTGCTGGCATGCGCCATGGTGGTGACGCTCGCAAAGACGTTGCTGCGGGGCCGTCCTACCCGTGGCGCCGGAGGAGCGGACCGATGGCTGTGGTTTGTCTCGGCTGTGGTCTTCGCCGGCACTGCTTGCTTGGCCACTGTTGATACGTCACCGGGCATGGTGGGTGGGGCTGTCCTGGCCGTCGCGATCGTCTTCTTCGCTGCCTCCCACCTGGAATCAATACCCTCCTTCTACGCGGGCGCGGCGCCAACCGCCTTGGTGGGTGCCGTTACCGCCGTCGGGGGTTTGCTCGATGCGGGAGCAGCGGGTCCGTGGGCCGACTTCCTGCCGTGGCTCGTTGGGGGAGTGGGCATGGGGTCCCTGCTGTACGGCCTCCGTTGGTTTGGCGGTCTCAACGTGGCTGGTCAGCCAGGAAGGCGGGCATCGCTGGCTGCGACCACGCTGGTGGCCTACCTTGCAGGGGCAGCGGTGGGCTTGGCCCACGACTCCACGGCACTGGCGGGCGCGTTCCTGCTGGCAATCGCTGGCGGCATCGCTGCGGCGGAAGTGCCGCATCAGAAGCACTTGGTGGCGGAAGTTGCTGCCATTGTTGCCCTGGTCGGTTTTCAGCGGGCACTGCTGTTCGTGGACGGCGCCCGCCCGGATTGGTTCTGGGCAGCCCAGTGGTACGTGGTTACCGCAGTTGTTTTGGCAGGGGTGCGCTATCTGCGGGGCCACCGGGGAGACGCCATCCTGCGGCTGGGAGTTGCTTCCGGATTCTTGTCGCTCAGTTCAGTGGCCACCATTTTCGGCGGAACGCCCCCGCAGCAGGTCTACGTCCTGGCGGCCCATGCCGCACTCCTAGGCGTGGGATTGCTGTTGTCCGAAAGGCTCTTCACGGCGTGGGGCGCAGCCGGGGTGGCCGCGAGCGTCATGTGGGCCTTGAGGTCATATGCCTTTGCCCTGCTGGCACTCGTTGCCGTGGCCCTCATTGTCCTCGCCGTCTGGCGGTTGAACCGCGGACCCCGTCCATCCGATCGCGCTGCATCCGATGGCAGTGGGCGCGGCGGGGAGGGAGTCGGATAGTGTTGCTTGGGTAGAAAGGATCAGCATGGAATTCCTGATTTTCCTGGTCATCGTTGTTGGCATCGGCGGAGGCGTCCTGTGGGGTCGCAAGTACTTCCGGAATGAGATCGACCGGGCCAAGCGCATCAACCGGGCCAACAAGAACAAGTAGGTTTTTAACCCGATCGGGTTAAGCGTGGTGCCTCCGGGCGCGCTCAAGTGCCCTGAGCCAGTAGAACGATTCCTTGGGCGTCCGTTCGAGGGTTTCGAAGTCCACGTGAACCAGTCCGAAGCGCTGGGAGTACCCGGCGGCCCATTCGAAATTGTCCAGCAACGTCCACACGTAATAGCCGCGGAGGTCCACGCCCTCGGCTTGCCCGCCTGGTCCCGTTGCCGTGAGGGCATGGCCCAGGTGCTCTGCCAGGTAGGTGATCCGGTCGGTGTCCTGGACTGGGCCGCTGACATGGTCCGGCTCCGGGAAGCTCGCGCCTCCTTCGGTGATGTAGATCGGCGGGAGCGACGCCCCGTACCGCACTTTCATCTCCTGCAGCAGCGTTGCCAGCTGTTCAGGCGCCTCGGGCCAGCCGAATCCCGTGACCGGGTATTCCTGGTAGGCGGCCAGATGGAAAGGAACGTTCACCATTTCCTCGGCCGTGCCGGTGGGTATTTCCGCCGGTCCGCGGCCAGAGGCCACCTTGATGGGGTAGTAGTAATTCACGCCGTAGAAGTCCAGCGGCTGGGCGATCACGGCGAGGTCGCCGTCCTGGACCGGACCCAGGGAGCGGAACCATGGCCACAGCGCGAAATGTGGCTTGGGGTATTGGCCCAGCAGAATGGCATCGGCATAGATGCGGTTGAGGATCAGGTCCAGGGCCTCAGCCATGAGCCGGTCGGAGAGCTTGTTGGTGGCAGGGCGGACCGGGGAGTGCATGTTGGAAATGCCGATCTGTCCGGAAACCCCTGCGGCGCGCAGTGCCTGCACGGCCATGCCATGGCCAAGGAGTTGATGGTGGGCCGCGGGCAGGCAATCGAAGAGGAGTTGGTGACCCGGGGCGTGGGCGCCCAAAGCGTATCCCTGCAACGTGACTGACACCGGTTCGTTGACAGTGACCCACGAGTCCACCCGGTCGCCGAAACGCTCAGCCACGATCGCACTGTAGGCGGCAAAGCGCAACGCCGTCTGCCGGTTCAACCAGCCACCGGCGTGCTCCAGCGGGAGGGGAGTGTCCCAGTGGTAAAGCGTGACCATGGGGGAGATCCCGGCAGCGAGCAGCTTGTCGATCAAGCGGTCGTAGAAATCCAGGCCCCGCTGGTTGATGGATCCCTGGCCATCAGGCTGGATCCTTGGCCAGGACAAGGAGAAACGGTACGAGTCCACCCCGAGCTCCTGCATCAGGGCGATGTCCTGGTCGGCGCGGTTGTAGTGGTCGCAAGCAATGGCGGGGGAGCCGCCGTCGACGATTGCTCCCGGCTTTTCCGAGAAGGCGTCCCAACCCGACGGGCCCCGGCCGTCAGTAGTAAGGGACCCTTCGATCTGGAACGCGGCTGACGCGACGCCGAGCGTGAATCCCGGACGAAGGCGCGCGGCAAGATCTTCCACGGAACCCGTATCCTGGACGGTCATTCACCTATCATCCATACCGCGGCTCGGCTGTGGCAATGGGCTGAAGAGGCCCGATTAGCCATCGGCTCCGATTTCCGGCATACTGGATGAGTTGTTCAAGCGCTTCTTCGCGTCCCGATCCGGATAATGCCGGGTGCCAGGGTCCAAGCTGAAGCCCAAACATAACCCTGAACCCCATGGAATGCGGTCGAGTTTGCGTGAAAATCGCGACACGCCCGACCGCGGGGGTCGGTGCGCCGGCAGGTTGAGGAACCCGGAATTATCCGGATTCAGCTTGTGCGGCGTGTGGTGGTAAATCCTCAAACGCTTCGGCGGCCACAACAACAGGTAAGTAAACAGAGCAGCCCTAACTAGAGCAGCACTAGCTGAAAGAGAGTCAGGCGACATGGCGGGACAAAAAATCCGCATCCGGCTGAAGTCATATGACCACGAGGTCATTGATGTTTCAGCGCGGAAGATCGTTGAGACGGTCACGCGCGCAGGCGCAACGGTAGTCGGCCCGGTGCCGCTGCCCACGGAGAAGAACGTTTACTGCGTTATTCGCTCTCCTCACAAGTACAAGGACAGCCGTGAGCACTTCGAAATGCGTACTCACAAGCGTCTGATCGACATCATCGACCCCACGCCGAAGGCCGTTGACTCGCTTATGCGTCTCGACCTGCCTGCCGACGTGAACATCGAAATCAAGCTCTAGGGAGGTGCTGAGAGACTATGACCGCAACCCGTAACGTAAAGGGCCTGCTGGGCACGAAGCTCGGCATGACCCAGGTCTGGGACGAGAACAACAAGCTCATCCCGGTAACTGTTGTCCAGGCTGACTCCAACGTCATCACCCAGCTCCGCAACGCTGAGTCCGATGGCTACGTCGCCGTACAGATCGGCTACGGCCAGATCGACCCCCGCAAGGTCACCAAGCCGCTGGCTGGTCACTTTGAGAAGGCAGGCGTAACTCCTCGCCGCCACGTCGTCGAACTGCGTACCGCAGACGCCGCATCCTACGAGCTGGGCCAGGAGCTCTCTGTTGAGATCTTCGAAGCCGGCCAGAAGATCGACGTCGTCGGCACCTCCAAGGGTAAGGGCTTTGCCGGTGTTATGAAGCGTCACGGCTTCTCCGGTGTTGGCGCTTCCCACGGTGCCCACAAGAACCACCGTAAGCCTGGCTCCATCGGTGGCGCATCCACCCCGAGCCGCGTCTTCAAGGGTCTGAAAATGGCCGGCCGCATGGGCGCCGTTCGTCACACCACGCTGAACCTCACGGTTCACGCTGTTGACGTTGAGAAGTCGCTGCTCCTTATCAAGGGTGCCGTCCCCGGTGCCCGCGGCCAGGTCGTACTCGTACGTTCCGCCGTGAAGGGAGCCTAGTTCAATGACTAGCACTGTCAAGGTTGACCTGCCTGCAGAGATCTTCGACGTCCAGACCAACGTGCCCCTGCTGCACCAGGTTGTCGTCGCCCAGCTCGCTGCTGCCCGCCAGGGAACCCACAAGACCAAGACCCGCGCCGAGGTTTCCGGTGCCGGTCGCAAGCCGTTCAAGCAGAAGGGCACCGGCCGCGCCCGTCAGGGTTCCATCCGTGCTCCGCACATGACCGGCGGTGGCATTGTCCACGGTCCCACCCCGCGCGACTACAGCCAGCGCACCCCCAAGAAGATGAAGGCTGCTGCTCTCCGCGGCGCCCTGTCTGACCGCGCCCGTAACGACCGCATTCACGTCATTGAGGCCCTGGTTGCCGGCACGAAGCCGTCCGCCAAGGAAGCCCTGGCGTCGCTGCGTGCGGTTTCCGAGCGCAAGAACCTGCTCGTTGTGATCGAGCGCGCCGAAGACGTTGCCGCACTGTCCGTGCGCAACCTCGCAGATGTTCACGTTCTGTACGCAGACCAGCTGAACACCTACGACGTGCTGATCTCTGACGACGTGGTCTTCACCAAGGCTGCTTTCGATGCGTTCGTCGCTGACAAGGCAAAGAACGAGGAGGCCTCCAAGTGAGCGTAACCACCATCAAGGACCCGCGCGACGTCGTGCTTGCACCCGTCGTTTCGGAAAAGAGCTACGGTCTGATCGACGAAGGCAAGTACACCTTCCTGGTGGACCCCCGCTCGAACAAGACCGAGATCAAGCTGGCCGTGGAGAAGATCTTCTCCGTCAAGGTCGACTCGATCAACACCATCAACCGTGCCGGTAAGCGCAAGCGCACCAAATTCGGCTGGGGACAGCGCAAGAGCACCAAGCGTGCAATTGTCACCCTCAAAGAAGGCACAATCGACATCTTCGGCGGTCCGCTCGCGTAGCGGAGACCACTTTAACGAGGAAATAAATTATGGGAATCCGTAAATACAAGCCGACTACCCCGGGCCGTCGTGGCTCGAGCGTAGCCGACTTTGCTGAAATCACGCGGTCGACTCCGGAAAAGTCGTTGCTGCGTCCGCTGCACAAGACCGGCGGCCGTAACAACACCGGTAAGATCACTACCCGTCACAAGGGTGGCGGACACAAGCGCCAGTACCGTCTGATCGACTTCCGTCGTCACGACAAGGACGGCATCAACGCCCGCGTTGCCGAAATCGAGTACGATCCGAACCGCACGGCTCGCATCGCCCTCCTGCACTACGTTGATGGCACCAAGCGTTACATCATCGCCCCGAACAAGCTGTCCCAGGGTGACTTCGTCGAGGCTGGTCCCGACGCTGACATCAAGCCGGGCAACAACCTGCCGCTGCGCAACATCCCGGTTGGTACCGTTATCCACGCAGTTGAACTGCGTCCGGGTGGCGGCGCCAAGATGGCCCGCTCCGCAGGTGCTTCGGTTCAGCTCGTCGCCAAGGAAGGCCGCTTCGCACAGTTGCGCCTGCCCTCCGGCGAAATCCGCAACGTTGACGTGCGCTGCCGCGCAACCGTCGGCGAGGTTGGCAACGCCGAGCAGTCGAACATCAACTGGGGCAAGGCCGGCCGTATGCGCTGGAAGGGCGTTCGCCCGACCGTCCGTGGTGTAGCCATGAACCCGGTTGACCACCCGCACGGTGGTGGTGAAGGTAAGACTTCCGGTGGTCGTCACCCGGTCAACCCGAACGGCAAGCCCGAGGGCCGTACCCGCCGTCCGAACAAAGAGAGCGACAAGCTTATTGTTCGTCGCCGCCGTACTGGCAAGAACAAGCGATAGGAGCCTGGACACATGCCACGCAGCCTGAAAAAAGGTCCTTTCGTTGACCAGCACCTCTTTGTGAAGGTCGCACGGGAAAACGATAAGGGCACCAAGAACGTCATCAAGACCTGGTCCCGCCGTTCGATGATCATCCCCGACATGCTCGGGCACACGATCGCCGTACACGACGGACGCAAGCACATCCCGGTGTTTGTCACTGAGTCGATGGTCGGGCACAAGCTCGGCGAATTCGCTCCTACGCGGACATTCCGCGGCCATGTTAAGGACGACCGTAAGGGCAAGCGCCGCTAAGGCGCCTGACCTTACGTCTTAGACGAGAGAAGGAAAGCAATGGAAGCCAAGGCAATTGCGCGTCACATCCGCGTAACGCCTATGAAGGCCCGGCGCGTCGTCAACCTTGTTCGTGGCAAGCAAGCGAATGAGGCTCTGGCAATTCTGAAGTTTGCCCCCCAGGCAGCTTCGGAGCCGGTATTCAAGGTACTTCAGTCGGCAATGGCCAACGCACGCGTCCTCGCGGACCGTGACGGCGTTGCATTCGACGACAGTGACCTCTTCATCAGCGAAGCATTCGTTGATGAGGGCCCGACCATGAAGCGGTTCCAGCCGCGTGCCCAGGGCCGCGCCTACCGCATCAAGAAGCGGACCAGCCACATCACCGTGGTCGTCGCAACCCCGGAGAAAGAGGAGGCTCGCTAAGTGGGACAGAAAGTAAACCCGCACGGGTTCCGACTCGGCATCACCAGCGACCACGTTTCGCACTGGTTTGCTGACAGCAACAAGCCGGGCCAGCGCTACAAGGACTTCGTCCGCGAGGACATCAAGATCCGTCAGCTCATGTCCACGGGCATGGAGCGCGCCGGCATCGCCAAGGTCGAGATCGAGCGCACCCGCGACCGTGTCCGCGTGGACATCCACACGGCACGTCCGGGCATCGTCATCGGCCGCCGCGGCGCTGAAGCAGACCGTATCCGCGGCGAGCTCGAAAAGCTCACCGGCAAGCAGGTCCAGCTGAACATCCTCGAGGTCAAGAACCCGGAGATCGAAGCACAGCTCGTTGCCCAGGGCATCGCAGAGCAGCTGACTTCCCGCGTGGCTTTCCGCCGTGCGATGAAGAAGGCCATGCAGTCCGCACAGCGCGCAGGTGCCAAGGGTATCCGTGTTGCTTGCTCCGGCCGTCTGGGTGGCGCAGAAATGTCCCGCTCGGAGTTCTACCGCGAAGGCCGTGTGCCCCTGCACACCCTCCGCGCGAACATCGACTATGGCTTCTACGAAGCCAAGACCACCTTCGGCCGCATTGGTGTGAAGGTTTGGATCTACAAGGGTGACGTCACCGCCAAGGAACTGGCACAGCAGGCAGCTGCTGCTCCGTCCCGTGGCCGTGGAGGAGACCGTCCGGGCCGCCCGGGTGGCGACCGCCGTCGTCGTAACGACCGTCCGGCAGCTGAGGCAGCACCCGCTGCCGTTGAAGCACCGGCCGCTGAAGCTGCTGCTCCGGCAGCAGAAGGAGGACAGGCTTAAATGCTTATCCCACGTCGAGTCAAGCACCGTAAGCAGCACCACCCGGGTCGTTCCGGCGCTGCTACGGGTGGCACCAAGGTCACTTTCGGTGAGTACGGCATCCAGGCCCTGAGCCCGGCATACGTCACCAACCGTCAGATCGAGTCCGCCCGTATCGCGATGACCCGCCACATCAAGCGTGGCGGTAAGGTCTGGATCAACATCTACCCGGACCGTCCGCTGACCAAGAAGCCTGCCGAAACCCGTATGGGTTCCGGTAAGGGTTCCCCGGAATGGTGGGTCGCAAACGTCAAGCCGGGCCGGGTTCTCTTCGAACTCTCCGGTGTCAATGAAGAGGTAGCTCGCGAGGCCCTGCGCCTGGCAATCCACAAGCTCCCGTTGAAGGCACGCATTGTGCGTCGCGAAGGTGGTGAATAGAAATGGCAGTAGGGTCGAAGGATCTCGCACCCGCACAGCTGGACGGTTTCGACAACGAGCGTCTCGTTGAAGAACTCCGCAAGTCCAAGGAAGAGCTGTTCAACCTGCGTTTCCAGTCCGCCACCGGTCAGCTGGAGAACCACGGTCGTCTGCGCGCGGTAAAGAAGGACATCGCACGCATCTACACCGTTCTTCGTGAGCGCGAGCTGGGCATTCGTGCCGAGGTTGCCGCACCGGTTGTGGAAGCCAAGGAAGAAAAGAAGTCCAAGAAGGCTGCCAAGGCAGAAGCTGCCGAGGTTGAAGCTGGAGAGGACGCCAAGTGAGCGAGAAGGAAAACGTGACGGAAGCAGCAGCCAGCGCTGAACAGCGCGGTTACCGTAAGACGCGTCGCGGCTACGTAGTCTCCGACAAGATGGAAAAGACCATCGTTGTTGAGGTTGAAGACCGCGTGAAGCACGCTCTGTACGGCAAGGTTATTCGCCGCACCTCGAAGATCAAGGCTCACGACGAGCAGAACACCGCCGGCATCGGCGACCTCGTTCTGATCGCCGAGACCCGCCCGCTGTCCGCTACCAAGCGGTTCCGCCTGGTGGAGATCCTCGAAAAGGCCAAGTAAATCCGACGCCGGGCATGCCCGGCCGGGCTTACAGGAAGGGCCCGCGTTCCTTACGGAGCGCGGGCCCTTCCGCTTTTCCTGCCAGTTATGGTATGGCCTCAAAGCATGCTAGGATTTTGAGTTTGTATGGCGCCATTTGTGCGTCATCAACCACCTCGTAAACAATCGTGCCACTGCATACTGCCCCGCGCAGGGTTTTCCTGCAAGGGAAGCTGATGCTTGTGGCACGGGCGTTTAGGCCTGTTCTGGCAAAATCCAGGCAGGTCCAGAGACACCCCGATCAACCGTTCCGCAAGGCTCATTCCGTATGCATGATTTCGGTCTGAGAACCGGCGCGACGCAAGGAGTAAAAATTGATTCAGCAGGAGTCGCGACTCAAGGTCGCCGACAACACGGGTGCTAAGGAAATCCTTACCATTCGCGTTCTCGGTGGATCCGGCCGTCGCTACGCAGGCATTGGCGACGTCATCGTCGCAACCGTCAAGGACGCTATCCCTGGCGGCAACGTAAAGAAGGGTGACGTCGTCAAGGCTGTCATCGTTCGTACCAAGAAGGAACGCCGCCGTGCGGATGGTTCCTACATCAAGTTTGACGAGAACGCAGCTGTGATCCTGAAGAACGACGGTGACCCCCGCGGTACCCGTATCTTCGGCCCGGTTGGTCGTGAACTTCGCGACAAGAAGTTCATGAAGATCGTTTCGCTGGCCCCGGAGGTGCTTTAGTCCATGGCTAAGATCAAGAAGGGTGACCTGGTTCAGGTCATCACCGGCGCCAAGCAGGAACGCGGCGGCGACCGCGGCAAGCAGGGCAAGGTCCTGCGCGTATTCCCGGACACCAACCGCGTGTTGGTCGAGGGCATCAACCGCGTCACCAAGCACACCAAGGTTGGTCAGTCCCAGCGCGGCACCAAGACCGGCGGCATCGAGGTTGTTGAAGCCCCGATCCACGTGTCCAACGTTGCTCTGGTAGACCCGTCGACCAAGAAGCCGACCCGCGTTGGTTTCCGTCTCGACACCGTTGAGAAGGACGGCCGCACCAAGACCGTTCGTATCCGCGTGTCCAAGGCCACCGGGAAGGACATCTAATGACTGAGACTCTCGAGACTCCAGTGAAGATCGTTCCGCGTCTGAAGACGAAGTACGCAGAGACCATCAAGAAGTCCCTGCAGGACGAGTTCAACTACGCGAACGTGAACCAGGTTCCCCGCCTGGTGAAGGTTGTTGTGAACATGGGTGTTGGAGATGCCGCCAAGGACTCCAAGCTGATCGACGGCGCTGTCCGCGACCTCACCCTGATCACCGGCCAGAAGCCGCAGGTAACCAAGGCCCGCAAGTCGATCGCACAGTTCAAGCTGCGCGAAGGCATGCCGATCGGTGCACACGCAACCCTGCGTGGCGACCGCATGTGGGAATTCGTGGACCGTCTGGTATCGCTGGCACTGCCGCGTATCCGTGACTTCCGCGGCCTCAACGGCAAGCAGTTCGATGGCAACGGCAACTACACCTTCGGTCTGACCGAGCAGGTTATGTTCCACGAAATCGACCAGGACTCCATCGACCGCGTTCGCGGTATGGACATCACGGTCGTCACCACCGCCAAGACCGACGACGAAGGCCGCGCGCTGCTCAAGGCGCTTGGTTTCCCGTTCAAGACTGAAAACTAACTACGTAACAGGTCCGGCAGCGCAGGCTCATGAGAGCAAGCGCCGCGGAAACCATTACGAGGAAGGGCTATAGCCCAAATGACTATGACAGATCCTGTCGCAGACATGCTCACGCGTCTGCGCAATGCAAACTCGGCATACCACGACTCCGTGACCATGCCGTACAGCAAGCTGAAGGCACGCGTTGCCGACATCCTGAAGGCAGAAGGCTTCATCGCCGGCTGGAAGGAAGAGGAAGCCGAAGTTGGCAAGAAGCTGACCATCGACCTCAAGTTCGGTCCGAACCGCGAGCGTTCGATCGCTGGTGTCCGCCGCATCTCCAAGCCGGGTCTCCGCGTTTACGCGAAGTCCACCAACCTGCCTCACGTGCTGGGTGGCCTGGGTATCGCAATCCTGTCCACCTCTTCCGGCCTCCTGACTGACAAGCAGGCCGGCAAGAAGGGCGTGGGCGGCGAAGTCCTCGCTTACGTCTGGTAACGGGAAAGGAAGAGAATAATGTCACGTATTGGACGTCTCCCCATCACCGTTCCCGCCGGCGTTGAGGTCAAGCTTGATGGCTCCGTCATCAGCGTCAAGGGTGCCAAGGGCGAGCTGAGCCACACTGTTGCCAGCCCGATCGAGGTTTCCCTCGAAGAGAACACCCTCACGGTCACCCGCCCGAACGACGAGCGCAACTCGCGTTCGCTGCACGGCCTGACCCGTACCCTGATCGCCAACATGATCCAGGGCGTCACCGAGGGCTACGAGAAGAAGCTTGAAATCGTCGGTACCGGTTACCGCGTTCAGGCCAAGGGCGCTGACCTGGAGTTCGCTCTGGGCTACAGCCACCCGGTCAACGTCTCGGCTCCCGAGGGCATCACCTTCGCAGTGGAGGGCCCCACGAAGCTCTCTGTTTCGGGTATCTCCAAGCAGCAGGTCGGCGAGGTTGCTGCCAACATTCGCAAGCTGCGCAAGCCCGACCCCTACAAGGGCAAGGGTGTCCGTTACGCCGGCGAAGTCATCCGCCGCAAGGTCGGAAAGGCTGGTAAGTAAACCATGGCCATCGCAATTAACAAGAAGCGTTCGAACAAGAGCAAGTCTGCTGCACGCAGCCGCCGCCAGCTTCGTATCCGCAAGCGCATCACGGGCACGGCTGTTCGTCCCCGCCTGATCGTCAACCGTTCGGCACGTCACGTGTTCGTCCAGGTTGTCGATGACAGCAAGGGCGTCACCGTAGCTTCGGCTTCCACCCTCGAAGCCGACCTCCGCGCTTTCGACGGTGACAAGACGGCCAAGGCCAAGCGCGTTGGCGAACTCGTCGCCGAGCGTGCCAAGGCTGCAGGCATCGAAGCTGTTGTCTTCGACCGTGGCGGTAACAAGTACCACGGCCGCATCGCCGCCGTCGCTGACGGTGCTCGCGAAGGTGGGCTGGCACTGTGACCGCTGAAAACAACGAAAAGGACATTCAGGTGACTGAAGCTGCAGCTGCTGAAGCAACTGAGACCGCTGCCGCTACCGACGACCGCCGCGGCGGACGTCGTGGCGAGCGCGGCGAGCGTGGCCAGGGCCGCGGCGACCGTGGTGGCCGTGGTGGCCGCGACGGCGGCCGTGAGGCCGAGAAGAGCCAGTTCGTAGAGCGCGTTGTAACCATCAACCGCGTTGCCAAGGTCGTCAAGGGTGGTCGTCGCTTCAGCTTCACCGCTCTCGTCGTCGTCGGTGACGGCAACGGTCTGGTTGGCGTTGGCTACGGCAAGGCCAAGGAAGTTCCCGCAGCGATCGCCAAGGGCGTTGAAGAGGCCAAGAAGTCCTTCTTCCGCGTACCGCGCGTTGGCAGCACCATCCCGCACCGCGTGCAGGGTGAAGCTGCTGCAGGCGTTGTCCTGCTGCGTCCGGCTTCCGCTGGTACCGGTGTTATCGCCGGTGGTCCGGTCCGTGCAGTACTGGAGTGCGTGGGCATCCACGACATCCTCTCCAAGTCGCTCGGTTCCTCCAACGCGATCAACATCGTTCACGCGACCGTTGACGCCCTTAAGCAGCTCGAAGAGCCCGCTTCCGTGGCAGCCCGCCGTGGCCTGCCGCTGGACGAGGTTGCTCCGGTTGCTCTGGTGCGTGCGCTCCAGAACCAGAAGGCAGGTGTCTAGTCATGGCTAAGAACCTGACTCCTTCCGACGCTAAGTTGGAAATCACCCAGATCAAGGGCGTCATTGGCGCCAAGCAGAACCAGCGCGACACCCTTCGGTCCCTCGGCCTGAAGCGCATCGGACACACCGTTGTCCGTGACGCCGACGCCGTGACCGTTGGCATGCTCAACACGGTTCCGCACCTCGTGAATGTTGAGGAGGCGAAGTAATGGCAGAGAACAAGACCGCCGCAGAGGCTGCTGAGAAGCAGAACGCTCTGAAGGTCCACCACCTGCGTCCCGCCCCGGGTGCCAAGACCGCCAAGACCCGTGTTGGTCGTGGTGAAGGCTCCAAGGGTAAGACCGCTGGTCGCGGTACCAAGGGTACGAAGGCCCGCTACCAGGTAAAGGCTGGCTTTGCCGGCGGCCAGCTGCCGCTGCACATGCGCCTGCCGAAGCTGCGCGGCTTCAAGAACCCGTTCCGGGTTGAGTTCCAGGTTGTGAACCTGGAGAAGCTCAACGAGCTGTTCCCGGAAGGTGGCGCTGTCACCGTTGAGTCCCTGGTTGAGAAGGGTGCCGTTCGCAAGAACCAGCCCGTCAAGGTGCTGGGCACCGGCGACATCACCGTCAAGGTTGACGTCACCGCCCACGCATTCTCTTCCAGCGCGGCTGAAAAGATTGCTGCAGCAGGCGGAAGCACCACCGCTCTCTAAGAGTCGGCGGGGCAAAAGCCCGTTGTGAAAGGATCCCGGTTTGCGGGGCTTCGGCCCCGCATGCCGGGATTTTTTTCGTGGTTGTGGACTCTCGATTATTACGACGGCGTCACAAGCGGCTAGACTCGGTTGTTGGGTTTCATTGAGCCCATCCACATCCTTGTACTTAAACTCAGGAGGACGCTTGCTCAGCGCATTCGGACGGGCGTTTCGGACGCCCGATTTGCGACGCAAGTTGTTGTTCACGCTGGGAATCATCACAATCTTCCGCTTGGGAGCTTTCATCCCCTCGCCTGGTGTGAACTACCAGAATGTCCAGCAATGCTTGAATAACGGTGAGACCTCGCAGGGCATCTACCAGCTGGTGAACCTGTTCAGCGGCGGTGCTTTGCTGCAGGTATCCATCTTCGCGCTCGGCATCATGCCGTACATCACGGCGAGCATCATCGTGCAGCTGCTCCGGGTGGTCATTCCCCGGTTCCAGCAACTGTATGAGGAAGGCTCGTCCGGCCAGTCGAAGCTCACCCAGTACACCCGGTACCTGACCATCGCGCTGGGCCTCTTGAACGCGACCACCTTGGTGTCGCTGGCCCGCTCGGGCCAATTGTTGCCTGGCTGCAACCTGCCGATCATTCCCGATGACAGCATCGTTACCACGATCCTCATCATCATCACCCTGACGGCCGGCACCGGCCTCATCATGTGGATGGGCGAACTGGTTACGGAGAAGGGCGTGGGCAACGGTATGTCCCTGCTCATCTTCACGTCCATCGCAGCCGGCTTCCCGCGCTCCCTGGGCTCCATCTGGGAGTCGAAGGGTCCGGGTACGTTCTTCATCGTGCTGGCGATCGGCTTGGTCACTGTGGCGTTGGTTGTCTTCGTGGAGCAGTCGCAGCGGCGCGTTCCGGTGCAGTACGCGAAGCGCATGATCGGCCGCCGCACGGTTGGCGGAACCAGCACCTACATTCCCGTCAAGGTGAACATGGCCGGCGTCGTGCCCGTCATCTTCGCTTCCTCCATGCTTTACCTGCCCGGCCTGATTGCCCAGTTCAACCAGCCCAAGGCAGGGGAGCAGATGGCGCCCTGGATTGAGTGGATCAACAACAACCTCACCCGTGGCGACCACCCCATCTACATGGCGCTCTACTTCGCCATGATCGTGTTCTTCACCTACTTCTACGTGGCCATCACCTTCAACCCTGAAGAAGTGTCGGACAACATGAAGAAGTACGGCGGGTTCATTCCGGGCATCCGGGCGGGTAAACCGACCGCGGACTACCTGCAGTACGTGCTTTCCAGGATCACCCTGCCTGGAGCCCTTTACCTGGGCTTCGTGGCGCTGATTCCGCTGGTTGCACTCGTCCTGATCAACGCCAACCAGAACTTCCCGTTCGGTGGCACGTCAATCCTGATCATGGTGGGTGTGGGCCTGGAAACCGTCAAGCAGATTGATGCGCAGCTACAACAACGTCACTACGAAGGGCTTTTGCGATGACGAGAATGCTGATTATCGGACCTCCGGGTTCAGGCA
Source organism: Paenarthrobacter sp. NPDC089714 (assembly GCF_044748905.1). Classification (NCBI taxonomy): domain Bacteria; kingdom Bacillati; phylum Actinomycetota; class Actinomycetes; order Micrococcales; family Micrococcaceae; genus Paenarthrobacter; species Paenarthrobacter sp. NPDC089714. Next base: position 305,958 of record NZ_JBIVGX010000001.1, read on the forward strand.
AGGGTACGCAGGCTGAGCGGATTTCCGAGCGCCTTGGCGTAGTCGCCATCTCCACCGGCGACATCTTCCGGGCCAACGTCAAGGGCGAAACACCTTTGGGCATCGAGGCGAAGAAGTACATGGACGCCGGGGACTTCGTTCCGGACAGCGTCACCAACAAGATGGTCCGCGACCGCCTGGGCGAATCCGACGTCGAGAACGGGTTCCTCCTTGACGGCTACCCGCGCACCACGGCCCAGGTGGACTACCTGGACCACATCCTCGCCGAGGGCGAGCAGGAGCTCGACGTCGTGCTCCAGCTGACCGCCGACGACGAGGAACTGGTGCAGCGCCTTCTCGGTCGCGCCAAGGAAACCGGCCGTTCTGACGACAATGAAGCCGTCATCCGCCACCGCCTTGACCTGTACCACGAGCAGACCGAGGCCGTTGTTGCGAAGTATGCCGAGCGTGGCATCCTGACGCAGGTGGACGGCATCGGCGGCATTGACGAGGTCACCGACCGTGTCCTCACCGCTATCGAGTCGGCGAAGGCCGTCTAAGCAGGTTTGTCCACATAGCCCGTGAAACGGCTCCGGACGCAAAGGGTGTGTCCCGTACGATTGGTGCGGGACACACCCTTTTCCTTTTCCGCGGCAATCTTGGGGGAACCGCATGCATGGAGTCTTTTCCGGGAACAGCCGGATCGCGGGCCTGGAGGTCTACCTGCCACCCGCTCGCCTGGACACGGCCGCCGTCGAGCGTCGCATCGCTGAGTCAAGCCCCGGGTTCCGCGTACCGAGAGGCCTCATTGGACGGGTCACCGGGATCAGGACACGCAGCGTCATGGCTGAGTCCGAGCAGGCCTCCGATCTTGCCGCCAACGCCGCGGCAAAGGTTCTGGCAGGGTGCGGGCTGCAGGCCCCGGACGTTGACCTGCTGATCTTCGCCTCGGCCAGCCAGGACATGGTGGAGCCGGCTACCGGCCACATGGTCGCCGCAAAACTGGGGCTGCAATGCCCCGTGATGGACGTCAAGAACGCCTGCAACAGCTTCCTGAACGGTGTAGAGGTGGCAGACTCCCTGATCGCTGCCGGGCGTTATGCGCGGGTTCTGGTGGTCACGGGCGAGTCGCCGTCACGGGCTGTACGGTGGTCGGTGCCGGACTTCGAGACGTTCGCAGGCAGCTTCCCCGGGTACACCATGAGCGACGGCGGTGCTGCCGTGCTGCTCGAGGCCGCGCTCCCGCCCGCCGCGGGCACCGGTTCCGCGAAGGCGGGGTCGGAGGGAATCCTCGCCATGGCGTTCACGGCCAAGAGCAGCCACTGGTCCGTGGGGACGTTGGCCGGGGGCGGATCGGCCTTCCCCCGTGACCCCGAAGCCACCTACTTCACCATGGATGGGGAGAAGCTCAAGGACGCGTTCCTGGACCTTGGCTGTGAAGTGCTGGACCAGACCTTGGAGAGCCTGGGCATGAAATGGGAGGACTTCGCTGTTGTCTGCGTGCACCAGGTCAGCGCCCCCTACCGGGAAATCTTTGCTGAGCGCGCAGGAGTGCCGCAGGGCAAATTGGTGCCCACAGTAGAGGAGTTCGGCAACCTCGCGTCCGTGAGCTTGCCGCTGCAGCTCAAAATAGCGATTGATGGAGGGCGTTGCGGCCCGGGTGACGTGGTGGCACTGGTTGGTTTGGCCGGCGGGGTGAGCCTGGGAATGGCCGTGGTGCGGCTGTGAACACAGCGCAGTCCGGATCCCTGGGCAGCCTGGCTCCCACCCGGCGTTTGTCCATCGCCGTGCCCATGCTCAACGAAGCGAAGCTGGTCAGGCAGACCTTGGAGTCCCTCGCTGCCCAGGTCGAGGCCAACTTCACGGTTGTGGTGGTGGATAACGGTTCCACTGACGGCAGTTGCGGCATTGTGGAGGCGTTCGCCGCAGAGAACCCCGGCATGGATATCCGCCTCCTGCACGAGGCGGAGAAGGGCACTGGCGCGGCCGCCGATACCGGGATGCGCTTCGGCGTTGACCACGGCGCCACGTGGCTGGCACGGACCGACGCCGACTGCCTCGCCGCGAGCGACTGGACGGCCCGCATCGTGGCCGGATTCGAGGCGGGGCTTGAACTCATCGCCGGGCAGCTTGTACCGCGGCATGACGAGGGCATCACGGCCGCAGAGCGGAGGATGATGCTGCTGGCTGTTGAAGTGGCGTCGTTCTTCGGCAGGATCCGTCCCGGCAACAAGGGAGAGGGCTACCTGGGTCCCTACCAGATGCTGCCGGGTTGCAACATGGCCATCACCTCCGACATGTACCACCGTTCCGGAGGCTTTCCGAGGACCCGCATCGAGGATCTGCACGAGGACCGGGCACTGTCCAACCAAGTACGGAAACTGACCCGCAACTACGCGCTGCGCCGAGATGTGGTGGTGTACGGCTCTTCCCGGCGGGTGAAGGCTTGGGGGCTGAAAAACACCCTGGCCTGGTATGCGGACCACCGCTACCGTCCCGAGCACGTAGACATCCGATGACGGGTTCCGTCATCGCAGCAGAGCGCTGGGAACGCAGGGTCCAGCTGGGCGCCCATCCGGTGCTCTATCCGCTGGTCCGTTCGCTGGGTGCGTTGGGTCCCGTGCTTCGTCTCCCAGGGCTGGGCGTTTTGGTCAGCGAAGCGTCCCTGGTCCGTGGTGTGCTGATGGACGGGGAGCGATTCGTGAAGAACGGAGCCTCGGCCTCGGGTGGCTTGTGGACCCCGGTGGTGGGTCCGCGGGCGCTGGTCAACATGGACGGAAAGGACCACCGTGAACTGCGGCGGAAGCTGGCCGACCTCTTCACTCCGGGCTCCGTCGCGGCCATGGTGGAACCGGCCAAGGAAAGTTTCCTCTCCCGTGTGGAGCAGGGACTGGACAACGGGGCCGGGGTGGACCTGGTGGATTGCGTTAAGGAGCTGGCCGGGGGAGTCATCTCCCGGCTGTTGGGCGTGCCCGATGACGCGCCTGGGCGTTTGCCGGACAGGGAACTGTTCAATCTCGGTTCCTCGATTTCCTCGCTGGTCCGCTTGGGTCGCCCCAGCCTGACGCCGCGTCAGGCCGCCAAGGGGCGTGCCGCCGTCGAGCTTCTGGCCGGTCCTGCGAGGGCGGCCTTCCACGGGAATGACCCCAGAACGTTCCCCGGCCGGCTTCGCAGCTTGGGCATGACCGAGGAAGAAGCCTTGGGCATCATCAGTGCCTTCGTCATGGTGGGGACGGAGACGCTGGTTTCCTTCGTGCCGCGGTTGGTGGCCTTGCTGAGCGATTCCGGACGGGTTTCTGCGCTCGCGGCCGATCGTTCCGGCCTACCTGCGGCGGTCAACGAGGCTTTGCGGTACACCGTGCCGTCACCCATGATGCTCCGGAACGTCGTTGTTGACGGAGCCATCGGGGCAAAGGCAGTCCGCACCGGCGATCGTATCCTCTTGTCCACCGTGCATGCCGCGAAGAGCCTGGGAGGATTTGATCCCCACCAGCCCACGCCGCCGCAGGCCCGGCAGTTGTGGTTCGGGGCCGGTCCCCACTTTTGCATCGGCATGCCGCTTGCCATGGCGGAGATCAACGCTGCCCTGGACGTGCTGCTGGACAGGTACCTCAAGAAGCCCTGGACCATCCCGTCCAGGAAGGTCAGCACGGGCGTGCTGATCCCGGGTTACCAGAAACTGGAGTTGGCCAATGGAAGCTGACGGGCACACGGATTTGGTGGAGGCTGTGTATGCAGCAGCCGCGAAGGTCCCGGACCATCCTGCAATCACGGCCCCCGGCCGGGCTCCCGGAAAGCGCAGCCAAGGAAAACCCGGAAAGACCATCACCTACCGCGACCTTGTGGCCGGAATCGAGGCGACCTCCACCCGGCTCCAGGACCAGGGCTTTGGCTCCGGAGAGCGGATGCTCTTTTCCGTCAGGCCAAGCCCCGCCGCCTTCATCCTCGCCTTGGGCGCCGTCAGGGCCGGCGGCTCTGTAGTGTTCATCGATCCAGGCATCGGTCCTTCCCTCTTCCACGACCGGGCCGAACTCGCCGCTCCCCGCTGGGCGGCCGCGGAATCGCTGCTGTATGCGCTCAGCACCAGAAGTCCCCTGCGGCCACTGGCCCGTCGGCGGGGCCTGCTCCTTCCCGATTACGGGGCCATGAACGTCCGGCACTATTACGCGGGACCGTGGCTACCCGGAGTTCCGGGCGGAGCCACGGCGGTGGGGAAGTTGCGGCGTCCGTTGCCTCAGGCCGTAACGGCTCCCGGAATACCGGCGGGCTCGGACTCGGAACTCCCCTCCGGCGATTCCGGACAGGAAGCGGTGATCATCTTCACCTCGGGGACCACAGGAGCCCCCAAAGGTGTGGTCCACACCCGGAGTTCGCTTGCCGCGGGCTTCAGCCAACTCACCCGCCGCTGCACCTTCGGGGAAGGCGACCGGATCCATTCGGAGCAGCTCATGATGGGCCTTCCCGCCCTGATCGCCGGTGCCCATTGGACCATGCCGGCCTATGGCTTCTCCGCCCACATCGACCCCCTCCGGTTGGCACGCGAGCTGGGGCCGGTTGTTGGGAAACGAGACGGCTATGGCGCGGCAACCCATCTCTTCCTTGTTCCCTCGCAATTGGCGCCCATCCTGGACGCCGTGGAGGACGGCTCTGTCCGGCTTCCGGCTACGTTGAAGACAGTGATGCTGGGTGCGGCTCCTGTCCTGGCGCCTTTCCTTCAACGTGCCATGCACTTGCTGCCGGGCGTCGATTTCAAGCTCATCTACGGCATGACGGAACTGTTGCCCATAGCGATCGCCGACGGCTCGGAAAAACTTGCCTTCGCCGCGGGGACCACTGCCGAGTTCACTGCGGCTGATGGAAGCGGTGAAGGAGACTTCCTCGGGGAACCGCTGCCCGCCGTCGGCATCCGGGTGGGGGAGGACCACGAACTGTTCGCCCACGGTCCCAACATGTGCCACGGCTACCTTGGCGAGAAACCCATGGCGGAACACGCCACGGGGGACCTGGTTCGCCTGGACCACGGAAAGGACGGGCCGGGTGGGCAGGCCCGGTTGGTGATGATCGGGCGGAAGAAGGACATGATCATCCGAGGAAAGACCAACATCTATCCGGCCTTGTATGAACCAGTGATCGCCGGCGTGGAAGGCGTGCAACAGGCCGTGATGATCGGCGTGGCCGACTCCATTGGCGACGAGTCCGTGTGGCTCGCCGTGGTGCCGGCGCCGGGCCACAGCGCCGAGGTCCTCCGGGCACGGCTGGCGAAGGACCTACCCCGGCTGATCGACGAATCCGCCCTTCCGGACCGCGTGGAACTACTGGACACCATCCCGGTCGCCGGACGCCACAGGAAGCCTGACCGTGCGGCCCTTCGGCGGCAGTTCGCTGACACTGCGCTTGCCGTGGACCACGCATGAAAATCGCCGTCACGGGAGCTACCGGATTCATCGGGGCAGCCGTAGCCCAGGCCGCGGAAGCCCGGGGCTGGGAAGTGGTCCGCTTTGCCCGGCGCACAGGTGATGGCCTTTCTTACTGGGATCTCGACGGCCTTGCGCCGGCGCGCTTACCGGATGTAGACGCCGTCGTCCATGCCGGTGCCTTCGTCGCTGACTGGGGCGACGCCGGGCAGTTCCACCGCACCAACGTCCTGGGGACACGGGCGGTGGCTGAGGCGTTTGCGGGAACACGCCTGGTGCACATCTCAAGCTCAAGCGTCTACCCATGGTGGGAGCCGTGCCGCAACCGTCGCGAAGAGGAGCCTGCAACACGCCACCTCAACGCCTATGGTCGCAGCAAGGCGCTCGCGGACATCGAGGCCAGGAAGCACGGCAATGCCCTGGTCTTGCGGCCGCACGGTGTCTATGGCCCAGGGGACCGTACCCTCTTGCCGAGGCTCGTCGGTAACATCCGTGGGGGACAACTCCTGAGTGTTGGCCACCCCGCGGTGAGGCACCAACTCACGCACATCAGCAACCTGACCGGCGCCGCGCTCGCTGCCTGCACCTCAGGGCTTCGGGGAGCCGTCAACGTCGCTGACGCGGAACCGGTGGAGCTCGGTGACGTGCTGCGGCAGGTACTGGATGTGACCGGACATGGAGACGTGCGGATCCGCTGTATCCCCTTCGCCGGGGCTATGGTCATGGCGCGTGTTTCGGAGACAGCCGCCTTGGCAACCAACAGGCCGCCGCGGCTGACGCGGTACGCCGTGAGCCAGTTGGGACGCGAACGGACTTACTGCTTGGACAGGCTCCGGGACGGCCTGGGGGTCGAGCCAATTTCGACCTCGCTGTCGGATGCTGGAAAATGGTTGGAGCATGGGGCCCGATCGGCACCCGTATAAACTTTCCAGAGGAGAACATGGCGTTCGGTCAGCCCCGCATTGAATACAAGTCCAACGAGCAGATGCGCAAGATGCACGAGGCCGGCCTGGTGCTCAGCCGTGCGCTGGACGCTGCCGTTGCGGCGGCGAAGGCGGGTGTGACCACCAAGGACCTGGACGACGTCTTCGCGGCGGTCCTGAATGACGCCGGAGCCAAGTCCAACTTCCTCGGTTACCACGGCTTCCCCGCCACTATCTGCACCTCCGTGAACGAGGAAGTGGTGCACGGGATCCCGGGTGGCCGTGTGCTGCAGGACGGCGACATCATTTCGATCGACGGCGGCTGCATCGTGGACGGGTGGCACTCGGACTCCGCCCGTACCGTGATTGTCGGCACGGCCGATCCGGAGGACCAGCGCCTCTCGGACGTCACGCAGGCAGCCATGTGGCGGGGCATCGCCGCGCTCGCCAAGGGCAAGTTCGTGGGGGACATCGGCAACGCGATCGATGATTACGTTTCCTCCGTTCCCGGCAAGCCGCTGGGCATCCTTGAGGACTACGTAGGCCACGGCATCGGTTCCGAGATGCACATGGCACCGGATGTCCTGAACTACCGCACCAACCACCGGGGTCCCAAGGTCCGCCCCGGGCTGTGCCTGGCCATCGAGCCCATGCTGGTGCGCGGTGGCATCGAGACCGCCACCCTTGACGACGATTGGACCGTGGTGACCACCGACGGCAAGCGATCCTGCCAGTGGGAACACTCCGTCGCTGTCCACGAAAAGGGCATCTGGGTCCTGTCCGCGCCGGACGGTGGCGCAGAGCAATTGGCGCCGCTCGGCGTCGTGCCTGTTCCGATTCCGTAGCAAACCCAAAAGAAAGCGCGGAGCTGCCATGCAGCCCCGCGCTTTTTCATGCAGCCGGGAGGCTACGCCTTCAGCTTGGGCTTCACATCCTTGGTGTAGATGCCTTCAAGCGTCTTCTTGAGTTCGGTCATGGTTGCCTTGACATCGCCCTGCTGGGTGAGGATCTTGGCGGCAGCCTTGGCCATTTCCTGGTCCGCACCGGGCAGGAAAACACGGGCGTTGTCCTGGACACGGGTGACCGCGAGCTGGTCCATGGCAGTCTTGATCTGCGGGGTGGCTGCCAGGACGGCCGACATGTCCGCCGAAAGCCGCGTGGGCATGTAGCCGGTTGCGGCCGAGAACGCGGCAGTGTTCTCGGGTTCGGTCATGAACTTGAGGAACGTGGCTGCGGCGAGCTGCTCTTCCTTGCTGATGCCGCTGGGGATACCCAAGCCTGCACCACCGGTGGGGCGCACGCCCGTGGCAACCTCGGGGCCGCCCGGCAGGAAGCCCACGCCGACGTTGAACTTGGCGGCCTTGAGCACGCCGAGCAGCGAACCGGTGGAGGAAATCGTGGCGGAGGCGATGCCCGCAGCGAAGTCGTCGGCAGCTTCCTTGGAGGAAACGCCGGCCCATGCGTCCTTGTAGATGGAATCCTGCGCCCACTGGAGGGCAGCCACTGCTTTGTCCGAATCACACGTGATGTCCCAGTCCTTGGACCAGCTGCCACCCCAGCCCCACAGGTTGTTCTGCAGGGTCCAGCCTGCATAGCCCGCCAGGGCGGGGTACATGTAGGCGTGCTGCGCACCGGAGGATGCCTTGAGCTTGGGTGCCCACTCGGCGAATTCCTGCCACGTGGCCGGAGCACGGTCCGGAAGGCCAGCAGCCTTGAAGTGGTCCTTGTTGTAGTAGAACAGCGGGGTGGAACGGCCGTAGGGAAGGGCCCACTGCTGGTTGTCGTACTTGTAATCGTCAACCATTTCTGGAAGTCTTCGAGCTTGATGTCCAGCTGCTTCACGAGCCCATCCAGGGGGATGATGCTGCCGTTGGAGAAGTAGCGGAACCACCACACATCGGAGAGGACAACCAGGCCGGGCAGGCCGGTCTTGGCAGCCTGCGGGGTCTGGAACTTCTGGGCAATCTCCTCGTAGTTGGCGCCCGCGGTCACCAGGTTCACCTTGATCTCCGGGAACTTGGCGTGGAATTTGTCGATGATGGATTTTCCACGTCCTGGGACTTTCCCGGGTGGTTGGTCCAGAAATCGATGGACGCGGCTGGCTTGACGCCGCTGAAGTCGACGGCCGCCGATTCGATGGTTGTTCCGGGGCCCGCCGTCGACGGTCCACCGCAAGCGGCCAGTGCCGCTGCTCCGGCGCCCAGGCCTGCGAGGCCAAGGAAATGCCGACGGTCAAGATTCGTGCGCATAGTGCTTCCTCTCAATGACTGACTTCGATGCGAAATAGTGCGGGTGGAGTTGTTAGCCGGTGACGCTGCCTTGCGTCAGGCCGGCGACGATGTAGCGCTGCAGGGCGGCGAAGACCAGAAGGATGGGGACAATCACCAGGACTGCGCCCGCCATGAGGATTCCCCAGCCCGCGCCGTTGCCCTCGGAGTTCTGCAGCAAGGTCAGGCCCACCGGGAGCGTCATGGTCTCGGGCCGGTCGGTGATGATGAGCGGCCAGATGTAGTCGTTCCATTCACTGACCACGGTTACCAAGGCCACGGTCGCCACCGAGGGCAGGGAAACAGGCACAATGATTTGCCACAGACGTCGCCAATGTCCGGCGTCGTCGATCTCGGCCGCTTCCAGGATGGACTGCGGGAGGGTGAGGAAATGCTGCCGGAGCAGGAAGGTTCCGAATGCCGTACCCAGGCCGGGGAGGATGATGCCCCATAACGTGTTCTTTCCTCCCATGCCTGCGATCAGGATGTAGTTGGGCAGGATCGAGACCTGCGCCGGAACCATGAGGGCCACCAGGATCAGCACGAAGATGACGTTCTTGTACGGGAACCGGACGAACACTAAGGCATACGCCGTCAGGATCGCCAGGACCACCTTGATGGTGGAACCGACGGAGGTGACGATCAGGCTGTTGGCGAAGAACTGCGCGAACGGGACGGTGGTCATCGCAGTGGCATAGTTCTCAAGGTTCAGCGACTGAGGCAGGATCTTCAGGTCCGTGGTGACAATCTCGCCGGGCTGTTTGAAGGAGCTCAGCAGCATCCACAGCAAGGGCAGGAAGACCACCAGCGTTGCCACGAGGAGCGGGACATATCCGGCGGCCAGCGTCTGGACCAGGTTGGACCTGGACAGCGGCCGCGGTACGTGGGGTGGCTGCGGTGCTGCTGGGTCCGGGTCCGTGGGACGTACGACGGCGGCGGGAGACTGGGCGCTCATGAGTAGTGGACCTTTCGCTCAACAAAGCGCAGTTGGAGGACGGTGATGACCAGCAGGATGGCGAAGAGGACCACCGAAATCGCGGCCGAATAGCCTGCCCGGTTGTAGGCGCCGAAGGCCTGCAGATAGGCCTCGTAGATCAGCGTGCTGGTGCCGTTCCCCAGCGGCGTCATGATGCGGATGAGGTCGAATGCCTGCAGGGAGCTGAGCATGGTGGTGATCAGGAGGAAGAACGTGGTGGGGGAGAGCAGGGGGACCGAGATGTTGAAGAACCGGCGGATGTTGTTGGCTCCGTCCAACGCCGCAGCTTCCATGACGTCGCGGGGGAGGGACTGAAGGCCCGCGAGATACACCACGGCGCAGTAGCCGAGGTTCTTCCAGACGTACACGATGATGACCATCACCAAGGACAACTGGGGATCGTTGATCCACTGCGGGCTCTGCTGTCCCAAGCCACGGAGTATCCACGCGAGGACTCCGTAGCCGGGGTCGAAGATAAACAGCCACACCAGGCCCACACCCACGCCGGAGAGCACGTACGGTGCAAACACCGCCGAACGGGCGAACGTGGTGCCGCGGACCTTCGAGTTCAATGCCAGGGCCACCAGCAGCCCGAGCACCATGGAACCGCCCACCGTCACGACCGTGAAGATGCCCGTGGTTTCGAGGACCTTGGCTGCGTCCTCGCTGGTGAAGAACGTGATGTAGTTCTGCAGCCCCACCACCGTTGCCGACGCCGAACCCAGCGTCCAGTCCAAGGTGGAGTAGTAGATGTTGTTGATCAGCGGCCAGTAGGTGAACGTGGCAATCAGGGCGATGTTGGGCAGGGCCATGGCGAGGAAAACGACGAAGTCCTTGCGGCTGCGGCCGGACCACCGCTTGGCGTAGCGGCCAGGTGCGGACCCGTTTGGGGGCGGCACCGCGACCGGAACGCCCGAACGCTCAGGGAGGGTGTTGACGAGTCGGGTAGTCATGGATCACTTACGTTGTGAGGCGAACTTTGGGTGCCGGCCCGGATCGGGGCGGCGGGAGACAGCCCTAGCTCACCACAGTGCCGAGGCTCCGTTGGACCAAAAGTGGGCACCGTACCGATAGTTGGCTGACACTTCCGGACCCGTTTACTCACCGTTACTCCGGAGTTCGAATTCGAGGCCGGGCTACCAGTTGGCCGCACCGCTTCAGGTGGAGAATGGAGCCATGGGTCAGATAACCGATGTTCCAGGAATCCGGATTGGCCACACCCAAAAGAACGACGGCGGGTGGCTCAGTGGCGTGACCGTCGTCCTTCCGCCGCCGGGAACCGTGGGGTCGGTGGACGTGCGGGGTGGGGGACCAGGGACGCATGAGACCGACGCCCTGGACCCGACCACCTTGGTTTCCACTGTGGACGCCGTTGTCCTCACGGGTGGGAGCGCCTTCGGATTGGTGTCCGCGCATGGGGCGCAGCAGTGGTGCGAAGAACAGGGGAGGGGCTTCGCGGTTCCCGGGACCGTTGTTCCGATCGTTCCTGCCGCCGCTATTTTCGACCTCGGTCGCGGTGGTGACGTTCACGCCCGCCCTGACACCGGCATGGGTTACCAGGCAGCCGCCGCAGCGTTCGCCTCAGGCGACCATGCCGCCGTCGTGCGCGGAAACGTCGGTGCCGGAACCGGTGCCGTCATAGCCAGAGGCCAGTACAAAGGGGGCGTGGGCACGTCGTCGATCGAACTCGAGGGTGGGGTCATTGTTGGAGCTATCGCCGTGGTGAACGCGCTGGGTTCGCCGGTGTTTCCTGCGGGCCCGCAGCCACGTGGCGAGGCGCCCGGCGCTGAACCGCAGGGGCTCAACACTACGCTCGTCGTCATTGCTACCAACGCTGTTTTGGATGTCGCCGAGTGTAAGCGGACCGCCAGTTCGGGTCACGCTGGCCTGGCCAGGGCCCTCGACCCGTCCCATACCCTCGCGGACGGTGACACCGTGTTCGCCCTGGCGACTGGCGCCGTCGGGCTTGACCGCAGCACCGACCAGGCGCGGCAGGTGTCCCTGATGACGCTCCAAAGCGCGGCGGCGGAGGCAGTGCGGTTGGCGATCCTGGACGGCGTTTCGGCCGCGGAAAGCATCACGACGGCGGCCGGCAGCTTCCCCGCTTACCTCGCCTCTGGAGGGTGACGGGGACGCCCGCGTGCGCTACCATGATCGGATTTAACTTTCCCGCCCGAGTGGCGTAGAGTTGTCTGTTGGTTGTCTGTACAGCCACGCCCTTTTTGGTGTGGTGGTTCCAAGAGGACCAAAGCAAACAAAAAACGTCCGCTGGATCGCCGGTGCCTAACCGGAGGACTGCGGCAAACAACAGTTAGCGGAGGATATGGCCAAGAAGGACGGGGTCATTGAGATCGAGGGCGTTGTGACTGAGGCGCTGCCCAATGCGATGTTTCGCGTTGAGCTCACCAACAAGCACGTCGTTCTCGCGCACATCTCTGGGAAGATGCGTCAGCACTACATTCGTATCCTCCCCGAGGACCGGGTAGTGGTGGAGCTGAGCCCGTACGACCTCACACGTGGTCGTATCGTCTACCGCTACAAGTAAATTGCTGGGCGGCTAAGGCAATGCCTTGGTTGCTCCAGCTGATCAACTGCTAAACACGCAAAGGAACGCCATGAAGGTCAAGCCGAGCGTCAAGCAGATCTGCGACAAGTGCAAAGTGATCCGCCGTAACGGCCGGGTCATGGTGATCTGCGAGAACCCGCGCCACAAGCAGCGCCAGGGCTGATTCCCCGCAAGGGAACCAGCGCCCGCAAGGGCAAACCTGGGTTGCTTAACCCACGCAAGTAAATAAAGGCAGCACAAGCTGAGCTGGGACGCTTTACAGAGCCCGGACAGCGAACCCCCGGTCGGAGGCTGGGGCCGCATGGAAAATGCGGGTGTACTGCCTACGACCTCCGGTTTATTCAAGGAGTACCGCCACTATGGCTCGTCTCGCTGGCGTAGACATTCCCCGCGAAAAGCGGTTGGAAATTGCGCTTACTTACATCTACGGCGTGGGTAAGACCCGTGCACACGAAACCCTGGCTGCCACCGGCATCAGCCCTGACGTTCGCGTCAAGGACCTGACTGACGCCGAACTGGTTCAGCTGCGTGACTACATTGAAGGCAACTACAAGGTTGAGGGTGACCTTCGCCGCGAGGTAGCCGCCGACATCCGCCGCAAGGTTGAGATCGGCAGCTACGAAGGCCTGCGCCACCGCAAGGGCCTGCCCGTACGCGGTCAGCGTACGAAGACCAACGCTCGTACCCGCAAGGGCCCGAAGCGCACCGTCGCCGGCAAGAAGAAGGCCGGACGTTAATCCCTCGGGATTGACCTGGTTTTCCCCCGATAACTTTCTGTAGGAGAAACAATGCCCCCGAAGACTCGTGGAGCGGTCCGTAAGCCGCGTCGCAAGGATAAGAAGAATATTGCGCTTGGACAGGCGCACATCAAGAGCACCTTTAACAACACCATCGTGTCCATCACGGACCCGACTGGCGCTGTGATCTCCTGGGCTTCCGCCGGTGAGGTTGGCTTCAAGGGCTCCCGTAAGTCCACCCCGTTCGCTGCCCAGATGGCTGCCGAGGCTGCTGCAAAGCGCGCCCAGGAGCACGGTCTGCGCAAGGTTGACGTTTTCGTCAAGGGACCGGGTTCGGGACGCGAAACCGCAATCCGTTCGCTCCAGGCTGCTGGCCTTGAGGTTGGCTCCATCCAGGACGTCACCCCCAGCGCCCACAACGGTTGCCGCCCGCCGAAGCGCCGCCGCGTCTAATTAGGTTCAACCTGCCTGACGGCCGGGCCTGCTTGTGGATCCACAAGCATGGTCCGGCTGGTCAGGCTGGAAACCGAAGCCGATTTCCACCACCTGTGTTGCGTCATATAGCGGATGCTCGCCGAAAGGAAACCTAAGTGCTCATTGCACAGCGCCCCACTCTGTCTGAAGAAGTTGTAGCCGAGAACCGCTCCCGTTTCATCATTGAACCGCTGGAGCCGGGCTTTGGTTACACCCTCGGAAACTCCCTCCGCCGTACCCTGCTCTCCTCCATCCCCGGTGCCGCTGTTACCAGCATCCGGATCGATGGCGTGCTGCACGAGTTCACCACGGTTCCGGGTGTCAAGGAAGATGTCACTGAGATCATCCTGAACATCAAGAACCTTTCGGTTTCCTCCGAGCACGATGAGCCGGTTGTTGCGTACCTGCGCAAGCAGGGCCCCGGAGTCGTCACCGCCGCGGACATCGCTCCGCCGGCCGGGGTCGAATTCCACAACCCGGATCTGCACATTGCCACCCTCAACTCGAAGGGCAAGTTCGAACTCGAACTGACCATCGAGCGCGGCCGTGGCTACGTTTCGGCAGCTCAGAACAAGTCCGGCGACTCCGAGATCGGCCGTATCCCGGTCGACTCGATCTACTCGCCGGTCATGAAGGTAACTTTCCGCGTGGAAGCTACCCGTGTTGAGCAGCGCACCGACTTCGACAAGCTCATTGTCGACGTCGAGACCAAGCAGGCTATCGCTCCGCGTGACGCTGTTGCTTCTGCAGGCACCACCCTGGTGGAACTGTTCGGTCTGGCCCGTGAGCTGAACACCGCAGCTGAAGGTATCGAGATTGGCCCGTCGCCGACTGACGCTGCACTTGCAGCTGACATGGCTCTGCCGATCGAGGATCTGGACCTCACGGTCCGTTCCTACAACTGCCTCAAGCGTGAGGGCATCCACACCGTGGGTGAACTCGTTGCCCGCTCCGAGGCTGACCTGATGGACATCCGCAACTTCGGTGCAAAGTCCATCGACGAGGTCAAGGCAAAGCTCGTTGAACTGGGTCTGTCCCTCAAGGACTCCCCTCCCGGTTTCGATCTCGCAGCCCGCGCCGCAGCCATCGAAGAGGACGACGCCGCGTTCAGCGACGACGAGCTCTAAAAAGCAGATCTTGGCCGCCGGGTCCAGTGATGGAACCGACCGGCCACCACAACAGGAGAAATAACTATGCCTACCCCCACTAAGGGTCCGCGCCTCGGAGGCGGCCCGGCTCACGAGCGCCTGATGCTCGCGAACCTGGCAGCATCGCTCTTCGAGCACAAGCGCATCACCACCACGGTTACCAAGGCCAAGCGCCTCAAGCCGTACGCAGAGCGTCTGGTCACCTTCGCCAAGCGTGGCGACCTCGCTTCCCGCCGTCGTGTTCTCGGCCTGATCAGCGACAAGGGCATTGTCCACGAGCTGTTCACCGACATCGCCGGTGCTGTTGCCAACCGTGACGGTGGCTACACCCGTATCACCAAGATCGGCAACCGCAAGGGCGACAACGCTCCCATGGCTGTCATCGAGCTGGTCCTCGAGCCCGTTTCCCCGAAACAGGCCGTCGTTGCTGAAGCAACCGCTGCTGCTGCCAAGGCTGCTCCGGCTGCCGAAGCTCCTGCTGCTGAGGAAGAGGTTGTTGAGACCGAAGCTGCAGAAACCGAAGCTGCTGAGGCTCCTGCCGCTGAAGCTGCTGAGACCGAAGCTGCTGAATCCGAAGAGGCCCCGGCCGACGAGGACAAGAAGTAAATTTCAGTAGACTTGAGTCTATGAACGAACAAAAACCCGCTGCCCCCGTTTTGGAGGGCGGCGGGTTTTTGCGTATCCGGATGGATCTCTCGTACGACGGTGGTCCCTTCAGCGGCTGGGCCGTGCAACCAGGGCTCGTGACCGTCCAAGGGTCGCTTGAGGAAGCGCTTGCTCTTTTGGTGCGCCGACCGGTCCGGGTGACGGTTGCGGGACGGACCGACGCGGGTGTCCACGCCCGTGGCCAGGTGGTTCACGTCGACTTCACGTCAGACGAATGGTCCGGCCTGACGCGGGGTCACGACGTCGACCCCTCTGTTTCGCTGTTGCGGCGGCTGCGCGGCGCGTTGAGCCGCGTTCTCGGTGACCTCACCGGTGCCATCGAAGTGCACGACGCCGGTCCGGCGCCCTTGGGTTTCGATGCCCGGTTCTCTGCGTTGTGGCGCCGTTACAGTTACCGGATTGCCGATGGCCCCGGGCACTGGGACCCCGTGCTACGTGGGATTACGTTGTGGCACAAAGCTTCCTTGGACGTGTCGCTGATGAACGCCGGAGCATCACTGTTGCTCGGGTTGCAGGACTTCCGTTCCTACTGCAAACCCCGTGAGGGTGCCACCACCATACGTGAGCTCCAGCAGTTCTCCTTCTCCCGGGGGACTGATGGGATCATCGTGGCAACTGTGCAGGCAGATGCTTTCTGCCACAACATGGTGCGCTCTTTGGTGGGCTCTGCCTTGCGGGTGGGGGAGGGGCTGGAACCGCCGGCCTGGTTGCATGAGCGTTTGTTGGCACGTGCCCGGGATCCGAAGTCCTTGTTGGCGGCCCCGCATCCCTTGGTGCTGGAGGAAGTTGCCTACCCGTCCGATGATGAACTGCTGGCGCGGGCTGAACTGACGCGGGCCCGGCGGGAGTAGCCCGGCGGTCACGTGAAGTTCTCGCGGACCGGCAGCCCGCCGTCGTGGTTCTTGCTATCTGGGGATGACGTTGAAGAGGACTTTGTAACGGACCATCAACCAGATCGCTGCGATGACGACGGCATGAATTGCCAGTCCTTGCCATGCGCTGCTCCGGTCGAGGCCGGGAACGTTGCCGATCAGGAGCACGAAGAAGACGTGCACGGTGAAGACGTACATGCTGGCCTGGCCCAGGGGGACATATAGCCAGCCGAAGGCACGATTCAGGGGTTTCCAGAACGCTGTCAGCACGATGTAGCCCACGCTGAGGAAGAACAGCAGGTTCAGCAGGCGGCCTGGTTGGAGGAACGTCCTGTCGTACTGGGAGGAATAGAGTGTGCCGAAAACATCCGGGGTGACACCAGGCAACTGGAGGCCGTAAGCATGGCTTGCCCACACGGTGCCAAGGGCAAGCGCGTAAATGGAAGTAGCCATCGAGATGAGGATGAGGCCCCTGCGGCTCAGGACGAAACGGGCAATGCTGTCGCGGTAATAGCCAATGACCAAACCGTGCAGGAAAGCGATCTGCCATGTAAGAAGCGGGAAAACGTCTTGGAATTGCGAGTCAAACAGGCGGATGTGGAATTGGGCGTCCAACACATAGAGTGACCAGCTCAGGGCGAGGACCAGCCACCACAAGCCCCGGCGGAGGAGCCACATGAGTGGAGGGACAGAGAGCGTAAGGACTACAAAGAGGCCCATGATGTTGTACACCCAGGGACCCATATCTAAACGCACCAACTGCTCAATCACAAAGACGGGAACCGGGTAGTCAAAAAACAACGGCGCGTTGGCGTAAAGGTCGTACACCCTGCCGGCGGCAGCCGTGCCGTTCTCGCCGGTCCCGCGGTCGGTGAACGTGGTGACCACACTTGCATCGATAAATGGAATTCGGGAAATTAGGAAGACGGCAATGACCACCGCCAGCGCCGTCAAGTATTGTTTGAGTGCCCGCTGGCCGTTGCCAATGGCTGCCTCCCATCCACCAATTTTCTGCACGGCGCGGGGATGGACCATGCCCATGACAATCCCGGAAAGCAGCACGAAGAGTTCCGCGCCCGTAATCGCGCCGCCAATGTTCAACGCGAAGAAGGAAAACGGGCCGGCAACCTCGATGTGCGTGACGACGACCGCGCAAATGATCCAGCCGCGCAGCAAGTCCAGTCGTATGTCCCGTGGATCTGGGTCGATGCCGTAGGACCAGGAGCGTTTGAACCGCATCGTGGCAGCTCCGGCCAAAGCCAGGACTGCGAGGGCGGCAACACTGGCCGTGATCCAACCCATGGGATCGCCGGTTGTGGTGCCTGGGTTGCGGATCTGGGCTGGGGCTGCGTTGTTGACGCTGATGTCATGGACAGGCGTGACGGGACCTGTCATGAAGGGGGAGTCTCCGGCCCCCAGAATCTCCCTGAGCGTTTGTGCCACGTCCGCGTTGGCCGTGGCGCGCCAGTCCACCTGTGCTCCGCGGGCCTCATCTTCCGGACGTACCTGTTCAAGCCAGGTCACCATCGCGGGCTTGATGCTGCCCGTGGCTGCTGCCACTTGGCGGATCCAGCCGGACTTGATCTCCTCTTCCGTTGCTCCTGGGGTTGCCGCGCTGAACAGGGCGCCGGTCTGGAGCGCAAGCTCCTTGCCCTTGCCCGTGGCGAAGCGGGTCACAAAATCACGCCTGCTGTCGCCGCTGGTTTCATAGCCGTAGGTACCGGCAAGCTGGGCCGCGAACTTGCCGGGCTCCGGTGCCTGGTTGATGGCGAATGAATCGTCAGGCAGCAAGGTCCCGTAATGGTAAACGCTCAAACCCACCCAGTCGGCCGCGGCGTCCCCCGGATAGTAGGGGTCATATGGATCGTCGTCTGCGTCCAGCACGCCGTTGGCATTGGTGTCTGCCTCGGAGACGTGGCGCGACGTGGTGGCATCCGGCCTCGCGTCAAAGGGGTAACCGGAGCCATACGCCGGCGCCCAAAGCATGGTTGCCGATGGGGCAGTCCGGTGGACGGCATCCGCGACGGCTTGGAAGGCCTTCACATAGTCCACAGGCTGTTGGCCCCAACGCACCCAGGTGCCGTTCATTTCGGGCGCGAAGCGGATCACGATCCTGGATTCAAGCTGGGAGTGAAGTTCTTGAACCAAGCGGGCAAGTTCCTCAGCGTCCCGCGCAGTCAGCTCAGTCAGGTCGACGCGCGGTTCCAGGGTCAGTTGCGCAACCGCCCCTTCGCGCGCTGCGGCCTGGAGGAATTCCCGGATACGCGTCTTCTGTTCGGAGTCCAGTGGGTAGCTGAAGGTGGCCCCCGTTGCGGACGGCGCTTCCTGGAGGTCACGAACGTACTGGTCAAAGGACGCTCCGGGCGCCAGGTCCGGTCCAAAGTAGCTGCCTTGGCCATGGGCCTGGCGATCGTTAGTGGCCGCTGCAGGCTCCGCACCAAGCGCCATGGACGCGAGAACTGCGACCACGCATATGGCGGCAAGGAACCATAAAGATTTCTTGAATGAGCCAGCGAGCAAACCACGGAGCGCTGCGAGCACGGATGCCATCCCCCAGTAGACGGTTGATACAAAGACACTCTAAGGGCATGGTGCGGGCCGAACGGGGAGTGTCAGGCAATGTTGCATGGAACAGTGCCTCAGGAAAGCTCAAGGGTCGATCTGGTAACGAACGATAACTCAGCCTTGCGCTTGCGTAGTGAATTAGGTCATAAAAGTATTACCAAAGTGGCTGCTTGGCGCAGCTGCCAGGGTTCCGCTCGTCCGAGTCGTTTGAATGGAGTAACCCATGACCGGTTTTTCTGAGGTGTTGAAGTCCCAGACCGCTTTGGCCCACGAGCAGGCAGAACAAACGGGCTTCGTTACAGAGCTTCTTGCAGGTCGCCTGGACGCCGAGCAGGTAGCAAGGCTGCTGCTGCAGAATCTGGTCATCTACCGGGCTCTCGAGTCGGCGCTGGCGAGCAACGGGGATCCCCGCCTTGCCGTTTTTTCGGACCCCGCGCTGCTTCGGGTCCATGCTTTGGAGAAGGACCTTGACGTCCATTTCGGCAGCGACTGGGAGGCAAGGCTCGACTCCGGATCACTGCATGTGACACCCGGGGCCGAAGCGTACGCTGCGGAACTCACATCCCTGGGTCCAGGGTCGGTGACCTACCTTCTGGCTCACCACTATGTGCGCTACCTGGGCGACCTCTCGGGAGGTCAGATCATTTCGTCATTGGTACGACGACACTACGGACTTGGACCGGAGGGCCTGAACTTCTACGCTTTCGAAGGCATCGACAAGATCAAGCCGTACAAGGACGCCTATCGTCATCACTTGGATTCGGCGCCCTTCAGCACTGAGGAGAAAGAAGAAATCGTTAGCCACGCCAAGAATGCTTTTGCCACCAACCAGCAAGTGTTCGTGGACCTCATGCAGGATTACCTGCGCTCCGGCCACGAATCGGACGCACATACGGCGCTCTCCTGACGGCCCTGCGACCGGAGAGTGGCACGTACTTTGGGCGATCCACTCGCCGTTCCACTGAGCGGCAGCCCTAAACCGTGCCGAAGCTGCACGAATCACGGGAAGTTCCAGCACGATGGCGGGGAACGAACCAGCTTCGGCCAAGTTTTCGAGGTTGTGGCAGATGGCTTCCAATTCCAGGGCACCCACCATGTTCGATGCCGTACCCAGACTCAGGAGTGCCACGGTAAGCCCCTTGTCGTCGTGGTCCATGACGGAGTCCACGATCCGTTCAATGCGTTGGGGGAGCATCAGCACGAAGGCCGACAGGAACCGCTGGGCTTCCTCGGAAGAGGCAAGTTCGTCGGCCAGCAACTGCAAGCGTTTCAGGTCCAGAATGGGCGGTTCGGGATCGTGGCAGGCGCACGCGATTGACTCGCCGGGCACTACGACGGCGGCCGGTGGCAACGCCGCAGGGTTGTTGATGCTGGTCAGCGCGCTCATGAATTTGGCGTCCCTTCCCTGGATCTGTTCATGTTCTGGATGAGAGTGTGCGCGGCTTGGCTCAACTCCGGTGGTGGGAATGGCTCAAGAGTTCCTCAAAAACCTTGCCGGTGCCACCATGGCTGGCCATGGGTGATTGGTGTCGAGTGTCCGGACATCAGGGGCGCGGGCCGTTGCCAGGCTGCGGTGGTTCCTGCATCCAAGGCAACTGGGGGCCTGCGGGCGGTGGGCTGGCAGGCGACTGGCCTGCGGGGAACTGGGCATACACGGCAGGCTTCCGTTGTTTTCGCATGTTCACGAACAGGAGGGCGGCCATCGCCAGAACAGCGAGAACCAGTACTGCGATGGTGGCGATGATCCATACAGGAATGCCCTGCCCGCCCTGGGTATTGCTCGCCGGCACATCCGCGACGGCTGCCGGCGTCGGACTCTTGGACGCCGCGTCTGCCAGCTTGACGCCATTGGACGTCAGGAAATCCCGAAGGGTTTGCGTGTCGGTGATGTAATTGGCCTGACCTGCCCCTTGGTAGACGTAGGCGGAGTTGATGCCGATGACTTCACCGGCTTCGTTTACTGAGGGGCCGCCGGACATTCCTGGTGTGATGTCTGTATCAATCTCCGTGCGGGGCACGCCTTGGGTCGAGTAGCTTCGCGAGCTCACGGCTCCCGAGCGGTAGGACGGCTTCTGCCGTTCGACATCGGAGGTAGAGCCAACCAGGTCGGGGAAGCCTATGGACGTGACCTTGTCACGGACCTTGGGGGCTTCGCTGCCCAGCGCCAGTGCCGGGGTGTCTTTCATATCCGCTATGCGGAGCAGGGCGTTGTCGCCTTTTTCGAAACCTTGCTTGGCTATGAGCTGGGCCGTGATGGCCGTCTTGCCGCTCAGGACGCCGCCGTCGATGCCGGAGGGCTGGTCAATCTTGATCTGAGGGTCGGCCAGCGACAAGGGCCAGTCAACGTTTTCCGGCTTGACGCCCGTGAGGCTCTGCTCATCAATGACCTTCGCGTAGATGCTGGTGTACAGGGCGTCATCCGCGTCCACACAATGGCCGGCAGTCGCGACGTGCCCTGTGCTGCTGACGAACCAACCGGTACAAAGCGTCACCAAAGTAGTCTTGAAGGTCTCCGTGGTTCCATCTTTGAAGGGGACTTGAACGGTTGCGGACCACGCAGTGTCCACCCACACGATGGACTTGTCGATGGTGTCCGAATTGACGTCGGCCCAGGCGGAAGTAGACCCCAAGAGCGGTGCGGTCAGAGCCGAGGCGATGGCGAAGGTTACTGTGCCTTTCTTCCCCGGTTTCCAGGACGAGCTTGATAATTTCATGGCGGCTTCCTGATGCTCAAAATGCTCTGAATAATGGCGCACCCCAGCCTGTATGTGGAGTGTAGATGAACTGAAAGGGATGAAACATGCCTTGGAGGTACTCGACTTTTCGCCGGGCCGCTACTTGCCGGGTGGACTCCGGGTACTCGGGTTTCTTGGGCAGACCCCCTCCCGGCTCTGGGTACCGGGAGGGGGCCCTGTCGGCCGCCCGTAGTCTGGGATCCACGAACGGCCGGTCCTGGGGCCGTCTCTAGTCAGCGCTGCTCATTCGGGCAACCTGATGAGGCGGGAACTTGTGCTGATGGCGTTGACGGCGGAGGCGAAGATCGGGCCCATTTCCGCGCCCGTTGCTGCGCAGAAGAAGAAGTCACCGTCCGCGTTTTCGGTGGCCCTCAACGCAGTGGTGGAGCAGTCATTGGATGCCGCGCTGGGAACTCCCGCTGACTTGGGCGATGCTGCCGCCGCCAAAACGTCCCGGACGTAGGAACCCCCGGTGGTGCACCGGGCCGAGTTGGCGTCGCCAAAGGCCACAGTGATGATCAGCAAGCCCTGCGCCTTGGCGTTGGTTGCTACGTCCTTGAGGTTTTGGCAAGCCGTGGCACCGTTGGTCGTGCCCAGGTCTCCGCTGTTGCTCAGCGCCGTGGTTCCGCCGGTGATGTTCTGCTCGTTCGGCTCGCCGTCGGTTTCCAAGATGATGGCCTTCTTGGCTGGAGTCGACCTGACTGGGAGTGAACCGAGGTTGTTCGGCGTCAGTCCAAGCGCGTACCTGGCTGCCGACTTCAGCGGTGAAGCGAGATAAGTTCCCGTGCTGGAGGCGCCCAAGCAGTTCAGGCCACTGACCAGCGTGCTGCTGTTGTTCAGTGGTGGGGTTCCGCCTGGTATTGCGGGGTTGGTGGTGTAGTTGTTGGAGAACGGCACTGGAAGCCATGGTCCCGTGGTCTGCGATGTTGATGGGGTGGTGATGCAACTGCCCGGGCTGGTGCTGCTTCGGCCGATGGTGCCCAGGGCAACGTATTGCTGTTCCTTGGTCATGGTTTGCAGGGTGCTCTTGATCCCGGCGACCATGGCGTTACGGTCCGCAGTGTCCATACTGCCGGTACGGTCCGCGACCATCACGATGTCCATGGGGTTCGGTATCTGCGATCCGCATGACCCTTTGCAGGCAGTGGAGGACAGTGCACCGGTGTTCCCTGTGTTGACCCCGATGACGGGTGCAAACGCGAAGGGAACATCTTTCGCTGCTGTCACGATGATGGTGTTGCACGTCTTGGTTCCGCCCGGAACGCACGGGATGGAGCACAGTGTCTCGTTGCATTTCGCGCCGGCAGTGGTGCCGGGATCGCACACATTGGGTACCTGGCCGGCCGCCACGGTTTTGGATGCACCCGTGGAAGCGACCAGGCACCGGAAGGTAATGACGGGGTTGGCCTCCGGGTCGTTGATTTTCGCGTAGGCGACTGCAGCGCTCTGCGCCGTTGTGGGGTCATTCGGCAAGGATCCCGCCCCTGCCAGGGCTGCAGCGTCCAAAGCGTTGCTGAGGTCCTGGCGTTCGTAAGCGAGCTTGCCGAAATCCAGGGCCAAGGCCAGTGCGGCGAACAGCAACGGCACCATGAGCGCGAAGATGACGACTGAGGCACCCCGCTCGTCACTATTCTTCCGCCCAGCGGAGGTGGCTGTCCGGGACTGGCGTCCTGAGGTCTTTAGGCGGCGCATGTTCCACCGGTCCAGTTTTTGGCTCCTGAGGTCACGGTTGCCGTGCCTTCCATTTTCATGACGTATTTCGTGTCGAAGTAGCCGTCGAGCATCCAGCTGAAGAACCCGCTGACGGAACGTTGCGGGTAGCGCAGACAGACTACGAGCTTCCCTGGCGTGCCGCCGGTAGTGTCGACGACGAACTTGGATTGGAGCTTCGTGGCATCGAGGTTGCCTTTGGAACCGGTCACGGAGGCGATGACGTCGCCGTTGGTGACACCCTGCCGAGCGCCTTCACGGGCTGCGGCCTGAAGGCTGATGTTTTCGCTGTAGGCGACTCCGAAGTCGATGACCCCGAGCAGCATGGACAGCAGCAGAGGGACGATGAGGGCGAACTCGACAACGGAGGCTCCGCGTTGCCGGTCGCCCTGTGTCCCGGGACGCGTCTTGACTGACCTTGACATGGTTTCCTCCCCGCTTCACTTACCAGCGAATGTGGCTATGGCGTTGATGATGGCCGGGCCCAAGATGATGATGAACAGTGGCGGGAAGATGAACAGGATCAGCGGGAAGATCACCGCGACGGGGAGCTTCATGGCTTTTTCTTCGGCCCGCAGTTTCCGCTTGATGCGCATCTGTTCGGCTTGGGGTTTCAGGATCCGGGCGATGGCCAGGCCCTGGATGTCGGCCTGGATGACGGCGCCGACGAAGCTGTGCAGGTCAGGGACCGTGGACCGGTCGGCCAGGGCCCGGTACGCCTCCCTCCGGGACCGTCCGGCCTGGATGTCCTGGAGGGTGCGGACGAGCTCCTCAGCCAAGGGACCGGTTCCGCTGCCGCCCACGCGGGCGACCGCGGCCTCGAACCCGAGGCCGGCTTCGACGGAAATCAGCAGCTGGTCCAGCACGTTGGGCAGGTCTTTCTCGATACGCTGCTGCCGTTTGATGCCGTTGTTGTAGACCAGCAGGTCGGGCAGGACATAGCCCGCGGCAGCGAGGACCACGGCCAGGAACACCCCGGCGGCGGAGCGTCCCCCGCCCAGGACCAGGACCAACAGGCCTCCGGCTAATGCGGCGAGGGGCTTGATGGTGATCAGCCGCTCCAGCGGCATGGAAGCCGGCCGTCCGGCTTTAGCCAGGATCTGGTCGAGGCGTTGAACGTAGGCGTCGGGGGTCAGTTTGCGGGCCACCCGGGTCATCATGGAGGGGCCGGCGGAAGCATCGGTTCCCGTTCCCTGCCTCACGGACTGGAGCCGTGTACGGATCAACCGGCCGGAAGCACGGTCAACGGCGATCAGCGACCAAGCGAACCAGGACGCGGGCAGAACCACGGCGGCGATCATGAGCCAAACAAGTGCGGGCATGACTGGCACCTCCCTAGAATTCGATCTTGACCATGCGGCTGATCCAGAACGACCCGATGGCCATCATGATCACGCCGACAGTAATGAAGATCCAGCCGAGCAACGACTGGAAAAGCGTGGCCATGTATCCGGGATTGACCACGTTGATGAGGATGGCAACGACGAACGGCAGACCGATGAGGATGAAGGCGGAGAATTTGCCTTCTGCTGCCAGGGCACGGACCTGGCCTTTGATCTGGGACCGTTCCCTGACCGTTTCGGCCGCGTGGTCCAGGACACCCGCGAGGTCGCCACCGACTTCCCGGTTGATCTCGATCGCCTGGCTCAGCCATTCGAAGTCCTCGCACTGCATCCGGCGCCCTACCTCGGCCATGGCGTCGGAGACCGGGCGTCCGACGCGGTTCTCATTGACGATGCGGGAGAGTTCTTCGGACATTGGTGCCGGCATTTCAAGGCTGGCGGTGTGCATGGACGAGGTGATGCTGTGCCCGGATCGCAGGCTGCCGGAGATGGCCCGGAGCATGTCGGTGAGCTGGTCCCCGAACTTCCGGCGCCGCTTCCCGGCCCCGACGGTGACGAGCATCCAGGCCACCAATGGCGAGATGACAGCGAAGAGGATGCACAAGAGCAGCCCACCGACGGCGAAGCCGGCGACTCCCAAGACCAGGCTGCCTGCCAGGATGAGCACGATGAATTCCGAGGCCTTCAGGGCCAGGCCGGCTTCTTGGAGGGCTGTGGCGCCGAAGACCCCGCCCTTCCCGGGCCCGACGCCGCGTTCGACGGCGGCGACCGTGGCGTCTGCCACCCGGGTGACCATGGAGGGGCCGGTCTCGACCGGCGCGGCCTGCCGTCGTCGGGCGACGGCGATGTCCTGGTAGCGGGGGCGGAGCGCCACGAACAACAACAGGGACAGGGCCACGAGGAGCGCACCGACTCCGGCGGGCAGTGTGAGGTCCTGCACCAAAATCACCGCCCCATCTGTCGTTGCGGCGTGAACGCTTCGGCGGGCAGGTAGATCCCCATGCCGGCCAGTTTCTCCACGAACCGTGGGCGGACTCCGGTGGCGACGGTCTTGCCGATGAACCGTCCCTCCGCGTTCACGCCAGCGGCGAAATCGAACGAGAACGCGTCCTGCAACGTGACGACCTCCCCTTCCATCCCGAGGACCTCGGTGATGTGCGTGACACGGCGGGTGCCGTCCCTGAGCCTGCTCAACTGCACGATCAGGTGCACGGCCGAGGCGATCTGTTCCCGGATGGCCCGCAGGGGCAGTTCCATGCCGGCCATCAGCACGAGCGTTTCCATGCGGGCGATCGCGTCCCTGGGGGAGTTGGAGTGCACCGTGGAAATGGACCCGTCGTGCCCGGTATTCATGGCCTGCAGCATGTCCAGGGCCTCCCCGCTGCGGACTTCGCCGACGACGATCCGGTCTGGTCGCATGCGCAGGGAGTTCCTCACTAGGTCCCGGATGGTGATCGCTCCGCGGCCCTCAATGTTCGCCGGGCGGCTTTCCAATCGGACGACGTGGTCTTGCTGGAGTTGCAGTTCCACTGCGTCTTCAATGGTGACGATGCGTTCCTCTTCGGGGATGAAGGAGGAGAGCACGTTCAGCAGCGTGGTCTTTCCGGTGCCGGTTCCGCCGGAGACGATGATGTTGAGGCGGGCTTTGACGCACGCGTCCAGAACCTGGGCCATGGCCGGGGAGATCGAGTCAAACTTGATCAGGTCCTCCACGGTCAGCGGAACAGCGGAGAATTTCCGGATAGTCAGCGAGGGCCCATCCACCGCCAAAGGTGGGATGACGGCGTTGACGCGGGAGCCGTCCTCCAACCGGGCATCGACCAAGGGCGAGGACTCGTCGATCCTCCGCCCGATCCGGGAGACGATCCGTTCGATGACCCGACGCAGGTGGGCGTCAGAGCTGAACGTCGTTCCGGTCGGGTGCAGCCTGCCGGCGCGTTCGACGTAAATGCTCTGGGCGCCGTTGACCATGATTTCGGTGACCAGGGGATCGTCGAGGAGTTTCTGCAACGGGCCCAGTCCCAGGACTTCGTCGACGATTTCGCGGATCAGGCGGCGCCGTTCCTCCGGTGTCAGGGGTACCTGTTCGTCGTCGATGAATTCGCTCAAGGCTTCACGGACCATACGCCGGACATCCCCTTCATCGAGCCCTGAGTCGGTGATGCGGCTGCCCAGGCGGCTGGTCAACTCGTCCGCAGCGCGTTTCTTGATACCGGCCAAGGCGTCCGTTGATGGTTTGACCGACGCCCGTGCCAGTTGTTCCAGGAGTCCCGGTTCGGCAGAAATACCTGACGCTGTCGAGAGCGGTGCTGGCTGAGGCTGGGTTCCGATCGTTTCCGATGCCGTTGAGGCGGTGGCAGCTTCCAGACGTGCGATGAGGCTCATGAGACGGCCACCCTTCGGCGTGAAGACCGTGCCGTGGGAGCAGTTGTTCCGGCGGCGAGTTTGGCCACGAGCGATCCGAGGCCCTTGGCGACGGGGTCGCGGCGGCCGGCTTGGAGCATCGGCACGCCGGCGTTGGTGGAGAACGGCACGGCGCGGGAATGCGGCAGCACCACTTCCACGGGCAGCCCTACGGTAGCCTCGACGTCCTTGACGGTGAGGCCGCTGCGTTTGTCCGCGAAGTTCAGCACCACCGTGCTCGATGGCGGCAATAGGTCCAGTTGGCGCAGGACCTCAAGTCCGTGATTGAGGCCTCGGATGGAGGGGATGTCCATCCCGCACACCCAAACGGCATCGGTTGCCATTTCCAGGACGGCCAGCACCACGTCCCCCAGGCCCGGCGAGGTGTCCAGGACCACGTACGGGAATTCGAGGGAGAGCTGATGAACCAGCGCAGCCACGTGGGCCGGTTGGATGAGGTCGGCCTCAGCCGGTCGCAGTGGCGCGCACAGGGCGTATAGTCCGCTGGGGTGCGGGGCCAGGAAGGCCTTGAGCACCATGGCGTCCGTGGCCGCGGATCCTTGTACAGCATCGGTGATGGTGTGGGCCGGTGCCAGTCCCAGGCCGGAGGCGACATCGCCGAACTGCAGATCCAGATCGACGATCACGGCGCCCATCGGGGCGGTACGGGCCAGTCCGACGGCGAGATTCGTGGACACCGTGGTCTTTCCGACCCCGCCCTTGGGTGACATGACCGAGACCACCCGGCCGCGCGGAGTGGCCTCCTGGGCCAGGGGCTGCGCAGCTTGCCTGCGGCCAGCCGCAGTCCGGGCCGCCCGTTCCAGGGCCTGGGCGAGGTCGTGCGCATCAAGCTCCGGGTCGATGATGTCGCGGATGCCCGAGCGGAGCGCGGCCAACGTTACATCGTTGCCAGGTGCTGCTGCGAGAACGACAACGATCTCCGGGTGGTCCACGTCGACGGTTGAGGCCAGGGCGAACCAATGCTCGGCGTTGATGTCCGGGCCGATGACCACGACGTCGATGGGCCCGCCGACGTTCCGACTCAAAACGTCGGCGGGAGCTTGGTGGGCTGCCATCCCGGGAAGGACCTGCAGTTCGTGGCCGGCGGTCAGGGACAGGGCCAGGCGTTGTTCAAACCCGGTGGCATCCGTGAGGGCTAGGAACCGGCTCATTGGAAGATCCCGGAGGTGCTGACCGGCGTCTTGGGGCTCTCCGGCGTCGTGGCCGACTGCTTGGTCAGCCAAATGTTTCCGACCCGGGCGCTCAGGATCACCTTGGCCGCGTCGGTGGAATTCCGTGCCAGGGTGACGAACGAGGCACCGCTGGGTACGGCTGAGGTGCCTTCCTGCGCGGTCCCTGTGCTGGCCGGGGCCTGCTGGATGGCGGTGACCAGGACCTTGTCGAAGACCAACTGGGTGCTGGCGACCTGGGCATTGTTCGGGTCCGTTTGAGTGACGAACAACCCGACCAGGTCACCGGCGCGGATGGTGCCACCGACGACGCTCTCCGGCGGCAACAGCACGGTTACTTCCTGCATGCCGTCGGGCACGGGAACGGCGCCGGGCATGATCCGCTCGGCAGGGTTGATAAGCCGGCTGCCGAGCAGCTGCTCGCCAGGTTCCAGTGCCACGGACGTGACCTGCCCGCTGGTCTTATCGAGAGCGGTCAAGGCCCCGTCAGCCTTCGCGGTGCTGGGGACGGACCGGATTTGAACGTAGGAACTGAGTTCCTGGACACTGGTGCCGGCCGGGACCGGCTTTTCGACGACAACGACGTCGACGGGATCCAGGGACGATTGCGCCCTGCGGTCCGCGTTGGAGACATAGTTCACCAGCAGCACGGTCCCGATGACAGCCAGGACCAGCGCGGCGATACCCCCTAATAAGCGCGTTTTCATGATTGCTTCCTCACCTTTTGGTACACCTCAACACCGCGGAGGTTCACCCGGGGCCCAGACCCCTTGATGTGCTCCGTAAACGACGCTGCCGGCTGTCCTGGATGGGCGGACAGCCGGCAGAGTAGTGGCGGTAGCCAGAGTCTTCGGTTGTTTGATCTACTTCGGCTTGACCTGGTCGGCGATCTTGTCGAAGCTCAGGTCGAGGTTGGTACCGATGGCTGTGACGGCACCGATGATGACCACCGCGATGAGTGCGACCATGATGCCGTACTCAACGGCGGTGGCGCCCTTCTCGGAGGTGAAGCGTTCCTTGATGCCGGCGACGAAAGCAATCATGTTGACCATAAGCGAGTTCATGGTAAATCCTTCCCAGAATTTTTTATGTGAAATTGTGTTACATAGGTCCAGCAAATTATCGGAATTTGCTTCGAATTCCGAACTACCCCCGTTTTGCCTTTAGCGGTTCGGATTTCGATATGACAAGAATTGCTGGTTTGGGATGGATTCAACAATGCGTAGGCGTACTCGAATTTTTTTCCAGGGTCGGCTGCCAGGTACTCGATGCCGTGGAGGCGGGTACTCAGTTTTCGGCGCCAAAGCAGCGAGTGACTACTTGGAAAATTAAGGCCCCTTATGAGTTTGGGGGCGTCGTCGCCAGGTCCAGGGACGGTACTCAGGAGGTCAGTGCATGAAGAGGACAACGCCCAGTGCCGCAGCCACCATCGCTGGCCCATGGGCCGTTTCGGCGGGTTTTTCCGCGGATCTCAGCCGTAACATCAGCACCGTGAGCACCCCGCCCACCACGAATCCCAGTAGTCCGCCGTAGAGTACCTGCGGCCAACCCAAGTAGCCCAAGTACATTCCCAGCGGTGCAGCGAGCTTCACATCGCCCATTCCGAGGCTTCTCGGCGAAATAATTCCCAAAATGAGGTAACCGGCGAACAGGATCGCCCCTCCTGCGAGGGCCCGGAGGAGCTCAGGCCACCCGGGGTCCACCACTGAGGACACCCCAAGGAGCAGCAGGCCGCCGCCAAGAAGGGCCAAAACGAGCCGGTTGGGGAGCAAGTGGAGGGTGAAATCAATGCGTGAAAGCTGCACGCCCAAAAGCGCCAAAAGAAGATAAGCCGGGAGTTCGAAAGAAAAGCCAAAACGCCACGCAAGCAAGCCGAACAGCAGCGCGGTGACTGCCGCCGTCGTGATCCGTACCTTTAAGGAGGGGAGTCCGCCGAGCCGTGGCAACGCGCGGGCGATCAGCAGCTCGCAGAGCGGACTCAGGACCAGGCCGGCCAGGGCAAGCAGGAGTGCCAGGGCAAGTCCGTCGGTCATGTGCTCTCCTCCATTAACACAGTCGCCCCCAGGTGTGGTCACCCCATTTTGACCCGGACATACCGTTGAAGGTATTGTTTATAGTCGTTGTGCGTGTCCTATCTCGATGACACATGCCCACCAGGGGATCCAGTTGCAGGGTCAGTAACTCAGGTGGCATATCGAGACTCCTGGATGACTGGTCTATAGAGCCCTCACCTCTGCTCCGGTAGCGCATACATAGTAGGTGCACGTCTTATTGCGTGCCCTGAAACATGAACGCCAGAACAAGAACGAGGCCAAACCGTGCGTACGTACACCCCGAAGCCCGGCGATATCAACCGCCAGTGGCACGTCATTGACGCCACCGATGTTGTCCTTGGTCGTCTTGCCAGCCAGACCGCAACACTGCTGCGCGGAAAGCACAAGCCGACCTATGCGTCCCACATGGACATGGGCGACTTCGTCATCATCATCAACGCTGAAAAGGTCGCCCTTACCGGTGCCAAGCTGGAGCAGAAGCGCGCATACCGCCACTCCGGTTACCCGGGCGGCCTGACCTCCGTCAACTACGCCGAACTGCTGGAGAAGAACCCGGTTCGCGCTGTTGAGAAGGCCATCAAGGGCATGCTTCCCAAGAACTCCCTCGCCGCTCAGCAGCTGGGCAAGCTCAAGGTCTACGCAGGCTCCGAGCACCCGCACGCTGCACAGCAGCCGAAGACTTTCGAAATCACCCAGGTCGCCCAGTAGTCCTGGCCACCAACTAACTTTTTATTCCAAGGAGAACCGTGGCTCAGAACGAAGAACTGACCGCCGAGGCCGTCGAGGCCGAGGAAAACCTCACCAGCTACACCTCTGAAAGCGCACCCGCCGAGGATGCGCCCAAGAAGGAGCGCCCGGCACTGACCGTTGCCGGCGCAGCTGTTGGCCGCCGCAAGGAAGCCGTTGCACGCGTTCGCGTTGTACCGGGCTCCGGCAAGTGGATCATCAACGGCCGCGAGCTGGCCAACTACTTCCCGAACAAGCTGCACCAGCAGGATGTCAACGAACCGTTCCGCGTTCTTGACCTCGAAGGCGCCTACGACGTCATCGCCCGTATCCACGGCGGTGGCCCCTCCGGCCAGGCTGGCGCACTGCGTCTCGGCATCGCTCGTTCGCTGAACGAGATCGACGTCGAGAACAACCGCCCCACCCTCAAGAAGGCTGGCTTCCTTACTCGTGACGCCCGCGTCATCGAGCGTAAGAAGGCCGGTCTCAAGAAGGCACGTAAGGCTCAGCAGTACTCCAAGCGCTAAACCGCGCTTCGCAGGAAGCCCGTCCCACTCCGGTGGGGCGGGCTTCCGCCGTTTA
This sequence comes from Paenarthrobacter sp. NPDC089714, assembly GCF_044748905.1. Taxonomy (NCBI): domain Bacteria; kingdom Bacillati; phylum Actinomycetota; class Actinomycetes; order Micrococcales; family Micrococcaceae; genus Paenarthrobacter; species Paenarthrobacter sp. NPDC089714. The sequence goes on from NZ_JBIVGX010000001.1 coordinate 337,288, forward strand.
ATCCATCGGTTGTGACGCTCCGGAACGTGCCGTGGCCGGTCGCTGTGCCGTCGTCGTCTAAACTTGAGCCGATGTCTAGATTATTTGGAACAGATGGCGTGCGCGGTCTCGCGAACGGATTGCTCACCGCCGAGCTGGCTATGCAGCTCGCCCAGGCCGCCGCCGTCGTACTCGGCCATGACCGCACAACAGACGGCAAGCGGCCCCGTGCCGTGGTAGCTCGGGACCCGAGGGCCAGCGGCGAATTCCTCGCCGCCGCCGTTGAAGCCGGACTCTCCAGCTCCGGTGTGGACGTCTTCGACGCCGGTGTTCTGCCCACCCCGGCCGCGGCGTACCTGGTAGCCGACCTCGACGCCGATTTCGGCGTCATGCTCTCGGCCTCCCATAACCCGGCCCCGGACAACGGCATTAAGTTCTTCGCCCGCGGCGGCCAGAAGCTGCCGGACGACGTCGAGGACGCCATTGAAGCGCAGCTCGGCAAGGAGCCGCAGCGCCCGGTGGGCGGGGACGTGGGACGCATCCAGCGCTTCTCGGACGCCGAGGACCGCTACATCGTCCATCTGCTGGGTACCATCCCCAAGCGACTCGACGGCCTGAAGGTTGTCCTGGACTGCGCCCACGGGGCAGCGAGCGGCTGCTCTCCCCAGGTCTTCAAGGACGCCGGCGCCGACGTTGTGGTGATAGGCGCCGAACCGGACGGCCTCAACATCAACGACGGCGTTGGCTCCACGCACCTCGGCCCGTTGAAGGAAGCCGTGGTGGAATACGGCGCGGACCTCGGGATCGCCCACGACGGCGACGCTGACCGCTGCCTTGCCGTGGACCACGAAGGCAACGAAGTGGACGGCGACCAGATCATGGCGATCCTGGCGCTGGCCTTGGACAAGGCGGGCAAGCTCAAGGACAACGTCCTGGTGGCAACGGTCATGAGCAACCTCGGGCTCAAGCTCGCGCTCCGCGATGCCGGAATCACCATCCGTGAAACCGCCGTTGGCGACCGTTACGTGCTGGAAGAAATGCGCGACGGCGGCTACAACCTTGGTGGCGAACAGTCCGGACACGTGATCTTCTCCGATTACGCCACAACGGGCGACGGCGTACTCACCGGCCTGCAGCTCGCAGCCCAGGTAGCCCTCACGGGCCGCAGTTTGAAGGACCTGGCCACCGCGATGACCAAGCTCCCGCAGCTCATGATCAACGTCAAGGGAGTGGACAAGGCCCGCGCAGCCACCGACGAAGGCGTAGCTGCTGCCGTGGTTGCCGCGGAAGAGGAACTCGGCGAGACCGGCCGCGTCCTGTTGCGCCCGTCCGGCACGGAGGCTTTGGTGCGCGTCATGGTGGAGGCCGCCGACATGGAAACCGCTGAGCGTATCTGTAAGAGCCTCGCTGCCGTCGTGAAGGAACGCCTGAGCGTCACCAGCGACGTCGCTGTCTAGGACACCGTACTCAGCAAAAGGCGGCCCGCTCCGGTTTGGAGCGGGCCGCCTTTCGCGTGCAGGCTAGGCCAGGTAATCCGGTGCAGCCTCCAGGCCGAAGTACTCTTCGAGAGTGGCAATGCCTTTGCTTGCCATGGCCGTGGCTGCCTCGACGCCGATGTACCGCAGGTGCCAGGACTCGTAGTAGTAGCCGGTGATCTCATGGAACATCCACGGGTAGCGGACCACGAAGCCGTACTTATGGGCGTTGGCTTTTGCCCAGACGGCTGCGGGCTGGTCAGCGAAGCACGGTTGGAAGCTGCATGCGCCGCCACCGTCAGCGATGTCGAAGGACCAACCGGTTTGGTGCTCCGAGTAGCCCGGGCGGGCGGAGGCCCGGTCCGCGGCTGCCTGCCCGCTGCTGGTGACGTATCCGTTGTACGTGGTGATCTGCGTCGAGTAGGAGCGGTAACCAGAAGCCAGCGCCATGATGACGCCGTCGGCTGCAGCCGCGCCGAACATCTTTTCCGCGGCAGCCGCCGTCGTGCTGTTCAGAAGGGTGGCTTCGCCGCTGACGGCGAGGCGGATCTTCGGCTGCACCAGGTCGGCCGGCACGTAGTTCTGCGGGTTGAGCGGCCTGTGCTTGTTGACCACCACCCACGGGCTGGAGGGGTCGGTGAGGGAGAACTGCGGGGTTGCCGTGCTCGACGGCGATGGGCTGGGTGGGGTGCTGGTGGCGGCCGCCGCCGGGGTCACGCCGGGCGTGGCAGTGGGGGTGGCGCTGGGCGAAGCTGTGGGAGCGTCCGCAGCGGCAGGGGAGGGGGCCGTGCTGTCCGGGGTGCAGGCAGCCAAGGCAAGCATGCCGGCCCCTGCGGTGAGAAGGCCTGCGAAAGCACGTCGGCTGGGCTCAGGATGAGTCAACGGATCAGACCTTCCGCAGGAGCATGCGCCGGATGGAGTGATCCGCATCCTTGGTCAGGACCAACTGTGCGCGTCCCCGGGTGGGCAGCACGTTCTCCTCGAGGTTGGGCTCGTTGATGCGCTTCCAGATGCCGCGGGCCGTGGATTCGGCGTCGTCGTCGGAGAGAGTGGCATAGCGGTGGAAGTAGGATTCCGGCTGGGCGAACGCCGTGGAACGCAGCTTGCGGAACCGGTCCACGTACCACTCTTCAATGTAGGAGGTCTTGGCGTCCACATAGATGGAGAAGTCGAAGAAGTCGCTCAGGGCCAGTCCCTGCTTGCCATCGATGCGGGGCCTTGCGGGGGCCAGAACGTTGAGGCCTTCCACAATCAGTACGTCGGGCCGGCGGACCACTACTTCCCGTCCCGGCACAATGTCATAGGTCACGTGCGAGTACCACGGTGCCCGGACTTCCTCCGCTCCACCCTTGACCTCCGACACAAAACGCAACAGCGCGCGGCGGTCGTAGGACTCCGGGAAACCCTTGCGTTCCAGGAGGTGCCGGCGTTTGAGCTCAGCCAGGGGATAGAGGAATCCGTCGGTGGTAATGAGTTCCACATTGGGCGTGCCGGGCCAGCGGCGCAGCATTTCGCGGAGCACGCGGGCGATGGTGGACTTGCCTACGGCCACGGATCCTGCCACCCCGATGACAAAAGGGGTACGTTGCGTCTGCTCGCCGAGGAAGGTGGTGGTGGCGGCGTGGAGCTGGTGCGAGGCCTCAACGTAGAGGTGCAGGAGGCGCGAAAGCGGGAGATAGACCTCCCGGACTTCCTTCATGTCCAGGGGATCGCCGAGGCCGCGGAGGCGGAAAATGTCCTCTTCGTTAAGGGGCTGCTCCATCTGGGCCGCAAGCCGGGACCAGGTGTGTCGATCGAGCTCAACAAAGGGAGAAGCGCCGTCGCCGTTTGCTTCGGTGCGTTGCAAAGTCACGCTCACGATTCTGCCCTTCACGCGGCGGAACAGGAAATGCGCGACGACGGCACAGTGAATTGTCGGTGATGCACGCCGCACCGGCGGGAAAGGAGGGGGGATGTCCCACGTCAGTTGTTTGACTGAGCCGGTAGGCTTGGACCCATGTGTGGAATCGTAGGCTATGTTGGCAATTCGTCTCGTAAGGCAGCTGGTCACAGCGCCCTTGACGTCGTTGTGGAGGGGCTGCGTCGTCTTGAGTACCGCGGCTACGACTCCGCCGGCGTCGCAGTAGTGGCTGACGGGACTATCTCGTCCCGGAAGAAGTCCGGAAAGCTGAGCAATCTGGTCAGCGAACTTGAAGCAAACCCGGTCCCGGAATCCCTGACCGGCATTGGCCACACCCGTTGGGCCACGCACGGTGGACCCACCGATGGCAACGCCCACCCGCACCTTTCCGACGGCGGGCGCCTCGCCTTGATCCACAACGGGATCATCGAAAACTTCGCAGAGCTCAAGCAGGAACTGCTGGCCAAGGGCGTCACCTTCTTGTCCGAAACCGACACCGAGGTTGCGGCCGCCCTTCTGGGTGACATCTTCCGCAACGAGCTCAACGGCGACGCCGGCAACCTCACCCAGGCGATGCGCCTGGCCTGCCAGCGCCTCGAAGGAGCCTTCACGCTCCTGGCCGTTCACGCCGACCAGCCTGACGTGGTTGTCGCTGCCCGCCGTAACTCCCCACTGGTTGTGGGTCTTGGCGAGGGCGAGAACTTCCTGGGCTCCGACGTCTCCGGTTTCATCGACTACACCCGCCGTGCGGTCGAGCTGGGCCAGGACCAGATCGTCACCATCACTGCCGACTCCGTGGAGATCACCGACTTCTTCGGCGCTCCCGCAGAGGGCAAGGAATACCACGTCGACTGGGATCCGGCTTCCGCCGAAAAGGGCGGCTTCAGCTCCTTCATGGAGAAGGAAATCCACGACCAGCCCGACGCCGTGGCCCAGACCCTCCTGGGTCGTTCGGACCTCAACGGCCAGCTGACCCTGGATGAACTCCGTATCGACCCGGAGCTGCTCAAGCAGGTCAACAAGATCATCGTCCTGGCCTGCGGTACGGCAGCCTACGCCGGCCTCGTAGCCAAGTACGCGATCGAGAACTGGTGCCGCATCCCCACCGAGGTGGAGCTCGCCCACGAGTTCCGCTACCGCGATCCGATCGTGGACGCCAACACGCTGGTGGTTTCCATCAGCCAGTCCGGCGAAACCATGGATACCCTCATGGCCGTCCGCTACGCACGTGAGCAGGGCGCCAAGACCATCTCCATCTGCAACACCAACGGCTCCACCATTCCGCGTGAATCCGACGCTGTGCTGTACACCCACGCCGGTCCGGAAATCGCCGTTGCCTCCACCAAAGCGTTCCTCGCGCAGATCACCGCCGCCTACCTGTTGGGCCTGTACCTGGCACAGCTGCGCGGCAACATCTTCAGCGGCCAGATCAAGGATGTCCTGGCGGACCTCGGCAAGATTCCTGCCAAGATCCAGCAGATCCTGGACACCGCTGGTCCACTGCGGGAACTCGCCCGCAGCATGAAGGACGAGAAGTCCGTGCTGTTCCTGGGCCGCCACGTTGGCTTCCCGGTGGCACTCGAGGGTGCCTTGAAGCTCAAGGAAATCGCGTACATCCACGCTGAAGGCTTCGCCGCCGGCGAGCTCAAGCACGGCCCGATCGCCTTGATCGACGACGGCCAGCCGGTCTTCGTGGTGGTTCCGTCTCCCCGCGGTCGCGACTCCCTGCACTCCAAGGTAGTCAGCAACATCCAGGAAGTCCGCGCACGTGGTGCCCGCACCCTGGTGATTGCCGAGGAAGGCGACGAGTCGGTCAAGGACTACGCAGAGCACGTGTTCTACGTTCCCGAGACCCCCACGCTCCTCATGCCGCTGCTCACCACGGTTCCGCTGCAGATCTTTGCCGCAGAGCTGGCCGGTGCCAAGGGCTACGACGTGGACCAGCCGCGTAACCTCGCCAAGAGCGTGACCGTAGAATAACCGCATGATTGTTGGCATTGGCGTAGACGTCGTAGACATCGAGCGGTTCGGGCGGCAGCTGGAACGGACCCCTGGCCTGAAGGAACGCTTGTTTGTTCCTGCCGAGCGGGAACTCAACACCCGGTCCCTGGCTGCCCGTTTCGCAGCGAAGGAAGCCGTGGCCAAGGTTCTGGGGGCCCCTGCCGGCATGAACTGGCAGGACTGCTGGATCGGCCTGGACGAGAACGGTCCCACCGTGCAGGTCAAAGGCACGGTCCTGGCGGTCGCCGAGGGCAAAGGCGTCAAGCGCTGGCACTTGTCCATCAGCCACGACGGGGGCATCGCTACGGCAACTGTCCTTGCCGAGGGCTAGAGCGGGCACAAAAGAATAATGATCAGCGCCTTCACCGGACAACAGATCAGGGATGCGGAAAAACCGTTCCTGGACTCCGGTGGGGGCGCTGTTCTCATGCAACGGGCCGCTTACGGGCTGGCGCAGGAAGTCGTCCGGGAGATACGCAAGCGCCGCCGGCTGGCCGGAGCCAGCGTCACCGTCCTGGTGGGCAAGGGCAACAACGGCGGTGACGGCCTCTTCGCCGCGGCCATGCTCGCGCGGCGTGGAATGCGTACGACGGCGGTACTCGCCTCGGACGGTGCCCACGCCGAGGGCTTGGCCTCGTTTGAGGCGGCTGGCGGCCGGGTGCTCAGGCTGGACCCAGGCAACGCCGAGGAGCTCGCGGTTTCCTGCGCAGGTGCCGACGTGCTGATCGACGCCCTCCTGGGAACAGGTGCCCGGGGTGGCTTGCGTGGAGCCGCAGCCGAGTTGGTTTCCCTGATCCAGGAACTTGGTCCCACTTGCGTTGTAGCCTGTGATGTCCCCAGTGGGCTGGACGCCAACACGGGCGAGGTCCACTGGCCGGTCCTGGAGGCCGACGTTACTGTCACCTTCGGGGGTATTAAGGCGGGGCTCGTGGTCGATCCCGGCGAAGGTTGCGCGGGACGGGTAGTCGTTGTGGAGATCGGCATCGAGGCCCCGCTGCGGTTGCTCCCTCCCGAAGTGCGCCGCCTGGCGGCATCCGATCTTGCACGCGTGCTTCCCAAACCGGAGCGGCGTTCGCAGAAGTACACGCGCGGCGTCCTAGGCGTGGTGGCGGGTTCATCCAGGTACGTCGGGGCCGCCGCGTTGTGCGTCCACGCTGCAGCCCTGTCAGGGGTGGGCATGGTCAGGTACCTGGGCCCCGAAGCCGCGGCCCGGCAGGTCCTCTCCGTTACTCCTGAAGCATTATGGGAAGCCGGGGAACCAGGGCGGGTCCAGGCCTGGCTCGTAGGGCCGGGCGTCGACGGCGACGAGCAGCGAGACCGTGTCAAGAACGCGATGACGGCGGCGCTTGGGGCTGGAACGCCGATGATCGTCGATGCCGGCGCCTTGTCCCTGCTGCCGCAGAAGTGCCCTGCAAACTGGATCCTGACCCCTCACGCCGGCGAACTGGCCACGCTCCTGGCCGCGTTGCCTGCCACCGGCGAGGTGGCCGTCACCCGCGATGACGTGGAAGCACGTCCACTGCACTTTGTCCGCCAGGCCGCCGAACTCACCGGAGCCACAGTGCTCCTGAAGGGTGCCAGCACACTGGTGGCGTCGCCGTCGGGCGTTGTCTTCAGCCAGTCCGAAGGCACGCCGTGGATGGCAACCGCGGGGAGTGGTGACGTGCTGGCGGGCATCCTGGGCGCCTTGGCGGCCCAATCCACGGATGCGTTGACTGACGACGACGGCGCCTACGCCGCCCTTGGACTTGAATGGGACGATCGATGGGCTGCCGTGGCTGCCGTGGCGGCAAGCGTCCATGGCCGCGCAGGCTCTGCCGCGTCACAGGAATTCGATGGAGGACCCCTTACTGCCTCTGCGATCAAGAACGCGGTACCCCGCGTTCTTGGTTCGCTGTACGCGGAATGCGACCGAACAAGACCATAAGGTTACTGTCCGTGTCATAGGTCATGAGTAGGCTTGCAGCAGTTGTTCGCATCACCCAGAGGAGAACGCATGGAAGTCTGGCCTGGATCGGCTTATCCGCTCGGTGCCACCTTTGACGGTACCGGCACAAACTTTGCGCTGTTCAGCGAAAAGGCAGAAAAGGTAGAGCTGTGCCTCTTCGACGACGACGGTGAGGAAGTCCGCGTCGAACTCAAGGAAGTGGACGGCTACGTCTGGCACTGTTACCTGCCCCAGGTACAGCCCGGACAGAAATATGGCTATCGCGTGCACGGTCCCTACGACCCCGACTCGGGCCAGCGCTTCAACGCCAACAAGCTGCTGTTGGACCCGTACGCGAAAGCAATCCACCGGCAAATCGACTGGGACCCGTCCCTCTTCGCCTACAACCTGGGAGACCCGGAATCCCGCAACGATGAAGACTCCGCGCCGCACATGATGCTGGGCGTGGTCATCAATCCGTTCTTCGATTGGGACGGCGACAAGCTCTTGCGGATTCCGTACCACAAGTCGGTGATCTACGAGGCCCACGTCAAGGGACTCACCCAGTTGCACCCCGAGATTCCCGAAGAGCAGCGCGGTACCTATGCCGGCGTCGCGCATCCCGCCGTGATTTCCCACTTGCAGAAGCTGGGCATCACCGCGATCGAGCTCATGCCCGTGCACCAGTTCGTCAATGACGGCATCCTGCAGGACAAGGGCCTGAACAACTACTGGGGCTACAACACCATCGGCTTTTTCGCCCCGCACAACAGCTACAGTTCCAAGGGCGATACCGGCCAGCAGGTGCAGGACTTCAAGGCCATGGTTCGCTCCCTTCACAACGCCGGTATCGAAGTGATCCTGGACGTCGTCTACAACCACACCGCGGAAGGCAACCACCTGGGTCCCACGCTGTCCTTCAAGGGCATCGACAACTCCGCCTACTACCGCCTGGTGGAAGACGACCAGAAGTACTACATGGACTACACCGGAACGGGTAACTCCCTGAACGTCCGCAGCCCGCACTCCCTGCAGCTCCTTATGGACTCCCTCCGGTACTGGGTCACCGAGATGCACGTTGACGGCTTCCGCTTCGACCTCGCATCCACGCTGGCCCGCGAGTTCTATGACGTGGACAAGCTTTCCAGCTTCTTCGAACTCATCCAGCAGGACCCGGTGGTCTCGCAGGTCAAGCTCATCGCCGAGCCGTGGGACGTCGGTCCCGGCGGATACCAGGTGGGTAACTTCCCGCCTCAGTGGACGGAATGGAACGGCAAGTACCGGGACACCGTCCGCGACTTCTGGCGCGGCGAACCCTCCACGCTCGGCGAATTCGCCTCCCGCCTCACGGGATCCGCGGACCTTTACGAGCACTCCGGCCGCCGGCCCGTCGCCTCCATCAACTTCGTCACGGCCCATGACGGCTTCACGCTCGCGGACCTGGTGTCCTACAACGAGAAGCACAACGAGGCCAACGGCGAGGACAACAACGACGGCGAATCCCACAACCGCTCGTGGAACTGCGGCGTGGAGGGACCCACAGACGATCCCACGGTCATGGGCCTCCGCGCACGCCAGCAGCGCAACTTCATTGCCTCGCTCTTCCTGTCCCAAGGCGTGCCCATGCTCCTGCACGGCGACGAGCTGGGCCGGACCCAACAGGGCAACAACAACGGGTACTGCCAGGACTCCGAGATCACGTGGATCAACTGGGAGAACGTCGATCAGCCACTGATCGAGTTCACCGCGGCAGTGAGCGCGCTTCGCGCCAAGCACCCCAGCCTGCGCCGCAGCCGCTTCTTCGATGGCCGGCCAGCGGTCCGTGGCGAGGGTGAGCGTCTCCCGGACATCGTGTGGCTCGACGCCGACGCGAGCACCATGACGCCCGAGGACTGGGACACCGCCCTGGGGCGCTCCGTTGGCGTGTTCCTCAACGGGGACGGCATCCGCGGCCGGGACCACCAGGGCCGCCGGATCACCGACGTGAACTTCCTGCTGTACTTCAACGCGGACCAGGAGGAAGTGGGCTTCCGCATTCCGTCGGACGAGTACGCCCCGGCGTGGGACGTCATGATCGATACCGGCGGTGAAGGCGCCGATGCCGGCGTGGTCAAGGCGGACCAGATCCTGATGGTCGCCGGTAAGTCCCTCGTGGTGCTCCGCGCCCATACGGCTCCGGAGATCGAGCCGGACCACTCTGTCGCTGCATCGCTGGCCGCTCTGACCCACACCAGCACGCCGGAAACCGCGTCCATGACGGCGCCGGTTGTGACGTCGCTGCCCTTGGAGTACAAGGACGACGACGCCGGGGCCGAGGCTGCCGGCGATGACGCCGCCGACGCTGCTCCCGACAACGCAGAAGCCAAGGAGGAGAAGGCGTGAAGACTCCTGTCTCCACCTACCGGCTCCAGATCCGCCCCGGGTTCACCCTGCAGGAGGCCGCCGGGCTCACAGAATATCTCCATCGGCTGGGCGTGGATTGGGTCTACCTTTCACCCATCCTGACCGCCGAAGAAGGCTCGGACCACGGTTACGACGTCACCGATCCATCCTCGGTGGATCCCTCCCGCGGAGGCGAGGAGGGCCTGGCGGTTCTGTCCAAGGCGGCGCACGGGCTGGGCCTTGGGGTCCTGGCGGACATTGTGCCGAACCACATGGGTGTAGCCACCCCCCGGCAGAACGCCTGGTGGTGGAACCTCCTTAAAGAAGGGCGTTCATCCAAGTACGCCGAAGCTTTCGACGTCGACTGGGACTTTGGCAGAGGAAAGATCCGCGTCCCGGTCCTGGGCAGCGATGACGATCTTGACCAGCTGACGGTGGCGGACGGCGAGCTGCACTACTACGACCACCGCTTCCCGCTGGCGGATGGAACCTACAGCGAGGGCGACGATCCCCGCGAGGTGCACGACCGGCAGCACTACGAACTCGTGGGGTGGCGTCGGGCGGATGCCGAGCTGAACTACCGGCGTTTCTTCGCGGTCAATAGTCTGGCGGGCGTCCGCGTTGAGGTTCCCTGGGTCTTCGACGAATCCCATCAGGAGATCGTGCGCTGGTTCCGCGAGGGCCTGGTCGATGGCCTCAGGATTGACCACCCGGACGGCCTCGCCGATCCCGAGGGGTACCTGGCCAGGCTGCGTGAGGCAACGGGCGGCGCCTACCTGCTGGTGGAGAAAATCCTGGAACCGGGGGAGAAGCTCCCGGAAACCTTCCAGTGCGAGGGCACCACCGGCTACGACGCGCTCGCCGACGTGGACCGCCTGTTCGTGGACCCAGCGGCAGAACCCTTCCTGGACGATCTCGATGCCCGGCTGCGGGCCGAGCCGGAACCGGCCGACTATCAGGCCATGATCCACGGAACCAAGCGGCGAATCGCCGATGGCATCCTCCGCTCCGAGGTCCTTCGCTTGTCCCGGCTGGTTGCAGAGACGCCGGCACTGCCCCGCCTTGAAGTGGCCGATGCCTTGGCTGAGATCATCTGCTGGTTCCCGATCTACCGGACCTACCTGCCGTACAGCCAAGAGGTACTGGAGGAAGCGGTGCACCACGCCGCACGGCACCGCCCGGAGCTCAAGGGTGTCCTCGATGCCCTGCTCCCGCTTCTCACGGACACGTCGGGAGAACTGGCCCGCAGGTTCCAGCAGACCTCGGGCATGGTGATGGCCAAGGGCGTGGAGGACACCGCGTTCTTCAGGTACACCCGCTTGGGCACGTTGACGGAAGTGGGCGCCGACCCCACGGAATTCGCCATTTCCACCGAGGTGTTCCACGAACGCATGGCCCGTCGCCAGGCCGAGCTTCCGTTGTCCATGACCACGCTCAGCACCCACGACACCAAGCGCAGCGAGGATGCCCGTGCCCGCATCTCCGTCATCTCGGAGTCGGTGCCGGAATGGGAGCTCTTCCTGGGAACCGTGCAGGAGCGGGTCACCATCCCGGACGGTCCGCTGGCCGCGCTGGTGTGGCAGGCGATTGCCGGGGCATGGCCCGCCGACCGCAGCCGGCTGCAGTCGTACGCGCTCAAGGCAGCACGCGAGGCGGGCAATTCCACCAACTGGACCGATCCGGACCTGGACTTCGAACGCCACGTGGCTGCCGCCGTCGACTCCGTCTTTGACGATCCCGAAGTGGAAGCCGCACTGGACAACTTCGTCGCCGAACTGGAGCCCTACGGAACGTCCAACTCGCTGTCCGCCAAGCTCATCCAGCTGACCATGCCCGGCGTCCCGGATGTCTACCAAGGCACCGAGTTCCGGGACGGTTCGCTGACCGACCCGGACAACAGGCGGCCCGTGGATTTCGACGCCAGGATCGCGGCGTTGGCCGAACTCGATTCCGGTGCCAAGCCGGAGTACACCGAAGAAGAGGCCAAGCTGTTGGTGGTTTCCCGCGCTCTTCGCCTGCGCCGTGATCACCCCGAGCTGTTTGGCGGCTACCGTCCCGTCCAGGCCACTGGGGAAGCGGCCGGACACGTAGTTGCGTTTGACCGCGGGCCGGAGGGACGCGGGGTCCTGACCGTGGCTACGCGCCTGCCCAAGCGTTTGGCAAGCGACGGCGGCTGGCGGGATACGGCCATCGAGATTCCTGTGGACAGTCGCGATGAACTGACGGGGAATGCCTACCCTGCAGGACCGTTGCAGCTCGGCACCCTCCTGGAGCAGTACCCGGTGGCCCTTTTGGTCCCCGTCGACTGACGATCCGACGAACACAGGCAACGCACGCTGACAAACACAGGGAGCATGATGTTGGAGCACGCTGGAGAAGGACTTTTTGATGTCTGGGCACCGAACGCCGCTTCGGTGACGCTGCTTGCGGATGGCCGCGAGTACCCCATGGAGCAAAACCACGACGCCGGAGCACGGGGTTGGTGGCGCGCCCCGGCTGACGTCGTGGCCGGTGACGGCGCGAGTTACGGCTACAAAGTTGATGGCGAAGGTCCGTTCCCGGATCCGCGGTCCCGGCGGCAGCCCGACGGCGTCCACGGATTGTCGGCGACGTTCGACGCCACTGTCCACGAGTGGCAGGACCAGGCGTGGAAAGGCCGTGGGCTCAAGGGTGCCCTCATTTACGAGATGCACTTGGGTACCTTCACTCCCGAGGGGACGCTGGAAGCTGCTGCCGGGAAACTGGATTACCTGGTGGAATTGGGCGTCGACTTCATTGAACTCCTGCCGGTGAATGCCTTCAACGGCGTCCACAATTGGGGCTACGACGGCGTGCTGTGGTACGCGGTCCACGAAGCCTATGGGGGCCCGGCAGCCTACCAACGGTTTGTTGATGCCGCCCACCAGGCCGGGCTTGGCGTGATCCAGGACGTGGTCTACAACCACCTCGGCCCGAGCGGCAACTACCTCCCCAAGTTCGGGCCGTACCTGAAGTCCGGAGAGGGGAACACGTGGGGCGACTCCGTTAACCTTGACGGCCAGGACTCCGATGGGGTCCGCCGGTACATCCTGGAGAACGCAGCCATGTGGCTGCGCGACTACCACGTTGATGGCCTTCGCCTGGACGCGGTCCACGCACTCCGCGACGAACGCGCCGTGCACATCCTGGAAGACTTCGGGGCCTTGGGGGACCGCATCGAAGCAGAGACCGGCATTCCGAGGACGCTGATCGCGGAATCGGACCTGAACAACCCGCGGCTCATCTATCCCCGGAAGGACAACGGCTACGGCCTCGCGGGGCAGTGGAGCGATGACTTCCACCACGCGCTCCATGTAAACCTGAGCGGAGAAACCACCGGGTACTACGGGGATTTCGACTCCCTCGCCGTCCTGTCCAAGGTCCTTGAGCACGGCTTCCTGCACGACGGAAGCTATTCCAGCTTCCGTGGACGCCATCATGGCCGGCCCATCCGGCATGACCTGGCGCACCCGTCCGCGTTGGTGGTCTGCCTGCAGAACCATGACCAGATCGGGAACCGGGCCATCGGGGACCGGCTCACGGAGACGTTGTCCGACGGGAAGCTGGCCATCGGTGCCGTCCTCACCATGACCTCGCCGTTCACGCCCATGCTCTTCATGGGCGAGGAATTCGCCGCCTCCACACCCTGGCAGTTCTTCACCTCCCACCCGGAGCCAGACCTGGGGAAGGCCACGGCGGAAGGGCGGATCAAGGAATTCGAACGCATGGGCTGGGATCCCGCGGTGGTTCCCGATCCCCAGGACCCGGAAACCTTCCTGCGCTCCAAGCTGAAGTGGGAGGAGGCCGGGGAAGGCAGGCATGCACGGCTGCTGGGGCTCTACCGGGAATTAGCACAGTTGCGCCGCGAAAACCCGGAACTGGTGGACGGTGGATTCTCCGAGACAGCCGTGGAGTTCGACGAAGACGAGCACTGGCTTCAGTTTTCGCGCGGTGGGGTACGGGTGGTCTGCAACTTTGGCGCAGAGGCCTTGGAAACCCCGGTGGAGGGATCCTTGCTCCTGTCCACCGACCACGAAGCAGCCCTGAACGAAGGCAAGCTCACCCTTCCCGGTGAGAGCGCCGCCGTCGTTCGCGTCAACTAAGCGGTACCGAAGTGAGGTGACGGCGCCCACATAGCGGACGGCGCCGTCACCACTCCCGGCGCGGTGGCAGGATGGTACGTATGACTTATTCGGCTGCGGAAAACCGCTACGAAACCATGCCCTACCGCCGCGTCGGACGCAGTGGCCTGAAGCTCCCCGCCATTTCGCTGGGCCTCTGGCACAACTTCGGTGACGACAAGCGGTTCGACGAACAGCGCGCCATCCTGCGCCGGGCGTTCGACCTGGGCGTCAACCACTTCGATCTCGCCAACAACTACGGCCCACCGGACGGATCCGCCGAAACGAACTTCGGCCGGCACCTGAAGGATGACTTCAAGCCCTACCGTGACGAACTCGTCATTTCCACCAAGGCCGGCTACTACATGTGGCCCGGCCCTTACGGTGAGTGGGGCTCCCGGAAGTATCTCATTTCCAGCCTGGACCAGTCGCTGCAGCGCATGGGCCTGGAGTACGTGGATATCTTCTACAGCCACCGTCCGGACCCAGAGACGCCGCTGGAAGAAACCATGGGCGCCCTGGACTACGCAGTCCGCTCGGGCAAGGCCCTGTACGCCGGCATCTCCTCCTACACCCCGGAGCAGACCTTGGAAGCGGCCCGGATCCTGAAGGAACTCGGCACCCCCTTGCTCATCCACCAGCCCAGTTACTCCATGCTGAACCGCTGGACCGAAGATGGCTCGCCCAACCTTTACGAAGCCCTGGACCAGGTGGGCGCAGGCTCCATCGCCTTCTCGCCGCTCGCCCAGGGCATGCTGACCAACCGCTACCTCAACGGAGTCCCCGCGGACTCCCGGGCGGCCAAGGAGCGTTTCCTGTCCGAGGCCTCCTTGACGGAAGACAGGTTGAACCGGGTGCGGGGCCTGAACGCGATCGCCGAAGGACGCGGGCAGTCCCTGGCGCAGATGGCGATTGCCTGGATCCTCCGCGACCAGCCCAAGGGTTCGCCGGTCACGTCTGCGCTGGTGGGGGCATCCAGCGTCACCCAGCTCGAAGACACCTTGGGCGCGCTCAACAACCTTTCCTTCACGGAAGAGGAGCTCACCGCGATCGACGAATTCGCCGTGGAATCGGACATCAACCGCTGGGCACAAAAATAGCCTCAAGCAACTGACACATTCGGAGAGGGGCCAGCCGGGAATAACGGCAGCCCCTCTCCTGTTGGTTAGAATGCAAAAGTATGCGCCGAATGGCGCCGTGCCTATCAGCCGCTCTCCGGGCTCAGCCGAAGCAGCGCATGGCACCTGAGGTTTTTTCCAAAGGAGTTCCGTGTCTTCACATCCGATTCGTGTTGCCATTGTCGGCGTAGGTAACTGCGCCGCGTCGTTGGTCCAAGGTGTCGAGTACTACCGCGATGCCGACCCGAAGTCCACGATCCCGGGTCTGATGCACGTTGAGTTCGGCCCGTACCACGTCAACGATGTCGAGTTCGTTGCCGCTTTCGACGTGGACAGCAAAAAGGTTGGGTTGGACCTCGCGGACGCCATCGGCGCCAGCGAGAACAACACCATCAAGATCGCCGACGTTCCCGCCACCGGCGTGAAGGTCCAGCGCGGCCACACCCTGGACGGCTTGGGCCGCTACTACCGCGAGACGATCGTTGAGGCTCCCGAAGAAGCCGTCGACGTCGTTGCCGCCTTGCGCGAAGCCAAAGCCGATGTCATGGTTTGCTACCTGCCCGTCGGTTCGGACCAGGCCGCCAAGTTCTACGCCCAGTGCGCCATCGACGCCGGCGTGGCCTTTGTCAACGCCCTGCCGGTGTTCATTGCCGGTACGAAGGAGTGGGCCGACAAGTTCACCGCTGCCGGACTCCCGATTGTTGGCGACGACATCAAGAGCCAGATCGGTGCAACCATCACGCACCGCGTCATGGCCAAGCTCTTCGAAGACCGCGGCGTCACCCTGGACCGCACGTACCAGCTCAACGTGGGCGGCAACATGGACTTCAAGAACATGCTTGAGCGCGATCGCCTGGAATCGAAGAAGATCTCCAAGACGCAGGCCGTGACCTCCAACGTCGAGGCCGAGCTCCACGCAGACGACGTCCACATTGGCCCGTCGGACTACGTTGCCTGGCTTGATGACCGCAAGTGGGCCTTCGTCCGCCTCGAGGGCCGCAACTTCGGCGACGCTCCCGTGTCGCTCGAGTACAAGCTGGAGGTCTGGGACTCCCCGAACTCCGCCGGCGTGATCATCGACGCCATCCGCGCCGCCAAGATCGGCCTGGACCGCGGCATCGGCGGCCCGCTGCTCTCGGCGTCGAGCTACTTCATGAAGTCCCCGCCGGAGCAGTTCAACGATGATATTGCCCGCGAGAAGGTTGAAGCCTTCATCCGCGGCGACATCGAGCGCTAAGCTTCACGCGCCGCCCACTGAAACGGCCCTCCCGGATTGCTTCCGGGAGGGCCGTTGCGTTGCAAACCCTCTCTCACCGAATCCCCCCTTTCCGGCTGACGCTCTCTCACCGAATCCACCCTTTCCGGCCGACGCTCTCTCACCGAATCCCCCCTTCTCAGCTGACGCTCTCTCACCGAGTCACCCCTTCTCTGCTGACGCTCTCTCACCACGGTGAGAGAGGGTTCGCCGAATGGGGTGGTTTGGTGAGAGAGGGTTCGCCGAATGGGGTGGTTTGGTGAGAGGGGGTTCGCCGAATGGGGTGGTTTGGTGAGAGGGGGTTCGCCGAATGGGGTGGTTTGGTGAGAGGGGGTTCGCCGAATGGGGCGGTTTGGTGAGAGGGGGTTCGCCGAATGGGGCGGTTTGGTGAGAGAGGGTCAGAAGAGGCCTTGGGGGTTGCCGTCGGGGCCAACGTCCATCCGCATGGCCGCAGGCTCCTTGGGCAGTCCCGGCATGGTCATGACGGCTCCGGTCAGCGCCACTATGAAGCCCGCGCCGGTCTTGGGAATCAGTTCCCGGACATGGACGCGGAAGCCCTTGGGCGCGCCCAGCTGCGAGGCATCGTCGGTGAACGAGTATTGGGTCTTGGCCATGCAGACCGGCAGCCCGCTCCACCCGTTCTTTTCGATGTCGGAAAGCCTCTTCAGCGCGGGTACGGAGAACTCGACGCCGTCGGCCCCGTAGATCTCCTGGACGATGGTCCGGATCTTGTCCTCCACCGACATCTCCAGCGGGTACAGATGGTGGAAATTCGACGGCGACTCCAGCGCTGCCGCCACCATCGCGGCGAGCTCGTCCCCGCCGTCGCCTCCGCCACCCCGGCCCCACACATCAGCGACGGCGGCCTGCACGCCTTCCGCGGCGCACCACGCAAGCAGCCAATCGATCTCTTCCGGAGTGTCGGTGCTGAACTTGTTGATGGCCACCACGGGTGAGATCCCGAATTTGGCCACATTGCCCACATGCCGCTTCAGGTTCTCGACGCCTGCGGCCAAGGCTTCGACGTTGGGAACCTTGAGGTCCTCCTTGGGTACGCCGCCCTGCATCTTGAGCGCGCGGATGGTAGCCACCACCACGACGGAGGATGGGGACACGTCGGCGATCCGGGACTTGATGTCCATGTATTTCTCGGCGCCGAGGTCCGCGCCGAAGCCTGCCTCCGTGACCACGATGTCCGCCAATTGCCGGGCGGTGCTCGTGGCGATCAGCGAATTGCAGCCGTGGGCGATGTTGGCAAACGGGCCGCCATGAACCAGGGCGGGAGTCCCTGCGATGGTCTGCACCAGATTCGGTTTGATGGCGTCCTTCAGCAGCAGGGTGAGGGCCCCTTCCACGCCCAGGTCCGCGACCGTGACGGGTTTCCGGTCGAAGGTATAGCCGAAGGTGATCCGGCCCAGCCTTGTCCGGAGGTCGTCCAGGTCCGTGGCGAGGCAGAAGACCGCCATGATTTCGGAGGCGACGGTGATGTCGAAGCCGTCCTGCCGGGGCACGCCCTGCGCCGGCCCGCCGAGGCCAATGACGACGTCCCGGAGCGCGCGGTCGTTCATGTCCAGCACGCGTTTGAAGGTCATGCGGCGGGGATCGATCCCGAGCTCGTTGCCTTGGAAGATGTGGTTGTCCACCAACGCCATCAGCGCGTTGTTGGCTGAGGTGATCGCATGGAAGTCGCCGGTGAAATGCAGGTTGATGTCGTCCATGGGCAGCACTTGGGAGTAGCCGCCTCCCGTCGCCCCGCCCTTCATGCCCAGGATGGGTCCCAGGGAAGGCTCACGCAATGCGATCATCACCTTGTGCCCGGCCCGCGCGAGCGAGTCCGCCAAGCCCACAGTGGTGGTGGATTTGCCTTCGCCTGCCGGGGTAGGGGACATGGCCGAGACGAGGACTACCTTTCCGGCTGGCTTCGCGGCAGGGAGGTTGAGCAGCGCCGGATTGATCTTGGCCTTGTAGGGTCCGTAGAGCTCCAGTGCATCCAGGTTGATGCCCGCTTGTTCGGCGATTTCCTCGATGGGCCTGATCCGGGCGCGCTTGGCGATCTCCAGATCTGACAGGACGTTGTTTTCAGACATCGTTGTCCTTCGACTCGGTGCTTACGCTGTGCGCGTCAATCTACCAGCCGGCACGCCCTCACCAACGGATGTCAGCGCCCGGGAACCAGCAACCCGGAGACGGCCTCGCGGTAGCTCTCCAAAGTGATGGCGGCAGTGCGTTGCCAACCGAAGGACTCGGCGTGGGTTGCCGCCGCCCGGCCCATGTCCTCCCGGGTCCGGATATCGTCGTACAGGTCTTCCAGGGCATCGGCCCAGTCGGAAGGATCGTGCCCGTCCACCAGAATGCCGGTCCGGCCATCGGAGACGGCACGGGACAATCCGCCAACGTTGGTGGCTACCACCGGGGTACCGCACGCCTGTGCTTCCAAGGCCACCAGCCCGAAGGATTCACTGAAGGAAGGCATCACCACGACGTCCGCTGAACGGAACCAGCCGGCCAGCTCCGGTGCCACAACCGGCGGCCGGTGTGTGACGACGTCGTTCAATCCGGCCTCTTCGATGTAGTGCTGCAGGTCGAAATCCTTGGCGCCGCTGAGCGAACCAAGGACAGTCAGCTCAAGGTCGATGTCCGGGCGACGCTGCCTCAACAATCCGGCAGCCTTGACGAACACCTGTGGCCCCTTGAGGCGTTGGATCCGGCCGGCGAAAACCAGGTGGAAGCTGTCCGGCCGCACCTCCCGTTCCCTGCGGGACTTGCGCCGGAACGAGGGCGTGAAGACGCGCAGGTCCACGCCGGGAGGTGCCACATCGATGCGGTCCATGTCCGCGCCATAGTGCGAAACCAGCTCCTCGGCCTCGGCGGGCGTGTTGGCGATGAGCCGGGTGGCGCCGTCGACAATCCGCTGCTCGCCCTCTTCCCGGCGCCGGGGTTCGGGCCGTTCGCCGGATTCCAGCACCAGGTTCTTGACCTTGGCCATGGTGTGCATGGTGTGGACCAGCGGAACACCCCACAGCTGGGACAACTCCAAACCCGCAACCCCTGACACCCAGTAATGCGAATGGACGGCGTCATAGCGGCCGTGCGGTTGTTGTTGCCGGATCCGGTCGATCTCCTCCACCATCTGGTGCAGCAACGCGGGCAGTTCTTCCTTGGGCAGTTTGCGGCGCGGACCGGCCATGACGTTGTGGACGCAGACGTTCGGACCGGGGTGTTCGACGGCGGGCTGCCCGGCTCTGGTGGCACGGGTGAAGATCTCCACCTCCACCCCGGTTTCTGCCAAGGCCATGGCCAACGCACGCACGTAGACGTTCATGCCACCGGCATCCCCGGCCCCCGGCTGCTCCATGGGGGAGGTGTGCAAGGACAGGAACGCGACCCGACGGATCAATGTCACGGTTGATTCCTGCCCTTCATCGCAAAACCGGCTTTCCCTGCAGAAAACACTACTCCTGCCCGGAACCCACAAGGCTGCTACCGTGTCCGCTGTGAGCCAAGAAAACAGCTATGACATCCGCCCTGCCACGGACAATGACTGGCCGGGCATCTGGTCCGTCCTGGAACCGGTGATCCGCGAGGGCGAAACCTTCACATGGGACAGGGACACCGATGAGGAAACCGCCAAGGCCAAATGGATGAAGGAAGCCCCCGGGCAAACCTTCGTGGCCGTGCGTTCAGCGGATGGTGCAATCCTTGGGACCGGCGAGTTCCATGCCAACCAGGCCGGCGGCGGCAGCCACGTAGCAAACGCAGGCTACATGGTGGGTGCCCAACATTCTGGCCAAGGCATTGCGCGGGCACTGTGCGCTTACTCCCTGAAGGGGGCCAAGGCAGCCGGGTTCCGATCCATGCAATTCAACGCAGTGGTGGAAAGCAACGTCCGCGCGGTGTGGCTGTGGCAGTCCATGGGCTTCAAGATCCTTGCCACGGTTCCCGAGGCCTTCAACCACCCTGAGATTGGCTACGTGGGCCTGCACGTCATGTATCAGAAGCTCTAGTGTTCCACCCATAACTGCGCCAGCTCAGGGAAACCGTCCTCGTAGCCCTCCAGGAGCTGCTGGCCCAGATCCGCCGAACCCACCAGGGGATGGGCCGCGAAGGCCTGGAGCGCAGCCTCACGGCTGCCTTCCCGGACGGCCTGGATGGTGAGCCGTTCAACCTCCTTGACGTGCCGCATCAAGGTGAGGAACTGCCCGCCGGGACGGTCCTGCGCAAGCGGCAACGCGCCGTCGGACGTCACCTGGCAGGGAACCTCGACGACGGCGTCCGCCGGCAACCCGGGCACGGCCACCTTCGCGGTGGCCACCCCGGCGACGGGCGCCACGGGGGAGTTGGGCACGTTCAGTATCAACTCGGTGGCCCCGGACGACGAACCGGAGAGCGCCCGCATCACCGCCAAAGCCACCCGTTCGTAGCCGCCACCGGCCAAGTCCGACTCGTCCCGCTGTTCGCCCTCTTCGCGCGACTCAGCCAAATAGCCCTCCTCGCGGGACAGCCGGGCAGCGTCCCATCGGGCATACGCATCGGGGGAACCAGCCAAGCCAGGGTAGAGCGCTGCCTGCTGCCCATGGATGGAGGCCCCGCGCGTCTCGGACTGCCTGCGGATGGCCTGCGTGGCGTGGTGCGTTTCGTAGTAGTAATACAGGTACTCGTTGGGGAGGCAACCGAGCAGTTCCAGCATGTGCTGGCCAAACAGCCGGCCCTCCTCCATCGAGGCGAGCGCGTCGTGGCTGGACAGCAACCCGGGCAGCAGGTCCGTTCCTGCTGGCGCCAACCGGTAAAGCCAACCGAGGTGGTTCAGCCCGTAGTAGCCCACGCCGTCGAGCCGCCCGTCCGGCAGCGGCGTCCCCGCAGCCGCCGCGGCCCGCTTCACCAGGCCGCCGGCCGAATCGCAGATGCCGATCACCCGCTTGCCCAGAACGGGCACCAATGCCTCGGTGACCATCCCGGCGGGATTGGTGAAGTTGATGAGCCAAGCATCGGGGCAGTGCACCCGCATGGCCTCGGCGAGTTCGAGCATCCGGGGGATGGAACGCAGCGCGTAGGAGATGCCGCCCGCTCCGGTTGTTTCCTGGCCCAGGACGCCCAGGTCCAAAGCCACGCGTTCGTCGATCATCCGGCCTGCCGTCCCGCCTGGACGGATCGCCGCGAACACCATGCGCGTCCCGGCCAGCGCCTGGCCAAGGTCCGTGGATACCACGACGGCGGGACGGGAACCTTCCGGTACCGGCATGGCCGCCAGGACCGACTCGATCGCCACCAGACGTGAGGCATCCACGTCGTAGAGGACCAGCTCGTCCACGAGCCCGGCAAAAGGACCCGAACACAAGGCACGGTACACAAGGGGAACCCGGAATCCGCCGCCGCCGGCGATCATGAGCCGCATGGTCCGAGTCTATGCAGCCCCGAACGTGCAGCGTAGTCTGCCGTGCATGGATGCCATGCCCCAGCGTCGCTATGATCCCCTTGCCTCCGTTCGGTCCGATGGCGAAAACCAGTGCGATCTCCTGCTCACCGGAACGGTTTTCCAGGACATCATCTTCACGGGCCTTCCGCACGCACCCGAACCCGGCACCGAAGTGTGGAGCGAAGGCATGGGCAGTTGCCCTGGCGGCGTGGCCAACCAGGCGATCGCTGCGGCCCGCCTGGGTCTGCGGACCAATCTGGCAGCCACTTTCGGCGACGACGGGTACGGCGACTACAACTGGGAGATCCTGGAAACCCAGGAGCACGTGGATCTCTCCTTGTCCCGGCGCGTGCCCGGCTGGCACTCGCCGGTGACGGTGTCCATGTGCGTCAACCAGGACCGGTCCATGGTGACCCACGGGCACCCGGCACCGGTGAACGCCTCGGAACTCATCGGCCTTCCGCCAAAGGCGCTCGCGGCCGTAGCGGACCTCGGCGAGGAACTGGAACCGTGGATGCTCGCCGCCAAGACAGCCGGCACCAAGCTTTTCGGCGTGGTGGGCTGGGACCCCAGCGGCGAATGGTCCCAACACAGGCTGGAGCAGCTGGAGCATTACCACGCGTTCTTGCCCAACGCGCCCGAGGCCATGGCCTTCACCGGGAAAGCCGACCCTTGGGCGGCGCTCTATTCGTTGGCGGACCGTGTTCCCGTGGCGGTGGTGACGCTCGGGCCGCAGGGGGCCATGGCCGTGGATTCCGAGACCGGCGAGGAGGAATGGGTGCCCTCGTTGCCCGTCTCCGCCTCGGATCCCACGGGGGCAGGGGACTGCTTCGGGGCGGCGTTCATTGTGGGCAGCCTCGCGGGTTGGAAGCTGGGGGACCGACTGAGGTTCGCGAACCTCTGTGCCTCGCTGGCCGTACAGCAGGTGGGCGGCTCCCTGGCAGCCCCGGGCTGGGGCGACATTGCCGACTGGTGGCAGCGGGCCAACGCGCGGAAGGAGCGCCAGTCGAGCCAGTGGCTGCGGCGGTTCGCTTTCCTTGAGCCGATCGTGCGTGACATCCCGGCCGAGGCCCAGCGGCGGGCCCGGGCAACCATCGCGCACCTGTCCGACGCGCAGTAGCCGGCCATGCCAGGGGCGCTGCGCAGTTAACCCCGGTTCACCCACAGCACTAGAATCTCTAGGGTGACTTACGAAGCAGCAGCAGATATCGGGATCGGGTCCAAGCCCTCCATAGCAAAGTCGGCAATGCTTGAACGCTCGGCCGTGATCGACCTCGAAGCTGTTCGGCACAACGTTCGCCAGTTCGTCGGTATCGCTTCGCCCGCCTCCGTCATGGCCGTCGTCAAGGCCGACGCGTATGGACACGGAGCGGTACAGGTGGCCCGTGCCGCCCTTGAAGCCGGGGCCTCCTGGTTGGGTGTTGCCCATATTTCCGAAGCACTCGCCCTCCGCGCGGCGGGCATCGATGCGCCCCTGCTTGCCTGGCTGCACACCCGCGAGAGCAACTTCCAAGCGGCAGTCGCCGCCGGCATCGACGTCGGAATTTCCGGCTGGGAACTGGACTCCGTAGTGGCGGCAGCCCGTGACCAGGAACGCCCCGCGCGCGTGCACCTCAAAATCGATACCGGACTGGGCCGCAACGGCTGCACCATCGCCGACTGGGACCAGCTCCTGGGCCAGGCCATGGAGTACCAGGACGAGGGCCTGCTGCGCGTGGTGGGGATCTTCTCCCACCTGGCCGTTGCCGATGAACCGCAGCGGCCGGAAACCGATGAGCAACTTACGGTCTTCCGCGATGCCCTGGCCATGGCCGAGGACGCCGGGGTGGACACCGAAGTCCGGCACATCGCCAACACTCCTGCCACATTGTCCCGGCCCGACTCGCATTTCGACCTGGTCCGCGTGGGGCTGGGCGTCTACGGTCTCTCGCCATTCCAGGGAGCGACTTCCGCGGAACTCGGCCTCCGCCCGGCCATGACGGTCCGGACACTTCTTTCCAACTGCAAGAAAGTTCCCGAAGGCCAAGGCGTGTCCTACGGACTGAACTACCACACCGCCACCGAAAGCACGCTTGGGCTGATCCCGCTGGGATACGCGGATGGTGTACCCCGTGTTGCTACTGGCGGGCCGGTCCGCGTGAACGGGGTCACCTACCCCGTGGTGGGTCGGATCGCCATGGACCAGATGGTCATTGACCTTGGACCCCTCACGGAAGAGGAAGCTGCCGGACTCAAGGGCAGCGAAGCGGTGATGTTCGGAGACGGGACGGACGGCGGACCCACGGCCGACGACTGGGCTGCCGAAGCCGGGACCATCAACTACGAGATCGTCACCCGCATCAGCCCCCGCGTTCCCCGGACCTACGTCAACGAGGTTCCCTCGGGGGCCGAGGTCGCAGCGGCATCGAAGGCAGCCGCCCTGTGAACAGCACGCCCGCTAATTGGGAACGTAGCGTCAAAGTCACGACGTCGGATCAGACCCACGCGCTCGCCGCAGCGCTCGGTGGGGTACTTGAGGCCGGAGACCTGCTGGTCCTGACTGGTGAACTGGGGGCCGGGAAGACGACCTTCACCCAGGGACTCGGAGAAGGCCTCGGTGTGCGGTCCGGCATCATCTCACCCACGTTCGTCCTGGTCAGGATCCATCCAAACCTGCCTGACGGTCCGCGTCCCGGCGGGCCGGACCTGGTCCATGTGGATGCCTACCGCCTGGAGTCGTCGGGGGAGATTGACGACATCGACCTTGAAAACACCATGGACACCTCGGTCACTGTGGTGGAGTGGGGCCGCGACCGGGTGGAGCACCTGTCCGAGAGCCGGCTGGACGTGGACCTGCACCGCTCGGTTGGCGGTGAGGCCGCGCCCGGTGGTCAGGTCCTCGACTTTGATACCGAGGACGACGACGAGCCACGCACCATCGTCTTCCGCGGCTTCGGCCCACGCTGGCTGGAAGCCCCGGCACTCCTTGAAACCACACTTCCCGAAGGGGGCAACTGATGCTGATCCTGGCCATCGACACCTCGGCCGTGGCAAGTGCCGCACTGATTTCCGAGGATGCCATGGAAGGCGTGGTGGACTCCTTCGCCACGGAAGACACACGCAGCCACGCTGAGGTCCTTGCGCCGGGAATCGAGAAGCTCCTGGCTGGCGCCGGGGTCACGGGAGCCGACATCGACGCGATCGTCACCGGCGTGGGCCCGGGTCCGTTCACGGGTCTCCGCTCCGGCATCGCCACAGCCCGGACCCTGGCCTTCGTCTGGAACAAGCCCCTCTACGGCCTGATGAGCCTCGACGCGATCGCGTTGGAAGTCGCGGAATCCACTGCCGCTGTCCCGGAGTTCCTCGTGGCAACGGATGCCCGGCGCAAAGAGGTGTACTGGGCCCGCTACACCCTCGCCGAGGGCCAGCTTCCGGAGCTCGTGGACGGACCCCAAGTGGGCTTCGCCGCCGACCTCCCGGACCTCCCCGTTTTCGGTGCCGGTGCCGGGCTCTACGCAGAGGTGCTCAACGCGAACGAGGATTTCGTGGAAACGCAACCGGACGCCGCTTCGCTGGGACAATTTGCCTTGGCCAAGCTCACGGCAGGGCAGGAGCTCCTTGATTCAACGCCGCTCTACCTGCGGGAGTCCGATGCCCAGGTTCCCGGCCCACGGAAGCGGGCGCTCTGATGAAGCTCTCACCCCAACTTGAACTCGAGGGCGTCTCCCTGCGGGACATGACCGAGGCGGATGTCGCTGCCGTCGATGCCCTCGAACGCCGCCTGTTCCCTGTGGACGCCTGGCCGCTGCAGATGTTCTTCGATGAACTCTCGCAGCCGGAAACCCGTCGGTACGTCGTGGCCGAGGCCGCGGGGGAGATCATCGCCTACGCCGGGTTGATGTGCATCGAGCCCATTGCGGATGTCCAGACGATCGCCGTCGTTCCTGAATTCGAAGGCAAGGGCATCGGCTCCGCGATCCTCACCGAACTGATCGAGGAAGCACGGCGCCGCCGTGCGGCCGACGTCCTGCTGGAGGTGCGCGCGGACAATCCCCGTGCCCAACAGCTGTACCTGCGTTTTGGGTTCGAGCAGATCCACATCCGTCCCCGCTACTACCGCGACGGCACGGATGCCCTGATCATGCGCTTGCCGCTGAACAACTCCACCCCAACCGAAGGAGCCTCCGCGTGAGCGCCGCACTTTCCACGCAGCCGCTGGTGCTGGGCATTGAGTCATCCTGCGACGAGACCGGCGTCGGGATCGTGCGCGGAACCACGCTCCTGACCAACACGGTGTCCTCGTCCATGGACGAGCACGTGCGGTTCGGCGGTGTCATCCCGGAGATTGCTTCCCGCGCCCACCTGGACGCCTTCGTGCCCACTTTGCAGGAATCCCTCCATGAAGCCGGGGTGACCCTCGATGACATCGACGCCATCGCCGTCACCTCGGGACCAGGCCTGGCCGGTGCGCTGATGGTGGGTGTCTGCGCGGCCAAGGCCCTCGCCGTTGCTACCGGCAAGCCGCTCTACGCGATCAACCATTTGGTGGCCCACGTCGGAGTCGGGTTGCTGGATGCAAAAAACGACGGCGGTGCTGCCGCCGGCCTCGGTGCCGGGGAACTGCCGGAGAACCTCGGCGCACTCCTGGTTTCAGGAGGCCATACGGAGATCCTGCGGATCCGCAGCATCACCGACGACGTAGAGCTCCTCGGCTCCACTATTGATGACGCCGCGGGCGAAGCCTATGACAAGGTGGCCCGCATCCTTGGCCTCGGCTATCCCGGTGGTCCAGCCATCGACAAACTGGCGCGGCAGGGAAATCCGAAGTCCATCCGCTTCCCGCGCGGCCTGACGCAGCCCAAATACATGGGAACCGCCGAAGAGAAAGGCCCGCACCGCTACGACTGGTCGTTCAGTGGCTTGAAGACCGCTGTGGCCCGCTGCGTGGAACAGTTCGAAGCCCGTGGCGAAGACGTCCCCGTGGCTGATATCGCTGCGGCGTTCCAGGAAGCCGTGGTGGACGTCATTACGTCCAAAGCGGTGCTGGCCTGCAGGGAACACGGCATCACGGATCTCCTGTTGGGCGGTGGCGTCGCTGCCAACTCGCGGCTTCGCGAACTGACGGGTCAGCGTTGCGCCTCGGCCGGCATCAAGCTCCACGTTCCGCCCTTGAACCTGTGCACGGACAACGGTGCCATGGTTGCGGCTCTTGGTGCGCAGCTCATCATGGCTGGCATTGGTCCCAGTGGAGTGTCCTTCGCCCCGGATTCGTCCATGCCGGTAACCACGGTGTCGGTCCCCGCCTAGCCCCGCGTTGCCTGGGAGGGGACGTCAGGCGTCCGGTCCTTTGCGCATTTGCTGCACGAGGTCCATCACCACAGCCTGGAGGTCGCCGTTGTGCTCGGCTGCCACGCGGCGCTGGCGCTGGTAGCTCGCGCCCCGTTCGATGATCCTGGCCACATCCGCGAGTTCCTCGGAGCAGCCGAGTTCGGCGGCGATGGGGCCCAGGCGCTCGAGGGTTTCGGTCAGATGGTCGGTCACCAGCTTCTCGTTGCCCTCGGCGTCGAGGATGATGATCGCTTCCATGCCGTACCGCGCCGCGCGCCACTTGTTTTCCTGGACGTGCCACGGCGGCATGGTGGGGATGGTTCCTCCGGCGTCGAGGATGCCGGAGAACTCATGGACCAGGCACTGCGTCAGCGCTGCGATCGCGCCCACTTCTTCAAGGGTGGCCAGGCCATCGCAAATGCGCATCTCGATGGTGCCCAGGGCGGCAACCGGGCGGATGTCCCAGCGAATCTCTGAGATCGCGTCGATGACGCCGGTGGTAAACATGTCCTGGACATAGGCCTCGTACCCTTCCCAGGCGTCGAACTGGAACGGAAGTCCCGCCGTCGGAAGCTGTTGGAACATCAGGGCGCGCTGGGAGGCGTAGCCCGTTTCCTCGCCTGCCCAATAGGGGCTGGACGCGGACAGTGCCTGGAAGTGCGGGAAGTAATTGACCAGGCCGTCCAGGATGGGCAGGACCTTGTCCTTGCGGTCGATGCCCACGTGGACGTGCACGCCGTAGATGACCATTTGGCGCCCCCACCACTGGGTGCGCTCAATCAGCTTTGCGTAGCGTTCCTTGTCCGTAACCGGCTGGAGCAGCGGAGGGCTGAAAGGGTGGCTGCCTGCGCAGAACACCTCCACACTCATGGTGTCGGTGACTTCGCGGACGGCGGCCAGGGAGCGGCTGAGGTCTTCCTTGGCTTCTTTGACCGTTTCGCAGACCCCTGTGACAAGTTCGACGGTGTTGAGGAGGAGTTCGCGCTTGATGTGCGGGTGCTCGTCGTCCTCGTTGAGGTCGGGGTGGTTGGCGGCGACGCCCTTCAGGACATCGTTGGCGACCGAGACCAGTTCCCCTGTCCGTGCGTTGACGAGCGCCAGCTCCCATTCCACACCCAGTGTCGATTGCCTGGATGGCGCAAAATCAATCTGCACGTAGTCCCCTCATTGTGTTCTTCCCGGCCTGATGCTTTCGGCCGGTCGCTTCCCCGCTGCGGGGCCGCCAGCGGTCGGCTCAAGTCTAGTGCAGCGGCCCGGTCCGGAGTTGCCGGAGTTACCGGCCATGAATTGCTAATGAGAATGATTCTTAACTAGAATGCTGGCATGCATCTCTCCATCGTCAGTTCCCTGGACAGTCATTGCCGCGAAGTGGCGGCAGCCCGGCTCGGCCGGACCCACAGCAACTCCGCCGTCGTTTTCCATGACCTGCTGGATGGCTCCGTGGTCCTCCGCCGCGTATACCGGGATGGTCAACTCTTTGAGCGCGAATCCACCGTCCTCGAGCATGGATGCCTGAGCTGCACTGTCCGGCTGGACATTATTCCGACGGCGGAGCGGCTCGCCTCGTGCGGCTTCGACCACGCGGTCCTTGCCCTGCCGCCGGGGGTGGCCGCGGGCATGGTGGTAGCCGAACTCCGTCAACGCCCGGGGAATTCGCTGGTGATCGACAATGCGGTACTGGCCCTGGATCCGGCCGACGTTGAAGACCATGTCTGGGACCGCCATACCCTGTTCGAATCCGGGTTCACGTCCATGCCACAGGATGACCGCACCAGTGGGGAATTCCTCATTGGCGAATTCGGTCAGGTGGACACCGTCATGCTGTCTGCGGGCTTGGGGGCCGAGCTCGCGGGTGATTCGCGGTTGGATTCGGAGGCCTGGGGATCCGGAGTTGAATTGCTCGGTGAACTGGCTCCGCATGCCGCTGTGGTGGGCTCCGCCGATGAGTTCAGGCCGGGATGCTATGACGATGCCGAAGCGACAGCCCGGACCAAGCCCGGTACGGTGCGCATTCCGCTGGACGAAGCTCCCGGGCTTTTCAGTACTGTCCTGCACAAGGCGGCAAGGCCGCTCCATCCTGGGCGCTTTCGGGAGGCCTTGCCCCAACTGGCGGCGGGAACCCACTGGATGCGGGGTCGCCTATGGATTGCGTCCGCGGCGGGGGTCCGGATTGCCATCCAGGGCATTGGTCCCCGCGTGTGGCTGGAAAGCACCGGGCCTTGGTGGGCGGACGCGGCCGGTACCGCAGGTCCGGGAGCCGACGTCGACGCCGTCCTCGACTGGCATCCCCACCATGGTGACCGCGGTACGGTCCTGGCCATCACTGGACGCTCGGAGGACGTAGACCCCGGGGAGATCCGCCGCCTGCTGGACGATTGCCAGGTTACCGAGGCAGAAATGGCGCTGCATCCGGGGGAATGGAACGACCCCTTCGAGCTCAGTGAAACCCTTTGATCCCTACAACACAAGGAGAATAACCATGAAAGTCAGGAACTCGCTCCGCGCGCTGAAGAAGATCCCTGGAGCGCAGGTCGTCCGCCGGCGCGGGCGAACGTTTGTCATCAACAAAAAGAACCCTCGCATGAAGGCGCGGCAGGGCTGATCCATCCCGTGGGCAAGCCGGCAAAATAAATATGACTTATTCACCCGGCTTGCCCCTTGGAGTTGTTTAATGGGTGCATGCCCATCCTGAACAAAGACATGGCCCTCTGCATCTCGCTTGCTGCCCGACCCAGCAACATTGGAACCAGGTTCCACAACTATCTCTACGACCTGCTCGGCCTGAACTTTGTCTACAAGGCCTTCGCGCCCGCGGACATTGCCCTCGCCGTGGCCGGAATCAGGGGCCTTCCCATTCGCGGTGCGGCGGTATCCATGCCCTACAAGGAGGCCGTCATCCCGCTGGTGGATGTGATGGACCCGTCCGCCAAGGCCATCGACTCCGTCAACACCATCGTCAACAATGATGGCGTGCTGACTGCTTACAACACCGACTACATCGCTATTGCCCGGCTCTTGAAGGACCATGAAGTGCCTACTGCGCACTCGGTCCTACTGCGGGGAGCGGGCGGCATGGCCAAGGCCGTGGCGGCTGCTTTGCGGGATGCCGGCTTCACCAACGTGACCATCGTGGCACGTAACGAAACCGCGGGCAGGGCGCTCGCTGGACTCTACGGCTTCGGATGGCAGGATGACGTCAACGGAGCCACCGCCGATCTCATCATCAACGTCACGCCGCTGGGCATGGCTGGGGCCGACGAGACTGCCCAGTCCTTCGACGATTCCGCCATCGCTGCGGCGATGGCGGTGTTCGATGTGGTGGCCTTGCCGTCGGAAACGCCTCTCATCGCTGCGGCCCGCAGGGCGGGCAAGCCGGTCATTACGGGAGCGGAGGTCATTGCGATCCAAGCCGAGGAGCAGTTTGTCCTCTACACCGGCGTCAGGCCAACGCCGGAACAGGTTCGTGAAGCCTCGGAGTTCTCCCGTCGCTGACGTTCGGATGTCCTAGTCCGATCCAGCTGAGAGTCTGCTGTCGGTATACGCTTCGTGAGAGATTAATCATTTCGATGGATTAATCAGAATCCTTACGAAGTTGGTGGAGCAGCAGTGACGTTCGACATTGATACGGGCAGGACTCTGGCGGTGGTGGCTGCCTCGAAGCAGCGCATGGAACAGCTCCCGGCCGTTCAGGCCAAGCTGAGGCATGTGTGTGATGACATTCGTGGCGCACTGCGGAGTGGGCCCGTTTACTCGGCGATGGAGAGTTATGAGGACTCTGTACTCACGGTGGATGTCCATGGGCTGGCGCGGCGAACGGCCAACATCTTTGGTGGTACCCGCGAGGCGGTAGCTGCCTACGTGGCGTGCGACGAGACCATGGCGGCCACGGCCCTGGCGAACGCCCGGAGCATCGTGGTGTTGCGTCCCGGCGATTTGCCGCTGGACATGTCCTACTGGAATCCCAACTCCAGGGATTTCCCACGTGACATGTCCCCCTGGAATCCGGCGAAGTAGGGCTGTCGTGTATCAAGTTGATGCATCCGCGATGGACGGATGGCCGGATCCTGAAGCGTTGGAGATAACGGCAAATCCTCTGACAGAGAACGCGCAAGGCATCGTGAACATTGTGCAAATGGCGGCGTCGGAGTGGTCTGCCATGGCGGATGCGTACCGGGCTCCGGAGGCACCGGAATTGTTGGCCTTGTTCAAGCCGGTAACCCAAAAGAGTGAGGGGATCCGGGCCGGTCTTGCTGTGGTGTATAGGGCGTTGATGGCGTATGCGGATGACATCCGAGACCTGAACCGGCGTCGTGCTTTGTTGCTGGATGAGATCGGGCAGTTTCATCGCGGGCGGGACCGGTATGAGGAGCGGGCGGCGTTCATGGAGCAAGCGGGTGACCTGCTGGCTTCGTCGGGCGGTGCTGCTCTTGCTTTGCGGGCCGCGGACCTGGAGCGCCGGGTGCGGTTGCTGGCCTCGCAGCATGAACAAGCGCAGCAGGACTGCGCCCGCCAGATCAATCGCATCTATTCGATCGACCCGTCAGTTCCGGTGTATTACGACGGCGGAGCGGCGAGGGAGTTCCGGGCGGACTTCACCAGGTTCCGGTTGCAAAAGTTGGAGGCCAGCGGTGGGGGCGGCACTGAAGGTGCTGTGGAGACGTTGGCCCTGCTGAAGTCCATGTCGGCCGGGGAGTTGCTGGACTACGGTTCGGCTGAGACGGATTACCTCCGCAACGGGCTCAAGGCCCAGCCGGCCGTTGCCTACGTCCAAGGATGGTGGACTGGGCTGACCTCCGAGCAACAGGCGGCGTTGTTGGTGGCCGCACCGGGGATCATCGGAAACCTCAACGGGATCCCATATGCGGTCAGGGCGAAGGCCAACCGTGCCAACCTTGACGCCATTTATCACGACACCCGGACCAGCGAAGCGGACAAGAAGGTGTTGGGGGTTATCTACGATTCACTCGTTCCTGCCGACGACAGGACGGACGCTCCGCCGCGAAGCATCGTGTCCTTCACACCGGATGACAACGGCAAGCCACTGGTGGCAATCGCGATCGGGGACCTGGACACAGCAGCCAATGTGACCTGGAATGTCCCGGGCATGAAAACCACCGTGGCCGACGGCTTGGAATCATGGACGAAGTCGGCTCAGGACCTGTATGGCGCCCAACACGTTGTCCTCAAAGACTCAGAGTTTCCGGAAAACGCTGTGGTGTCCTGGGTTGGGTATGACACCCCTGAGGCGCCGCCCAGTGGTGAGGTGCTATCGACAGAGTTGGCCAAGGCCGGTGGCGTAAAGCTGGCAGCTGCGCTGGATGGGTTCAGCGAGACCCGCGCCGTCATGGGGGACGACGGCGTCAAACCGCGACTGAACGTTGTGGCCCACTCTTACGGAACCACCACGGCCTCTTATGCCTTGAAATCCATCACCCACGAGGTTGCGACCGCAACGTTCTTTGGCTCGGCCGGGATCGAAGGGCAGGAGGTTGGCTCTGCCGCTGATCTACACGTCGCGAAGGATGATGCTGGTCGGCCGGAGGTGTACCTGACGTCCGCGGGTGAGGACCGGGTGGCCCCCTTGGGGATCATTGGCAGTGGACTAAAGGGCCGTGAAGGGCGGCTGGATCCCACCGGTGAGTGGTTCGGAGGCAAGACCTTCTCCTCTGAAGGAGGCTACGATCCCGACACTGGCCACTTCTATAAGCGGACCACCGGCCATGACGCCAAAGGGTGGGCAGGCAGCAGCAGCGGAGATTCAGTCTTTGCTGCTACCAAGGAGCATGGCTACCTCGACCGAAACACCGAGTCAGCCCACAATATCGCCTTGACCTCCACGGGCTTCGGAGCGCGGATAAAGAAATTGCTGCCGCTTCGTAGTGAATTCAAGACGGGCTACGGCGGAATGGATTATCCTGCCGGGTCGATGGTCGAAAGGGATCTCACCGCGGAAGAAATCACCGCGGAAATAAAGGAAGTCGACAAATGACGAGATATACGTACAAGCACAGCGTCTGGGTGGTCTTGATGATATTGGGGTGTTTGATGGCGTCGGGGTGCAATGCCAGCCCAACAAATAATGGTCAAGGCGCTGCGCCCGGACCAGGTGAGCGGAGCGCGTCGGAGGTGTTCGAGGACTTTATGGATGCCATTGATGACACGGTGCAACATTCAGGGGCAACCTGGGCGAGCTGGGACCGCAATGATACGTCAGGATACTTCCCACCACCTTGCTCAGTACATTCTCGGGATGATGGCCGCGCATATCAGACTCAACTCGAGGGAGGACCTGTTCGCGATCCCCGAGCCGCGGTGGAACAAATGAAGGCCCATTGGGAGAGCAAGGGCTACAAGATTGGAAACGTCTTCGACAACATGGGCGCCAACGCTACCGGTATTGAAATCGGCGCCTCGACTCCTCGGGGCATGGTCCTGGTTTTTACCCCGTCGAAAAACACCTCATTCATAGATGTGCAGAGCGAATGCACCTTGGACCCTGCCGCCGACAAGAAGACGACGTAGTTGTGGCTCGTGAATTCTCAGTGCGCTCCCAGGGTGCGTGGCGGTGTTCGAAAGTCTTCGCGGTGGTGGCCGTGGTGGGTTTGATGGGGCCAGGTTGCAGCGCAAACCAAACTGGCGGTAGCCGCGGAAGGGAGCCGTGGCCAGGCGAGCGGAGCGCGTCGGAGGTATTCGAGGACTTTATGGATGCCATTGATGACACGGTGCAACAGTCTGGCGCAGATTGGCCCATTTGGGATCGGAATCACACCGCAGGATTCTTCCCCGGGCCGTGCTCGGTTCATGCTCGTGAGGATGGGAGGGCCTACCAAACACAGATCGAGGGCGGCCCTGTCGAGGATCCGCAGGCTGCCGTGGACGCCATGAAGGTCCATTGGAAGTCGAAGGGTTACAGGATTACACACGTCTTCGACAACATGGGTGGAAACACCACTGGCATTGAGATTCATGCTGTAAACCCGCGCGGCATGCTCCTGATTTTCACGCCGTCGAAAAGTACGTCATTCATAAACGTCCACAGCGAATGCACCCTGGACCCGGCTGCCGACAAGAAGACGACGTAGTTGTGGTTCGTGAATTCGCAAAACCCGCCCGGCCGATGAGGCGGCGTTCGAAGGTCTTCGCAGTGATGGTCACGGTGAGTTTGGGCTTGTCAGGGTGCGCTGTAAACCAAGCGGGTGGTGGCCAGGGCGGAGAGCCGGGGACCGGAGAGCGGAGCGCCCAGGAAGTCTTTACGGACTTCATGGATGCCATTGATGACACGGTGCAGCAGTCCGGTGCCGAGTGGCCCATTTGGGATCGCAAGCACACCGCGGGATTCTTCCCGCCGCCGTGCTCGGTTCACGCCCGTGAGGACGGAAGGGCATATCAGACACAGATCGAAGGTGGCCCCGTTGACGATCCCCGGGCCGCCGTGGAACGGATGAAGGCCCACTGGGAGAGCAAGGGCTACAAGATTGGCAACATCTTCGACAATATGGGCGGAAACACCACGGGCATTCAGATCAATGCCCGCAGCTCGAGGGGATTGCTCGTACAGTTCACACCATCATCGGAAACCAGCTTCATCAAGGTAGTCAGCGAATGCACCTTGGACCCTGCTGCCGACAAGAAGACGACCTGACCGTGGCTGGCAGATTCCACGGAGAAGGTTCGATTTCCGTTGGACCCAGTTCCCAGATGATGATTCTGTCGCTGGTGGTCGGGGCGGGTTTAGCAATGACAGGGTGCCATTCAAACTCAACGAGAGGCGGTCAAGGCGGTGAGGCGGCCCCAGGCGAGCGGAGTGCCCATGAAGTCTTTACGGAGTTCATGGACGCCATGGAAGACACGGTGCAGCATTCGGGAACGACGTGGCCCGAGTGGGACCGCGCCGATACCGCAGATTACGTGGCGGAACCCTGCAGTGTGCACGCGCGCGCCGACGGACGCTTATACCAACGGCAGATTGAGGGCAGCCCGGTTGATGAGCCGCAGTCTTCTGTGGACGCTATGGAGGTCCACTGGAAGTCGATGGGCTACAAGATCACAAATATCTTCGACAACCGGGGCTCGAACACCACGGGAATTGAGATTCATGCTGTAACCCCGCGCGGCATGCTCGTGATTTTCATGCCGACGAAAACTGTTTCATTTATCAAAGTTGTCGGTGAATGCACATTGGACCCTGTGGCCGCCAAGAAGACGACGTAGTTGTGGTTCGCGGATTCGCCGTACCCTCCCGGCCGACTCGGCGGCGTTCGAAGGCCTTCGCAGCGATGGCGGTGGTGGTCTTGATGATGTCGGGGAGAGCAGGCCTAAACGCTGACCGGCTCCACCACCACAACCACCCGCTCCTCGCCGATCCTGGTGAGCACCAGCGTGGCTGTTTTGGCCATGCCGGCCTTCCCGGCCGTCCTCCCAGACAGCAGTTGTTTCCGGAGTTCTTCAGGCGTGACGGCGGTGCCGCGTTTCTTGATGTCCAGCACGGTGACGCCGTTTGCCTTGACCCACGCCTTGAGGGCTTTGACGTTGTAGGGCATCACCTCCAGCACGCGGTAGGCGCGGGCAAAGGGGGTGTCGTGGAGTTCGGGGGCGCAGATGTAGGCAATGTGTTCGTCCACCAGATGCCCGCCGATCCGTTCTGCGACGTCGGCCACGAGACCCGCTCGGATCACCGCGCCGTCAGGCTCATACAGGAAGCCTTCCACGGGCCCGACGGCGGCTTCCGGACCGCCGTCGAAATCCTCGCCGCTGGTGATTTCGGCAGCGCCCTGGGCGCCGATCACCAGCGCTGCGCGGCGAACCCCGGGGCGGGCTACGGCGTTGAACCACAGGGTCACTTCGGTGACGTCACCGCCCACGGAAACCCACTGGGCCTCACAGCCGCCCGGGACGGAATCGTGGGGCATGCCCGGGCCCATTTTGACCCCCACCGCACGGCCGGATGCTGCCAGGCCCCCGACGAACGAGAGCGGGGGAGAGAATGCCTCGGGGTCCCAAATTCGCTTTGTTCCAGAGGTTGAGGTGGTCCGTCGGGCCGGATCGAGCCACACACCGTCCACCCCGGAGAGGTCCACAGACGTGGCATCGGAATGTACCACCGTGGCATGCGGGAACGGCATCAGGTTGATGGTTGCGCAGGCGGCCGTCGTCTCGTCCATCTCCACCGCGGTCACGTTGACGTCCATGGACGCCAGCGCCAGGGAATCGGCACCCAACCCGCACCCCAGATCAGCAACGTGGGAGATCCCTGCCTTCAGGAACCGCTCGGCGTGCCGGGCTGCAACATTGAGGCGGGTGGCCTGTTCCAAGCCCGCCTGGGTAAACAGCATCTGATGGGCGAACTCGCCGAACTTGGCCTCGGCCTTGGTCCGCAAGCGCGACTGCGTCAGGACGGCGGCTACAAGCTCGGGGGAGTGCCCGGCCTTGCGCAGCGAGGCGTTCAGGGCCAGCGCGTCGGCTTCCCGGTAGGGTCCCAGCGAGCCAAGCAGTTCCCATCCTTCGGTGGTGAGCAAGGGCGCGAGGTGTTCCTGGGGAGCATTGGGCATGGCATCCAGCTTAACGTTTCGCGTCCGGGGCTGAGACCGGACCGATCAGCCCGATAGGGTTGATTTCATGGAAGACACCGCAGCTCCGCAGCCCTCCGACGCCGACAGCCCGGACGGGAACCAGCCCGTCCATCCAGGAGCCGCAGAGCATTCCGCCGGCCGGTCCCTCTCCACCTATGCCCGCCCGGCCTTGATTGCCGGCGTCGTGATCGCCGTGATCTGCGTCGGCCTTCTCATAGTGATTTTTGCGTTGGACTCCTTCAATGCCGCCGCCTATTCGGTGACGGGCAAGAGTGTCAATGACGCAACCGACGAGGCCCGCGACATCCGGGAGCTGTACAGCGGAGTCCGCGCAGGCGGGATCATCGGCTTGGTGGTTTCCGGCGTCGTCGCCGTTGCAGCCGGCATCGTTCTGTACCTCAACCGCGGGGCCTCAGCGGCGGACGGCGACGACGAGGACTTCGACCTCGATGACCTGAGGGACCAGTAAGCCGGGTTCACCCATGACGAAATGCTGGCACTCACCTTGACCGAGTGCTAACGCCTTACATAGAGTCTTGGTTAGCACTCTCCCTTGGTGGGTGCTAACCACGCCAGGCAGCTACCGGCACCGCGACGACGGTTGCACGCCTCGGCACCCTTGTTCTTAGTCCATGAATCAGCTCATGAAAAGGAGAGATCCGAGTGTCGGTCTCGATTAAGCCTCTTGAGGATCGTATTG
The DNA here is from genome assembly GCF_044748905.1 of Paenarthrobacter sp. NPDC089714. Taxonomy (NCBI): domain Bacteria; kingdom Bacillati; phylum Actinomycetota; class Actinomycetes; order Micrococcales; family Micrococcaceae; genus Paenarthrobacter; species Paenarthrobacter sp. NPDC089714. Next base: position 374,453 of record NZ_JBIVGX010000001.1, read on the forward strand.
TTGTTCGCCCGCTCGAAGCAGAGCAGACCACGGCTTCCGGCCTGGTCATTCCGGACTCCGCACAGGAGAAGCCGCAGGAAGGCGAAGTTGTTGCAATCGGCCCCGGCCGCTTCGATGACAATGGCAACCGCGTACCGGTGGACGTAGCCGTTGGCGACGTCGTTATCTACTCCAAGTACGGTGGAACCGAAGTCAAGACCGGTGGCAGCGAGTACCTCGTTCTGTCCGCCCGCGACGTCCTCGCGATCGTCGTCAAGTAACTTCCTGGAACCCCGCACCGCAGGCATCGTTGGAATATCCTCCAGCCGCCAGTGGTGCGGGTTTTCCGTTCTGAAAGGACACAACCATGGCAAAGCAGCTTGCGTTTAACGACGCTGCCCGCCGGTCGCTTGAGGCCGGTATCGACAAGCTCGCCAACACCGTCAAGGTGACCCTCGGCCCCCGCGGCCGCAACGTGGTGCTGGACAAGAAGTGGGGCGCCCCCACCATCACCAACGACGGCGTGACCATCGCCCGCGAAGTTGAGCTGGACGACCCCTACGAGAACCTTGGCGCACAGCTGGCCAAGGAAGTCGCCACCAAGACCAACGATGTTGCCGGTGACGGCACCACCACGGCAACTGTGCTCGCCCAGGCCCTGGTCAAGGAAGGCCTGCGCAACGTCGCAGCCGGCGCCGCTCCGGGCGAGATCAAGCGCGGCATCGAGGTTTCCGTGGAAGCCATCGCCGCCCGCCTGCTGGAGAACGCCCGCGAAGTCGAAGGCACGCAGGTTGCCAACGTCGCAGCGATCTCCGCACAGAGCGACGAGGTTGGCGAACTGCTGGCCGAGGCTTTCGGCAAGGTGGGCAAGGATGGTGTCATCACCATTGAAGAGTCCTCCACCACGCAGACCGAACTGGTCCTCACCGAGGGCATGCAGTTCGACAAGGGCTACCTTTCCCCGTACTTCGTCACCGACGCAGAGCGCCAGGAAGCCGTCCTCGAAGACGCGCTGATCCTGATCAACCAGGGGAAGATCTCCTCGCTGCAGGACTTCCTGCCGCTGCTGGAGAAGGCCCTCCAGGCTTCCAAGCCGCTCTTCATCATCGCCGAAGACATCGAAGGCGAAGCCCTGTCCACGCTGATCGTCAACCGCATCCGCGGCACGCTCAACGTTGTGGCCGTCAAGGCCCCGGGCTTCGGCGACCGCCGCAAGGCCATGCTCCAGGACATCGCCACCCTCACCGGTGCACAGGTTGTTTCCCCGGATCTCGGCCTGAGCCTGGACACCGTTGGCCTTGAGGTCCTGGGTACGGCACGCCGTATCACGGTCACCAAGGACAACACCACCATCGTGGACGGTGCCGGTACCGAGCAGGACGTAGCCGACCGCGTTGCACAGCTCCGCGCTGAGCTCACCCGCACGGATTCCGACTGGGACCGCGAGAAGCTGCAGGAACGCCTGGCCAAGCTGGCTGGCGGCATCGGCGTGATCAAGGTTGGCGCAGCCACCGAGGTTGAGCTCAAGGAAAAGAAGCACCGCATTGAGGACGCTGTCTCCTCCACGCGTGCCGCCCTTGAAGAAGGCATCGTTTCCGGCGGCGGTTCCGCCCTGATCCACGCCCTCAAGGCGCTGGATGAGGCTCCCGCCGTCAAGGCTCTCGAGGGTGACGCAGCTGCCGCTGTCGGCATCGTCCGCCGCGCCCTGACGCAGCCGTTGCGCTGGATCGCCCAGAACGCCGGCTTCGACGGATACGTGGTGGTTTCCAAGGTCTCCGACCTGGACGCCAACCACGGCTTCAATGCCAAGTCCGGTGAATACGAGGACCTGATCGCCGCCGGCGTGATCGACCCCGTCAAGGTCACCCGCTCCGCTCTCCGCAACGCCGCTTCGATCGCTGCCCTGGTTCTCACCACCGAGACCTTGGTTGCCGAGAAGCCGGCTGAGGAAGAAGACGCACACGCAGGCCACCAGCACTAAGCTGCCTGCTCCTGGAAACCCCGGTCATGCCTGCGTGGCCGGGGTTTCTTTGTGCCTTCTGGGGGGTTCGGGATGGCTATTGTCCGCGTACGACGGCGGGCGGTAACCTGACGCTGGAAGTGGCGGTTGCGTACGCCAACCGTGCCGCTTCCACCGGAGAAGTGAAATATGACAGCACCTGTCACTGCCCTGGACCTGGGTCGCTCGGCTTTCACGGAACGCCGCTGGAGCGACGCTTTGGAGTGCCTCGTCCGCGCCGATTCGGAGGGCGGGCTGCCGCCCCAGGACATGGAGCTCCTCGCCTCGGTTGCCATGTTGCTGGGGCTTAACGGTGACGGGGTGGAGTACCTCAGCCGGGCGCACGACGAGCATCTGACCGTGGGGGATCCGGACAGCGCTGCACGCTGCGCCGCATGGCTGGTGATGTTCCTGATGGACATGGGCGAATACGCGCGGGGAAGCGGGTGGCTGGCCAAGGCCAAGCGCCTGGTGGAGGGACTTGGACATCCTTCTGCCGGCGAGGGCTACCTGCTCATACCGACGGGCCTCGGCACTCTGCGTGGCGGCGATCCCGAAGCGGGTTACGGGTTCTTCAACAGAGCGCTGGAGATTGGGGAGTCGCTTGGCGAAAAGGACCTCCAGGCCATGGGCCGCCTTGGCCTTGGTACGTCCCGGCTGGCGCTGGGCTACCCCGAAGAGGGCCTCCTGTTGCTGGACGAAGTGATGGTTTCGGTGACTGCCGGCGAAGTTTCACCCATACCCACCGGGATCATCTACTGCGCCGTCCTGGGTAGTTGCCGGTTGGCCCAGGACGTAGGAAGGGCCCAGGAATGGACGGCCGCACTGGAGCGGTGGTGTGGGGAACGCCCTGACATGGTGATGTTCGGGGCGCAGTGCCAGGCTTTCCGCGCCGAGTTGCTGATCCTCCATGGTGCCTGGGACGAAGCTTTGGCCGTGGCCCGTGCCGCCGAGGGACGGATCCGCAAAGGCGATCCCGACGCGACGTTTGGTGCCTGGTACCAGGAGGGCGAAGTCTTCAGGCTCCGTGGCCAGTGGGAAGAAGCCGAGCAAGCCTTCAAGATTGCGTCGGAGACAGGCTTCGAACCGGAACCGGGCCTTGCCTTGCTTCGGCTCGCGGCCGGCAAGACAGCAGAGGCGAAGGCACGCATTCACCGCGCCGCGGCCGCCGCTGACCCGGCCAACCGGCGACGGCTGCTTCCCGCCGTCGTCGAGATTGATCTGCAGTCCGGTGACCTGGCAGCGGCGAGAACCGCCGTCGACGAATTGGCCGGCGGGCTGAATCCCCGAAGCCGGCCTTTGGAGGTCGCCCTCGCCGCCCAGACCGAGGCCGCCGTCCTGCTGGCAGAAGGGGAAGCGGAGCGCGCCCTTGGAGCGGCCCGGCGGGCTTGGCGGCTGTGGTACACCCTGGAGGCGCCTTTCCACGCAGCAGCGGCGCGGGTCATGGCTGGAAGAGCGTGTGCCGCACTGGGGGATGCCGATTCGGCGGCCATGGAATTTGAGGCAGCCTTGGCCGATTTTGCCGACCTCGGCGCAGCACCGGCAATGGCCGGGGTTCAGGCTCTCCGGGGTGGACAATCCGGAAACAAATCATTGCTCTCGCCCAGGGAGTCCGAGGTCCTGGCATTGATCGCGGCGGGGCATTCGAACAAATCCATTGCGAGACTGCTCTACCTCAGCGAAAAGACGGCGGCCCGGCACGTCAGCAACATCCTGGCCAAGCTCGGCGTCCCCTCAAGGGCGGCAGCCACCACCTACGCTTTCGAACACCACCTCATCCCCTGACCCTCTCTCACCTAACTCCCCTTTCCGGCGGACCCTCTCTCACCGACCGCCCCTTTCTGGCGGATCCTCTTTCACCGACCGCCCCTTTCTGGCGGATCCTCTTTCACCGACCGCCCCTTTCTGGCGGATCCTCTTTCACCGAACGCCCCTTTCTGGCGGATCCTCTTTCACCGAACGCCCCTTTCCGGCGGATCCTCTCTCACTGCGCATAAATACCCACACCTTCTCCATCGGACTGGGCAATCCTCCCGACGCGCCAGGAACACCTGGCGCCATACCTTTGCCGTATCAGTACTCGCAGCACTATTCAGGAGGACAAACTGCCATGCAAGAGAACCAGCGCACTGAGGTGGACACCGTCATCGTGGGAGGCGGCCAAGCCGGTCTCGCGATGGGCTACTACCTGGCGGGCCAACGTCGGGACTTCGTGATCCTGGATGAAAATGCCCGGGCAGGTGCGGCCTGGCGGGCAAGGTGGGACTCGCTTCGGCTGTTCACGCCCGCAAAATACGACGGCCTTCCGGGTATGCCGTTCCCGGGCGACCATCTGGCGTTCCCCACCAAGGATCAACTGGCGGACTTCCTGGAGGACTACTCCCGACGCTTCGACCTGCCCCTGGTCCTTGGTGCCCGGGTGGATGAGGTCCGGCAGGATGCCGACGGCTTCGTCGTCGTGGCGGGGGAGCAGAGGTGGCATGCCCGGAACGTCGTGGTAGCCACAGGCGGGCACCAGTTGCCCAAGCGGCCGGACTTCGCCAAGGACCTGGGCCCAGGAATCGTCCACATGCATTCCACGGACTACCGGAACCCGCAGCAGTTCCAACAGGGACCTGTCCTGGTGGTGGGCCTCGGCAATTCCGGGGCCGAAATAGCGTTGGAAGCCAGCCGGACGCACCAAACGTTCGTGGCAGGAAAACCGAGCGGCGAACTTCCCGTCCGCCATGGCCGGGCCGGGGCACGGTTCTTCCTTCCGGTGATCAGGTTCCTCGGTTTGTATGTCCTGACCCTGAACACCCCCGTCGGGCGCAAGGCAGCACCTGGATTCAAGACCATGGCAGCACCCTTGATTCGGACACGCACCAAGGAGCTCCGCGCGGCGGGTGTGCAGATGGTGCCGAGGATGGCCGGCATTGCCGCAGGAAAGCCGGTGCTCGAGGACGGAACCACCCTGGACGTGGCAAATGTGGTGTGGTGCACCGGATACCGGGAGGACTACTCGTGGCTCAAACTGCAGGAAGCAGGCTCCTTGGACCGCCCCCGCGGCGTGGTGGAATCCGTGCCTGGGCTCTACTTCCTGGGCCAGGAATTCCAGTTCGCTGCCGCCTCCGCCACGCTCCCGGGAGTTGGCAGGGACGCGCGGTACCTGGCCGGCGTCATGGCATCGGTTCGACCTGCCACGCAACGGGGAATCACGGATAGGCAACGCCAACCAGCGGAGAAGCGCAGCGCCTGAAGGCATTAATGTCCGTGGAATACGTCACATAATTTTTCAGTACGATTGAAATAAGGCAACTGAGGATCGTTTGCCCCTGTGAGGCCCGGAATCGGCTTGGAAGGGCACAGTCAGAACACAGGTTCAACTGTGCTGATCCATAGCGATGAATGAACTAATTGACCTCCGGAACCGGGTCTGTCCGGCCCACGTGACTGGGTCGCATGCGCGAAAACGCATATGATGGAACCTTTGTGAATGAGCCTTTGAGGAATCGCCTAACGTGACTGCACCAACGATCCAACAGCCCGCCCGTCCCGACAGGCGGGCCGCCGGACCCGTTGCAAAGTCCAAGTTCCGCCCGGAAATCCAAGGCCTTCGCTCCCTGGCTGTCCTCATGGTGGTCAGCTACCACATTTGGATCGGACGCGTGTCCGGCGGCGTGGACGTGTTCCTGCTGATCTCCGCATTCCTGATGACACTTCAGTTCACCGGACGTTATAAACAGCGGAGGTCCATGGACCTCATCCGGCACTGGCTCCACTTGTTCCGCCGTTTGCTCCCGGCCGTGGTGGTGGTCCTGCTCAGCACTCTCGCCGCAACGTTCGTTTTCCTTCCGCCCACACGGTGGGTGGAGGTTGTGAACCAGGCATGGGCATCCCTGTTCTACTTCGAGAACTGGTTGCTCCAGACCCTCGCAGTCAACTACTACGCAACCGACCACAGCCTTGCGAGCCCCGTCCAGCACTTCTGGTCGCTCTCCATCCAAGGCCAGGTCTTCATTTTGTGGCCTGTCATCTTCGCCACCATGGCGATCCTTTGCCGGAAGTTCAACCTCCGCTACCGTGCCTCCCTGGCCTACGTCTTCGCGATCATCTTCATCGCATCGCTGGCGTACTCCATCATTTTCACAGCCAACAACCAGGCTGTGGCCTACTTCGATACCTTCGCCCGGTTGTGGGAATTCGCCCTGGGAACGCTGGTTGCCCTCATACTTCCGGCCCTCAACTTCTCCAAGCCGGTCCGCGTGGTCATGGGTTGGGTTGGCGTGGTGGCCATGCTCAGTTGCGGGATCATTCTGCAGGTGCAGACGGCTTTCCCTGGCTTCGTTGCGCTGTGGCCCACGCTCGCTGCCGTCTGCGTGATCGCGGCCGGCCAAACCGGAAGCCGCTTCGGCGTGGACCGGATCCTCAGCTCCAAGTTCCTGGTCCGGTTGGGTGACAACTCCTACGCCCTCTACCTGTGGCACTGGCCCATCCTGGTCATTGCGTTGGCCTGGAGCGGAAAGGAACACGCGGGCTGGTTGTCAGGATCAGCGATCGTCGCTTTGGCCCTGGTCCTGGCGTTCCTGACCACCAAGTTCGTGGAGAAGCCCTTCCGTGAGTGGAAGTGGCCTGAAGTGAAGAAGTGGCGGGCCGCGGTTTCCATCGCTGCATGCCTGGCCATTGCCTGCACGCCGCTCCTGGGCTTCCAGTACAAGCAGTACCTTGACCAGAAGGCCGCCGAGACCCAGGCCTTCAACGACAACCCTGGCGCGCACGCCCTCCTTCCGGGCTACGTGGACTTGGTGGCCGACGGCGCGAAGACGCTTCCGACGGCGGAACAGCTGCCGGAAGACTGGGCGCACCTTGGAGACTCCTGTGAGGGAGATACCAAGCCGGATGACAAACTCCTGGCGGACAACTGCCAGACCAACGGTGTTGGCGACGACGCCGTCAAGAACATCGTGGTGCTGGGTGACTCCCACTCGCAGCAATGGCTGGCGGCGATCGGCCCCCTGGCCGAGGCTGAACATTGGAAGGTCACTGCACTCCTGCTGGGCGGTTGCCATTTCATGCCGCAGAATCCGGACGCCGAAGCGCAGTGCAACGACTTCAACGCCGCGGCCTTCAAGTACGTGGCCTCGAAGACGCCGGACGCTGTGTTCATGGTGGGAACCATGGCTTCGCCGTCGTCGCCGGACGAGAAGCTCGTCTATGGCTTTGACCAGACGGTGACCAACTTCAACGACCTGGGCATCCAGGTGGTGGCCATCCGTGACAACCCACGCTACGACTACAACGTCACCGAGTGCGCCCTGGCCAAGGGCGTGGACAGCTCGGAGTGCAAGTCGGACGAGCCGGACGTACTGGCCGCCGAAAGCCCGTTTGCCGCGGTGCAGGGGACCTTTGGCAACGCCGCGTTCCTGGATATGACCGACCTCCTGTGCGACGGCGTGACGTGCCCCAGCGTCATTGGAAACGTGTTCGTCTATCTGGACGATAACCATTTGTCCAAGACGTACGTCACCAGCATGGGGGACATGTTTGACGAGAGGTGGTTTGCCGCGACGGGGTGGACGCGATGATGGCTAAAGCAGCGATGGCTAAAGCCGTGATGGATAAGGCACAAAGAACGACGGCGGAACGCGCCTTCCGTCCGGAGGTCCAAGGCCTGCGTGCCTTGGCGGTGCTGATGGTGGCCGCCTACCACATCTGGCTCGGCCGGGTGTCCGGCGGTGTGGATGTGTTCCTGCTCATCTCGGCATTCCTGTTGACCCTGTCCTTCACCCGGAAGCTGGAGAGCCACAAGCCACTCCAACTCCTGAGGCACTGGCTGCACGTCTTCAAGCGGCTGCTGCCCGCCGTCGTCGTGGTTTTGCTTGCGGTCCTCACCGCTACCTGGACCTTTATTCCGCAAAGCCGTTGGCCTGACGTCCTCGCCGAGGCGTGGGCCTCCCTGCTGTACCGGCAGAACTGGCAGCTTGCTGAATCTGCGGTGGACTATTACGCCCAGGACCACTCCGGTGCCAGCCCGCTGCAGCACTTCTGGTCCCTGTCCGTCCAGGGCCAGGTGTTCATTCTTTGGCCGTTGGTCTTTGCCGGGGTAGCCCTCCTTCAGCCGTACCTGGCCAAACTGTTCCCGCGCAGCAAGGCCGTGGCCCACAGGCAGTTGCTGTTCATGGCCTTTGGGCTGATCTTCGTGGCGTCGCTCCTTTTCTCGATCGACCAAACGGCCACCAACCAGGAGATTGCGTACTTCGATACACGCACCCGGCTGTGGGAGTTCGCGCTGGGCTCCTTGCTGGCCCTGGCATTGCCCTACCTCAAGCCGGGGCGCCGGCTGCGGGTGTTCCTGGGCTGGGCCGGGCTGGCCGCCATGCTGTCCTGCGGGCTGATTCTGACTGTTGACCGCTCCTTCCCGGGCTTCGTCGCTTTGTGGCCTACGCTGGCCGCCGCTGCCGTGATCGTCGCCGGTCAGAGCGATAGCCGTTTTGGCGCGGATCGTTTCCTCAGCTCGAGGCCGCTGGTCCTGGTAGGCGACAACTCCTACGCCCTTTACCTGTGGCACTGGCCGGTCCTGGTGTTCTTCCTCCTGGTCACCGAAACCGCCCCGCCCAACATCCTCCAGGGCCTGGCCATCATGGCGGTTTCCATGGTGCTGGCCGTTGCCACCACCCGTTACGTGGAACGTCCGATGCGCCGCTGGGAGTGGCCGAACGTGCGGTCCTGGCGTGCCGCCGTCGTGATTGCTTCCTGCGGTGCGCTGCTCGCCTTGCCGGTCACCGTCTGGCAGGGTGCCATTTCTTCGGAGAGCGCTGCCATTGCCGACCAGCCCATGGAGCTGACTCCCGGCGCTGCCGCGCTGGCGCCGCAAAATGCAGGCCAACCGACACCGGACGCCAAGATCATCCCCGCCCCGGCAGCCATGAAGGACGAATGGGCGGATATTGATGGATTGTGCACCGGGGACAATGTGCCGTCCGATCCCTTGTTGGAGGGTTGCCTCCAGAACGACGAGCCGGAGGTGGTCACCAAGAAGATCGTCGTCCTGGGCGACTCGCATGCACAGCAGTACATGGCTGCCCTGGGACCCATTGCCAAGGCGCACGGTTGGGAAGTGGTCACCCTCCTGAAGGGCAGTTGCCGCTTCGGGGCGGAGTCGGACGAACGGACCGACGAATGCAACGCGTTCAACAAAGCCAGCGCCGCCTACGTCATGGAACACAAACCGGACGCGGTGTTCACCGTGGCCTCGCTGACCCACGTGACAGCGCCGTTCGAGACGGAGGTGCCCGGGTATTTGGACGGTATCAAACCGTTCACGGATGCCGGGATTGACGTGGTTGGAGTCCGCGACAATCCACGCTTCAGTATCAACATGCCCGAGTGCGTCCAGAAAAAGGGCCCGGATTCCCCAGATTGCAACGCCCCGCTGGAAGAGTCGCTGGCCGCGTCCTCGCCACTGGATGACTACGTGGGCAAGGTGGACCGGCTCTTCCTGATGGACATGAGCGACTTCATTTGCGAGCAGGGAACATGTCCTGCCGTGGTGGGGAACGTCTACGTCTATAAGGACGACAACCACCTCACCAAGACCTACGTGCAGAGCATGATTCCCATGTTCGAGGAGCGGCTGCTGGCGGCGACTGGCTGGTCAGCCAGCTAGCCCCACCAGCCGCTTGCGCACCAGGTGAAGCACGACGGCGGCCTGCCGCCAGTGCTGTTGCTCACACTCGGCCGCCACGGAATATGGCGACGGGCGCTGAGGTTCTAGTATTTATCCAACACTTCTGCACAGGCCAGTCCCGTAATGACGGGCTGGTCATCAGTTGCAACCCCTACCAGTTCCAGTCCCCAAACCCAGGTAAGAGGCGCACTCATGACCCAGCCCGAACACGATCCTTTTGGCTTCATTGGCCTGACCTACGACGACGTCCTGCTGCTTCCCGGACACACCGACGTCATTCCCTCCGACGCTGACACCTCCTCCCGCCTGTCCCGGCGCATCTCCGTCCAGACGCCGCTGCTCTCCGCAGCCATGGACACCGTGACCGAGTCTCGCATGGCCATTGCCATGGCACGCCAAGGTGGCCTCGGGGTAGTCCACCGCAACCTGTCCATCGACGACCAGGCCGAGCATGTGGACCGCGTGAAGCGCAGCGAGTCCGGCATGATCACCAACCCGCTGACCATCAATCCCGAAGCGACGTTGCAGGAGCTCGACGAACTGTGCTCCCGTTACCGCGTTTCCGGCCTCCCGGTGGTGGATCCCGAAGGCCGCCTCTTGGGCATCGTCACCAACCGCGACACCCGTTTCATTCCGGAGTCCGAGTTCCCGACCCGCCGCGTCAGCGATGCCATGACCAAGATGCCCCTGGTCACCGGCCACGTGGGCATCAGCCGGGAAGAGGCTTCCCACAAGCTGGCCACCAACAAGATCGAGAAGCTCCCGTTGGTGGACGACCAGGGCCGCCTCAAGGGCCTGATCACCACCAAGGACTTCACCAAGGCTGAGCAGTACCCGCTCGCCACCAAGGACGACGAGGGCCGCCTGCGCGTAGGCGCTGCCATCGGCTTCTTCGGCGACGGCTGGGAGCGCGCCATGAAGCTCATCGACGCCGGGGTGGACGCGTTGTTCGTGGACACGGCCAACGGCCACTCGCAGGGCGTGCTGGACATGATCTCCCGCCTGAAGTCGGATCCCGTTGCCGCGCACGTGGACATCATCGGCGGCCAGGCAGCCACCCGTGAAGGTGCCCAGGCCCTCATTGACGCAGGCGCCGACGGCATCAAGGTAGGCGTGGGCCCCGGTTCCATCTGCACCACGCGCGTGGTGGCCGGTGTGGGCGTTCCCCAGATCACGGCCATCTACGAGTCCGCCAAGGCTGCGATTCCGGCCGGCGTGCCGCTGATCGCCGACGGCGGCCTGCAGTACTCGGGCGATATCGGCAAGGCCCTCGTAGCCGGTGCCGACACCGTAATGCTCGGCTCCCTGCTCGCCGGTTGTGAGGAGTCCCCGGGCGACCTCATCTTCGTCAACGGCAAGCAGTTCAAGAGCTACCGCGGTATGGGTTCCTTGGGCGCCATGCAGTCCCGAGGCAAGAACACGTCCTACTCCAAGGACCGCTACTTCCAGGCCGACGTCTCCGGTGACGACAAGCTGATCCCCGAAGGCATCGAAGGCCGCGTGGCCTACCGTGGCCCGCTGGCATCGGTTGCCTACCAGCTCGTCGGCGGCCTCCGACAGACCATGTTCTACACGGGCGCACCCACAGTTCCCGAACTCAAGGCCCGCGGCAAGTTCGTCCGCATCACGCCGGCCGGCCTGAAGGAATCGCACCCGCACGACATCCAGATGACCGTCGAAGCGCCGAACTACAACTCCCGCTGACACACCCAAGGTTCCCCGTGGATTGTCCACGGGGAACCTTTGTTTTCGGGCCCACCCCACCGGCGCACGGGAGTGGGCATAGGCTGTGCACATGTCTGCGATACCCCCGGGGCCACGGCACCCGGAATCCGTCCGGGTGACCAAGACGCCGCCCCGCAAGCTGGCCTTGCGCCCGTACGCACGCGCCGTCGGACAGGTCTTGAAAGTGAGTTTCAAGGCCTCGCCGGCAGCGGTCATCATGAAGGTTGTCGGCTCGCTGATCTCGGCCACCTTGCCGCTGGTCACGACCTATTTCGCCGCGCTCACCACCACTGCTCTGGCGGCAGGTTACGCGGGAGACCCCGACGCCGGTCCGCGGGCAGTTCTGTACGTTGTCATCACCGCGGCGCTGGGGTTGTTCTGGGGCGGGTTCAGCAGCGTAGACCGCTATATCCAGCAGCTCATGAGCTTCCGCGTGGGCGCGATCGTGGGGGACCTGATGTACCAGAGGTTCCTCGCGCTGGAGTTCTGGCGTTACGACGACAAGGAAACCGTAGACCTCTACGACCGTGCCAAGCGCTTCTCCGATTCCTACGCCCGGGTGCTGGACCGCATAGCCGCCATCTTCACGCAGCTCGTCTCGGTCATCCTGGCCATCGGAGCCCTGGTGTTGGTCAGCTGGTGGATCGCCGTGATTGTCCTGGTGGCGATCGTTCCCAGCGTCTACCTGCAGTTCAAGCTCTCCCGCGAGCAGATTGCCCACTGGAATACCCAGGTTGATTCGCGTCGCCAGCGCAGGATGATCGAGCAGAACCTGCTCCGCCCGCAGCACATCGCAGAGATGCGGCTCTACGGGATTGTGAATTACCTGATGGATCTCCGTTCCCGGCTGCGCGATGCGGACGAACGACGCCGGCTCGATTTCCAGAGGCGCTACATCCCCAAGCAGTTGGCCGCCGACGCACTGCAGTATGGCGCAGAAGTTGTCTCGTTGGTCTGGGTGGTGGGCCAGATCATCGCCCGGGCCCAACCAGTGGGGCAATTCCTGTACGTCCAGCAGATCGTGAGCCGTGCCCTGTCCACGGCCAACAACCTGGTCTCTTCCCTCAGCTCCATCGACGAGGATCTGGCCAACCTCAAGGACTACGAGCTGTTCATGGCGCTCCCGGTCTCCAGCGGACACGAGCCGCCGTTGACCCGGTCCCCGCAGACGGTGGAGATGCAGGATATCCGCTTCAGCTACACGGGCAGCGACATCGAAGTCATCAAGGGCATCTCCCTGACCATCAAAGCCGGCCAGCACATAGCGATCGTGGGGGAGAACGGAGCCGGTAAGTCCACCTTGATCCGTATCCTGGCCGGGCTCTACCGGCCGGATTCCGGCCGTGTACTGCTCGACGGCGTGGACCTCGCCCATGTTGATGTGGCCAGCTGGCACCGGCACCTGGCTGTCCTGAGCCAGGAGTTCCTCAAATACGAGTTCGCCACTGCGGCCGAGAACATCTACCTTGGCGATGTCGAACAGCCTCGGGACGAGCAACGCGTCCGGCGCGCGGCCTCGGATGCGGAGGCGATGGACTTCATCAGTAAATTGCCCAACGGTCTGGAGAACCACGTCAGCAACTGGATGGAGGACCCGCGTGGCCGGAAGGGCAGCGGATTGTCCGGCGGCCAGTGGCAGCGCCTGGCCATGGCCCGGAACTTCTACCGCGATGCGTCCTTCATGGTCATGGACGAGCCCACCTCGGCCATCGACGCCTTGGCCGAACACCGGATCTTCACCCGGCTGTTCGCCGACCGGAGCAGCACCATCATCGCCATCAGCCACCGGCTGGCAACCATCGAGAAGGCAGACGTCGTGTACATGCTGGAAGACGGGCGGATTGCCGAGCAGGGGACACACAAGGAACTGGTTGCCCTACGCGGACGCTACTTCCGGATGTTCGAGTCCCAGCTCACCGTGGATGAGACCAGCCGGCAGGATCCCGCGGCTTAGAGCGGACCGTATCCAGCGTTGCCGTAGGGATCGCGCCAGGTCACGAGGTCCTGTTCCAGGAGCGCCCGGAAACGGGGATCAGTTGCTGCCTTGCGACGAAGGGATTCGCGTGAACGCCCCATGATGGTGGCCGGGACAATGATGGCGCCCACCAGAAGGCAGACGACGAACGCCAGCACCATGGCCAACGTCAGCAAAACCCCGGGATCCTGCCACGTGGATGGTTTGGCCGTGAAGGCAAACAGCCCAATGAAGACGATCAGGATGAACGCCACGAAGGACAGCGCGCCCCGCAGGTTCCCGGGCCCACGATTGACAAGCGCCCGGTCTGTCCGCGGCAAGCGGTCCCGCACCCTGGCGTAGAAGACGCCGCAGAGCACTGCAAGTGCTGCGCCCGGAAGGCTGAGGGAGGGAAGCAGCACGAACGTGCCGAGTCGAACGGCCAGGAGGACGCCCATCAGCACCAGGACTGTGCCGATCCCCACTCCGGCAGCCCAGGCACCCATGTAGGAGCCCCGTGCCCCGGCGATTTCGCGCAGTCGTGAGCGCGCACCCGCGGGGGTGACCGCTGCGAGTTCCGGGGAAAGCCAGTAGTCCAGCGGACGGTCAGAAGGGGAGAGGGGAGACGGGCCTGTTTGGTAGCTCACCCGGGTTATCGCTCCAGCCCTGCGCGGATCAGGGAGTCGAGCTGCCCGCGCTCAAGCGCCGACGATTTGAGGTTCTCGCCTTCCCCTGTCGCGATGGACAAGGCACCGTCTGCTTCCGCTTTGACGTGGACCGCGCGGGAGGTACCGTCAATGAAATGCTGGCGGGTTGTGGCGGCGGCGGGGAATCCGTCCGGCGCCTGGCTCAGGTAGTAGTCGGCCATTTGCACGGCCGTGGTGATCATGCCTTCTGTGCCCGTGATGGGGTGGAGTTCGTGGACGCCGTACTTGCTCAGGTTGAGCAGCAGGGCGCCCTGCTCGGCGCCGAACATGAACGAGACGTGCTCCGACGAAGGCGTCACCAAGGCTGTTTCCAGCCACGAGGTGGAATCCGCCAGGACAGCCGTCACCGTCGCGGCCGGCCCCACCGGCAAGAGTGCGTCGTTTTCGATCTTCATCAAGCCACGCTCCAGCAGCGTGGAGACACCGGCCTGTTCCAACGGCGACCCGGCGGCGTGGTCGAGGCGGAACAGGGTTTGGCACCTCAGCGCGCCGTCGGTGCCGGCCAGCGCAATCAGGGCAATGAGCTCATGTTCGGTGATGAGCAACGCCTGGGTTTCTTCGGTCTGGGTGGTCATTTCTGCCCTCTCGTGAGCGATTCTCTGTCCAGTCTAGGAAATGGGCGGTTCAGGTGAGCCATCCCCAGACCTTCTTCGCACCGTCGGCTATGGATTCCCCCACGTCCTTGGCGCCTTCCCAGACATGCTTGGCGCCGTCAGCCACCATGGAAGAAGCGGAGTCGTAACCCAGGTGCGTGGCCAGGAGGCCGAGGCCGCCCCACGCGATGCCGGCAACTGCGCAGGCAGGGCCGATCACAGGTACAAAGCTACCTACGGCCAAGGCCGCGGAGATCCCGCCATCTACGGCCATTCCGGGATGTCCCGTTTGGATCCCTTGGTAGACCTGCAACCCACCGGTGACGATGCCCAGTGCTCCGGAAAGCCGGCCCAGCATCGACGTGCCGTTGAGCAGTTGTGTCCCCTTGACGTATCCGGCACCGGCGGCCTGACCGTATTGGGCACCCAGCCAAGGCCACCTCGTCAGTTCCGTGACCAATCCGCCTTTGGCCATCTGGGCAAGGATGTTGTCTGCAAACAGGCCGCCGGCGGTCACCAGCCCGTTTCCTGCCCACCATGCCTCGCTGCCGGTGACGCCGAACAATCCTTCGAGACCAGTGACAGGAGTTGGCTGGTTTCCGCTTCCGCCGGGGACCGGCGGAAGAGCCGGTCCATTTGGCCCATAACCGGAGGCACCGCCCGGGGTGCTTGCCTTGTCTTGTTCATCGGCCTGGGTGCGGAGGGTCTTGGATGCGTCATCCAACGACCGTGCCGTTTTGTGCAGGAGGGGCCGCAGGGTGCTGCTCCATTCGCGGCGGAACCGGTCTCCGTCGGTTCCCTTCCAGGCAACGCTGGAGATCAGCCCGCTGATCTGGAGTTCCTGGTTCTGGAGCCGGCTGCCGGCCTGTCCCATTTGTTTGGATAATGAGCGGAGCTGTTCAATGTCGGCTCCGTAGAATCCAGGCGCCATGGGTCCCCCCTTGCATGGTGTGGTTGTGTTTTCGCAGGCTATCGGATAGTTCCCGGACTCTGCCATGGGCAGCCCTGCCCATGTGGAGGGGCCGTTCCGGTGGGTTCGTTGGCGCGCTTTGTGAAGTGCTCCCCTTGATGGCCGAACCGGCGTTCCGGGAGCGGTCCAGTAAAGTAAGAGCCGTGACTTATGAGATTGAGATTGGCCGTGGCAAGCGTGGGCGTCGTGCCTACTCCCTGGATGACATCGCGATCGTCCCGAACCGCCGGACGCGCGACCCGAAGGATGTCTCGGTCTCGTGGCAGATCGACGCCTACAAGTTCGATACGCCGGTGATCGGCGCTCCCATGGACTCCGTGATGTCTCCTGAAACCGCGATTGCCCTGGGACGCCTGGGTGGCCTCGGTGTCCTGGACCTCGAAGGCCTCTGGACCCGTTACGAAAACCCGCAGAAGGTCCTCGACGAGATCGCCGGCCTGGCCGACGAGACCAGCAGCCCGGCCGTCACCCGCCGGATGCAGGACCTCTACCAGGCCCCGGTCCAGCCGGAACTCATCAGCTCCCGCCTGGCCGAGATCCGCGCCGCCGGAGTCACCGTGGCCGGCTCCCTGACCCCGCAGCGTACCCAGGAACACTACAAGACCGTGGTGGCTGCCGGCGTCGATATCTTTGTGATCCGCGGTACCACCGTCTCCGCCGAGCATGTCTCCAAGAACCACGAGCCGCTCAACCTGAAGCAGTTCATCTACGAACTGGATGTTCCCGTCATCGTTGGCGGTGCGGCCGGTTACACGCCTGCCCTCCACTTGATGCGCACCGGCGCGGCCGGCGTCCTCGTCGGCTTCGGTGGCGGTGCCACCACCACCACCCGCCGTGCACTGGGCATCCATTCGCCCATGGCTTCCGCCATCTCCGACGTCGCTGCCGCCCGCCGCGACTACATGGATGAGTCCGGCGGACGCTACGTGCACGTCATCGCCGACGGCGGCATGGGCAGTTCCGGCGACATCGTCAAGGCCATCGCCATGGGCGCAGACGCCGTCATGCTCGGCAGCGCGCTGGCACGCGCCGAGGAAGCCCCCGGCCGTGGCTGGCACTGGGGCCCCGAAGCCCACCACCTCGAGTCCCCGCGCGGCGACCGCGTCAACGTTGGCACGGTCGGGCCGCTTGAGGAAGTGCTGTTTGGGCCGGGCCACCACACGGATGGAACGTCCAACCTGATCGGTGCCCTGCGCCGGTCGATGGCCACCACAGGCTACTCCGACCTCAAGGAGTTCCAGCGCGTGGACGTAGTGGTTTCGCCCTACGCCGGCAACTAATACCGCGGTATCAGCAGCCCCCGCCGGGTCCGGAGCAATCCGGACCCGGCGGGGGTTTCGCTTTGCTTCCGACGGCGCTTCGCCGTCCTGCCGGGCGGGCACTGCCCACGACGGCGGCCAGCAAGTAGGGTAGGGGGACTACCAGCAATTGCGTTTGAGGAGGAGTCCGATGAGCAATGTCGCAGGCGGCCCACAGGTGAATCCCTCCGGAGCCCTGAGCCCGGAGTCCCGTGCCGCTTCCATCGAAGCCTTGAAAGCCACAGCGGAATCGGGCAAGGAACTCGACATCCTGATTGTCGGCGGTGGCGTGGTGGGTGCGGGGGCGGCGCTTGACGCCGTGACGCGTGGACTCACGGTGGGCATCGTCGAAGCCCGTGACTGGGCCTCGGGAACCTCGTCGCGTTCCTCCAAGCTCATTCACGGCGGCCTGCGCTACCTGGAGATGCTGGACTTCGCGTTGGTCCAGGAAGCCCTCCAGGAACGCGGCCTCCTGATCCAGACCATTGCTCCGCACCTGGTGCGCCCAGTGCCTTTCCTGTACCCGCTGACCCGCAGGGTGTGGGAGCGGCCCTACGTTGGCGCCGGCATCATGCTGTACGACACCCTCGGCGTCACCTCCGGCCACAGCCGCGGCGTGCCGATGCACAAGCACCTGTCCAAGCGTGGCACCTTGCGGGCGGCTCCCAGCCTCAAGGACGACGCCTTCGTGGGTTCCATCCGCTACTACGACGCCCAGGTGGACGATGCGCGCCTGGTGGTTAATGTGGTCAGGACCGCTGCGCACTACGGCGCCTACGCCGCGAACCGGGTCCGCGTGGTGGATTTCCTCCGCGAAGGCGAACGCGTGGTGGGAGCCAAGCTGGAGAACCAGGAAGACGGCACCGTCTTCGAAGTCCGTGCCAAGCAGGTTGTCAACGCCACGGGCGTCTGGACTGACGAGACACAAGCGATGGTCACCGACAGGGGCCAGTTGAAAGTACGGGCGTCCAAGGGTATTCACCTGGTGGTCCCGCGGGACAGGTTCCAATCCACCGTGGGACTGATCCTTCGCACGGAGAAGTCGGTGCTCTTCGTCATACCCTGGGGCCGCCACTGGATCATTGGCACCACGGACACCGACTGGAAGTTGGACAAGGCGCACCCGGCGGCGTCCAGCAAGGACATTGACTACGTCCTGGAACACGTCAACCGCGTCCTCAAGCGTCCGCTGACCCGGGAAGATGTGGAAGGCGTCTACGCGGGCCTCCGGCCGCTGCTCGCCGGCGACAACGACTCCACCGCCAAGCTGTCCCGCGAACACGTGGTGGCACACCCGGTCCCCGGGCTCGTGGTGGTGGCTGGCGGCAAGTACACAACGTACAGGGTCATGGCCAAGGATGCAGTGGACGAGGCAACCCGGGCCATGGACGAGCGCGTTCCCTCCAGTTGCACCGAGACCATTCCGCTGCTCGGTGCTGAGGGCTTCAAAGCGGCGTGGAACCGTCGCGCCCGCTCGGCCGACGAGGCCGGAGTCCACGTGGCCAGGGTGGAGCACCTGCTCAACCGTTATGGGTCCATGGCGTCGGAAGTGTTGGGACTGATCGCCCGCCAACCCGGGCTGGGAGAACCGCTGCCGGGCGCGGACGATTACCTGGCAGCCGAGGTGGTTTACGCCACGACGCACGAGGGCGCACGTCATGTTCACGACGTTTTGACGCGCAGGACGCGGATTTCCATCGAAGCGTGGGACCGGGGTGTGTCCGCCGTGCCCGTAGTGGCTAAGCTGATGGGAGAAATCCTCGGCTGGAGCGAAACCCAGCGCGAAAGCGAAATCAAGCACTATCTGGCGCGGGTAGAGGCCGAACGGCTGAGCCAGGAGCAACCCGACGACGAGTCGGCAGATGCCGCGCGCATGGGAGTCGATGACATCGTTCCCCTTCGCTGACGCGCGTCGGGAACCATGAAGCCGGGGAGCTGCGGCCGGAAGGCCACACTGGAGGGAAACACGACTTGGCCGAACCACTTGACCGGTATGACGCGGAACTGACCACGCCGGACACCGTCATTCTTGAACTTGTTGCTGCAGACAAGAGTGATGCCGCGGCCCAACTTGCGGAAAGGCTCTACGCCGCCGGCCGGATCTCCAACCTGGAAGGGTTCCTGGAGACCGTCAATTCGCGCGAACACCAGTTGGCCACCGGCTTGCCGGGCGGCATCGGGCTCCCGCATGCACGCAGCGAGTACGTCGACCGGATCTCCATCGCCGTGGGCGTCACCAAGTTCGGGCATTCCCTCGACTTCGGCGCCAGCGATGGCCCGGCCACTGTGGTCCTGTTGATCGCGACCCCCGCAAGCTCCTTCTCCGACCATCTGGAAGTCCTGGCCACCCTGGCCCGGTCCCTGTCCAAGGAGTCCTTCCGCGAATCGCTCCGCCGTGCGCACGATCCCGAGGTCATCTCCGAGCTCATCAACTCAAGCCTGGTGTTCTTCGACCACTAAAGGCACAACCCGTTTCGTTGTTCTACAGCCGGACGAAGTACGGTTAAGGGGTGTTGAAAACTGCGTTGAAACCCCGTTGGATCGCAGGACTGGTCTTTGCGCTCCTGCTGTCCGGGGTGTTCGTGCTGCTCAGCCAGTGGCAGCTGAGCCGCTCGACGCAGCACGAACCGCCGGAGCCGTCCAGCGTGGAGGATGTCAAGCCGTTGGTGGACGTCGTCAAGCCGGGACAATTCTTCCCCGGCTCGGTCCAGGACCAGATGGTCAGCGCTACGGGACACTACGACGCCGGTAAGCAGGTTCTGGTCGAAGGCAGGCTCTTCGACAACCACAAGGGCTACTGGATCGTCTCGGCGTTCGCAGTGGACAACGCTCCCAAGCTCAGCGGCGTCGCAGCGTCGCCCCAGACCTGGATTCCGGTAGCCCGCGGTTGGGTGGCCGATCCCGCCCAAGCCGACCAGCCGCCGTCGGGCACTGTGACGGTGACCGGCCGCCTGCTGCCGTCTGAAGCGCCGGTGCCAAATGTCGACGCCGGTCCAGGCCGTGCGTCCGCTGTCGCCGTTGCGGAACTCATCAACGACTGGGGAGTGTCCAGCTACCCCGGATTCGTTGCCGCAACCTCCCAAACCACGGACGCGGGACCCGTAGCTGCCAACGACGCCGTCAAAGCACTGAACATTCCTGCCCAACCCCCGGCCCAACAGGTCAATTGGCTCAACCTGTTCTACTCCGTGGAGTGGGTGGTCTTCGCAGGATTCGCCCTGTACATCTGGTGGCGGATGGTGGCGGACGACTATCGCCGTAGCCTCGAAGGCGATGACGACGAGTACGAGGACGAGCCGGATGACCATCCAGCTCCGGAACAACAAGCAACTGAGCCGAACAACAGTGAGCCAGAACAAAAGGTGCAACCATGATTGAGCCCAAACCGGCCATCCAGCCCGAACAGTCCGGACCCAAGCCCAAGAAGCGGCGGTTCGGCGGAACGGAAGCCCAGATCCGTTCGGCGTTGAAGTTCTACAAGGTCATGGCCTACCTCACCGGTGCCATGCTGCTCCTCCTGTGCGCTGAACTGATCGCCCGTTACGGCTTTGGGGTGTCCCTCTTCGCCGGCGGAACCGACGCCGTGACCGGACAGCCGTTCGGCTTCGGGTTCGCCGAGTCGGAGCCCAAGGGAGTGATCGGCGGATTCAACATTTCCACCACGGTCCTGATCGTCCACGGCTGGATGTATGTGGTGTACCTGATCTCCAACTTCCGCTTGTGGTCACTCCTGCGCTGGCCGTTCTCCAAGCTGATTCTCCTGGCGGCAGGTGGCGTTGTTCCGCTCATGTCCTTCATCGTGGAAAAGAAGTTCCACGCACAGGTTGAGGCCGAGCTCGCTGCTAATCCGCAGGCCTCCAAGCGCTACTAGGCTCCTCCGCGCCCCGACGCATGTGAGATGCCTTACGGACGCCCCGGATTTGCCCTCTTCAAGGCCGCCCCGGTGTGCACCGGGGCGGCCCGGCAAAGTAGTCTTGTTTGGTGACTACTCCCACCGCACCCCAGACTTCCCAGAAGCCGGTGCTGGTTGTTGACTACGGTGCCCAGTACGCGCAGCTGATTGCCCGCCGCGTCCGCGAAGCGAATGTGTATTCGGAGATTGTTCCGCACACGTTCACCACCGAGCAGCTTCTGGCCAAGAACCCGGCAGCCATCATCCTGTCCGGCGGACCCTCCAGTGTCTACGCCGAAGGAGCTCCGAACGTCGGAGCGGACCTTTTCGAGGCCGGAGTGCCCGTCTTCGGCATTTGCTACGGCTTCCAGGCCATGGCGAACGCCCTGGGTGGCAAGGTTGCCCAGACCGGCCTGCGGGAGTACGGCGCAACTGAGGCCCTCCTTGTTGGCGACGCACGTTCCATCCTTGACGGCGTTCCGGCGTCCCAGAACACCTGGATGAGCCACGGTGACTCCGTCCATGAGGCACCCGAGGGCTTCGAGGTGCTGGCAACGACTGCCGGAGCTCCAGTGGCCGCCTTCGCCAATGAGGAGAAGCGCCTTTACGGTGTGCAGTGGCACCCTGAAGTGAAGCACTCCGTCCTTGGCCAGCATGTCCTCGAGAACTTCCTGTTCAAGGGCGCCGGCCTGACCCCTAACTGGACTACCGGGAACATCCTTGAGGAGCAGGTGGAGCGCATCCGCCAGCAAATCGGCGACTCCAAGGTTATTTGTGGCCTCTCCGGTGGCGTTGACTCGGCCGTAGCAGCAGCACTCGTTCAGCGTGCCGTGGGGGACCAGCTGACCTGTGTGTTCGTGGACCACGGACTTCTTCGTGAAGGCGAAGCCGAGCAGGTGGAGCGCGACTTCGTGGCCGCCACCGGCGTCAACCTCTACGTTGCCAACGAGCAAGAGCGCTTCCAGTCCGCTCTGGCAGGGGTCAGTGATCCCGAGACCAAGCGCAAGATCATCGGCCGGGAATTCATCCGCGCCTTCGAGGAGGCGGAGCGGGCCATCATCGCCCAGGCCGCTGCCGAAGGCGAAAAGATCAAGTTCCTGGTCCAGGGCACGCTTTACCCGGACGTCGTCGAGTCCGGCGGCGGCGAGGGTGCAGCGAACATCAAGAGCCACCACAACGTGGGCGGGCTCCCCGAGGACCTGCAGTTCGAACTCGTGGAGCCGCTGCGCGCGCTCTTCAAGGATGAGGTTCGCGCTGTTGGCGCCCAGCTGGGCCTGCCGCAGGAAATCGTCGGCCGCCAGCCCTTCCCTGGCCCCGGCCTGGGCATCCGCATCGTGGGGGAAGTGACCAAGGAGCGGCTGGACCTGCTGCGGAAGGCTGACGCCATTGCCCGTGCGGAACTGACCGCCGCCGGCCTGGACAACGACGTGTGGCAGATGCCGGTAGTGCTGTTGGCGGATGTCCGAAGCGTCGGCGTGCAGGGTGATGGCCGTACTTACGGCCACCCGATCGTGCTGCGTCCCGTGTCCTCCGAGGACGCCATGACGGCCGACTGGTCCCGCCTGCCCTATGACCTCCTGGCCCGGATCTCCAACCGGATCACCAACGAGGTGGACGGTGTGAACCGCGTGGTGCTGGACGTGACCAGCAAGCCGCCGGGAACCATCGAGTGGGAATAGCAGTGTGAATGGCCGGTCTCCTTCGGGAGGCCGGCCATTGTGCTGCCCGCCTGGACCTTGCTTTGCTGGACTGTGAAATGACGGCGAATTTTGCCATGTCCAGTGTTGCGGAGCGGGCTCCGGGCGTATTCCCGCTACCCTCGAAAGTATGCCGGTATGGTCCAAGGCGTCTAAAGCTAGTTCAGAAAAGAAGGCAGAAGTTGTGTCATTAGGTCAAGGCCACGAAGAGGACTCCGAAGAGCTCCGGAAATGGCTGTCTGGACTTAAGCCCGTTACCGGGGCGGACACCATGCTTCGCTTCGTCAAGACGCCGGAAGGCGCAATCGACCTCAGCACGGCGCATCCGTCCGGCCTGGCACAGTTGCTCGCAGGACGCCGAACACGCTTGTCCACGCTGATCCGGGACCGCCAGCAATACCTGGTTGCTGCCCGTGCGGCGCGCAATATCCGTTCCAAGATCTTTGAACTCGGCAACGACCGTGGCATCGAGGCGGGCTACCTTTCTGCTGGAACCGTGGTGTGGACTTCCGCCGTTGGAGGCAAACCGCAGCGCGTTTCGGCGCCCGTCATGCTGACCGCCATCACGTTGACCGTCCGTCCTGGAGAGGACGACTTCGAGCTGCAATTGACCGAACAGGCCCGGATGAACCCCGCCTTGGTTCGGCACCTCAAGACTGTCCATGGCATTGTGTTCGACGTCAACGCGGTAGCACGGATGGCGTACAACACCGCGCGGCTGGACCCGCAGCCGGTCCTCGACCGCCTCGCCACGCTGGTACAACCGATCCATGGTGCGGACGTTGAGTTCAACCTGCTGGTAACCACGCTTGCCGACCTCTCCGGCAACCTCGACGATCCTTGGATCAACATGAACAACCCCACCGTGGCCGCATTGGCTACGGCGGCCAATGGCGGCGACGTGGAGCCCGAGCCGATCAAGGCCGGTCGTTTCCCCAGCCTGGACGAGCGCGATCCCGCCGACGAACTCCTGCTCCTGGACGCCGACACCGACCAGCAGTACGTGGTGGATGCTGTCCGCGCCGGCGATTCCCTGGTGGTCAGCACGCCTCCCGGCAGCGGACAAACGCAGACAGCCATTAACGCGGTTGGTGCGTTGGTGGCTGAGGGCAAGTCCGTCCTGGTGGTGGGGGAGCGCCAGTCGAGCCTCGCAGCCCTCTCTGCGCATCTTGACACCCTGGGGCTCGAATCGATGCTTTTCCGCCCCGGCAACGGCACTACGCCGCAACAGCTGAAGGGTCAGCTGGTCCGGGCCATCATGCGGAACGAGAAAGCCCTGGAACCCCAGCTGGGCAACCTCCACGAGACCTTGACGGGGCACCGCCATGCCCTGACGGACCATGTGGCTTCGCTGCACAACGTGCGTGAACGGTGGGGCTGCTCGCCGTACCAGGCCATGCAGTCCCTCGCCGAGCTGACGTCCATCCACCCGGCCCCGTCCACCACCGTGAGGCTCAAGCGCAGCGTCCTGGACAACATCAAGGACCGCGAGGAACTGGCCGGCCGCCTGCGCCGCGCTGCGGAACTGGGCAGCTTCAGCAAGGCATCCACGTCCAGCCCTTGGTACGGTGCTCGACTGGTCACGCGCAAAGAGACCGAGGAAGCGCAACAGCTTGCCCGGCTGGCCGAGGAGAAGCTTCCTGTCCTTCGCGACCGGATGAAGCAGTTGGCCGACCATGCCGAGATCCGGCTCGGGGAGACGTTCACCGAGTGGGGTACCCAACTCGAGCTGCTGATTGCCGTGCGTGAGAGCCTGGACAAGTTCACCCCGGACATTTTCGACCGTCCCGTCCATGACCTCATCTCCGCTACGGCGAGCTCTTCCTGGCGCCGCGAACGCAACCTTGAGATGCCGTCCATGCAGCGTTCCCGTTTGCGCCGGGTAGCCAAGGAATACGTGCGACCAGGTGTCCACATCGCAGATCTCCATAGCTCGCTGGTCCTTGTCCAGGAGCAGCGCGCGTTGTGGGCCGGCTACGCCACCACCCAGCGGCATCCCGCCGTGCCTTCCGGCCTTGCCGACCTTGGGGCGCTTTACCGCGAACTCGACGGCGAGTTGCAGCGTCTTGGCGAGGCCCTCCAGCACACCTCCGACGGCGGCTCCCTGCACGGAAGTCCCTACACGGAGCTCATGGAACGGCTGGAACGGCTTGTGGCCGATACCGCCACCTTGGAAACCCTTCCTGAACGCACCCTCCTGATTGAGCAGATGCGTGAGCATGGACTGGGCGAATTGCTGACCGACCTTGCCGCGCGTGAAGTCCCTGCCGCATCCGTCGCGGCCGAGCTTGACCTCGCGTGGTGGCAGTCTGCGCTGGAAGCCATGATCAGCGGCGATGACTACCTTGCCATGTCCGACGGCGATTCGCTGCGGCAGCTTGAGGCCGAATTCCGCTTGGCCGATCAGGCGCATATTGCCAGTGGTGCCGCACGCCTGCGGTGGCAGCTGGCCAGCCGGTGGCGCCAAGGAATCGTGGAACACCCGCGCCAGGCAGAACTGCTCCGCGCGCTGCTCAAGGATGGCCGGGTGACACTCCCGGCATTGAGCGCCCAGGCACCCGACCTGGTGCCGCTGCTGGTCCCGGTGTG
Source organism: Paenarthrobacter sp. NPDC089714 (assembly GCF_044748905.1). Taxonomy (NCBI): domain Bacteria; kingdom Bacillati; phylum Actinomycetota; class Actinomycetes; order Micrococcales; family Micrococcaceae; genus Paenarthrobacter; species Paenarthrobacter sp. NPDC089714. The sequence continues at coordinate 399,522 of NZ_JBIVGX010000001.1, forward strand.
GTCGGTCAGCCCGTACCTGCTGACGGGGGTGCTTCCCGCTGAGCAGAAGTTCGATGCCGTGGTGATCATCGATGCCGAGTCGACGTCCCTCCAGGCAGTGCTCCCGGCCATCGCCCGTGCCCGCCAGGTCATTGCCTTTGGCGACGCGAAGATCGCCAACGCCCGAACCTTCAGCGTGGCAGTCGAGCCTCCAGTGGCCGGAGTTGCCAGCCACGAACCCGTGGACAGTGCCTTCACCGCCTTGGCGAGGGTCCTGCCGACGTGGCAACTGAACTGGGTGTACCGGGCCGTGGACGAGGACCTGGTCCTCCAGCTCAGCAAGAACTATTACGACGGCGGGTTGCGGCGCCTCCCGGACGGCAGCTCCGTGACGGGCCTGGACCGTTCCATCCTGGTGGAGTACATCCCGGACGGTACCGGACTTCCCGGGGCGGACCATGAGGGTGTGGAATCCGTGACGGCGGAGGTCAACCGCGTGGTGGACCTTGTCTTCGAGCACGCCCGCCTGCGTCCCCGCACGTCCTTGGCCGTGGTTACAGCGAGCCTGCGGCATGCGGCCCGCATCGGTGAAGCGATCAGGCTCCAGTTGCCCAACCATCCGTTGCTCTCTGCTTTCTTTGGTGCGGGACCGGAGTCCTTCCGTGTCGTGGACCTGGAGCGAGCCCAGGGACTGGTGCGGGACCACGTGATCTTCTCCCTGGGATATGGCCGCACGCCGCATGGACGCGCCCTGCATTCCTTCGGGCCCTTGTCCGTTGAAGGCGGACGCAACCGCTTCGCCCTGGCCATGACCCGAGCCCGCCGGTCCCTGCACGTGCTGAGCTGCTTCCGTCCTGAAGACCTGGACCTGGACCGCTTGTCGCACGGGGCCGTGGACTTCTATGAGTTGCTGGACCGGGAGCTGTCCGGGAACAGCAACCTGGGCACGCCGGCATCCCGCGCCGTGGCCAGTGAGCAGGCCCTCGGCGAGGATCCGCTGGTGGCCGATCTTGGAGACCGCCTGCGGGCGCGGGGAGCGCGGGTATGGCACCTCTATGATGGAGTGCTGGACATCGCTGCCGCGGCCGATCCTGTGCACACGATCGGCCGGGAAGGCGCCGAGGTTCCCACCCCGGTGGCCATTGAATCCGACGGCACCGAGCGTTACCGGCGGATGAGCGTCCGGGAACGCAGCAGGTTGCGCCCCCAACTGCTGGAGCGGATGGGCTGGCGGTACATGTCCCTGTGGACCATCGAGGTGTTCACTGATCCCTCTTCCTGCGCTGACCGTATTGGTTCCTACTTGGGCCTTGAGAACCACGTGCCGCAAGCAACCTCCGTCCCGCACCATGGTTTCCTGGACATGGACGTCGAACAATTGGAAATGGGCAGCGTCCACGGTTTCGTGGCGCCCCCGTCCGCGGTCGGGTCTCGGGACCGCGCGGACAACACGGAACGTGAAGTTGTGAAAGAAGAGCCAGTGAGCACTGAGGAACCTGCCGTGGAGCCTGCACAGAAGGACGGGCAGCCCGAGGAAATGGGCCAGGAAGCACTGTCGAACGCTTCCGACGGTTCCGAAGACCCGGCCTCCGTCGACCAGGAGTCGGGTAAGGCCAACGAGACCCGTGAGGCGAACGAGTCCCGTGAAGCGAACGAGTCCCGTGAAGCGAACGAGTCCCACGAGGGCTCGGAGTCCGGAAAGAGCGCGGAGGCTGAAGACTCGAAGTCCGCAGCTGTGAAGCCCGCTTCCACGGGAATCCTGCCCAACAAGGCCTCGGAGGACGACCCCCGCCGGTGGGGCGACGAGTCCGGCTACGACCACGATCAGTGGCTGAAGGAGCAGCGGCCGCCTCACTGGGGCTGATCCCGGACGCTGATCAAGAGGTATTGATGAGCACGAAGAAGAGCTTGCCTTGCGTGGATGCGCCGGCAAGCTTTTCTGCTTGCTGAGGGTCTGCCGCTACCACAACCAGGCCGTCGGTATCGCTTGTTCCAAGCCAGGGCCCTGCCTTCCCGCCTTGGCCCGACGTCCAGAGCACGGGGACGGGGCCAGCGAGAGTCTGGTTCTGGCGGGATCCTTCGTAGGAGTCAGCAGGGGTCAGCACCACGTTGACGAGTTGTCCGGGGGAGAGCAACTGAATGGACGAGGGATCGGCCATGCGCAAGGGAACTGCTGCGGATCCTTCGGGCGCCCCTATGAGAAGGCCCGGACCCAGGAGATTCGCTTCGGTAGGAATTTGTCCCTTGGCCAAGGGCGAAGACAACTGGCGTCCGGCCAGCGATGCGGGGTCGCCAATGGCCCCCGAAATTGCCATGTCCTGTGGGACACCCATGCTGATGAAGTCTCCTTGGCTGAGACTTGTCCCCGCGGACAGGTCCCGGGCGGCCACCACAATGCTGATGCGGTGCTCAGTGGCGGGAGTGAGCTGCTGGACGGCGATGCCGGCCGCCACGCACAGCAGAAGGGCTACAAGCAGCCGGCGGTGACGGGCAAGGCGGGAAAGGAACAGCAGCCGGGGGAGGCTGCCAGACGCGGGCACTGACGGACGCCCGGACGTGTAGCGCGTGCGGACTCCGCCATGTGCATGGCGCGTTCGGGCAAAGCGAGGAGAGGACGGTGAGTGTGGCATGACGCCACGCTAACCACCGTCACCGGCCGTCAGGCAGTGGCCCGCAGCCCTATGTGGATAAGTGGGTCTAGCTCGCGGCAGCGGCGGGCGCCGGCGTGGCGGCCGGTGCAGATGCCGGCGCCGGTGCAGCCGAAGGTGCAGCAGAAACGGTGCTACTGCCCTTGGAATCGCGGGAATCCGTGCGGTAGAAGCCGGAGCCCTTGAAGACAACACCGACGCTGTTGAACTTCTTGCGCAGGGCGCCCTGGCATTCCGGGCACTCCGTCAGCGAACTGTCCGAAAACGACTGGACGATGTCAAAGGCATGGTCACAGTCTTTGCAGGCGTATGCGTATGTGGGCACTGAATTCCTCCTCAGGACAAACGTCAGGTCCTGTGCAGCCTCGGGCGAAGGGATCTCCGCCTTAGCAGTCGCAGGGCCTGAGTGCCAATTCTATCATCCGGCTGTTCGACCGCCACCCTGAGTTTCCGGCCGTACGCCACCATAACTACCTGCCGAGCCGCACAATTCCCGATGGCGTGAGGACCTCGGGGACGGGCTGGTCAAAAGGCTCGGCCGGGATGGCACCGGAAGGCAACACATCGTCGTCGTACGTCACCGCGATGGTGCGGGGCTGCCGGCCCGAGGCGCCGAGGCCTTGGAGGAAGCGGTCGTAGTAGCCGCCGCCCTGGCCGATCCGGTTGCCGTCTCCGTCCACAGCCGTGGCAGGCATGAAGATGCCGTTGGCGTGCGCGGCGGCATCCGCGCCGTGCCGCTCGCCCTCCGGTTCGTCAATCGGTGCGTATTCCGAGCGGAGGAAGACCGTCTCCGGGGTCCAGAACACCCAGCTCAGTTGCCTGTCCGGCTCGCACACCGGAAGCAGGATCCGGTGGCCGTCCTGGTGCAGGGACTCGATCAGGGGGAGGGTGGGAGGCTCGAAGGCCACGCCCAAGTACACGGTGAAAGTCCCGGGGGCGCCGCCTGAAACGTCCTTGGCCCACGCCGTTCCGTGGGCCGCGAGGGCGTCGCCGGCGATTGCTATCTGCTCAGGAGTCAGCGTGCGACGGTGCAGCCTGCGGGCGGCACGTATTTCTTCCTTCGATGCCATGATTGTCCGTTCCGTCGGTGCTTTGCCGGTTGGGGCGCCAGTGCCCCAACCAGCCAATTCACCGACAATTTGTGTGTCCCGGCACGGCGGGGGTTTACCTTTTGATGTGTTCCGTCCGTTACATTAGTCCGGTGACTCACCATAACAATGCTGTCCGTAAGGCCGTCATCCCCGCAGCGGGTCTTGGTACCAGGTTCCTCCCCGCCACGAAGGCGATGCCGAAGGAAATGCTGCCCGTGGTTGACAAGCCAGCCATCCAGTATGTGGTCGAAGAAGCCGTGAAAGTTGGACTGCATGACGTCCTGATGATCACCGGCCGCAGCAAGCGTGCGTTGGAGGACCACTTCGACCGTGTTCCTGCGCTTGAAGCCACTTTGGCGGAGAAGGGTGACACGTCCAAGCTCGAAGCCATCCAGTCGGCCACCAACCTTGGTGACATCCACTACGTACGCCAAGGCGACCCGAACGGCCTGGGCCACGCTGTCCTCCGCGCAAAGCAGCACGTAGGACACGAACCTTTTGCCGTCCTGCTCGGCGACGACCTGATCGATCCCAAGGACGATCTTCTGAGCGAAATGATCGCCGTGCAGCAGAAGACCGGCGGATCCGTGGTTGCCCTTATTGAAGTGGAACCGTCCAAGATCAGCGCCTATGGTTGCGCAGACGTCGAGGAGAACGGCGAGGAGGGGTACGTCCGCATCAAGCAGCTGGTGGAGAAGCCTTCCGTTGATGAAGCCCCCTCAAACCTTGCCGTGATTGGTCGCTACGTGCTGCACCCGGCCGTCTTCGACGTCCTCGAGAAGACAGCTCCGGGCCGCGGCGGAGAAATCCAGCTGACCGACGCTCTCGAGGTCCTGGCCCGCGGCGAGGGCGAAGGCTACGGCGTCTACGGCGTGGTCTTCCGTGGCCGCCGCTACGACACCGGAGACAAGCTGAGCTACTTGAAGGCCTGCATCGAGTTGGCCTGCGAACGGGAAGACCTTGGTCCCGAGCTCCGCGAGTGGCTGCCGGACTTCACTGCCACCCTTCCCCAGTAACACCCGGATGTACGGCTCTGCGATCTGGCCGGTGACGCTGGAAAGCGGAGACCTGGTGCTTCGGCCCATCCGTTACCGGGACAAGCGGGAATGGTCCGAGGTCCGCTCGCGTAACAGTGAATGGCTGGCTCCTTGGGAGGCCTCCAACCCCGCACCGGGTGGGAGCCTCCCAAGCTACCGCCAGATGGTGGCCTCCCTGAACCAACAGGCGCGCCAGGCCACCGCCCTGCCGTTCATCATCGCCGAGTGGACACCCGGCTTCCGGGAACCGCGCATCGTGGGGCAATTGACGGTTTCCTCGATCGTCTGGGGTTCGGCCATGATGGCCACCCTGGGGTATTGGGTGGACAAGGACCGCGCTGGACACGGAATCGCTCCCACCGCTGTGGCGATGGCGACGGATCACTGCTTCAGGACGCTCGGCCTGCACCGCATGGAAATCAACATCCGGCCGGAAAACGCACCCAGCCTGCGCGTGGTGGAGAAACTCGGCTTCCGGGACGAGGGCTACCGCGAAAGGTACCTGCACATCAACGGGGAATGGGCAGACCACAGATCTTTCGCGCTGACCTCCGACGAAGTTCCGCACGGACTCCTGGAAAGCTGGCGGGAAGGAAGAACGGGCAGGTCATAGGCCCTTTTGGGGCTTCCCGGGAATCATTTAGGGACTCGCGGGCGACACACCGGCAGGAATGCCACGGCACCTGACGATTTGCTTCTACGGTTTTGAATGTGGACTTCCCTCTCAGCAGCTCAGTGATACTCGTTGTCACTGTCGCGCTCTGGATGGTGTGGGTCGCGCCCTATGTTTTACGCAAAGGGCGGCCACAGGTCCAAACGGCCACCGGGCCGGCAGAGCCATTCGAGGACGAGCCCGACGAGACGCAGCCAGGGGTGGTATTGGCATTGGCACCTCAGCAGGAGAAACCGATGGAGACCATGCACAGCACAGCACAGGCGTCGCCCCTGGAATCCCGCGTGGCTGATACGACTCCCCGGAAAACGTCCGGTACCCCGTTCACTATCCGTTACGCCCGTCTGACGTTGGCCTTGTCCGGCCTGATCCTCCTCCTGACGGCCGTGGTTTCCGGCATTGTCCGGCTGTTTGGGCAGGGCTCCATCTGGTTGCCGTTGGTGTCATTCCTCGGTGCCGTGCTCGCTGTCGTCGTTTTGCGGCAGCTTGCCTTGCGTGATCTCCGCGAACGCCGGGCACGCCGTGCTGCCCAAAAGGTATCCATTCCCACTCCCGCCCGGTACCTGCCCAAGGAACCGCCCATGGAGGCCAAGGAAACTCCTGTTTTCGATGCCGAGGCAGACGGCGAAAAGGCGAGGCTTTCCGCCGTCGAACTTCGTCAAGCGGCACTGGCCGTAGCCCTCGCCGCCGGCGACACATCTGCCGAGGCCGCACCCGAAGACGGTGGCACCCCGTGGAAGCCCGTTGAGGTTCCCAAGCCCACCTACGTTGGCGCAGCCAAGGCAAACCGGCCTGCACCGGAGCCGCTGGTCCTCCCCGAGGCCCCCAAGCCCGTCGGGAAGCCGGTCCTCAAACAGGGTGCGGAGCAGGCTGACGCCGCCACGCAGGTTCGCACTCCGGCCAAGGGTCACAGCGCCCTGAGCAATCTGGACGACGTCCTGCAGCGACGCCGGGCCTAGCCGCCCATGGCGGTGGTCTGCGTCGCCGGCGGCACCGGGCAGGTGGGCCGCGAAGTAGTGCGGCGTGCACTGGGCCAGGGGCACACGGTCAACGTCCTCAGCCGCCACGTACCACCCGCCGGTTCCGCGAAGCATCACGACGGCGCCACCTACTACGCGGGTGACGTCACCACCGGCGTGGGGTTGGCGGCCGCGGTGGCGGGTGCCGACGTCGTGATCGACTGCCTGGAAGGCCAGTTCGGAAAGGCGAAAAAGCATTTCGCCGACGGCGGTTCCCGGCTTCTGGGCGCCGCCCACCAGGCGGGCGTTCCCAAGGCGGTGGCGTTGTCCATCATCAATTGCGACAGGAGCAGTTACTCCTTCTACGTTTCCAAGGCCGCGAAGGAACGCGTCTACGCCGACTCGGCCTTGGAGACCGTGGTGGTACGGGCAACGCAGTTCCACAGCCTCGTGGAGATGGTGTTTGCCGCCGGTGCCCGAGTAGGGCTCATCCCAGTGTTCAAGGGCGCCAGGTTCCAGACGATCTCGCCTTCGGACGTCGCCCGGGCGTTGCTTGAGGAAGCACTGGCGAGGCGTTTTCCGGAGAACCACCGGATGAGGACAGTGGGTGGTCCTGAGGTGCTGAGCATGCAGGACATGGCACTGTCCTGGAAGGCGGTCACGCGATCACATGGCCGGGTAGTCGGGTTCCCGTTGCCCGGCCCGATGGGTCGCTACCTTCGTGCAGGGCTCAACCTGGCGCCAGGAGAAAAGCATGGGTCGGAGACGTTCGTGTCGTGGTTGGAAAAGCGCCGGAAAACTTTATAGCCTAAGGACACCGGCCACGCCGTACGGCATGGTCCAGGGGCTATAGCTCAGTTGGTAGAGCGCTTCGTTCGCATCGAAGAGGTCAGGAGTTCGAATCTCCTTAGCTCCACCCCTTCTCCCTTACCCTTCGCCGCAGCCTGGGCTAGCCTAGGCACCATGTCTTTCGTAAAGCACTTCGACCACGTCGGCATTACGGTTGCCGATCTCGACAAAGCCATTGCCTTCTTCGAAAGCCTGGGCCTCGCAGTCGAGGGCCGGATGCACATGGAGGGCGAGTTCGTTGACACGGTCATCGGCATACCGAACTCCCGCAGCGAAATAGCCACTTTGCGGGCTCCGGATGGCGGAACCGGCATCGAGTTGTCCAGCTTCACTCATCCCGACCACCAGCCGGGATCTCCCGCACCGATGTCCACTGAGCTGGGCCTGCGCAACGTTGCTTTCGAAGTCAATGACCTCGATGCTGCCCTGGAACGATTGGCGGCCGATGGGTACGGCCTGGTGGGCGGCGTGGGCCAGTATGAAGACATCTGGCGGATGACGTACGTCCGCGGTCCGGAGGGGATCATCGTTGCCCTTGCCCAGCGGATCTGATAGTCCTCAAGAATGATTGTCCAGCGCGGTGGCCAGGTATATCGTTTGGGCTATCGTTCAGTATCGTTCGCGATGATGTGAGGTGGGCATAATGCGTGAGTCATTCCCGGCAGGCGGCTTCATGGGGAACGGTTTCGAGGGCATGTGGCAGGCCATGGAGGACTTCCGGTCCCGGTTCGAGAAACGCAGTGGGACACGGGCAGGGCGCGGCGAGCTGCGGACGGCCATCCTCACGCTCCTGGTTGAGCGTCCCATGCACGGCTACCAGATCATCCGCGAAATCGAGGAGCGCAGCGGAGGCAGTTGGAAGCCCAGCGCCGGCTCGGTATACCCAACGCTCCAGCTTTTGGCGGATGAAGGATTTGTCAGTGCCGAGGAATCCAACGGACGGAAGATCTATTCCCTGACCGAAGCGGGCCGGGAGGACGTGGAGCAGGCCGAGACCTCCGGCCTCTGGAGCTCCCAGGGCGAAACCCGGGGTTTCGCATCGCTGCCGAAGGCAGGCATCGACTTGGCCCAGGCAGCGGCCCAGGTGGGTCGTACCGGGACGCCCAAGCAGGTGCAGGATGCCGTGACCGTGCTTGAGGAAGCCCGCCGCCGGATCTACGCGATACTCGCCCAGGACTGACACGGGTGGCATCGGTTCCGGGGGACCGGACGGCCCACCAGGCCAGCCCGGTGGATACCCGTGCCCGCTACCGCCGTATCCTGCGGTTTGCCGCCTGGCATTTGGCCGTCACCTGGTGGTTCGAACTGTTCCTCCCCAGAATCGGCCTGCGCAGGATCGCGGACCGGCACCGTGCAAGGAGAATGCGCCACTTCGCCCGGCGGTTCCATGACCTCGCCGTGGAGTTGGGTGGGCTGATGATCAAAGTGGGACAGTTCATGTCCTCGCGGCTGGACGTGCTCCCACCCGAGATCACCTCGGAACTCGAAGGACTCCAGGACGAGGTTCCGCCGGTCCCTTTTCCCGCCATCAAGGAACTCGCAGAAGCGGAACTCGGCGCTCCTTTGGAAGCAGTCTTTGCGTCGATCGATGAAACGCCCATCGCGGCAGCTTCGCTGGGCCAGGCACACCGCGCCACGCTGCTGGCCCCGGACCGGGAAGAAACCGGCCTCAGCAACGTGGTGTTCAAAGTGCAGCGCCTGGGCATCCAGGCGATCGTCGACGTCGACCTTGCCGCCTTGCGTAGGGTGGGCGGCTGGCTGAAGCGCATCCGGATTGTTGCGGAGCGGGCAGACGTGCCGGCGCTGGTGAAGGAGTTTGCACAGACCAGCCTCGAAGAAATCGACTACCTGAACGAGGCCGCCAACGCCGAGCGCTTTGCCGTCGAGTTCGCAGATGACAGCAGGGTTGCCGTACCCGGGATTGTCTGGGAGCGGACGTCCCGCAGGGTCCTCACGCTGGAGGATGTCACCGCCATCAAGATCACTGACGCAGAGGCGCTGAGGGCTGCCGGGATCGACCCCACAGCCGTGGCCCCCGTCTTTGCCTCGGTGATGTTCGAGCAGCTCTTCACCAATGGCTTCTTCCATGCGGATCCCCATCCCGGCAATATCTTCATCACCCCGGACCGTGATCCATCGGCGGAGCACCCGTGGAAACTGACGTTCATCGACTTTGGCATGATGGGCCAGGTCCCGCCGAAGACCCGCAGCGGGCTCCGGAAGTTGCTGATCGCGGCGGCCGCAAGGGATGGCCAGGGGCTCGTTGCTGCCATCAGCGACATCGGAGTGCTGGTGCCATCGGCGGATACCCGCAAGCTGGAACAGGCCATGACCCAGCTGTTCGCGCGTTTTGGCGGCATGGGGTTCGCGGAACTCCGCGAAGTGGACCCGCGGGAATTCCGTGATTTCGCGGTGGAATTCGGGGACGTGGTGCGTTCCTTGCCGTTCCAGCTACCCGAGAACTTCCTGCTGATTATCCGGGCCATGTCGCTGACGTCCGGGGTGTGCAGTTCCCTGGACGCCAGGTTCAACCTTTGGGATTCCGTGGAGCCGTACGCGGCCCGCCTGCTAAGGGATGAGCGCGGCAACGTGGTGAAGGACGCCGCTGCCCACGTGCTGGAAACCGCGGCCGTGGCCATGTCTTTGCCGAAGCGCCTGGACGGGATCATCACCAGGATCGACGAAGGCTCCATCGAGGTATCCAATCCGCGGATGGAACGGCACTTGGCCCGGCTTGCCAGGACCGCCCAGCGCGCCGTGGGGGCTTTGATCTTCAGCGGCGTCCTGATCGCAGGCGCCTTGGTCCGCGCTGACGATCCGGTGCTCAGCAACGTCCTCATGGTTGCCTCGCTCCTACCACTGCTCTATGTGCTGAGGCCCGGACGCCGTTAGGCCGGAAACCGGATTCGCGCATCGTAAACTTGCCCTTGTGACTGACACGCCTCCCCGCCCCCTCCGTGCAATGAACGTGATGACTGGACCCGTGATCGCAGGCGTGGCACCTAAGCAGCAGTCGATCGTCGTGGAGCACGCCGCTGCCTTCGCCACCGCCGCAGGACTGCCCTTGGTGTGTGCCTTTGTGGACGTCACGGTCTACCCGGTTGATGGCACCACAGGCGGTCTCATGGCCCCGATTGATCCCGACGGTGTGGACGAAGACGCCGAGCCCATCCCCGCATCCCTGGAAGCGACCATCGCGGAGCAATTGGCCGGTTCCGGCGTTGACTGGTCGCTGGTAGCGCTGGCCGGAGAACCGGCCCACGCGTTGGCACGGCTTGCAGGCGAGATCGGCGCGTCCCTGATCGTGGTGGGCTCCAGGGAACACAAAATGGGCTCGACCATCCGGGAAATGACCGGAGGTTCGGTCGCCAGGCAGTTGCTGCACCGGCAGGATGGTCCGGTCCTGGTGGTTCCGGTCGATCCGCGGGTACCTGGCGAGCGATGACAGGGAACACCATCAAACGCCCGGCACATCTTCGGTGGGGTTTCATCGGCATTGTGGCTGCCGGAGGGGTCTTTGGCGCCTTGGCACGTTACGGGTTGGGGCTGGTCATCCCTGCACCCGGTGCGTGGCCGCTGCCCACGCTGATCATCAACCTGACGGGTGCGTTGGCGCTCGGTGCCTTGCTGGAAGGGCTCTCCCGGAGGGGGCCCGACGTCGGCAATCGCCGGGTCCTGCGCCTCGCCCTGGGAACGGGTTTCCTGGGCGCCTACACCACCTACAGCACGCTGGCCTTGGACACGGTGCACCTGATCATGGGCGGCTCTTCCAGCGGCGCGGCCTGGTATGTGGGTTTGAGCGTGGTGGGCGGGGCACTGGCGACGACGGCAGGCATTGCCTTGGGTGCGTGGCACCACCAACGAACCCGCAGGGCAACGGACGGGCGTGCATCGTGACGGTGATTCTGCTTGCCCTGGCCGGTGGCATCGGCGCAGCGTCCAGGTTCGTCGTCGATGGCCTCATCCGGGGTAGGGTCCGGACTGCCCTCCCATGGGCCACGATTCTCATCAACGTTTCCGGCTCCCTGATGCTGGGGTTCATCGCCGGCTTGGTGATGCGTGGGCATGCCCCGGAATCGTTGCAGATGATCCTGGGCGCGGGTTTCCTTGGCGGCTACACCACGTTCAGCACAGCCAGTTTGGAGACCATCCGCCTGGTGCAGGGCGGACGCATCGGACTTGCCTTCATCAACGCCCTCGGCTCCTTGGTGGCGAGTGTGGGCGCTGCGGCATTGGGCCTCTGGATGGCCTGGTTACTGCCCTGAGCGAACAGCCCGCCGGCGTCGATCCCCGACTGTAGGATCGGTGCCATGGCTAAGAAGACATTCAATGAGTTGTTGTCCGCCCAGGTCGCCAATGAGTTCGCGGCCTCCCAGCAGTACATCGCCGTGGCGGTGTACTTCGACGGCGAAGACTTGCCACAGTTGGCACGTCACTTCTATCGCCAGTCCCTTGAAGAACGAAACCACGCCATGATGATGGTCCAGTACATGCTGGACCGCAACGTGCACGTCGAGATTCCGGGAATCGCCCCGGTCCGCAACAACTTCACCAATGCCAAGGAACCCATTGCCCTGGCGTTGGAGCAGGAGAAGGAAGTCACCCGGAACATCGAGGACATGTTCCGCGCAGCACGTGCCGAGGGCGATGCCCTGGGTGAGCAGTTCATGCTGTGGTTCCTGAAGGAACAGGTTGAGGAAGTTGCTTCCATGACCACGCTCTTGAACATCACCGAACGAGCCGAGAACCTGTTCGACATTGAGAACTACGTTGCCCGTGAGACCGTGGGCGACGGCGGACATGACGCCGGGGCTCCGTCGGCAGCCGGCGGCGCCATCTAACATCGAACCAGAGCCAACGGGTCCGTCGGAAGTCAGCTTCCGGCGGGCCCTTCGTTGTCTGTGTCCGCCGGTGATCGGCCCAGGAGGGAGAGCCTGCTGGCGATCCGTGCCAGGTCAACTGGCTGGACGCCGTCGGTCCCGGCCGCGTCCCAGTCGAGTGGGCCGACGCCTACCAGGAACAGGGGGATGTCCTGGTCGTACAGCACGTCCACCGCATTGCTGAACCTTTGCCAAGCGGGCGCCATGGAGGCGTCGGCGTGTGCCGGAGAAGGTACGTCGTCGATCACCCAGGCCTTGTAGGCATCGGCCAGGGCCAGGTAATCCGCCGTCGATGTCAGGCCCGCGAACAGGGACCCGAAGCTGACCCAGAGGAGGTCCGGATCTGCGTTCTTCACCACCACCGGCTGGGTGGTAGGGGTGAGGACCCGGCTCTGCGAGGCGGGTGGCGCGAACAATCCCAGTCGGCCCAGTTGATGGGCAGAGCCGGGGCAGATGATCCGTCCGGAGCTGAACGCCGGGGGAGCGGCGTCCAAGGAAGAACCGGCCACAGGGTACCGCCGGAAATCCGAGGGCCCGCTGACCACCAGCACGTCCATCATGTCTTTGATAGCTTCGATGGTGGGAAGAAAGTGATCATGCCACAGGGGATTGGGCAGCAACTCGTCAGGGGCGTAGTTGGAGGTAACCACCAGGGGCACGTGGCGTTGCGCGGCGGTGCGCAGCAGACGGGCCATGAACATCCCGTCTCCAACATCGTGGACGTGGAATTCGTCGAAGAACAGCACATCGATGTCCGCCAGCAGCGCATCCACGGACCGCTGGATGGCTGTCCCGTCGCCTGCGCCTTGCTGTCCGTGAGTACCGCGGTGCAGCGACCTGAAGAAATCGTGGAAGTGGACGCGGCGCTTCCGTGCGTGGAGTCCGCGGTAGAAGCTGTCCATGAGCCAGGTCTTGCCGCGCCCCACGGGGCCGTGAAGGTAGATGCTCCGGGGCGTCCTGGCCCGCGTGACCGTTGTGGGTAGTGCCCGACGCCGGCCGGTCACCGATGCGCCGAAAGCCGCCAACCGCTCAGCTGCTGCCCGCTGGCTCGGCTCAAGCGCGAAACCCGAGCGTCCGGCGTCGTGCTCTATTCCTGCCAGCAGGGCGGCACCGACCGCCTTGGGCCGTTGGCGATGCCAGGGGCTTGCAAGGGGTGGCGTCAAAGCCATCCCTTCCGTTTGAAGATCACGTACATCACGAGTGCCGCGCCCACCATGAGGCCGACCGCCATCGGGTAGCCGACTATCCAGTGCAGTTCGGGCATGTAGTCGAAGTTCATGCCGTAGACCCCGGCCACAAACGACGGGGCGAAGAAGATTGCGGCCCAGGAGGAGATCTTCTTGACTTGCTCGTTCTGCGCTGCGCTTGCCTCGTTCTGGCGGTTGGCAGTGAGGGTGCCATCCAACGTGAGAGCGTTCTGAAGAAGGTCGCGGAAGGAGTTGACCCGCGATATCACGTGCTTGACGTGGTCCTCGACGTCCCGCAGGGAGCGCTGGAGCTCAATATCCACGCCGTACTTTTCAAAGCCCTTTTCGAGCAGGGTCATCATCTCCGGCAGGGGATGGATGGCGCGCTGGAACTGGATCACTTCGCGGGCGAGTTCATAGATCCTTCGGGAGACCGTGGAATCTCCGCTGAAGAGCTGGTCCTCGATTTCGTCGATGTCGTTTTCCAGGCCGGCCACCACGGGAGCGTAGTCGTCCACCACCTGGTCGAGGAGCGCGTAGAGCACGGCCTCGGGACCGTGGCGCAAGAGGTCCGGGCGGTCTTCCAGCCGGTGCCGGACCCGGGCTACGCCCGCTGTTTCCGCGTGGCGGATGGTGACCACAAAATTGGGGCCGGTGAAGACGTGGAGTTCGCCGAACTCCACCGTTTCGGTTTCGTCCAGGTACCTCGCGGGCCGCAGGACGGTGAAGAGGTTGTTGTCGTACCGTTCCAGCTTGGGCCGCTGGTGGGCGGAGACGGCGTCTTCGACGGCGAGTTCGTGGAGTCCGAACTCGGTGGCGACGCCTGCCATCTCCTGTTGCGTGGGCCGGTACAACCCGATCCACGCCATGCCCCCGTGCTTGGCAAGTGTCTCGAAAGTTTGCTCCAGGCTTTCCGGAGTGGCGGTGCGTACGCCGTCTACGTAGACAGCGTTATCGATGATGGTCACTGGCAGAAGGTTACTGTATGGCTCCGATGATGGCGCCCGCGATTGCGAGTGCCACCACGTCGTGGCCCGAGTCGATCACTGTGACTGCCGTGGGCCTGCCGGCGAAGCCGTTGTGGATCACGTGGCCGCCGGCGCGGAATACCAAGGCAATGATGATGCCGAAGAAGGCGCCAGCCCAGAAAGTGTTCAGGTCCAGTGCGCTGATCAGCACGGCGAGGAGGACGCAGGTCAGGGCCGAGGCAAGCATCATGGGGACCCAGATGCCCACGCCGCCGTCAATGTTCTTGAGGTCTTCTTCTGTCTTGCCGATGGCCTGCATCCATCGTTTGCCCAGGACGGATGGCATGTACCAGACGAACCCCACAACCATGCTGGAAACGAATGCCAGCAGCACGGCCAGCCAGTTGATCTGTGAGATGTGTGAAAGCCAATCCATACTAAAAATCCTAGGACCCTGGAACGGGGTTGGAGTGCTCCTGCCGAGCGCGTGTTGGCGTGGCCGCCATGCGCCCGATCAGTGGCTCGGTGCGGTACGGGATGTGGGTGTGGAGCGCGAGCACTGTCTCGGTCCTGATCACGCCTTTGGTCCTGAGCACCGAGCGGAGGGCTGACTGGAGGTTGTGCGTATCCGTTGCCACGACGCGGCACCAGAGATCGCCGCGGCCGGAGATCTCGTGCACTTCCAGGACCTGCGGGATCAGGCGGAGGGCGCCGATGACGCCGTCGAGCTCCCGGTGGGTGACCTCGATGGTCACGAAGGCCACCACGTCATAGCCCACCTTCTCCAGGTCGACCTCGCGGCCGGCAGCCTGCAGGACCCCTGAACGCAGCAGTCGCTTCACCCGGCTTTGCGCGGTGTTCCGGGCAATGCCCAAGGACTCACTGAGCTCGGCGATCTGGACGCGCGGGTCCTTGATGAGTTCCAGCAGGATTTTCAAGTCCAAGGGGTCAAGGCTGTTCAAATGGTCACTCCGACTCATTCTGAGGGAACATGTTTGAGTATTTCGCTCAATCCTGCCATGAATTCACTGCGTTGCGCTCAGTTGTAGGCCATTCTGTTGCCACCAATACTCACCCATGCCAACCATCCCACAAGGACACGCTGGCACGGCACTTGATCGAAGGCACGGAAATGACTGTCTTGAGTGAACTCCGCATGCGTCCGGCCACCGCCGGGCGATGGGGATGGGATGCCAGTACGACTGCGCGGTTGGTCCTCGCGGGCGTGGTGATCTTCGCGTTGCTGGTTGGTGCCAACCTCGCAACGCCGTTGTATCCCTTGCTGCAAGCCCGGCTGGGTTTGTCTTCCCTGGACGTCACTGTGGCCTTTTCCAGTTACGTCGTCGCGTTGGTGGCCGTCCTGATCCTGGCCGGCCACTGGTCGGACCACATTGGCCGGCGGGCCGCCTTGGTCCTGGCTGTCCTGGTTGGCCTGGCCGGCGGGGCCATCTTTGCCGCTGCCGACAGCCTCCTGATGCTGTCCGCCGGCCGTGCCCTCCAAGGCGTGGCCGTGGGCTTGGCTACGGGTGCAAGTTCGGCGGCGCTGCGTGAGCTGTTGCCGCACAGGCCGGACTGGGCTTCGCGCTTCACGCTGTTGTCTTCCGCCGGTGGTGTCGCCGCTGGTCCTGTGATCGGAGGCCTGCTCTCGCTCCTGCCGGACCCTACGCGTACCCCGTACTATGTCCACTCCGGAGTGCTGCTGGCTGCGCTGGTGCCGTTGTGGCTCCTGAAGGCCCGGCCCGCCATTGCGCCGGCTCCAGGGAAGCCGGCGTTCAAGGTGCTCGCCCCGCGGCGTCCGGCTGTGTCACGGAGCGCGCGGGGTGCCTTCTGGATGGCCTCTGCCGTGGGCTTCCTGAGCTTCGCGGTCTTCGGGTTCTGCCTTTCGTTGGCACCTGGTTACTTCGCGTCCGTGGTCCATGCTGATTCCCGGCCACTGATCGGGCTTCTTGCGGGCGTGACGTTGGGGGCTTCAGCCTTGAGCCAACTGTTGGGCACCCGCGGAAAATACCAGGTCCCCGTTGCCTTGGCCGTCCTCGGCGTATCAGTGGTCCTGGTGGGTGCTGCCGCTATGTGGTCCAGCCCGGCACTGCTGGTCGTTGCCAGTATCACTGCGGGAGCCGGCCAAGGTGTGGCCTTCCGCCAGGTCTTCAACGAGGTGGCCGGGAAAGTGGAAGCGGCCCGCCATGCGCAGGTCATCAGCACGGTCTACGTCATCACGTACCTTGGAAGCGCCGTCCCGGTGATGGGGCTGGGTCTTGCCGTTGCGGCGGTGGGGCTCCAGTCCGCCGTCGTGGGTTTCACCGTCTTGTGCGGAATGGCAGCGCTGGCGCTCGCTGGAGTCGCCTTGCGGGCTGCCCGCGCTTGAGCGGTTCCGTTCCTACTCGGGAAGCGGTCCCCGATTACCAGGGATGTGCTGGAACACCATAGTGGTTTCCGTGTGGCCCACCACTGGATCCGTGGCGAGGTTGTCCAGGAGCCAGTTCCGGAGGTCGTCCGTATTCGCGACGGCGATGTGCAGCAGATAGTCGACGGAACCCGTGGTGTGGAAGGTGGAAATCACGGCCGGCAGCTTGGGGACGCGGGCCGTGAAACGGTCGATCTGGTCGCGGTCGTGGGCGCGCAGGCGGACGGCGATCAGGGCCTGTACGGAGCGGCCGATCGCGGGCAGGCTCAGCACGGCTTCGAAGCCTTCAATGATGCCTCGTTCGGAGAGTGCCCTGGTGCGCATCAGGGCCGTGGAGGGGGCAATGCCCACCAGTTCGGCGAGTTGTTTGTTGGAGATGCGGGCGTCGTCTACCAGTGCTGCGAGGATCCGTTCGTCGATGGCATCCAGTGGCTCTGCGTTGCCCGATGCAGATCGAACATTCTTCGGGGTGGTGCTCACGGATCCTCCTGGAATAGCGGTTTCACCATCATAACGGTGAATTCCCTGCGATCTAGGCGGCCTTTGCCTTTCGGAGCCGTTTGTTGCCGAGCCGCTGCAGCGGCTCGCTGAAAACCATCAGTATCAAGGGGAGCATCCCAAGGTCCGGTGCCATGAGCGCAATGACCAGTGCAAGGAGGAAGAGGGCGGCCACGATGGCCCCTCCCAGAACTCCGGAAATGGCCTCGGTCTCGTCGAAAGTGTGAAGCTCGGGATGGCGGCGCAGATACACGCGGGCAGCCAGCAACATGATGCTTGCCGCCAGCAGCGTGCCGATGTAAACGAGGGGTTGGGCCCAGTCATCGCGCATCTGGGTAGTCAATGCCGTGGCAACGGGCAGCCACACAATGGTGAACATCCACCCCACCGTCAGCCAGAGCAACCCTGAATCGACGCGCTGGACACCCCGGAAAAGCTTGTGGTGGTGTACCCAAAACACGGCGATGAGGAGGAAGCTCAGGGCGAAGCCCAGCAAGGGGTAGCGCTCTTCCTCGAACCACTGGGCCGTGGTGCCCTCGTGGTCCGCGAGCTCGCCGACGCTTTCCATGAGCGGCAGGATCAGCAGCGTCAGGGCGATGGCCACCACGGCATCCGTGAATGCCTGCAGCCGTTCGGGTGAGGACAGTTCCCGGGGTCTGGTGACCTGTGCCATGCCTCCGATTGTAGGTGTTGTACGGCTGTTGTCAGCCTGTTGCGCGGGACCCGCCGTGGATCGCAGCGGTGACGGCCGCCGTCGTCAGTCCCAAGGCGATGACGCCGAGCGCCAACGCGGGCCAGCCGAAGGCCTGGAAAGCCAGTCCACCGGCCCAGCCGATCACGCTGGAACCCAGGTAGTAGGACAGGTTGTAGAGCGAAGCCGCCTGGGCCCGTCCCGTGGTGGCGATGGCACCCGTCCACCCCGATCCGACACTGTGCGCCGCGAAGAATCCGCCGGTGAAGACCACCAGGCCCGCCAGCGTGGCAGCGAGGTTTTCGAGCAGGGTGAACGCGAGGCCCGCGGACATGATGGCTATTCCGGCGAGGAGGACGTTCCGTCGTCCAAAGCGGGTGGTCAGTCCGGCCGCCCAGCGCGAGCTCACTGTCCCGGACAGGTACGCCAGGAAGATCAGGCTCACCAAGGTGGCGGGCAGGCCGAACGGTTCGGCGTGGAGCCTGAAGCCGAGGTAGTTGTACACGGCCACGAATCCTCCCATGAGCAGGAACGCCTGCAGGTAAAGGGAGAAGAGCCGCGGATTGAGGGCATGGCCGCGAAGGGTCCGCAGGGCGCCTTGGAAGCCTTGGACCGGGGCCGGCCGGAAACGGCGTTGCTTGGGGACAAGGACCAGGAACAGGATGGCGGACACTGTGGCGAGTACCGAAACGGCCAGCGCGGCGGCCCGCCATCCCCACGCCTCGCCAACAGGGCCGGCCACGAGGCGTCCCGCGAGCCCGCCCAAAGTCGTGCCGGCCACGTAGCTGCCTGCAGCCAGCGCGGTGTGGATTTTGGTGACTTCCTCATTGAGGTAGGCGATGGCAATGGCCGGAATACCGCCAAGTGCCATGCCTTCCAGGGCCCGCAAGCCCAGCAGTACAGGAACGGTGGGTGCCAGCGGAACCAGCAGGCCCAGGACGGTAGCGGCCCCGATCCCGAAGGCCATGGCCCGGACCCGACCAATCCGGTCCGCGACGAAGGACCAGGGCAGCACGGTGACCGCGAGGCCGATGGTGGCCAGGGAAATGCTGAGGGCAGCATCGGCGGCCGAGATATGCAGGTCTGCCGCCATGAGGGGGAGGACTGCCTGGGTGGAGTAGAGCTGGGCAAACGTAGCCACTCCGGCCAAGGCCAAGGCGGCAAGGACCCGGCGATAGCCGCTGGATCCTTTCGCGTGTCCGTCCCAGGTGTGGGGCGAAGCTGCTGCTGTATTCGTCACCCGGCCAGACTAGGCTTGGCGCAACTGCGTATTCCAATGCATGATTTGCTGATAACTCATGCACTATTGCATCAATGATGGTGGAGGGAACCATGGAGCCGGACCACCAGCAACTGATCCAGTTGCTGCCGCTGCTGCCTGTCTTGGCCGAGTTGGGGCGTACCGAACATATGACGGAGACCGCCGAACTCCTTGGCGTTCCGCAATCCACGGTGAGCCGTGCCGTTGCCCGGGCCAGCGCGATTGTTGGGATGGACCTGCTGGTCCGCGACGGCAGGGGAATCCGGCTGACGCCCGCAGCCAAGACGCTCCTGCCTTACATCGAAGCCGCGCTGGAGGACTTCCAAGCCGGCCTGGACAGGGTCAGGCACGAATCGGATGTGGTGCGCGGCAAAATAGGGGTCTCGTTCCAGCACACGTTCGGCGAAGCCACGTTGCCGCTGCTCATCAGCGCGTTCCGGGCGCAGCACCCGAACGCCGTTTTTGAGCTGCGGCAAGGCCCGCGGGACGACTGCCTCCAGGAACTGGCAAGAGGCGACGCCGACTTCGCGCTCACCGCGCCCATCGCTCCGGAAGGCAAAGGCATCCGCTCCTTCGCCCTTTACCGCGAGCCGTTGCGGGTGGTGCTCCACTACCGGCACCCCCTGGCCGGACGGACGAGCCTGCACCTTTCCCAGCTTCGCCATGAACCCTACGTCACGCTTCCCGAGGGCGTGGGCCTGCGGGCACTCGGCGAGGCACTGCTTCGGGAGGCCGGCTACCGGCCACGGATCGCCTTCGAAGTGCAGGAGTCCACCACCGTCCGCGGCCTGGTTTCGGCCGGTTTGGGATACAGCATCCTGCCCCCTGCCGGACCCGGCCATGGCACGGGGCAGTTCCTCCCGGAGGCGGAACTGGGGCTGGTGGAGGTGCCTATCGAATCCGATCTGGCCTTCCGGCAGATCGGTTTGGCCTGGCGGGAACGGAGTTTCGAACCGGAGGCGGTGCGGCGTTTCAGGGAACTGGTGGTTAACCGGGGCGGGGAACTGTTGGCCGAACTGGTCAGAGCCCGCTCAGGAACTCCTTGACCACGGAGGAAGCCGACCCGGTACGCGCCGACCGCCAGCCCGCACCCGCCCACAGATTGACCCGGTGTGGATCGGCCGCGGCGGACGCAGCGGCCCGGATGGGTGCCGTCAAATGGTGGATGGCAGGGTAGCCCTCGGGGGCATCGTGGTGATCACGGACAAAATCGTTCACCAACGAGCGGGCCCAGCGTCCGGTAAACGCCCTGGTCATGGCTGTTTCCGTGAAGCCCGGATCGCCCAATGCGTCCTTGTGTACCTGCCTGGCCCCGCTCTCCTCGGTGCGGACCAAGGCCGTACCCACCTGGGCGGCGTCGGCCCCGGCCGCCAGGACGTCGCGCAGCACGGCGCCGTCACTGATCGCGCCTGCCGCAATCAGCGGAAGCCCGACGGCGGCACGCACCTGGGCGAGCAGCCCCGCCGTCGTGCTTTCAGCCCGGGGTCCACCGCTGGTGAGGAAAGCCGCTGTGTGTCCGCCGGCGGTGTGATGCTGAACCGCGATGGCGTCCGGCCCTTCTTCCGCCGCCGCCAAGGCTTCGTCAACACTCGTGATACTGGAAATCACCGTTGTTCCGGCTTTTTGCAAAGCTTTGACCACTGCCGTGCCCGGAAGTCCGAAGGCGAAACTGACGAATTCGACAGGATCTGCCAGGAGGGCGTCGATCTTTCCCTGCCATGCGTCGTCGTCATCCAGGCGGAGGGGCGGTATGGCCACACCATAGCGGGCGGCGTCGGCCTCAAGAGCGGCACGATAGTCCTCAAGCCGTGCCCTCGCCTCAGCCCCGGGCGGGAGCTGGGCAGGATCCGGGACAAAAACGTTCATGCCGAAACGCAGGCCCGCACCGCGGGCGGCGGCGATTTCCGCCGTCATGGACTCGACGCTCTTGTATCCCGCAGCAAGGAAGCCCAAGCCCCCGCCATCCTGGACTGCCTTCACCAACGCAACACTGGAGGTGCCACCGGCCATGGGTGCGGCGATGAACGGGGTATGGAACAGGGACATGCGGTTTCTCCTCCGGACGCTCCAAGTTAGTCTTTCACGGTGAACAATCTTGACTCGGACAAGCATTCCCCGTCGTCGCCCGAAGCCGTGGCACCCTTGGCCGGAACCGTGATCGGCCTGGACATCGGCGGCACCAAAACGCGTGGCGTGCGTTTCGAGGACGGAACGCCTGTTCGTGACGAGAGCGCCGGAAGTTCCAACGTCCAGAACGTCACCCGGGAACAGGCCAAAGCCAACCTTGCCGAACTGTTCGCCAAGATCGGCGGCGGCAATGTTGCCGAGGTGTACGCCGGCTCCGGCGGCATTGACACCGACGAGGACGCGCAGGCGCTCGCAGACCTGATTGCCCCCCACGTACCGGGCGCCCGCATCACCGTGGTGCACGATTCCAGGCTGCTCCTGGCAGCCGGTGGTGCAAGCACGGGCGTCGCGGTCATTGCGGGGACGGGTTCGGCCGCCTGGGGCAGGAACGAGGCCGGGGAGGAAGCCCGCGCCGGTGGGTGGGGGTACCTGTTGGGCGACGAAGGCAGCGGTTACTGGTTGGGCCGCGAGGCTGTCCGCCACAGCCTCCGCCGCATGAACCAGGGCCTTGGACCTGACGTGCTCAGCCGGGCCTTGTTGGAATCGTGCGGAGTGGATGAACCCGGCAAGCTCATCGCCCTGTTCCATTCCCCGGAGACCGGCCGCCGATTCTGGGCGCAGCAAGCACGCCTGGTAGTGGAAGCCGCGGACTCCGGGGACGAGACGTCCGTGGCCTTGGTGAACCAGGCGGGCCGGGACCTTGCCGATCTCGCCACCCAGGCCGTGCGGCAGTTGGGCATCGACGGACCCGTGATCCTCGGCAGTGGCCTGGGCATGAACGTGGTCCGGCTTCAGGAAACTTTCAGGGAAAGGCTCGCCGAGGCGGGGATAGCCGACGTGCGGATCCTGCAGCAGGACCCGGTTTTCGGCGTTCCCCGGCTCGTGGCGGAACAGCGCGCCTGACCAAGGCGGTGGCGCGGCGCGTCAGCCGCGGATCAGCTCAGCCGCGGGTCCGCGGGCGTAGCTTGACCCCCGGAAGCGGCGGCGCCGGTATGCGGCCGGCCTCGGCTCCCGCGTCCGGTCCATGGCCGCCGACCAGGCCGAAGCGGGAGGTGGCGGCAGCATCGTCGTCGAGCAATCCCTCGGCTTCCCACTCCTCGCGCGCCCGTTCCACTTCCTCGTGGGTGCGTCCCACGAAGTTCCACCACATCAGCAGGTCCTCGCCGAACGGTTCTCCACCCAGGAGCATGAACCGCGTGTCCGGGGCCGCGTCGACCGTCAACGAATCCCTCCCCGCACCGAGGTAAGCGAGCGGGCCGGGCGCAACGGACTCTCCGTCGATGACCAGCTGCCCGTCCAACACAAGGACGGCATGTTCAAAGTCGGGGCGCAGCGGGAGCCCAAGCGTTCCGGTGCCGGTGATGTCCGCGCCGACGATCGGGCTGAACATAGTGGCAGGGGAGCGCTGGCCGGCGAACTCGCCCACCATGACTGTGGCGGTGTAGCCCTCACCGACGGCAACCGGGAGTTCGCGGTGCTGTTCGAAAGTGGGTTCGCGGTGCCGGTGTGCGTCGGGCAGCGCAACCCACAACTGCAGTCCACGGGAGACCGGGATGTCCTCCGGCGAACCGTCGGATTCCGGCAGGACGGAGAACTCCGAATGGGAGATGCCGTGCCCGGCCGTCATGATGTTGAGTTCCCCCGGTTGGACCACCACGTCGCTTCCCACGCTGTCGCGGTGCCGGACGGCTCCTTCCAGTGGCCACGTGACCGTCTGCAGCCCGCAGTGCGGGTGGGGGAGCACGCTCATGGCAACCCTGTCCGGGCCGAAGCTGTCCAGGAAACACCACGCGCCCACGGTGGGCAGGCCCCGCTGGGGCAAGGTGCGGTAGACGTTCATGGCGCGAACGCCGCCCAGGGGAACCTCACGCGCAGGCCATAACTGGACGCACGGCCCCTGGCCTTCAGGGGCGGCGGGGCAGACCTGCTCCGCGGGAGCAGTATCCAGATTGGTCATGTGTCATCACCTGTGCATAAATGTTGGAAATTGAGCTAATCTGTTCCGTGTGAACAACGCCCTTCTGAGCTACCGCGACGCCGTCCTCCACCGTTCGGGTGAACCGTACCGCATCCTCGCTGGAGCCATCCACTACTTCCGCGTGCATCCGGATCTCTGGCGTGACCGGCTGCGTCGGCTCAAGGCGATGGGCGCCAATACGGTGGACACCTACGTGGCGTGGAACTTCCACCAGCCTACGCGCGGACAAGCTCCGGACTTCACCGGTTGGCGGGACCTGGGACGCTTCATTGACACTGCCGCCGAGGAAGGCCTGGAGGTCATCGTCCGGCCCGGGCCGTACATCTGCGCCGAGTGGGACAACGGTGGCTTCCCCGCATGGCTCACGGGCATACCGGGTATCGGCCTGCGCTGCCTGGACCCTGCGTTTACCGGGGCCATAGAGGAATGGTT
This sequence comes from Paenarthrobacter sp. NPDC089714, assembly GCF_044748905.1. Taxonomy (NCBI): domain Bacteria; kingdom Bacillati; phylum Actinomycetota; class Actinomycetes; order Micrococcales; family Micrococcaceae; genus Paenarthrobacter; species Paenarthrobacter sp. NPDC089714. The sequence continues at coordinate 423,184 of NZ_JBIVGX010000001.1, forward strand.
CGGCCACCTGCTGCCCATCATCGCCTCCCGCCAGGCCTCTGCAGGCGGACCCGTGGTGGCAGTCCAGATCGAGAACGAATACGGCAGCTACGGCGACGACCACGAGTACATCCGATGGAACCGCCGGGTGCTCGAGGATGGCGGGATCACTGAACTGCTCTTTACGGCCGACGGCGGAACAGACTATTTCCTTGATGGCGGTTCGGTTGACGGTACGTGGGCTACGGCGACGCTGGGGAGCCGCGGCGACGAAGCCATTGAAACGTGGAAGCGGCGCCGGCCGGATGAACCGTTCTTCAACGTTGAATTCTGGGGCGGCTGGTTTGATCACTGGGGCGAACACCACCACCGCCGCGATGCCGCCGATGCTGCCGCCGAAGCCCGGAAAATGCTCGACGCCGGTGGGTCCTTGTGCGTGTATATGGCCCACGGTGGAACCAACTTCGGTTTGGGATCCGGCAGCAACCACGATGGCACCACGCTCCAGCCGACGGTTACGAGCTACGACTCCGATGCCCCCATCGCCGAAAACGGCGAGCTGACACCCAAGTTCCACGCCCTCCGCAGGGAGTTCTACCGCGCACAGGGCATCGAAGACCTGCCCGAACTTCCCGCTGGGCTGCTCACGTCGGCTCCTGTCCTCCCGGCGCAGTCGCTGCCGCTCAGCCCGGGCACGGAACTGCTGGAGGTCGTCAGGGCGGCCAGCGCTCCGATCGCCAGCGTCAAGCCCCTCACCTTTGAGCAGTTGGGGCTCGACGGCGGCATGGTTCTCTATGCGGCCGAGGCCATCCTTCCGGGACGCGCTGATGCTCCCACGGAGAGCCGCCTCAAGATCATGGGCCTCCACGACCGTGCGTACATCTGGGTGAACGGAGCCTACGCGGGGGTCCTGGATGACCAAACCGCGGCCCAAGGGCTGACCCTCACCGGAACTGGCATCCCGGCCAAACTGGAAATCCTCGTGGAGAACCTGGGCCGCATCAACTATGGGCCCTTCACGGGGCAGGGCAAGGGCATCCTGGGTGGCGTGCTCATCAACCAGCGCTACACCTTCCACTGGACCCAAACGCCGGTTGCCCTGGGCGAATGGACGGAGAAGGATCTTGCGGACCTCCCCGAAGCAGAGTTCACTGCCCCGGAACCCGCAGACACCTATTTTGTGCTCCCGGAATCCACCAAAGGCTTCCTCTGGCTCAATGGCTTTCTCCTGGGCAGGTACTGGAACAAGGGACCGCAGGTGACCCTCTACGCCCCGGCGCCCTTGTTGAGGGCGGGACGCAACAGCATCCGGGTGCTGGAACTCGGCGATCCGGGTGCCGTCGTCGAACTTCGGGAGAAGCCGGACCTCGGACCGGAACAGGCCGGTCCCATCGGCGCGGCCGATCTTACGTAGGCCGGCGCGGCCGCAACTATGCTGGCTGGATGAGCCTGGACTTCGACACCCGCCCTGCCGCCTACGCCGTCATTATTCAGGACGGCAAGATCCTCCTGGCGTACTGGAAGCAGGGCGACAAAGAAGGATGGACCCTTCCGGGTGGAGGGCTGGACCTGGCCGAGCATCCCGTAGACGGCTGCCGGCGGGAGGTCTTTGAGGAAACCGGGTACGAGGCGCAGATAGACCGGATGCTCGGCATCGACGTGGGACATTGGCCCAGGGAAGCCCGGCCGGACGGAACCGTCCGTGATTTCCAGGCGCTCCGGCTGGTTTACGAAGCCTCCATCACCGGCGGGGAGTTGACGCACGAGGTGGACGGCAGTACCACGCACGCTGCCTGGATCCCCCTTGAGGATGTGGGCAAGCTCAACCGGGTTTCGCTGGTGGATGTGGCCCTTCGCCTCGAGCGGGAACGCCCGCTGGATGGAAAGCTGACGGCGCAGCAGTCCTGAAAAGGTAGCCATATCCGGCGGGCCTGAGTACGCTGGAGATCGTTGCCGGCCGATCGATTGCCGGCCTTGATGCCGAGGAGGTGGATTTGATGACTGCCATAGTCCTGCGCGCCCCGCATACTGCAGCGGCGCACCGTCACTCCACCACTCCCGTCCCGGCATCAGCCTGCGCCTAGCCAGGCGACCGGGCCTCAGCAGAGGCATTCCACATTGAATATTCACGCTTTTTCAAGCGACGCTGTTTTTCCTGACACCAACCAGCTCCCCATGGAGTACGGTTTCACCGCCAAAACCGCGGAGTTGTTCGCGGCCAATCCCTCCTCGAATCCAGGGGATAGCTGGCCCGGACGCATCGTTCGCCTGGATAGAAACCGGGTCCTGGTCGCATCAGGGCACGGCTTGCTTCACTTGCCGTACCCCCGCCGGGGCCTCATCCCGGCCACGGGCGACTGGGTCTGGTTGGGGAACAACGCCACCGGTGAGCCGGCCGTCGTCGAGGTGTTGCCCCGCCATTCGGCGCTCAGCCGCAAGCGCGCCTTCGAAGCATCGTCGGAGGAGCAGATCCTGGGCGCCAACATCGACATCGTGGCGGTGGTTGTTCCCATGGACCGGCCGCTGACCCACAACCGCCTGGAACGGACCTTGGTCGCTGCCTGGGATTCCGGCGCCACACCCCTGGTGGTCATCACTAAAGCAGACCTCGCAGACCTGGCGGACGATGTTGTGGGTGAGGTCATCCACCAAGCGGCCGGAGTGGAAGTGGTCACGACGTCCGCCGAACACGGCGACGGGCTGGATGAGCTCCTCCGCCACATCCCGCAGGGGGCAACCCTCGTGCTGCTTGGGCCCTCCGGCGCGGGCAAGTCCACCCTGATCAACGCCCTGGTGGGTCACGGAGTCCAGGAAACCGGCGCCGTGCGGTCGGGCGACGGCAAGGGCAGGCACACCACCACGTCCCGTGAGCTCGTTCCGTTGCCGGGCGGCGCAGTCCTGATGGACACGCCGGGCGTCCGTGGCTTCGGCCTTTTCGACGCGGACGACGGCATGGACGAAATGTTCGGCGACCTGGAGGAGCTCTTCGGGCAATGCCGGTTCTCCGACTGCTCCCACCAGGCTGAGCCGGGGTGTGCGGTGCTGGAAGCCTTGGCCAACGAATCGTTGGACCAGCGCCGGTGGGCCAGCTATCTCAAGCTCCAGCGGGAGCTCGCGGCACTGAACCGGAAACACGATGCTGCGGCGCGTCGTGCGTACCAGCGGGAGTGGCACCAGAAGGTGGTTTCCGCCGAACGAGGACAACGCGCGGCGGAAAGATACCGCCACGATAAAGCCGAGGAGAGGGCCGGGAAGACCGCTAAACGCCGAAAACGGTGAACATTGCCGATTCATTACGGAATACGTGGCGTCGCTGACATCGCTTGGCTCGCTGGCTACGCTGGGTGAAGATCGGCTTTACAGCCACAGTAAGCGTGCTTATGATCATTTGGCTCTACCGTCCGAGGATGTCGAAATTACAGATAGGTAAGCCCAGGTATGGCCGAAGCCATGATTGAGTTCCAGAGCGTGACCAAGCAGTACCAGGGGGGACAACCAGCGGTTGACGCTCTGAGCATGTCCATCGACAAGGGCGCCATTACGGTCTTTGTCGGTCCCTCGGGCTGCGGCAAGACCACGTCATTGCGCATGATCAACCGCATGGTTGAGCCCAGCGCGGGCACCATCACCGTCAACGGCGAGGATGTGTCAAAGGTCCCGGCCGCCCAACTGCGCCGGTCAATGGGGTATGTCATGCAGTCCGCAGGTTTGCTCCCGCACCGGTCCGTGCTGGACAACATTGCCACCGTTCCCCGGCTGAACGGGGTTCCGAAAGCGGCTGCGCGGAAGCGCGCGGCGGAACTGCTCGACGTCGTCGGGCTGGCTTCCGGGCTCGGCAAGCGGTACCCGTCGCAACTCTCGGGCGGCCAACAGCAACGCGTCGGCGTGGCGCGTGCGCTCGCGGCCGATCCGCCGGTGCTGCTCATGGATGAGCCCTTCAGTGCGGTTGATCCCGTGGTGCGCGACGAACTTCAGCAGGAACTGCTGCGCCTCCAGCGCGAACTGGCCAAGACCATCGTTTTCGTGACCCACGACATCGACGAGGCCACCGTGCTGGGCGACAAGGTGGCGGTCTTTGCCGTGGGCGGCAAACTCGCACAGTATGCAGCTCCGGAGGAGATCCTCAGGGCGCCGGCCAACGACTTCGTAGCGTCCTTTGTCGGCCGCGACCGGGGGTTCCGGCATCTCGCGTTCAACGCCGCCGACTCGGTGCAGCTGCACCCTGTCACCATGGTGGGAGCCTCTGACGGGCATCACGCCGGCCGGGACTCGGGGGAGTGGGCGCTGGTTGTCGACCAGGAGACCAGGCCGCTCGGGTGGTCCTCACCGCGGGACGGCGCCGGAATCATCCCCGGCGGTTCACTCTTCCGCAAGGGGGACACCCTGCGGCGGGCGCTCGACGCGGCGCTGTCCTCGCCGTCGGGCCTGGGCGTAGCCGTGGACGACGACGGCAGGGTCGCTGGAGTCCTGAAGGCACCGGAAGTCCTGGCCCTCATCGAAGAAGTCCGCCGCCGCAGGGAGGACGCCACCTGATGCAGTGGTTCCTGGCGAACACGGGCATGGTGTTTGGCTTGGCGGGACAGCACCTGGTCCTGGCAGTCATCCCCATGGTCCTCGGGCTGCTGATTTCGGTTCCCCTGGCTCAGCTGGCCCGCCGAAACAGTACGCTGCGGTCCATAGTGGCCACGGCTACGTCCTTGCTCTACACCATCCCGTCCCTGGCGTTGTTCATCATTCTCCCCACCATCCTCGGGACCCGGATCCTGGACCCGCTCAATGTGATCGTGGCGCTGACGATCTACGCCGTGGCCCTGCTGGTCCGCGCGGCAATGGACGCCTTCGATTCCGTGGACAACGATCTTCGGAACGCAGCCGTGGCCATGGGCTTCAAGCCCCTGAACAGGTTCTTCCACGTGGACCTTCCGCTGTCCCTTCCGGTGATGTTTGCCGGGCTGCGCGTGGTCTCCGTCAGCAACATTTCCCTGGTGAGCGTTGCGGCGCTGCTGGGTGTGGGCAACCTTGGCATGCTGTTCACTGACGGTTTGCAGCGCACCTTTGTCACGGAGGTCGTGGTTGGCATTATCGCCATCCTGGTGCTCGCGTTGCTGATGGACGCTGTGCTCGTGGTGCTGGAGAGGATCCTGACGCCCTGGACCCGGGCCGCGGGCGGCAGCGGACAGGCCAGCGCCACGGCCATCATCACCGAGCCCAAGTCCGGGCCGGGACCGCAGGCGACCCCACGACCGGATCCGGGGGCATCGGCATGAGCAACATCTTTACAGACACCATCGCCTGGCTTGTTGACCCTGTGCACTGGTCCGGAAGCGGTGGAATTCCAGCGCGTTTATCCGAACACTTGCAATACAGCGGCCTCGTGCTGGTCATCGCCGCGGCGATAGCCATCCCCGTAGGACTCTATATTGGCCACACAGGTCGGGGCAGGGTGGTTGCCGTTGCCCTGGCCGGAGCCCTCCGTGCCCTGCCCACGCTCGGCCTGCTGGTCCTGTTCGCGCTGTTGGCGGGCAGCGGCCTCATGCCGCCGGTTTGGGCACTCGTGATCCTCACCGTTCCACCGCTCCTTGCAGGCACCTACGCAGGCATTTCCAGCGTCGATTCCACGGTGGTGGATGGTGCCCGGGCCATGGGCATGACCGAGATGCAGATCCTGTTCCGCGTTGAGCTGCCCAACGGGCTGCAAGTCATGTTCGGCGGAATCCGGACCGCAGTACTCCAGGTCATCGCCACAGTGTCGGTGGTTGCCTACCTGCCGCTCGGCGGGCTGGGCCGCTACCTCTTCGACGGCCTGGTCCTTCAAGACTTCCCGCGCATGCTCGGCGGCTCCCTGTTGATCGCGGCTTTGGCGATCGCCGTCGACCTTGTCCTTGCCGCCATCCAGCGCCTGGTGCTGTCACCAGGCCTTGCCCCCGACTCCCGCGGTCGCCAGAAGGCGCCCGACGGTCACCAAGCCACAGCTCCCTCCGGGGCTGCCGTTCAAGGAGGTACACCATGAAAAACCCCGTCCCCATGACCCTTACGCGCCGTGGTCTCGGCGGCCTGGCAGCCGGCCTCGGTGTGGCGCTCGCGCTGAGCGCCTGTGGTGGCAGCCCCCTGGCAACACCGTCATCGTCGGCAGCCAGCGGATCAGCCGGCGGATCGTTGGTTGTAGGTTCGGCAGACTTCCCGGAAAGCCAGGTCATCGCCGAAATCTACGCCGGTGCCCTCAACGCGGCCGGAGTCACAGCCACCACCAAGCCAAACATTGGCTCCCGCGAAATCTACTTCAAGGCGGTCCAGGACGGCTCGGTAGACCTCGTGCCGGACTACTCGGGCAACCTCCTGTCCTACCTGAACGCCGATGCCACGGAAGTCTCGGCCGATGACGTGTACAAGGCGCTGCCGGGCAAGCTGCCCGACGGCTTGGCCGTGTTGGATGCGGCCAAGGCAGAGGACAAGGATGCCATGGTGGTCACCAAAGCCACGGCAGAGAAGTACCAGCTGAAGTCCATCGAAGACTTGGCCAAGGTGTGCAAGGACTTCACCATGGCTGCCCCGGCCACCTTCGAGACCCGCTCCTACGGTTTCCCGGGCTTGAAGAAGAACTACAACTGCGAGCTCAAGGGGCTGCAGCCCTTCAGCGACGGTGGTGGCAACCTGACCCTGCAGGCCCTGCTCGAGGACAAGGTCCAGGTGGCCGATATCTACACCACCACGCCGTCCATCGTTGACAACGACCTTGTGGTCCTCGAAGACCCCAAGAACAACTTCAAGGCCCAGCAGGTCCTGCCGCTCTACAACAAGTCCAAGATGACGGACAAGGCCAAGGACGCACTCAACAACGTGTCCAAGATCCTCACCACCGAGGACCTCATCAACCTGAACCGTTCGGTGAGCGGCGACCAGAAGCAAAGTGCCAAGGACGCAGCCGCCGCCTGGCTCAAGGACAAGGGCATCGTCAAGTAACGACTGGCAAGAACCGCTGACGACGGCGGTGACGGACCCCCGCGGGCCCGTCACCGCCGTCGTTGCTTCTGTGAGGGACGTCTCAACGGAAGTCCATGACCGCTATGGCATATTTGAGGAATGGCGAATTTCAAGCAGTCCACCAAGCTTCATAATGTCCTCTACGACATCCGTGGACCGATTCTTCAGGCCGCCCAGCAGATGGAGGCGGAGGGTCACCGGATCCTCAAACTGAACATCGGAAACCCGGCACCGTTTGGTTTTGAAGCGCCTGACGCCATTTTGGTGGACATGATCCGCCACCTCCCCAACGCCCAGGGATACAGTGACTCCCGCGGCATCTTCTCGGCCCGAACGGCCGTGTCCCAGTATTACCAGACCCGCGGCATCCAGAACATCCACGTTGACGACATCTACCTTGGCAATGGCGTCAGCGAGCTCATCACCATGTCCCTCATGGCGCTGCTCGAAGACGGCGATGAGGTCCTGATTCCCACCCCGGACTACCCCCTGTGGACGGCTTCTGTCGCCCTGGCCGGCGGACGGCCCGTCCATTACCTCACCGACGAGGAATCCGGCTGGCAGCCCGACCTTGAGGACATGGAAGCCAAGATCACGCCGCACACCAAGGGCATCGTGGTCATTAACCCGAACAACCCCACCGGTGCTGTCTATCCGGAAGGGACGCTGAAGAAGATCGTGGCTTTGGCCGAGAAACACGGCCTGGTGATCTTCGCGGACGAGATCTACGAAAAGATCCTGTACGAAGACGCCGTCCACGTGAACCTCGCCGGCCTGACGGGCGACGACGTGCTGTGCCTGACGTTCAGCGGCCTGTCCAAGGCTTATCGCGTCTGCGGCTACCGGGCTGGCTGGATGGCCATTTCCGGGCCGAAGAAGGATGCCGCGGATTACCTCGAAGGCATCAACCTGCTGGCCAACATGCGCCTGTGCGCCAACGTGCCCGCCCAGCACGCCATCCAAACGGCACTGGGCGGCTACCAGAGCATCAACGACCTCATCCTTCCCGGCGGTCGGCTCCTGGAGCAGCGGAACAAGGCTTACGACCTCCTGAACGCCATTCCCGGCGTCAGCACCCAGCAGGCGAGGGGAGCGCTTTATCTGTTCCCCAAGTTGGATCCGGAGGTCTTCCACATCCGGGACGACGAGAAGTTCGTCCTGGATCTCCTGAGGGAGCAGAAGATTCTGGTCTCGCACGGCAGGGCCTTCAACTGGGTACGTCCGGACCACTTCCGCATGGTTACCCTGCCCAACGTCAAGGACATCGAAGAGGCGATCGGGCGCATGGCGGACTTCCTGTCGAGGTACCCGGGCAACTAGCCTGAGTTCCATGCTGCGCCGCCGGGGCGCCGCCCGGCAGGAAGGCAAGCCATGGTCGCTGCGGTTGAGTTCGCCAAGAGTCCAGCAGAAGTCTTGAGGGTGGATTCGGGATTCTCACTTGCGGGTGTGGATCCCGAATCGACGCCGGGCTATTCAGGCAACAAGGTGGACGGCAAGGCCTTGCTCGGCGCGCAGGATGCCAGGCTGACCGAACTCCAGGAGCAATTGTTTGCGTCGGGAAAGTTCGGCAGTCCCAAGCGGTTGCTGTTGATCCTCCAGGCCATGGACACAGCGGGCAAGGGCGGGGCTGTCAGCCACGTTGTGGGTGCCATGGACCCGCAAGGCGTCCACCTGACGGCCTTCAAGGCACCCACCGAGGAAGAGAAAGCCCACGATTTCCTGTGGCGGATCGAGAAGCAGGTTCCGGCTGCAGGCATGGTGGGTGTCTTCGACCGCTCCCATTACGAGGATGTCCTCATCCACCGGGTGCATGGATGGGCAGACGCCGAGGAACTGGAGCGGCGGTATTCAGCCATCAATGACTTCGAAGCGCGGCTGGCCGAACAGGGAACCACCATCGTCAAAGTCATGCTGAACATCAGCAAGGACGAACAGAAAGGCCGCCTCATCGCGCGGCTGGACGATCCGAGCAAGCACTGGAAGTACAGTCGCGGCGACCTGACCGAGCGGGCCTTCTGGGATGACTACATGGAGGCCTACAGCGTCGCCTTCGAGAAAACATCCACTGACGTCGCCCCGTGGCACGTGGTTCCGGCCAACAAGAAGTGGTACGCGCGCATCGCTGTTCAGGAATTGTTGCTGGAGGCCCTCCGCGGGATGTCCCTGGACTGGCCCAAAGCGGAGTTTGACGTTGCCGCCGAACGCGCCTTGGTGGTCGAGTCCTGAGCTGTCCCTCGGTTTGCGTGGGGGTTGCCGCGTGCCGTCCGGTCAGCGGTTTCTTCCTGTCAGTAGCCGGGTGGCCGCCGGGCGCGGGCAATAGTGGCTTACCCGTCGGTCGAGGGGCAGCACCCGGTTACTGGCCCGCCCCGGAATCCGTATTTGCCTCGCGGGCCGTTGCGAGCCGCTTGCGGGCGCCTTCCAGCCAGTCCTCACAGCGTTTGGCCAGCGCTTCGCCGCGTTCCCACAGGGCGAGTGACTCTTCCAGGCTTGCGCCGCCGGCCTCAAGACGGCCCACGACGGCCACCAATTGTTCACGGGCTTCTTCATAGCTCAGGGCATCGAGCGACTCGGAAGTGTGTGCGGGGTTTTCGGTCATGGGTTTCCTTTGGCTGTCCCGGCCGCTTGGACCGGTTGGTGGTCTGAATGACGCCGTCGTTCGTGTCTTGGGATCATCGCCCGGCGATCTGGCCTTGCCCCACGGACATTGCCCGGAAGCGTCCTTCCGCAACCCGGATGGCCAAAGCCGTTCCTTCCGGCGTCTGCTCCGGGCTGCTGACCACGGTGTGGCCCGCCTGGTCCTCGCCCACGATCTGCACCACCGCATAGCCGCGGTCCAGTGTTTTTTGCGGGGACAAGGCACGTACTTGCGCGCGTAGGTGATGCACCTGGTCGAGGGCCCGCAGCACAGCTGTATTCACGGCAGAGTGCGACCTTTGGCGCAACCTGGCAACGTCCTCGGCGCGCACTGCCACGAGGGTGTCCGGCGTGGCCAAAACCGGCCTCGACCTTAGGGCGTGCAGCCGGTCCGTTTCCCTGTCCACCGTCCTCCCAATGCTGCGGCGCAGGTGGTCGCGGGCCTGCCGGACCGCCGCGAGCTCTTCGGAGACGTCCGGAACGATCCTCTTGGCTGCATCCGTTGGCGTCGAGGCGCGGAGGTCGGCAACGTCATCAAGGATCGGCCGGTCGGCTTCGTGGCCGATGGCACTGACCACCGGGGTTGTAGCGGCGGCCACGGCCCTGATCAGGTCCTCGTTGCTGAACGGCAGGAGGTCCTCGAGGGCACCGCCGCCGCGGGCGAGGACGATGACATCCACGTGCGGATCAGCATCCAGCTTTTTGAGGGCGCCAATGATTTGCGAGACTGCGGTGTTGCCTTGGACTGCCACCTCGCGGACGTCGAATTCGACGGCGGGCCAACGCAGCGCTGCGTTGCGCAGGACGTCCTTCTTGGCGTCCGAATCGCGGCCGGTGATCAATCCAATGCGGTGGGGGAGCAGGGGCAGCTTCCGCTTTCTCGAATCGGCGAAAAGCCCTTCTGCCGCCAAGGCCTGCCGGAGCCTCTCAATCCGGGCCAGGAGGTCGCCCAATCCCACCGGCCTGATGTCCTTCACCGACATGTTGAGGCGCCCGGTCTTCACCCAGAAATCGGCTTTCACCAGGGCCACTACGCGTGAGCCGCGTTCCAGCGGAGTCCGTTGTCGGTCCAGCACCGTGGACCACACCGAAGCTGGCAACGAGATCTCCGCGTCGACGTCACGAAGCGTCAGGAACGCGTTGCCACCGCGGCGGTTCATTTCGATGACCTGGCCCTCGATCCATGCGGCCGGTGCACGTTCGATGTGGGCCTTGAGCTTCCGCGATAACAATTGCAGGGGCCACGGGTTGTCCGGGCTGGTCTCGGCGGCTGTCGCAGGCAGTGTCGATTCAGGGCTGGCTTCAGCTGACATGGGTGATCCGTGCTTTTTCCTGCATGTGCCTGTCCTCGGTAGCCTTGCGCCCGCCGGTTACGGGGCTGCTTTCCAACTCTATCCATAGCCGCAGCCGCCGGGTCCCATATTTTCCCCTGTATGTGGACAGTCCTAGGATGGTTGGACAGCCCCCTAGCACCGAGGTAGACCTTGCGTACTTTTGTCTCAGCAGTGGGAGTGATCCTCGCTTTGCTGCTCACAGCCGTGGCCGTGCCTGCAGCATGGGTTGATGCGAATGTGGTCAAGGAAGACGGTTTTGTCCGTATGGCCGGTGCCTTGGGCAAGGACCCCGACTTTCAGAACCGCCTGACCGGCGCGGCCGTGAGTACCTTCGAGTCCTCCGTGCAACTGCCCGAGCCGGTCCGCAATCTGGCAGGCGACGCCCTCAAAGGCGCTGCGAACGGCATGCAATCGTGGAGCGACTATCCGCAGGCCTGGGAAGAAACGGTCCGGAACAGCCACCGCCTCAATTTTGGCGGCCAAACCGAAGAATCAGGTTCCCCCACTGCTTTGCTCCTGGATATTGCGCCGCTGGTCCGGCTCATCAGGGACCACTTCGCGTCGTCCACCGGGATCACCCTGGACGTCCCGGCTGAAAGCGTGGTGACGTTGGGGCAACCGTCGCAGCGGCAGATCGTGGAGCGCGTATCCGCCTTCGCCCCGTTGTGGTGGGTTGCCGCTTTGGGCGCCGCGGTGTCGGTTCTGCTCGCGCTGGCTGCGGCACGCAGGCGCGCGCTGGTTTTCGTCTTCCTGGGACTTGGCGGGCTGGCTCTGGCTGCCCTCTGGAGCACGACGGCGGACCTCGCCGTCAATTCGGTCCAGAACCTTTCCAGCGGCAACAGTGTGGCGGAGTTGTTCAAACAGGAGTTCCTGGAGTCGTCGCGGTCCGGCTTTGGCCAATGGATAGTCGTGGATGTTTGGGTCTCGGCTGCCGTCCTGGCACTGGGATTCCTTGGGTGGTTGGTATCCGGGAGACGGCGGTCACCTTCGGCAAACCGGGCCACCGCTGCCCGGTAGCATGGAAGGATGACCAGCACAGCAGTCTCCATTCCGATGCCCACGGTTCCCCGCAGACGTCGATCCCCTGAAGAGGTACTGGCGGCTGCTCCTGTGAACGGTACCAAGAAGGTCCTTCTGGCTGCCCCGCGCGGATACTGCGCCGGCGTCGACCGTGCCGTCATCGCGGTCGAAAAGGCCTTGGAGCATTACGGACCTCCGGTCTACGTCCGCAAACAGATTGTCCACAACGTCCATGTGGTCTCCTCACTTGAGGAAAAGGGCGCCATCTTCGTCGATGAGACGGACGAGGTCCCTGAGGGTGCCCTGGTGATCTTCTCCGCCCATGGAGTTTCGCCTGCCGTGGTGCAGTCGGCTGAGGATCGGGGTCTGCGCACCATCGACGCCACGTGTCCCTTGGTGACCAAGGTTCACCGCGAAGCCGTGCGTTTCGCGAAAGAGGATTACGACATTCTGCTCATCGGCCACGACGGCCACGAGGAAGTAGAAGGTACGGCCGGTGAAGCCCCGGACCATATCCAGATCATTAACGGCCCGCATGAAGTGGGCAAGGTAACGGTCCGCAACCCTGAGAAGACCATCTGGCTTTCCCAGACCACCCTGAGCGTTGACGAGACCATGGAAACCGTGCGCATGCTCAAGGAACGGTTCCCCACGCTCCAGGATCCGCCCAGCGACGATATTTGCTACGCAACCACCAACCGCCAGGTAGCCATCAAGAAGATCGCTCCGCAGGCCGACCTCGTGATCGTGGTGGGATCGGCCAACTCATCGAACTCCGTCCGCTTGGTCGAAGTTGCCCTGGAATACGGTGCAAAGACGTCGTACCGCGTGGACTTCGCCAATGAGGTGGATGAAAGCTGGTTCGAAGGCGTCGCCACCGTAGGCGTTACATCCGGCGCTTCGGTGCCGGAGGTTCTGGTCCAGGAAGTGCTGCGGCTGCTCGCAGACTACGGTTACGGCGAGGTCCAGGAAGTGGTGACAGCCGAAGAGGACCTTCTCTTCTCTCTGCCGAAGGAACTCCGCGCCACCCTGAAGCAGGCCGGCGACGTGAGCCGGGCGCTTGGCGGGCGCGGAAACCGCCCTACGTCCTAGAGGGATTCAAGAACTGGTCCCGGCCGGGTAACTGTCACATGAGTGAGAGTCACCCGGCCGGGCCGTTTCTTTTGTCGGCACTATGGCTGAAGAAGGGGAATTGGCTGCATTGCCAGCCCTCCACCCACCGGCCTGGCCAGGTGTTTCCTTAGGCGGCCGACTCGCGGTCGTGGTCCGTTTCGTCCCGGGACTCCACGGCCAGGAGTTCCGGTGCGGCGAGGGAGCGCGGCACGGCCTCCACCGACGGCGGGGCGACAAGTCCCGCGTCATCCATGGTGTTGAGTTTGCGGGCCGTGGGCAGAACCCGGGCCTCCAAAGTTCCCACCAGCGCGTTGTAACGATCAACGGACGTCTTGAGGGAACTGCCCAGTTTCCCGACATTTTCACCCAGGGTGCCCATGCGTTCGTAGAGCTGCTTGGCGAGATCGAAGAGTTCGTGGGCGCTGTCCGTGAGGACGTCCTGCCGCCAGGTGAAGGCCACGGATTTCAGGACCGCGAGAAGCGTTCCCGGCGACGCCAGGACCACGTTCCTGGACAGGGCATGCTCCAACAAGGCCGGGTCCGTTTCCAATGCCGACGCCAGGATCGACTCGGCGGGGAGGAAGCAGATGACCAGTTCGGGGGAGTTGCCGGGGATGTCCCAGTACTTCTTCGAAGCGAGGGCATCAATGTGGGCCTTGAGTGCCTTGGCGTGCTGGGCAAGGAGCACTTTGGGATCTTGGTTGGCTGAAGGTGTGACGGACTCACCAAGGGCACCCTCGCCGTGGAGCTGCTCCTGCGCTGCCAGATATGAGGCCAAGGGCACCTTGGCATCCACTACCAACTGCTTGCCGCCGGGAAGCTGGACCACAAGGTCCGGACGCAGGGTGTTGTCGCTGCGTGCGGAATGCACCTGCTCATGGAAGTCCACGTGGCGCAACATGCCCGAGGCCTCAACAACCCGGCGAAGCTGGACTTCGCCCCACTGACCGCGGGCACTGTTGGAGCGCAGTGCGGAGGCCAAGGCGTGCGTCGACCTGAGGAGCTGTTCATCGGAGAGCCGGGCGTCCTGCAGTTGCTGCGCCAATTGCCCGTACTGTTCCACGCGGTCGCGTTCCAGGAGCGAAACCTGCTGCTGGACTGCGGTCAGCTTCTCGGCGACCGGGGCAAGGGCGCGCAGGACGCTGCCGTCCGAATTCCGCGCCTCGCTCAGTTCCCGGTTCTGTGCGAACAAAAGCCGGCGTTCGGCGTCGGCGGCCGCGAACTGGGCTGTCACGTCCGAAAGGCGGGACGAAACGGCGTCGAAGTCAGCTTCCAGTCCGGCGCCCCGGCGCTGGAAGAGCACGTACCCGATGCCAAGTCCGACGGCCGCTCCGATCAGCAGCATGAGCAGGGCCAGAACCAATCCAAATCCATCCATGCAGTAACCCTGTCACAGGGGTACGACAGTTTTAGCGCGGCCTCGCGTGTGACCCTTCGGTGCCGGTTTCAACAAGCAAGTCTGCGGACGTTCCGGGTAGAATCAATCCTCGTGGCTCTTACTATTGGCATCGTCGGACTGCCCAACGTCGGCAAATCAACCCTTTTCAACGCACTGACCCGCAACCAGGTGCTTGCTGCGAACTATCCCTTCGCAACCATTGAACCGAATGTCGGCGTCGTGAACCTGCCGGACCCCCGCCTTGCGAAGCTGGCCGAGATCTTCGGGTCGCAGCGGCTACTGCCGGCCCCGGTGTCCTTTGTGGACATTGCCGGAATCGTCAAGGGCGCATCCGAAGGTGAAGGCCTGGGCAACAAATTCCTTGCCAATATCCGTGAAGCCGAGGCGATCGCCCAGGTTGTGCGCGTCTTTGACGACCCCGATGTCATCCACGTTGACGGCAAAGTCGACCCGCGCTCCGACATGGAGACCATCAACACCGAACTGATCCTGGCTGACCTCCAGACGATCGAAAACGCGATCCCGCGCATCGAAAAAGAAGTCAAAATCAAGAAGCGCGAAGCCGCTGAGCTCGCAGCCATCAAGGCAGCCCAAGCCGTACTGGAGCGCGGCGACACCATCTTCTCGTCGATCAAGAGCGACAAGCTGGAGATGGGACACCTCAAGGAGCTGGGCCTCCTGACGGCCAAGCCCTTCATCTACGTCTTCAACGCCGACGAAGGCATCCTCGGCGACCCCGCCAAGCAGGATGAGTTGCGCGAACTCGTTGCCCCCGCCGATGCCGTATTCCTCGATGCCAAGCTTGAGGCAGACCTCGTTGAACTGGACGAGGAAGAAGCCCGCGAAATGCTGGAGATGAACGGGCAGAGCGAATCCGGACTCGACCAGCTCGCCCGTGTCGGCTTCCACACCCTTGGCCTGCAGACCTACCTGACTGCCGGACCCAAGGAAACCCGTGCCTGGACCATCCGCCAGGGTGATACCGCTCCGCAAGCAGCCGGCGTGATCCACTCCGACTTCCAGCGGGGCTTCATCAAGGCCGAAGTTGTGTCCTTCGACGACCTCATCGATGCCGGCTCCATGGCTGAGGCCAAGTCGCGCGGCAAGGTCCGCATCGAAGGCAAGGAATATGTCATGGCCGACGGCGACGTGGTGGAGTTCCGCTTCAACGTCTAGTTTCACGAGCCAACATGGCCCCGGTTCAAGCTGAGCACCTCAGCTTGGATCGGGGCTTCCTTTTTCCGGAAAGAGAATTGTTCCACTGAGTTGTCCACATAGCGCAATGGAACGCCTCTCAGCAGCCAGCTGCTTGGCAATACTGGGCAAATGGGAATCAGATACTACGCATTTGCCTTCGACGGAGACATGACTGATCGGGTACTCGCCGACCCAAGAAGTGTTATGTCATCGGATCCACTCGCAGATGCCTGGGGGTTCGAATCAGGAGCTGAGGTCGGTTTTCCCACTTTCGAACAATCCATACCTGAGCGCGACATGCTCTACTTGGACAAGGCCTGGAGGGAACTGCAGGCTTTCACTGCCCCGTCCAGGACAGGAGCGTATGCAAGACCGGCCTTTCGCATGTTCGAGGGCGAGGTAACCATGCATTATGACGGCTGGGAATCATGGATTCGGGTGCTGCCACCGATGGATGTACCTGCAATCGCCCAAGACTTGAGCGACATCACTGACGCAGAGTTGGGAAACTGGTTGCAGGGTTCCTTGCGTTTCCAGAGGGACTCGAACGTCTCCTACGCTGTTGACTACCTGCAGCGGGCTCGGGCTTTCGTCAATGATCTGGCGGCCTCCGGACGCGGCTTTGTTTACCTTATCGGTTAGCCTGGGACGACGGCATATAACGCGATACTGTGGCGGTATGGGCAATGCCGTGAGGGAACTCCGGGAGGCTGCCGGTATCAGCCAAGGTGAGTTGGCCCGGCGCTCCGGCGTGGCGCAGCCAAACATTGCGGCGTACGAATCGGGCCGCCGCAAGGCATCCCGGGGGATGCTGGATCGTCTTCGTGCCGCTGCGCGCCCCTTGCCGCACGTGGTCCTTGCCTCGCGGGCACAGGAGTTACGTGAATTGGCTGGCCGTTACGGATTCAGCAACGTTCGCGTCTTTGGGTCGGCCGCACGTGGATCCGATGGTCCGGGGAGTGACCTGGACATCCTGGTGACTCGTCCGGAGGGCATCGGACTGTTGACTGTGGCCGCGTTCGCCGCCGCGGCGGGTGAATTGCTGGGAGTCGAGGTCGATGTCGTGACGGACGGCGGCCTGCGTGCAGATCACGAAATCCTGACGACGGCGGTCGCAGTGTGAATCAACGGGACGCTGCCACACTCAAGTAATGCTCCGTCTCCCCGGAGTGCCGTGGTCGCTTATCAAACGCATGAGGGATCGCCTGGCCCATCACTACGAAGGCACCGACTACGAGGCCGTTTGGGACACCCTCATGATTGACCTTCCCGCAATTGGCAGATACCTCGAGTCCCTGGACGGCGCCTAGCGCATAGCCCCGGTCCAGCTGAGAGATCAGCAGGTCCGGGGCTCTTTCTTGCCCAAAAACAGTCCTGTCCTGCTGTCAGACAGCGAATATTACCACCGAGTAGCCTTTGACTTGAAATCCCCGGCAAATTAGGCAAGTAGAGGTTGCGGAACGGTTACAGTTTGGCTTGTTTGTTCCAACATTCGGACGCAATGTGGGTAGGCTTACACTCACATGTAGGCAACGTCACAGTAGGAATCTGTGCCTGCGCCTGGGGGAAATCACGAACTTCCCCTCATCAACTCCACGACTCATAGGAGGCGGAATGCGTTTCTCGCGCACTTCCAAAGCTCTAGGTGTAGCGGCGATCGTCGCCCTCGCCATGACTGGTTGCGGCGGTGGCTCCGGCAGCAACACGAACAGTTCAGCCGCGGTCGACCCGAACAAAGTCATCACTGCGTACAGCAACGAACCGCAGAACCCGCTGCTTCCCGCCAACACCAACGAGGTGTATGGAGGCCGCGTCGTTGAACTGCTGTTCGAGGGCCTTCGCACGTACGACGCCGACGGCAAGCCGGTCAACGCTTTGGCTGAGTCCATTGAAACCACTGATTCGCAGAACTGGACCATCAAGGTAAAGTCCGGTTCCAAGTTCACCAATGGCGAGGCCATTACGGCCAAGACGTTCGTTGACTCCTGGAACTTTGCTGCGCTGAGCACCAACCTCCAGAACAATGGCTTCTTCTTCGAATCCATCGAGGGCTACGCCGATGTCAGCGCAGTGACGGAAACCACAGGCGCCGACGGCAAGAAGACCTCAACTCCGGCACCCACTGCTCAGACCATGTCGGGCCTGGTAGCCAAGGATGACTCTACTATCACCGTAAAGCTTGCTCAGCCTGAGGCCGACTGGTCGCTGCGTCTGGGCTACTCGGCGTTCTTCCCGCTTCCCTCTGAGGCCCTCAAGGACTCCAAGAAGTTCGGCGAAAACCCGATCGGTAACGGCCCGTACAAGATGGCGAAGGAAGGGGCCTGGGTACACGACCAGTCCATCTCCCTGGTCAAGAACGCCGACTACAGCGGCCCGCGTACTGCCAAGAACGGTGGCGTGACTTTCAAGTTCTACACGGACCCGGGCCCCGCATACACGGACCTGCAGGCCGACAACCTTGATATCACCGACGTTATCCCGTCCAACGCCCTGAAGACCTACACCACGGACTTCCCGGACCGGAACTCCACCAAGCCGGTGGCAACCGACTCCACGCTGAACATCCCGCCGTACAACCCGAATTTCCAGGGTGAAGCCGGCAAACTGCGCCGTCAGGCGCTGTCCTACGCGATTAACCGCGAAGAGATCGCAAAGGTTGTCTTCAGCGGTACGCGTACTCCGGCCAAGGCCTTCGCTCCGCCGGTCATCGACGGTTTCAAGGCAGATCTCAAGGGCAGTGAAGTGCTCAACTTCGACGCCGCCAAGGCCAAGGACCTCTGGGCCCAGGCTGAGAAGATCAAGCCCTACGACGGATCCAAGCCGCTGCTCATCGCCTCCAACACTGATGGTGGCAACAAGGAATGGATCGAAGCCGTTGCCAACGGTTTCAAGAACAACCTCGGCATCGAGGCTGAAATCCAGCCGTTCGCCAAGTTCGCCGAAGTGCTGGACCTGCGCAAGTCGCAGTCCCTCCCGGGCCTGACCCGCGCCGGCTGGCAGGGCGACTACCCGTCCCTGTACAACTTCCTGGGACCGGTTTGGGCCACCAACGCTTCGTCCAACTATGAGAAGTACTCGAACCCTGAGTTCGACAAGCTCCTCAAGGAAGGCCTGGCGGCCAAGTCCACCGAGGAAGCCAACGCAAAGTTCAACCAAGCACAGGAAGTCCTGTTCCAGGACCTTCCTGGTCTGCCCCTGTGGGACCAGGCTCGTGCGATCGTGTGGAGCAACAACGTCATCTCGGCCGAAACCGGCTGGAACGGCGGCATTCGCTACTTCAACATCGAAGCGAAGTAATCCGCAGGATCTGAGCTTGCCGTAAGGCAATGGGGGTCCGGCTGGGAAGCCGGGCCCCCATTCGCCTGCTGCGGCAGGAAGGTAGAAATGACACCCCATCGAAAAACCAACGGAAAGAGGTGACCCTGTGGTTCGCTACATTCTTCGTAGACTCCTTCAGGTGATCCCGGTCTTCCTAGGGACCACCCTTCTCGTGTACTACATGGTCTTCGCACTTCCCGGTGACCCCATCGCTGCACTGTTTGGTGACCGCCAGCCACCGCAAAGTGTTATCGACGCCCTGCGTGCCCAATACAACCTGGACCAGCCGTTCTGGGTCCAGTACGGGATCTTCCTTAAGAACCTGTTCACGTTCAATCTTGGCGTCGACTTCACCCAGCAACCTATCGCAGCGGCGCTGGCCAGGGCGTTTCCCGTAACCGCCATGCTTGCGATTGAAGCAATCATTATCCAGGCCGTCTTTGGCGTGGCATTTGGCGTTTTCGCAGGACTCCGCAAGGGCAAGCTGTTTGATTCCACGGTCCTGGTTACTTCCCTCATCGTCATTGCCGTGCCTACCTTCGTGTTGGGCTTCGTGTTCCAGCTCGTCTTCGGTGTCCAACTCGGCTGGGCCAAACCGACCGTGGGTGGCAACGCCGACTGGGGCAATCTGCTTCTTCCGGCCATCGTCCTCGGGCTGGTCTCCTTTGCGTACGTTCTGCGCCTCACCCGGGCCTCGGTCATCGAAAACATGAATGCCGACTACGTTCGCACTGCTACCGCCAAGGGCCTGTCCCGGCCCCGCGTCGTCATGGCGCATATCCTCCGCAACTCCTTGATTCCGGTAGTTACCTATCTTGGTGCCAACCTTGGTGGACTCATGGGCGGAGCAATTGTCACCGAGGGCATCTTCAACGTTCCAGGCATTGGCAACAAGCTGTACCAGGCCGTTCTGCGCGGCGAAGGACCTACGGTCGTCGCGATCGTCAGCGTTCTGGTCCTCGTCTTCGTGGCGGCCAACTTGCTTGTCGACCTCCTATACGCCTGGCTTGACCCGAGGATCCGCTATGACCAGTAACCGAGAACATTTCGTCGCTCCCGTCGACGAGACCCCCCTTCAAGCCACCGACTCTGTCAAGGTGGACGAAGCTCCTTTGAGCTTATGGGCTGACGCATGGCGCAAGTTGCGTCGCCGGCCGATGTTTATCGTTTCGGCTTTACTTATCCTTTTCCTGACCTTTGTGGCGATTTTCCCCGGCGTTTTCACCAGTGTGGCTCCCAATAATGACTGCCAGCTGGCCAATTCCGAGGGAGGTCCCACGGCGGGGCACCCGTTCGGCTTCACCCTTCAGGGTTGTGATGTTTTCTCCCGGGTGGTCCACGGTACACAGGCTTCGTTGTCTGTAGGTGTGCTCTCGGTGCTGTGCGTTCTGGTCATTGGTGTCACCTTGGGCGCTCTGGCCGGGTACTACGGTGGTTGGCTGGATGCCGTTCTGGCACGTTTGGGTGACATTTTCTTTGCACTGCCGCTCATTCTGGGTGCGCTCGTCATTACGCAGCTGCCGTTGTTCCGGGAGAACCGGAGCGTCTGGACGGTGGTACTGGTGATATCACTGTTGGCCTGGCCGCAAATGGCGCGAATTACCCGTGGTGCGGTGATTGAGGTGCGCAATGCCGACTTCGTCACAGCAGCCCGTTCGCTGGGCGTATCAAAGTTCGGTGCGCTCGTTCGCCACGCATTGCCCAACGCCCTGGCGCCGGTCATTGTCTTGGCGACGCTGGAACTGGGTGTCTTCATTGTCGCTGAAGCAACACTGTCCTTCTTGGGTATCGGCCTGCCTCCAGGCATCATGTCCTGGGGTAACGACATAGCCGGGGCGCAGGCTTCCATCCGGACAAATCCGTCCATCCTGCTCTTCCCGGCAGCCGCCTTGTCCATCACCGTCCTGAGCTTCATCATGCTTGGCGACGCCGTCCGCGATGCTCTTGATCCCAAGAGCCGTCAGCGCTAAGGAGGCGAACATGACTTCAGCCAACATCAGCATCGATGAAGCCACGGCGACGGCCAGGCCAATTCTGGAAATCAAGGACCTCGCCATTACCTTCAAGACCGGTTCCGGTGAGGTAAAGGCCGTCAAGAATGCCCACCTGACCATCATGCCGGGCGAAACGGTCGCCATCGTGGGGGAGTCCGGTTCGGGTAAATCGACGACGGCGCTCGCCGCCATTGGTCTGTTGCCGAACAACGGCCGGGTTTCGGGCGGGCAGATCCTGCTCGACGGCGAGGACATCGCCCATGCGCCTGAGAAGCGGATGATCGAACTTCGCGGCAGCCACATCGGCATGGTTCCACAGGATCCCATGTCCAACCTGAACCCTGTGTGGAAGATCGGCTACCAGGTACGTGAGACGCTCAAGGCCAACGGGCGTCCCGACGGTCCTGAGGACGTGGCCCGTGCACTCGCCGAGGCCGGCCTTCCGGACGCTGCACGTCGGGCAAAGCAGTATCCGCACGAGTTCTCGGGCGGCATGCGTCAGCGTGCTCTGATCGCGATTGGCCTGAGCTGCCAGCCGAAGCTGCTCATCGCCGACGAGCCGACGTCCGCTTTGGATGTCACGGTCCAGAGGAAGATCCTGGACCACCTGGACACCATGACCACGGAGCTCGGAACGTCCGTACTGCTCATTACCCACGACCTCGGCCTTGCCGCCGAACGCGCGGACAAAGTAGTGGTCATGTACCAGGGCAACGTGGTGGAGGCCGGTCCGTCGCTTGAACTGCTCCGGAACCCGCAGCACCCGTACACCAGGCGACTGGTGGAATCTGCGCCTTCTCTGGCCTCCCGCCGCATTCAGGTGGCCAAGGAACAAGGTGTCGAAGCCGAGGACCTGCTGGCACCCACCGTTGCGGCAGAAAGCCGTGCCGCGGACGATGTCCTGCAGATCAAGGACCTTCGCAAGGTCTATAAGCTGCGCCAAGGGTTGGGCCAGGCGACGGACTTCGCGGCCGTCGATGGTGTCAGTTTCAACGTCAAGCGCGGCACCACCACTGCGATTGTGGGTGAGTCGGGTTCCGGCAAATCCACGGTCGCCAAAATGGTGCTCCAGTTGGAGAGCCCCACGGAGGGCCAGATTGTGTTCGACGGCGTCGACACGGCGGGCCTGAAGGGCAAGGAACTGTTCAAGTTCCGGCGTCGCGTGCAACCGATCTTCCAGGATCCTTATGGCTCCCTGGACCCGATGTACAACATCTTCCGAACCATCGAAGAACCGCTCAGGGTCCACAAGATCGGCAACGCGGCCAGTCGGGAAAAGAAGGTCCGGGAGTTGCTGGACCAGGTTGCCTTGCCGCAGACCACCATGCAGCGGTACCCGAACGAACTCTCGGGTGGCCAAAGGCAACGCATTGCCATCGCGCGTGCTTTGGCACTCGACCCCGAAGTCATCATCTGTGATGAGGCCGTCTCCGCTCTGGATGTCCTGGTCCAGGCCCAGGTGCTCAACCTCCTGGCGGAACTGCAGGATAACCTCGGCTTGACCTACTTGTTCATCACCCACGACCTCGCGGTGGTCCGGCAGATCGCCGATCACGTGTGCGTCATGGAGAAGGGCAAGCTCGTGGAAACCGGGAGCACCGACGAGGTGTTCGACAACCCGAAGCAGGCCTACACCCAGGCTCTGCTGGATGCCATCCCGGGTGGCTCCTTGCTGCTGCCCCCGGCGGTGGCATAACCGCCGTCGTACTCCACGGCAGTCGCACTAAAGCGAAGAGCCGGTGGTCCCCGAAAGGGAACCACCGGCTCTTGCCGTTAAGGAGTTGCCGGGCCCGCTCTGCCCGGCCCAGCAGCGGAAATGATTACTGGCTTGGTGCCGGGCTGTCCGTCTCCGGCCGCGGCTGCAAGCCCAGGGAAGCCAGCTGGCCAGCGAGGACTT
This sequence comes from Paenarthrobacter sp. NPDC089714, assembly GCF_044748905.1. NCBI lineage: Bacteria > Bacillati > Actinomycetota > Actinomycetes > Micrococcales > Micrococcaceae > Paenarthrobacter > Paenarthrobacter sp. NPDC089714. The sequence goes on from NZ_JBIVGX010000001.1 coordinate 446,050, forward strand.
TACCCAGCTTTTCATGGCCGGAGGGCTTCATGTGTACACCGTCCTGGAGGTCCTTGACGGCGTCGTACCGGGTCAGCCAGTCTCCGGCGCTGACGAACGGGATGTTGTTCTTGGCCGCAACCCGGCTCAGCAAGGCATCCACTTCGGTACGCCGTCCGCCACCGTTATCAGCCCCCTTGGCCAAGGTACCGATCATGGCCAGGCGCGAACCGGGGTAGCGCTTCTTGAGCACCGCGAGGAGGCGTTCGGCATTGGTGGAGATCTGCGTGTCGGAGGCTTTCTGGGCGGCGTCGTTGCCACCGCCCTGGACCACGATCAGCGGGGGAGCGCCATAGGGGAGTACCCAGTCGCCGCGCTGCAGGGCGTCGATGTAGTTTCCGGTCTTGGATGTCGAGGCGACAAAGCCCGTGCCACCCATTCCGGCCACGTAGAGCTTGTAGCCGAGCGCTGCGATGCCGCGCTGCGGCCATGAGTCCTTCGGCTGCGACTGCGAATCGCCAATGAGGACCGCCGTGTGCCTGATGTCGGCGAGGATGACCTCGTTGCGGTCATTCGCCGGGTTCCGGTAGAGGGACCCCACCGGAAGATCCGGAGAGGGGGACGCCGTCGGCAGCCCTTGCGGCTTCTGGGCGGCCGCAGTGGCAGCCGCGACTGGCACGGGCGAGCCTGATGAAAGTGTGGGGGATGGCGTATTCGTCCCGCAGCCTACCGACAGAACGCCTACGGCGATCAACGGTGCGAACAAGCGGAACACGGCCGAAGCTTTTCGCATCGATTTTCTCCGAAGGGCACTGGTTCCTGCAGACATCATGGGGCATGCCAGAGGGAAAATCCAGCGTCTTGAGATGAACTTTCGCAAAACCTGAGCAAGCGTGAGGGAAGGCACATTCGCTCCCAGGATGCCTTGCCTTTTAGGCCCACTCATGCTGGTGCGTTTAGAATAGCCATAGGTGCCCTGTGTCCCGGGGTCTTTTCGTTGTGTGTTCCGGTCCGGAAGATCAGGTATGCGCGCGGATGAAAACAGCTGACTTCACCACTGAAACGAGTCATAAACGCATGTCTGAAACTACCGTTAACACTGCGTCGCGGAGCGATCTGCGCAACGTCGCGATCGTTGCACACGTTGACCACGGCAAGACCACCCTGGTCGATGCCATGCTCAAGCAGACCAACTCCTTCGCTGCCCATGGCGAGGTTGAGGACCGCGTCATGGACTCCGGCGACCTGGAGCGCGAAAAGGGCATCACCATCCTCGCCAAGAACACGACCGTTGCCTACAACGGCCCGTCTTCCAACGGCGAGACCATCACCATCAACGTCATCGACACCCCCGGCCACGCCGACTTCGGTGGCGAGGTGGAGCGCGGCCTGTCCATGGTTGACGGCGTCGTGCTGCTGGTTGACTCCTCCGAGGGTCCGCTGCCCCAGACCCGCTTCGTCTTGCGCAAGGCCCTCGCGGCGCACCTGCCGGTGATCCTGCTGGTCAACAAGACCGACCGTCCTGACGCCCGCATCGACGAGGTTGTCCACGAGTCCATGGACCTCCTCCTTGGCCTGGCTTCGGACCTCGCAGACGAGGTTCCGGACCTTGACCTGGACAAGGTCCTTGAAGTTCCCGTGGTCTACGCCGCCGCCAAGGTTGGCCGCGCTTCCCTGGAGCAGCCGGCCAACGGCTCCGCCCCGGAGAACGAAGACCTTGAGCCGCTGTTCAAGACCATCATCGAGCACATCCCGGCACCGACGTACAACCCGGACGGTGTCCTGCAGGCACACGTGACCAACCTGGACGCTTCCCCGTTCCTCGGCCGCCTCGCCCTGCTCCGTATCTACAACGGCACGCTGCGCAAGGGCCAGCAGGTTGCCTGGGCCCGCCAGAACGGTGAACTGAAGACCGTCAAGATCACCGAGCTCCTCGCCACCAAGGCCCTGGAGCGCGTTCCTGCCGAGTCCGCAGGCCCGGGTGAGATCGTGGCCGTTGCCGGTATCGAGGACATCACCATTGGTGAAACCCTGACGGACGTGGAGAACCCCGAGCCGCTGCCGCTCATCACCGTGGACGATCCCGCGATCTCCATGACCATCGGTATCAACACCTCCCCGCTGGCCGGCAAGGTCAAGGGTGCCAAGGTCACGGCCCGCCAGGTGAAGGACCGCCTGGACAAGGAACTGATCGGTAACGTCTCCATCAAGGTCCTCCCCACCGAACGTCCCGACGCCTGGGAAGTCCAGGGCCGTGGTGAGCTCGCCCTGGCCATCCTCGTGGAGCAGATGCGCCGCGAAGGCTTCGAGTTGACCGTCGGCAAGCCGCAGGTTGTTACCCGCACGGTTGACGGCAAGCTGCACGAGCCGATGGAACACATGACCATTGACGTCCCCGAAGAATACCTCGGCGCCGTTACCCAGCTCATGGCCGCCCGCAAGGGCCGCATGACCAACATGGCCAACCACGGTACCGGCTGGTGCCGCATGGAGTTCATCGTTCCCGCGCGTGGCCTGATCGGTTTCCGCACCCGCTTCCTCACGGACACCCGTGGTGCGGGTATCGCTGCCTCCATTTCCGAAGGCTACGAGCCGTGGGCCGGTCCGATCGAATACCGTACCAACGGTTCGATGGTTGCCGACCGTCCCGGCGTTGTGACGCCGTTCGCCATGATCAACCTCCAGGAGCGCGGTTCCTTCTTCGTGAAGCCCACGTCCGAGGTTTACGAAGGCATGATCGTGGGCGAGAACTCCCGCGCTGACGACATGGACGTGAACATCACCAAGGAAAAGAAGCTCACCAACATGCGTGCAGCTTCCTCGGATTCCTTCGAGAACCTGACCCCGCCGCGCGAGCTGACCCTTGAAGAGTCGCTCGAATTCGCCCGTGAGGACGAGTGCGTCGAGGTCACGCCGGAGGACATCCGTATCCGCAAGGTCATCCTGGACTCCAACGAGCGCGCCAAGGCCAACCGCGCCCGCGCCAAGGCGTAGTGTCCAACAGCCCGGAGCAGTAGTTTGAACAAGAGAGTCGCCAGTGCGGCCCGTGGCATCGCCATGGCCGTGCTGGCGGCTCTTTTTGTCGCCGTAGCCGGGACGGTACTGCACCGGCAAAGTGTGGTGATTTCCGGCGTCGAGCTTTATTGGGGAGCCGGCGCCGCCCTGCTCCTGCTCGCTTCGGTCCAACTGTGGTTGGTGGCGTGGTCGGCTTCGGTGATTCCGACGGCGGTAGCCGGCCTTGTTGCCTATGCCACTGTTGGGTTGTTGTCCTCTGGCGGGCCTGACAAGCGCCTGGTCCTCGGCGACCTGCCGGGAAACGTATGGGTCTTTGGCATTGCCGGTGTGACCCTGTTGATGCTTGTGGTCGCGGCCTGGCTGTTGGCCAGGTGGAAAGCGGCCCTCAGGGACGGTTAACGGCGGACCGCCGGGGTGGCGGTGGCGGAACTTGCTTGGCCGCGATCACCATGGCAAGCGGAATTTCGACGTCGGAGGTCCGGGTCCGCACGGTGCAGCTGTTTCCGTTGACCGCCACCAAGTAGCCCAGCGCGTCCGTTAGACCTTCCTCGATCCTGTACCGGACCACCACCCGGGTACCTGGTTCTGCGGTGAGGAGGAATTGTCTGGGCGGCAAATGCGGGGGAGTCACCGATTCATACTAAGACGCGGGCTAGGTTGGCGTCACAGCCCTGTTGGATAATAGGCTCGGAAGTTCAGTGCCCGGCGTGAAGCCGGCCGTATTAACCCGGCCTTCGCCGGGACAAACCGTTGAGAGGTCTGGGACGTGACGTACGTAATCGCGCAGCCGTGTGTGGATGTCAAGGACAAGGCATGTATTGAAGAATGCCCTGTCGACTGCATTTACGAAGGTGAGCGTTCCCTCTACATCCACCCCGACGAATGTGTCGACTGCGGTGCCTGCGAGCCCGTGTGCCCGGTGGAAGCTATCTACTACGAGGATGACACCCCGGAAGAGTGGGCCGACTACTACAAGGCCAATGTGGAATTCTTCGACGACCTTGGCTCGCCGGGCGGCGCTGCGAAGATCGGCAACACCGGCAAGGACCACCCGTTCATTGCCGCCCTGCCGCCGCAGAACCAAGACCACTAAGGACGGTTGCATCGTTGATTTCCGCGGCACCGGCCTTTGGCCTTAACCTGCCTGACTACCCGTGGGAAGCCATGGCGCCCTACGCTGCCACGGCTGCGAAGCACTCCGGCGGTGCAGTGAATCTGTCCATCGGCACGCCCGTGGATCCTACGCCGGGCCTCATCCGTGACGCTCTCGCTGCGGCTTCTGACGCCCACGGCTATCCCACGGTTCACGGAACCGAGCCGTTGCGGCAGGCCGTGGTGGAGTGGTTTGCCACCCGCCGGGGGGTGCCGGGGCTTGACCCCCGCGACGTCATGCCCACCGTCGGCTCCAAGGAACTGGTGGCCTGGCTCCCGTTCCTGCTCGGCCTGGGCAGTGGTGACGTCGTGGTCAGGCCTACTGTGGCCTATCCGACCTACGACATCGGGGCGATGCTCGCCGGAGCCACCGCGGTGGCCGCCGACAACCTGGATGAACTGGACGCTGCCACCCGCGCCAAGGTGCGGCTGGTGTGGATCAACTCTCCGGGCAATCCCACCGGAAGCGTGCGCAGCGTTGAGTCTTTGCGTGAAATCGTCGACCAGGCCCGCGAGCTCGGTGCCGTCGTGGCCTCCGACGAATGCTATGCCGAACTCGGCTGGGGCGAATGGGATGCGCAGCGGGGTGGCGAAGCAGTGCCGAGCGTCCTGGATCCCCGGGTCACGGGCGGTTCCAGCGACGGGCTGTTGAGCGTCTACTCCCTCAGCAAGCAGTCAAACCTCGCAGGGTACCGGGCGGCCTTCGTTGCCGGAGACTCCGCGATCATGGCCAACCTGGTCAATAGCCGCAAGCACGCCGGGATGATTGTTCCTTTCCCGGTCCAGGAGGCCATGCGTGTGGCCCTTGGGGACGCGGGGCACGTGTTGGCGCAGAAGGACCTCTACCGTAGCCGTCGCGAACGGATCGTTCCCGCGCTTGAGAAGTTCGGCCTGCAGATCCACGAGTCGAAGGCCGGGCTGTACCTCTGGTCCACGGCCGGCGAACCCACATGGGATACGGTGGCGCGCTTTGCCGATCTGGGCATCGTGGTGGGTCCCGGTGTTTTCTACGGCGAGGCGGGCAACGGCTTCATCCGCGTGGCCCTGACCGGTTCCGACGAACGCATTGACGCTGCCGTGGAGAGGTTAAACTCAGCCTCATAACGATGCTGTGACTTGCAGCACAAACGCTGTGTTTCCGCCAGTAACCAGACGGCACGGATTAGTTCCGGGGGGTTACTGGCGGTAACTTTTTAACTGACTATCAATGGTGGCCTTCAATAAGAAAGCACTTCGGCCGTTGGAGCCCTGCAACAGTGGGGCCGAATGCGGCGTCACCAAGAGTTGGTTGGACAAGCGTTCTATAGAGGCCCAGAGGCCTCATGAAGGGGACTCCATGACTGAGACCACCAGCGCGACACTGCGCCATGCCGGCGGCGAACTCGAACTGCCGCGCATCAAGGTTGTAGAAGGAAACGAAGGCTATGACGTTTCCAAGCTGCTGAAGCAGACGGGCGCCGTTGCCTATGACCCCGGCTTCATGAACACAGCCGCCACCACGTCGGCCATCACCTACATCGACGGAGACGCAGGCATCCTGCGCTACCGCGGTTACCCGATCGAGCAGCTGGCCCAGCACTCGAGCTTCCTGGAAGTTTCCTACCTGCTGATCTACGGCAACCTCCCCATGCCCACCGAACTCGAAGAGTTCGATCAGCGCATCCGCCGCCACACGCTCCTCCATGAGGAACTGAAGGGCTTCTTTGGCGGTTTCCCCCGCGACGCGCACCCCATGCCCGTCCTCTCCTCGGCCGTTTCCGCGCTGTCCACCTTCTACCAGGACTCGCTGGATCCGTTCAACGCGGAGCACGTGGAGGTTTCCACCATCCGCCTCATGGCCAAGCTCCCGGTCATCGCGGCGTACGCCCACAAGAAGTCCATCGGCCAGCCCATGCTGTACCCGGACAACTCCATGAACCTCGTGGAGAACTTCCTGCGCCTGAGCTTCGGCCTCCCGGCCGAGCAGTACGAGCTTGATCCCGTTGTGGTCAAGGCGCTGGACCTCCTGCTCATCCTGCACGCCGACCACGAGCAGAACTGCTCCACCTCCACTGTGCGCCTGGTGGGTTCGTCCAACGCGAACCTCTTCGCGTCGGTATCCGCCGGCATCAACGCCCTCTTTGGACCCGCCCACGGTGGCGCCAACGAGGCCGTCCTGAAGATGCTCCGCCAGATCCAGGCCGACGGCATCAAGCCCGAGGACTACATGGAGAAGGTCAAGAACAAGGAAGACGGCGTCCGCCTCATGGGCTTCGGACACCGCGTCTACAAGAACTACGATCCCCGTGCCAAGATCATCAAGGCCACGGCCCACGAGGTCCTCGGCAAGCTCGGCGGCAACGACGAACTGCTGGACATCGCCATGCGCCTTGAAGAGAAGGCCCTCGCGGACGACTACTTCATCCAGCGCAAGCTGTACCCGAACGTCGACTTCTACACTGGCCTCATCTACAAGGCGATGGGCTTCCCGGAGAAGATGTTCACGGTGCTCTTTGCCATTGGCCGCCTTCCGGGCTGGATTGCCCAGTGGCGCGAAATGATCAACGATCCCCAGACCAAGATCGGCCGTCCGCGGCAGCTCTACACGGGGGAGCCGGAGCGCAATTACCCGGCCAACTAATACGGCATTAACGACGGCGGCCGCCCACCTCGCGCGAGGTGGGCGGCCGACGTCGTTAATCGCCGCGGGACGAAAGGCGCAGGACAAGCATCGCGAGGTCACTTAGCGCCATCAGGCGGCCCGTCATGGGCTCTAAGTGACCCCGCGTTGGCTTAGGACGCGTTGTACCCGTAGGGGTTGTTCTTTTGCCAACGCCAGTGGTCCTCGCACATCTGGTCCACGGTCTTGGTGGTGGACCAGCCGAGGTCGGCCAGTGCCGAGGAAGCGTCGGCCCAGAAGGCAGGGAGGTCCCCTGCCCGGCGCCCGGTGATCTCGTAGGGGATCGGCTGCCCAACGGCCTTCTCGAAGGAGCGCAGGACTTCCAGTACGGAGGAACCCTTGCCCGAACCGAGGTTCCAGCGGCGCACACCGGCGCGGGTGGCGATGTGGTTCAGCGCTGCGACGTGTCCATCCGCGAGGTCCACTACGTGGATGTAGTCGCGCTGGGCGGTGCCATCCGGGGTGTCGTAGTCGCCGCCGAACACCATGAGTTTCTCGCGGCGACCCACGGCTACCTGGGCGATGAACGGCACAAGGTTGTTCGGGATGCCCTGGGGGTCTTCGCCGATCCGGCCGGAGGGGTGCGCGCCAACCGGGTTGAAGTAGCGCAGCAGTGCTATGTGCCAGCGGTCGTCCGCGTTGCCAAGGTCGGAGAGGATGTCTTCGATCTGTTCCTTGGTGCGGCCGTAGGGGTTGTTGGCGCCGATCTCCATTTTTTCGATGTAGGGGATCGGGTTGTGCTCGCCGTAGACGGTGGCCGAGGAGCTGAAGACGATGGAACGGACGTTGTGCTTGTCCATGGCGCGGAGCAGGTTCAGGGTGCCCACAATGTTGTTGTAGTAGTAGGCGAGCGGTTCCTGGACGGACTCACCGACGGCCTTGAGGCCGGCGAAGTGGATCACGGCGTCGATCTGGTGCTGGTCGAACACGGCCTCGACGGCGGGTTCGTCCACCAGGTCCACCTCGTGGAAGGCGGCGGTCTTGCCGGTCAACTCGGAGACCCGGCGCAGCGACTCTTCGCTGGAGTTCACGAGGTTGTCGAGGACGACGACGTCGTGGCCGGCTTCCTGGAGGGACAAAACGGTGTGCGAACCGATGTAGCCGGTGCCACCCGTGACAAGAATTTTCATGGTGTCTACGCTATCCGAAAGTAGAGGCACGCCGCTCAGTGTTGAGCGGTGTTGAAGCACGTTCGTGCTAGAAAATACTGGTGCCCAAAATTGTTGATGCCGAAGCCCGGCGCCAGGAAGTCGTCCAAGCAGTATTCCGCATCATAGCCAGCGACGGCTTGGAAAGGGCATCCCTCCGGGAAGTGGCCGACGAGGCAGGGCTGGCCGTGGGCTCCGTACGGCACTACTTTTCCAGCAGCGACGAACTCTTGGTGTTCTCTTTTGGAACCGTTATCGACCGCATCACGGCCCGCCTCGAGGCCGCGCTGGATACTGTCCGGGATCACGCCGCAGGCAGCCCGGAACGCCATGCCTCCGTACTCAATCTCTTGGGCCAGTTCCTTCCCCTGGACGAGGAATCGGCCGTCGACGCCTGTGTCTGGATGGCGTTCCGGCATGCCGCCCGCATCAACCCAGTGTTTGCCGCCGAGGCGGAACGCAGCCACCGGTCCGTCGCCGCCGTCGTGGGTCAACTCATTGTCCTCCTGAGCCCGGGGGAGGCCGGAGCGCCGCAAACCCTGGTGACCGAGGCCGAACGGCTGCTCGCCACCCTGGACGGACTGTGCATGCACGCGTTGCTGCAGCCGGAGTGGATGACGGCGGAAATGTGCAGTGACGTGTTGACGGCCCATCTGGCAGTCTTTGACGCTGTTCCTGCCGCCGGCTAGGCCAAAGCGGTTGCGCCTCCGCCGTTAACGTGGCGGCGCTTCGGGAATAGACTGGGACATGTCGGGAACCTGCCCAAGGGAGGAATTCGGATGCATGAGTCAGGCGGCCCGGGATGGCGCATCACCATGGACACGTCCGGGCCGATGCTCATCGCGTTGTACTTGCGTGATGTGGCCGGACTCGACGGTGCCGGAAAACCGATGCTCTCCCATGCTTCTCCCAAGGTCCGCCACGCCGACCACAGCCACCTCACCTCGGACGTTGGCGGCATCAGTGCGTTGAAGACGGAGTGGGAGGCCTGGTGGGAGAAGCTCGTGAAGTCTTATCCCAAACCCGCACTGGAGTTGGCGCCCCCGAGCTTCAAGGCCTTCGGAAATTCCCCTGCCCTCCAGCGCGTCCTGCAAGCCCATTTCGGTTCGGCCCTGGGCTGGGCCACCGACAGGATCGATGAATACGCGGACATGGAGGCTGCCCGCGAAGCGAACGGAATCACGAGCGTCCTCAACGAGATGGTGGAGGACCGGTTGCTGGAAGTTGGCCGGAGCTCGCGCGACTTCGATCTCACCATCATCGAGTTGCCGCTCAATGAGCCGCGCGCCTGGTACCTCGAACCCAGCACCATGATCATGAGCCACCGGCTGTTGTCCCAGCCCGACGTGTTCCGGAGCTACGTCCAACCGGTGGTTGAGCTGCTCGCCTGACCAGGCGTTAGGTGGTGGGGGCCGAAACCGTGATGGTCAGCGTATCCGACGGCGCTGCCGCGTCGGTCCAGCCGTTGCGCTTCTCCCGATTCCAGGTGTGCCCGGCTACGTCCACTTGTGTGATGGACAGTTCCTTGGCATTCGCCACGGCCCAGTGCCCGATCGCCCAGGCCTGGGTCCCCGTCACGTCCACATGCACCGAGCGTCCCTCGACACTGCTCGCCTGGGCGCCGAACGCCGTCGTGAGTTCATTGACGACGGCGGCAGGGTCACCTGCCGCGTCGGGCATCCGGAGTTCGCAACTCAAAGCGGACTCGGAATGGCCCGTCAGTGCAGAGGCAAAGGCGCGGCCCATGGGCTCATGCTGCGCGTAGGCGCGGGGGAACGCGGATCGCTGGACGGCCTGGGCAGCTTGGGTTACTTCCATGCTCTCGTAGCCCGGGATCTTTGCCAGTCCGTCGTAGAAGGCGTTGGCCGCATACAAAGGGTCCATGACCTGCGCCTCGGTGCCCCAGCCCTGCGATGGCCGTTGTTGGAAGAGCCCTCGGGAATCAGGGCCCGCCTCGTCACCGTAGTTGATGTTGCGCAACCGGGATTCCTGCATGGCCGTGGCGAGGGCGATGCTCGCAGCACGAGGAGGCATGCCGCGGCGGACGGAGATGGCCGCGATAAGGGATGCGTTGGCGGATTGGTCGGTAGCGAGTTCGTAACTCTCAGACCCCACCACAGCGACGCAGCGCTCCGAGACAAGGGTCTCGGAGCGCTGCAGCACTGCGACTATTGCGTAGATGGCGCCTGCCACGAGGGCCAAGGCCAACACCGCCACGATGGCGCGGCGCAAGCGGCGCATGGTTTCTCTCCCCCTAGTTGGCGTGCAGAGCCTCGTTCAGTTCCACGGTCTGGCCTGCCCGCGGCAGGACCTCAACGCCACCGGTGGTGGAGTTACGGCGGAACAGGAGGTTTGGAACGCCGGAGAGTTCGACGGCCTTGATGATCTTGCTGGTGTCCTCGCCGTTCTCGTCCTTCGGGCCCGGAACACGGACGCGGGTGCCAGCCGTGACGTACAGTCCGGCTTCGACCACGGAATCGTCGCCGATGCTGATGCCAACGCCGGAGTTGGCGCCGAGCAGTACCCGCTCACCGAGGGCAATCTTTTCCTTGCCGCCACCGGAGAGCGTGCCCATGATGGACGCGCCACCGCCAACGTCCGTGCCGTCCCCTGCCACAACACCCGCGGAGATACGGCCTTCAACCATGGACGTGCCCAAGGTGCCGGCGTTGAAGTTCACAAAGCCCTCGTGCATCACGGTGGTGCCCTCGGCCAGGTGTGCACCCAAGCGGACGCGGTCTGCGTCGGCAATACGAACGCCGGTGGGAACCACATAGTCCACCATGCGCGGGAACTTGTCCACGCCGTAGACAACCACATTGCCGCGCTTGCGCAGGCGGGCGCGCGTCAGTTCGAAGCCTTCCACGGCTGCAGGGCCGAAGTTGGTCCACACGACGTTGGGCAGCTTGCCGAAGACGCCGTCCAAGTTGATGCTGTTCGGCTTGACCAGGCGGTGCGAGAGCAGGTGCAGGCGGAGGTAGGCGTCGGCGGTGTCTGCCGGGGCGGCGTCCAGATCGATCTGAGCAAAGACAACCTTCTGCTCCGTGCCCCGGTCGGCATCCTTGCCTTCTTCGGCAAGGGCGGTAAGGGAGGGTTCGGCGTTTTCAACGTCGCGAAGGGTTTCGGCGGCTACGCCCAGCGACGGGGCCGGGTACCAGACGTCCAGAACGGTGGCTTCCCCGGAGGCCGAGGTAGCGATCGTGGCGAGGCCGAATCCGTAGGCCGATCGGTCGTTAACGGGCGCGCTTGCGGGCACAGCAGAAGAAGCAGTTTCAGTCATGGGGCCAAGTGTATCGATCACGTGCAGCGCGGCTGAAACCCGTTCCACGGACTGGGAGGTCGCATTTCCCGTCGAAGGGGCGAACGCCATGGCGTTAAGGTGGAAGGGTGACCCTGAACCCTGCACCTGCCCTCCTTGACCTGCGCCAGGATGTCGCTTTGCTGACGGCCGCGCTCATCGACGTGAACAGCGTCTCCGGGAACGAAACCGAGCTCGCCGACGCCGTGGAATCCGCCCTGCGTGCGATTCCCCAGTACACCGTGGTGCGCGACGGCGACGCGATCATTGCCCGGACTGAACTGGGCCGCTCTGAGCGGGTCATCCTGGCTGGCCATCTGGACACGGTTCCGCTGCCCACCGTACCGGGCTCGTTGGGGACCGTTCCCGCCACGTGGGAATCGGGCGTCCCGGGCGAGGGCGTGCTCTACGGCCGCGGGACCACGGACATGAAGGGTGGCGTCGCCGTGCAGCTTGCGCTGGCTGCGACACTGTTCGACGGCGGCACGCAACCGGACAAGGATGTCACCTTTGTCTTTTACGACCACGAGGAAGTGGAAGCGGTGAAGAGCGGTTTGGGCCGCTTGGTCCGCAACCATGGGGACCTGCTGGACGGAGATTTCGCAATCCTCCTGGAACCGACGCACGGAACCGTGGAGGGAGGCTGCAACGGAACCAGCCGTTTCGAGGCCACCACGGTGGGCGAGACGGCACACTCCGCCCGCGCCTGGATGGGCAGCAACGCGATCCACGCCGCGGCGCCCATTCTCGCCAGGCTCGCCGCGTATGAGCCACGGACCATCAACGTTGACGGCCTGGACTACCGGGAAAGCCTCAACGCCGTGAAGATCAACGGCGGTACTGCCGGGAACGTGATCCCAGACCGCTGCGTAGTGGAGATCAATTACCGCTTCGCCCCGGACAAGACACCTGACCAGGCCGAAGCCCACGTCCGCGAACTCCTTGAGGGCTTCGACGTCGTCCGCACCGACGCCGCAGCCGGGGCGCGCCCTGGACTGAACCATCCTGCCGCGGCGTCCTTCGTTGCCGCAGTGGGAGCCGAGCCCAAGCCCAAATACGGCTGGACCGACGTCGCGCGTTTCAGCGAGTTGGGCATCCCGGCGGTGAACTTCGGGCCCGGCGATCCACTGTTGGCGCACAAAGACAACGAACACGTCGACGCCGACGCCATCCGTGAGTGCCTGCGTGCACTGCGGACGTGGCTGGGACAGTAGATACCGAACGGCTGAAAGACGAGGAGGGGTCCCCAGCCATGCGGCTGGGGACCCCTCCTGGTAGCCCGAGTGGCTGCTACTTACTTGGGCCTGAAGTATCTTTGTGCTCCGGCGCCGGAACCACATTCTGGGCAACGGGATCGTTGCCGGTGCCTTCAAGGCCTGTGCGGATTGTTGCTGGGGCAACCCCTCCCGCCGCTTTCCTGGACCCGCGGCGTTCAATCCAGATGGCAATCCGGGACACCGTGAGGTTGATCAGGATGTAGATGGCGGCACCCACGAAGAACGCGGGGAACAGGAAATCGGGGCCAAGGAAGTCGGCCATGATCTGGATCTTGCGGAGCAGTTCCTCGTAGCCGACGATGTAGCCCAGTGAGGTGTCCTTGAGGAGCACCACGAGCTGGGCCACCAGGGACGGAAGCATCCGCCGGGTAGCCTGCGGGAACTCGATGATCATCCGCGACTGGAAGCTCCGCAGGCCGATCGCCAAACCGGCCTCACGCTGTCCCTTGGGAAGCGACTGGATACCGGCCCGGAGGATCTCCGCGAAGATGGCCGCGTTGTAAAGGACCAGGCCCGCGACGACTGCGACGAACTGGCCGGTGGCGAAAACCAGCAGCACGAACAACATCATGAGGACCACGGGCATGCCGCGGAGGAACTCCAGGACGACCTGCGTTGGAACCCGGATCCAGGAAATGAGCGAAATCCGGAGCAGGCAGAGGGCAATCCCGAGGGGGAACGCGATGACGGCGGCCACTGCGGCTGCCACCAGCGTGGACACGATGCCCTGGCCGATCAGGTTCCAGACGTCCGGAGCCATGGGGCCGTAGAAGATTTCCCAACGGTCGGCGTCGAAAATTCCCTGCTGCGCAAGAGTCGTGACCGCCAGGGCAAGGACGCCCAGGATGATCAGGATGCCGGCAGCGGATCCGAGCAGCGAATAGAGGCGGGCCTTGGGGCCGGGGACGTCGTACAGGACCGATGTCATCGGGCAATCGCCACCTTTCGTTCGACGAAGTGCGCAAGGAGACCAAGTGGCACGGTGATCAGCAGGTAGAAGAACGCGACGCCGAGCAGGATCCACAGGACCTGGTCGCCGTAGTCATTGGAGAGCTTGCGGCCGTAGCCGAAGAGTTCAAGGACAAAGAAGGCGCCGGCTACCGATGAGTTCTTCACCAGGGCGATCACAATGTTGATCAACGGCGGAACCACCGTCCTGAGGGCCTGCGGGAGGACGATGAAACCCAGGACCTGGGTGAAGGTCATTCCGATGCTTCGTGCCGCTTCGGCCTGGCCCACGGGAACGCTGTTCACACCGGAGCGGACGGCTTCGGCGACGAACGCTGCGGTGTACGAGCTCAGGGCAATGATGGCCGCGACCTCGAACTGGTCGAATTTGATGCCAAGCCGGGGAAGGACAATGGCGGAGAAGAAGAAGATGATCGTCAGCGGAGTGTTTCGGGCGACTTCCACGTAGAACATGCTGAAGCCGCGCAATGCAGCAACAGGCGAAACCCTCATGGCGGCGAGGATGGTGCCCACGATGAGGGCGATGACTCCGGAAATGACGGAGAGATAGAGGGTGCGGAGAAATCCGTCCCAGTATTGGGGGAGGCTTGCTATGACGGCGTCCATGGCTTCCTTTGGCTGCAGCTAATCACGGAACAGGGTCCTTGGTTTCAGTAACTGCCGCCGCCCTGTGAGGAGCGGCGGCAGTTACCGGACACCGACTAGTAGCGGTTGATGGCAGGAAGTTCAGGTGTGGTCTTGATGACCTTGCCTGCCGTTGCTTCCCAGGCCTTCTTGTAGTCGCCATCCTTCTGGAGGGCTTCCAGCTGGTCGTTGATCCAGTTGCGGAAGGTGGTGTCGTCCTTCTTCAGGCCGATGCCGTAGGGCTCCTTGGTGAAGGTCTCGTCCGAGGCGAGCTTGAAGGCGTCCGGTTCCTTGTCCACGTAACCGGCCAGGATCACGTTGTCCGTGGTCACTGCGACAACCTGCTTGTTGCGCAGCGGCTCCAGGCATGCGGTGTAGGTAGCGGCCGGAACAACTTCAGCACCGTACTTTTCGGCGATGGTCTTGGCAGGGGTGGAGCCGGTCACGGAGCATACCTTCTTGCCCTTGACGTCCTCCGGCTTGGTGATGGAGTTGTCATCCTTGTTCACCAGCAGCGCCTGGCCTGCCTCGTAGTACGGTCCGGCGAAGGAGACCTTTTCCTTGCGGGCGTCGTTGATGGTGTACGTGGCGATGACCAGATCCACACGGCCCTGCTCGATGAACGATTCGCGGTTCTGCGAAACGGTCTCGACCCATTCGATCTTGTCCGCGGGGATGCCCAGCTTGGCTGCAATGGCCTTGCCGATTTCAACGTCGAAACCAACAGGCTTGCCGTCCAGGCCCTTCTGGCCGAAGAGCGGCTGGTCGAACTTGGTGCCGATGGTGATCTTCTGGGCCTTGTTGAGCTTCTCCATGGTGGTGCCGGCTTCAAAGCTCGCCGAGGCAACCGGGGGAGTGGTGGAGCTCCCGCCACCACCGCAGGCGCTGAGCGAGAGGGCCAGCGCAGCTGATGCGGCGACCAGGAGGGACTTCCTCCGGGTGAACAGAGACTTCATGACGTTCCTTTCATTGATAGGCCGCTTTACGGCCGGGTGCGTTTCCTTGCAGCCTGGGTGCGGGCCGGCAGGGAGCTAGTGGGTCAGGAGTTTGGACAGGAAGTCCTTGGCGCGGCTGCTCTTCGGATTCGTGAAGAATTCCTCGGGCGCCGCGTCCTCGACGATTTGGCCGTCTGCCATGAACACCACGCGGTCAGCCGCTTTCCGGGCAAATCCCATCTCGTGGGTGACCACGATCATGGTCATGCCTTCCTTGGCGAGCTGGATCATGACGTCCAGGACCTCGTTGATCATTTCGGGGTCCAAGGCCGAGGTGGGTTCGTCGAAAAGCATCACCTTGGGCTTCATGGCCAGTGCGCGGGCGATTGCGACACGTTGCTGCTGGCCGCCTGAGAGCTGCGCGGGAAGCTTCGGTGCCTGATGCCCAACGCCTACGCGCTCCAGGAGCGCCATGGCCTCGCGCTCCGCGGTGCCTTTGGCTACGCCCTTGACCTTGATGGGGCCCAGGGTGACGTTCTCCAGGATCGTCTTGTGGGCGAACAGGTTGAAGGACTGAAAGACCATTCCGACGTCGGCTCGCAGGTGGGCGAGTTCCTTGCCTTCTTCGGGAAGCTTCTTTCCGTCGATCGAGATGTCGCCGTCGTCGATCGTTTCCAAACGGTTGATGGCACGGCACAAAGTGGACTTACCGGAACCGGAGGGTCCGATGACCACTACAACCTCACCCTTCTTGACCTGAAGGTTGATGTCTTTGAGGACGTGCAATTGACCGTAGTGTTTGTTGACGCTGTTCAGGGAGACGAGCGCATCGCCGGACACTTGAGTAGTCATAGCTCGAATCTAGCGAACAAGTAAGTAAATATGACCACGGTCACGGCAAGTTCTTTCAGATCGTGACTGAACAGAAACCTGCTTTCCAGCGATATATCAGACTGCAATGCAAACACACGGGTCAACGGGCAGTGCACCCCTGCAATAGCGCTAGCCTTGGGCAATGAGTATCAGCCAGCACCCAGTTCCCAGCCCCGACGCGAACGGTCGCGTGGGGAGCAGCGCGCCACTTCCATCACCGGTTGCGCCAGCTAAACACAAAGGCCCACTGGAACTGCGTCGGAAACAGGCTGACACCGGTATGTCCGACCAGCATTTGCTGGACACCAGCGGCGCCGGACAGTTCATTCATACGGACCCGTGGCGCGTGTTGCGCATTCAAAGCGAATTCGTCGAGGGCTTCGGTGCATTGGCGGACATTGGTCCCGCGGTGAGTGTTTTTGGCTCTGCCCGGACACGCCCCGGAACCGAGTACTACGAAATGGCCGTGGATGTAGGCCGGAAATTGGCCGAAGCCGGGGTGGCTGTCATCACCGGTGGCGGACCGGGCTCCATGGAAGCGGCCAACAAGGGCGCCGTCGAAGGCAATGGAGTCTCAGTGGGCCTCGGCATTGAGTTGCCTTTCGAACAGGGACTCAACCAATGGGTGGACCTGGGTATCAACTTCCGTTACTTCTTCGCCCGGAAAACGATGTTCGTGAAGTACGCGCAAGGCTTCGTGGTTCTCCCCGGCGGACTCGGCACCCTCGACGAGCTCTTCGAGGCCATGGTCCTGGTCCAGACGCGAAAGGTCACATCGTTCCCGATCGTGCTCCTGGGGGTCCGCTTCTGGGGTCCGATGATCGAATGGATCCGGGACACGCTGGTTGCCGAAGGCATGGTGTCCGAGAAGGACCTGGATCTCATCCAGCTCGTGGACGATCCTGCGGACGCCGTGCATCGGGTGCTCCACGGAACGCCTTTGCCGACGCCCACAGGGGAACAACGCCCGGAGTAGGGATTCCTTTCTGGCACGATGGTCCCTGTGAGCTTTTTCCTCGTGTTTCTCGCAATCGTCCTCGTCGGGGCGGCGTTGTTCTTTGGCGCAGGGATTGTCCGCGGCCGTTCCTTGGGAGCGGGCCTGGACGATCCCACGCCCAATCTGCCCCCGGTCCTCCTTCCGGGCCAGGCCGACGCCACCGACGTTGACGACCTGCGTTTTGCCCTGGGGCTGCGGGGCTACCGCATGGACCAAGTGGACCAGGTACTCGACGAGCTCCGTGACCAGTTGCTCGCCAAGGACCGTGAGATTGAACGGCTCAAAGGCCTCCTGCCCACGGATCCGGACGGCGATGGATCTGTGCGGGCAGCGCAATGAGTGTTCCCCTTCCGCCTGCGCCCGCCGCGGAGGGTGTCACAGCCTGTCTCGGCAAGGTCGTGTTGCGGGCCGGCAACCTGGTTGCCGGCTGGCCGTGGTGGGTCCAGGTGGCCTTGGTGTATCTGGCCGCAAGGCTAGTCAGCGCAGCGATCTTTGCGGCCGCCGCCATTCATCAAGGGACCAATCCGTGGTTCCCGCCGGCGCCGGATTACTGGAAATTCATCACCATCTGGGATGGTCGCTGGTACCAGCAGGCCGCCGACAACGGCTACCCCTCGGAGCTGCCCGTTGACCAGAACGGCGTGGTCAAGGAAAACGCCTGGGCGTTCTACGCACTGTTCCCTTTCCTGGCGCGGGGTGTTGGCGCCATCACCGGACTTGGCACACTGCAGTCCCTGACGGCGATCGCAATGGTTGCGGGGTTGTTCGCCGCTTTGGTGATTTTTAAGCTGTTCCGGGAAGTGACGGGCCGGCGTGCCGCCATGTGGGGTGTGGTTTTCGTTTCCACGTTTCCCATCTCTCCGATCCTCCAGGTCCCCTACGCGGAGTCGTTGAACCTGCTCTTGTTGGCAGCTTCGCTTTTGTTGGTGGTGCGGCGCCGCTACGTTGCGGCCATCCCGGTGGTAGTCCTCATGTGCTTTTCGCGGCCAACGGGTGTTCCCTTTGCTGCAATGCTTGGGCTGCTCCTGCTGTGGCGGCTATGGCAGCGGTTCGGCCCGGCACGGCAAAGCGACGCGGCCACGTCGAAGGGGTCGCTGTGGTCCCTGGCTGTCCTGGTGTGCATCACCGGAGCTGCCGCGCTGGCCTGGCCGGTGATTGCCTGGGCCGTGACGGGTGATCCCGCGGCTTATACGCGTACTGAGACCGCCTGGCGGGGCGATGAGCTGGTCCCCTTCAAGCCGTGGTTTGATACGGGACGCATGCTCTTCGGCCCTGTCCTGGGAGTCCTCGCCCCGTTCGTCTTTGCCGGCCTCTTTGTGTTGGCCATGGTGTCCAAGCCCGTCCGGGCCTTGGGAATGGAGCTGCGGCTTTGGTGCGCGTGCTACATGGGCTACCTGTTGGTATTCCTGCATCCGCAGACCAGTACGTTCCGGATGCTGCTGCCCCTTTTTCCGTTGGCCCTGGGTGCCGCACTGCTTTCGAAATCAAAGGCATACCGCGGCGCCGTGGTGGTCATGTTCCTGCTCCTCCAGATCGTCTGGGTGGTGTGGCTTTGGGCCTGGGCGCAATTGCCCGGAGGCGGGGACTACCCGCCGTGAATTAGTCCATTGATTCGCTACGGGCGGGTAAGTACGGGATAATGAAATACGAGCAAGGACAAAAGCACCGAAAAGTGCCCGGCCAAGGCGGCCTCCCAAGCGTTGCCGCCGGCTGCAATTGCGACGCGGATCCAGCCCGGCCGGGTTGGGCGTGACTTGGGACAAATGGAGGGGATTTTCCTAATGGCGGCTATGAAACCACGTACTGGCGACGGCCCTATGGAAGTGACCAAAGAGGGACGCAGCCTGATTATGCGTGTGCCGCTCGAAGGCGGTGGGCGGCTTGTCGTCGAGCTCAATGCCGCAGAAGCGGAGAACCTCAAGGAATGCCTGGTGGGCGTTACCGAATAGATGCACAAAAACATGGCCCGGCGCATGCCGGGCCTTGTTTTTGTTTAAGCATGGTCAGTTTGTTTTTGCCGGGCGGTAATCAACGCCCGGAAAGCCGAATTGCTATTTCTTGACCGCTACCAGAAGGCCGTCGCCGGTGGGAAGCATTGACGAGACCAGGCGGTCGTCATCGCGAATGGTCTTCCCAACCTGTCGCAGGACTGCCGTGGTGGCCTCCCGCGCAGCGGGATTGGAGACCCTGTCCTTGTCCAGGGCATCGTTGATCACCAGGGTGCCCCGCGACTTGAGGAGCCGCACGGCTTGGTCCACGTAGCGCGGAAAATTCGGCTTGTCGGCATCGATGAAGACCAGGTCATAGGCGTTGTCGGTCAGTCGGGGGAGGACATCGGCGGCCCGGCCGGAGATGGTGCGGATCCGGTTTGCGGGGGATCCGGACTCCAGGAAGGCCTCACGGGCGGCCTTGAGGTGTTCGACGTCGACGTCGATGGTGGTCAGCACAGCTTGCGGCCCCAGCCCGCGCAGGAGGCAAACACCGGAAACGCCGGCGCCCGAGCCAACTTCCACCACTGTCTGCGCTTTTGATGCCGCGGCCAGGACCGTGAGGACGGCGCCCACGCCCGGACTGACCGGGCTGACGCCCAGTTCAAAGGACCGTTCGCGGGCACGCAGCAAGACCTCGTCCTCAGCAGGCAGGTTTTCTGCATAGGACCAGCTGGTTGACTTGTCGGCACTCATGAAGGGATCCGCTTTCCGCGTGGAGGGGGTTTTCCCTACCAGACTACTGTGTTCCGGCCTGCAAACCGGGCGGTCGTGGTCCGGCGGAGGCTGTGTCCGCGCAGGAGGCCGGGCCCCGGATTGCGCTGTGCGGGGAATGTGCAGCCCGATCAGGAAATTCCCAGACAACCCTGACATGATATTTATCCGTTCACCCACGCGTTGAGCGGCACCGGACTCCGGTGAACCACAGTTTGAGGGGAGTGGACGATGCCGGCATCGCATGCTGCGCCAGTCCAAACATCGGAAAGCCACGAGGCCGCTGCTGAATGGGTTATGCCCAGCTGGGAGGAAGTGGTCACGAACCACTCCGCCAAGGTGTACCGCCTCGCCTATCGCCTGACCGGCAATAAGTTCGACGCCGAAGACCTCACCCAGGAAGTCTTCGTCAGGGTGTTCCGCTCGCTGGAGAACTTCAAGCCCGGAACCCTGGACGGTTGGCTGCACCGCATCACCACCAACCTGTTCCTCGACCAGGCCCGCCGCAAGAGCCGCATCCGCTTTGATGCCCTTGCCGAAGACGCTGAGTCACGGCTTCCCGGCCGCGAGCCGGGACCGGAGCAGAGCTTCGAGCACAACAACCTGGACCTGGATGTCCAGCGCGCCCTGGAGGAATTGCCGCCGGACTTCCGCGCCGCCGTCGTTCTTTGCGATCTTGAGGGTCTGTCCTACGACGAGGTGGCCGAGGCGCTGGGCGTGAAGCTGGGCACCGTCAGGTCTCGGATCCACCGCGGCCGTACCATGCTCCGCGAGAAGCTCGCCCACCGCGACCCGAGGTCGGCAGGGGCGCGCAAGCCGCGCTTGAAGATGCCCCGCATCGCCGGCATCCTCTAGGCAGTCGATGCCGGAACGCCACTCGGTACCGGGGCCTCCGCCCCGGCGCAAAATCGCTGACCTTCGCCATTCCCGGAACCCCGGGCACCTGGACCAATGCACGGATTGCCGCCTGGCCCTCAGGCGTGAGCAACAGTATCTGGAGCGCCTGCGGGACTCGGCTGTGCCCCAGGCCAGTGAGGACCTGACGCAGCGGCTCCTGCAGCGGACGCAGCACTTGGCCGGCGAGTCCGATTCACCTTTCGATGACCTGCGGCCGGCCTCCGCCAGCTGGAGGGGTCTGCGCCTTGCCGGTGTCGCGGCCGGCACGCTGGCCGTGAGCGCTGGTGCGTTGGCAATGTCCGCCTACGCGGTGGCCGGGGATCCCATTCCGGAGGCACGCGCTGCGGCCAGCGGCAGCGTCGCTTCGGTGGCAGGGGCCGTGACGGGTGGTCCCGCGGAACTCATGGTCGAGCAAGGGACCAAGACGGTCCGGGCCGTCAGCCTCGGGCCGGAGCAGCTCGCCTCGCTTCGTGAACAAGGATGGGCTTGCCCGGAGTTGTCCGCGATGGGCTTCCACGTGATATCCGCGGAGGCGACGCTCCACAACGGGCACCCAGCGGTGGAGCTCAAGCTGGAAAGCAACGGACATCACGCCACCGTCCTGGAAGAGCACTTGCCCACGGCATCCCAGCCAACAACGGCGCAGCTCACCCTGACCCAGGGAAGTCCCTGGGGTGCCGTGTACCGGACTCCCTCGGGGATCCTCAGCTATTCCTCGGACCTGCCCGCGGAGAAGGCCGATGACGCCGTCCCCGAACTGGTCCGTGCCGCCGATGCCATGGCGGCCAGTTCGGAAGTGCCAGCCGCAGAGACGTGGTCCGACAGGCTGCTGCGCGGCCTCAGGACCTTGCTGCGCCCTGCTGGTTTATGAGCGGCTTCACAGACAAGGTAATCTTCGTAGCGTGTTTGGAATCAACGGTCCGGAGTTCATAGTCCTCCTCATTATCGGCGTACTCGTCATCGGTCCCAGCCGTTTGCCCGAATACACTCAGAAGCTCGCCAACCTGGTGAAGGAAGTGCGCCGGATGGCCTCCGGGGCCAGGGAGCAAATCAAGGAAGAAGTCGGCATCGACATCGATGAAGTCGACTGGAAGAAATACGACCCCCGCCAGTACGATCCCCGCAGGATCATCAAGGACGCGCTCTTCGAAGAGGATTCCAAGCCCTTGAGCGCAGGTGCTCCCGCCGCCACTGCCGCGGTAGCGGCCGCAACTGCTGAAACAAGGCCCCAAGCGCCGGCCCGCGTCATCGAGCGCCTGGCCGAGGGCGAGGCCGCCCCGTTCGACACCGAGGCCACCTGACCCGTAAAGCGTCAGCGGGGCTGGATCCCGAGCGACATCCCCGAGAGTCCACGTGGACGGGC
Organism: Paenarthrobacter sp. NPDC089714; assembly: GCF_044748905.1. NCBI lineage: Bacteria > Bacillati > Actinomycetota > Actinomycetes > Micrococcales > Micrococcaceae > Paenarthrobacter > Paenarthrobacter sp. NPDC089714. The sequence goes on from NZ_JBIVGX010000001.1 coordinate 467,938, forward strand.
TGCGAGCTTGCCGGCAATGTCCTGCAAGGCTTTGGCAGCAGTGGTCTGCGCTTCAGCGAGGACTACCGGCTTGCCCTCGTCGCCGCCTTCCCGGAGCCGGATGTCCAAGGGTATCTGGCCAAGCAGGGGAACGTCGGCGCCGACGGCAGAACTCAGCCGCTCAGCGAGTGCAGCGCCACCGCCGCTTCCGAACAGTTCCATGCGGCCGCCGTCGGGCATGTCCAGGAAGGACATGTTCTCGATGACGCCGGCCACTTTCTGCCCCGTCTGGGTGGCGATGGTGCCGGCCCGTTCAGCGACGTCCGCCGCGGCTGCCTGCGGTGTGGTGACCACGAGGATTTCCGCGTTCGGCAGGAGTTGCGCCACGGAGATCGCGATATCACCGGTTCCCGGAGGCAAATCCAGGAACAAGGCGTCGAGGTCGCCAAAGTAGACATCCGTGAGGAATTGTTCCAGGGCGCGGTGCAGCATCGGCCCCCGCCAGGCGACGGGCTGGTTGCCTGCCACGAACATGCCGATGGAGATGACCTTCACGCCGAAAGCCACCGGGGGAAGGATCATGTCGTCCACCTGCGTGGGCTTCTGGGTGATGCCCATCAGGGCCGGCACGGAGAAACCATGGACGTCAGCGTCCACGATGCCCACGCGGAGGCCTTGCGCGGCCAGCGCGCTGGCCAGGTTGACCGTGACGGAGGACTTGCCCACGCCGCCCTTGCCGCTGGCCACGGCGTAGACCTTGGTGAGAGACTCCGGTTTGGTGAAAGGAATGCCGCGCTGCCCACCAGGACCGCGGAGCTGTTCCTTGAGGGCATCCCGCTGTTCCGGCGTCATGACCTTGAGTTCCACCTCGACGCCGGTGACTCCCTCCACGCTGGAGAGGGCCGCAGTGGCATCGCCGGTGATGGTTTCGCGCAGCGGGCAGCCGGCGATCGTCAGCAGGACCACCACGTGGACCACGCCGTCGCTGCCGGCGGAGACGGACTCGACCATTCCCAACTCGGTGATGGGGCGCCGGAGTTCGGGGTCGATGACGGTCGCCAGGGCAGCATGAAGCGACTCGGTGGATGCGGTACTCATGGGGTCAGGCTCGGCTCTCGGGGTGTTCAGGTGCTGATTTGCTGCTGGAGTGCTGTGGGCCGCTCCGTTGCGGGCGGACCTTGGGGATTTGCTGGGTCCGGGGCCCGCGCGACTTGTCACGCTTTTCCTTCAGCTTCTCTTTCACCCGCTCCCGTGGTGACTCGCCGTCCTCCGCGGCCGCTTCGCCTTCCCGCAGTTCCTCCTGGGCATCGATGATGTCCTCGAGGAGGCTGCGGAGCTCGGCGCGGACATAATCGCGAGTGGCCACCTCGCGCAGCGCGATGCGCAGCGAAGCGAGTTCGCGGGTGAGGTACTCGGTGTCGGACAGGTTCCGTTCTGCCCGCTGGCGGTCCTGCTGCAGCGAGACGCGGTCCCGGTCATCCTGCCGGTTCTGGGCGAGGAGCAAGAGGGGAGCTGCGTAGGACGCCTGCAGGGAAAGCATGAGCGTCAGCAGCGTAAAGCCCAGCTCCATGCGGTCGAACTGCCAGTCCGTGGGTGCGAACGTGTTCCAGGCCAGCCAAAACACACAGAAGATGGTCATGTAGACCAGGAACTGCGGCGTTCCCATGAAGCGGGCGAAACCTTCCGTTGCGTTGCCGAACGCATCCGGATTGGGTGAGAACTTCGGCAGGATACGCTGACGGCCGCTCAGGGGTGTGTCCAGGCTGCTTTCCGAACGTCCCGATGACTTGGTTAAACGGGTGGCGTTGTTATCAGCCAATGCGGCCTCCGAGTTTCCTTATAGGGGCGTCGTCCTCGTGGGCGCGCCAGTCATCCGGCAACAGGTGATCCAGCACGTCATCAACAGTCACCGCCCCCACAAGACGGCCGTCGTCGTCGACGACGGGAAGCGAGTTGAGGTTGTACGTGGCCAGGGTCCGGGCTACTTCGCTGATGTGGGCCTGGTCCGAGAGCGGTTCCAGATTCTTGTCCACCAGGTTGCCCAGGGGCTCCGGGGGAGGGAAACGCAGGAGTTGCTGGATGTGCACGACGCCCAGGAAACGGCCGGTGGGCGTCTCCAATGGCGGACGGGCGATGAAGATGGAGGACGCCAGGGCGGGAGAGAGTTCCTCCCGGCGGACGTGCGCCAAGGCTTCGGCCACCGTTGCCTCAGGTGGAAGGATGACCGGAACGGGCGTCATCAGGCCACCGGCGGTGTCCTCGTCGTATTCCAGGAGACGGCGGACGTCCTCGGCTTCCTGGGGTTCCATGAGCTGAAGCAGTTCCTCGGCCTGGGCGGAGGGAAGCTCGGCCAGGAGGTCGGCGGCGTCATCCGGGTCCATTTCTTCCAGGACATCGGCGGCACGCTCAACGTCCAGGGCGGAAAGGATCTCCACCTGATCGTCTTCCGGGAGTTCCTGGAGGACGTCGGCAAGGCGTTCGTCCTGCAGTTCGCTGGCCACCTCGAAGCGGCGCTTGTCGCTCATTTCCTGCAGCGCTTCCGCGAAGTCGGCCGGCTTGAGGTCCTCGTGGGTGGCAACGAACTGGGTTGCGGCCTGGGGTTCGTTGCGGGCACCCGTCTGCGCGTCGGCCCAGTCGATGATGAGGGTTTCGTTGCGGCGCAACCTGCTCAACGGGGACAGCGAGTGCCCGCGGCGGACGAAGAGCTTGCTGACGAACCAGTCCTTGGAACGGTGCTGGTCCATGGCGATGTCCTCGATGGTGGCGTCGCCGCTGCCATCGGCCAAAGTCACGCGGCGGTCGAACATTTCCGCCACCACCAAGGTTTCGGCGCCGCGTTGCTCGAAACGCCGAAGGTTCACCAGGCCCGTGCAGATGATCTGGGTCTGGTCGATCGAGGTAATGCGGGTCATGGGTACGAAAACGCGCTTCTTGCCCGGAACTTCAACCACGATGCCCACCACATGGGGTGCTCCGCGTGTTCCCCTCGCGAGCACCACCACATCACGCAATCGGCCCAGACGGTCGCCCAAGGGGTCGAAGACGTCCAAACCGAGCAGGCGCGCGACAAAGACGCGTGAGGGATGTGTGCTCATGTTTACAGGCTACCGAGTCTGCTCTCTTTTAGCTGAATTCCAGCCTCCGCACATGTCCATGCGACACAATGAAGCTATGTCAAACATTTTTGGTGGTCCAAAAGCCGTTGAGGAATCCCGGAGCGTCCCCCAAGGAGACACCGTGGGCTCATACACCTCCTACCTGGATGCCCAGAAGGCGGTGGACTATCTGGCCGACCAGCAGTTCCCTGTGCAGCTGGTGTCCATTGTTGGCAACGACCTCAAGATGGTGGAGCGGGTCACCGGCCGCCTGAGCTATCCAAGGGTTGCCCTTTCGGGTGCTTTGAGCGGCATGTGGTTTGGCTTGTTCGTTGGTGTCATGCTCTCTTTTTTCACGCCTGGGGGCGGTCCGTTCTCCATCATCACCTCGGTGCTGATGGGTGCGGCTTTCTTCATGCTGTTCGGCATCGTCACCTACGCCACGCAACGTGGAAAGCGCGACTTCACCTCGACCAGCCAGGTGGTGGCCACCAACTATGACGTGATCGTCGCCTTCGAAGCGGCCCACGAGGCACGGCGCCTCCTCCAGCAGCTGCCCATGAACCCGTCCCAGGCAGCCACCGGACAGGCCCGCAACTACAACCCCCAGAACACACCGTTCCAGCAGCCCGGGCAGGAGCCCGAGCGTCCGTCCACCTGGAACGACCCCTATGGCCAGCGTGCGCCGCAGCCGGGCGAACAGGAACCGCGTCCTGCGCAACCCGCGCAGAACCCTGCGCCTTCACCCATGCGCTACCCGGACCTTCCCGACGGCCGTCCGCAGTACGGCGTACGGGTCACGGAGGGGCAGAACGCGCCGGAACAGGGAGCGCAGCAGAACGGCGACGGCGATTCCGCCAAGCAGTAGCAGCCAAATACACAAGAAAAGGCCACCGGATCTCCGGTGGCCTTTTCTTGTGTGCAGCGGAGTTCCTAGCTTTCGGTCTCCTGGTAGATACCGGCCATCCAGGACTCGACGTCGTCGGCCTTGCGGGGCAGCGCGGCGCTCAGGTTCACGGGCCCATCTGCGGTCATGAGGATGTCGTCCTCGATCCGAACGCCGATGCCGCGGTACTCGGCAGGGATGGCCAGGTCCTCTTCCTTGAAGTACAGGCCGGGCTCGATTGTGAACACCATGCCTTCGGCCAGCACGCCGTCCAGGTAGAGTTCCCGCTTTGCCTGGGCGCAGTCGTGGACATCCAGGCCGAGGTGGTGGCTGGTGCCGTGCGGCATCCACCGGCGGTGCTGCTGGCCCTCCGGGCTGATGGCCTCTTCGACCGATACGGGCAGCAGGCCCCACTCAGCAAGCCGCTCGGCCAGTACCGTGGTGGCCGCCGTGTGGATCTCACGGAACTTCACACCCGGCCGGGCCGCTGCGAACCCGGCATCGGCGGCGTCGAGCACGGCTTCATAGACCTTGCGCTGGATGTCGGAGAATGTGCCGTTGGCCGGCAAAGTACGCGTGACATCGGCGGTGTAGAGCGAATCGGCTTCAACACCGGCGTCGAGCAGGAGGAGGTCCCCGGCGTCGACCGTTCCGGTATTGCGGTTCCAGTGCAGCACTGTTGCGTTGTTGCCTGACGCGGCGATGGTGTCGTAGCCGAGTTCGTTGCCCTCTTCGCGGGCGCGGGCAAAGAAGGCACCTTCCACCACGCGTTCGCCGCGCTTGTGGGTCAATGCGCGGGGGAGGGCCCGGACAACGTCGGCAAAGCCCTCAACCGTGGCGGCCACAGCGATCCGCATCTGCTCGATCTCCCACTCGTCCTTGACCAGGCGGAGTTCGGAGAGGGCTTCACTGAGCTTCTCGTCCAGGGCATCGAGTTCGCCCAGGTCCAGGTTCTCCGGATCCTTGGCAGTGTTGTAGCGTGCGGTGTCCACCAGGGCGTCGATGTTCTCATCCACCTTGCGGACCAGCCGGATGGAGATGCCGCCGATTTCGGGTGCGCCGACGTTCTTGGTGATGGCCATTTCCAGTTCGGAGATGTGGGCCGTGGGCAGGCCGAGACGCGCCTGGAACTCGGCGAGGGTGGGACGTGCCCCAATCCAGAACTCGCCTGCGCGTGAGTCGGCGTAGAACTGTTCCGTGTCCCGGCCGGCGAGCGGACGGAAGTAGAGCGTGGCTGTGTGGTGTCCGCCGTCGTCGCCCTTGCCTTCGGCCACTGGCTCAAGGATCAGGACAGCGTCCGGCTCGTGGTCCAGGCCAAGGCCGGTAAGGTGCGCGAATCCGGAGTGCGGGCGGAAGCGGTAATCGCAGTCGTTGGAGCGGACCTTCAACGGTCCGGCCGGAACTACGAGCCGTTCGCCCTTGAACAGTTCGGAAATGGCACGACGGCGGCGCGCGGCGTGGTCGGCAACGGCGTCGCGCGCAGGGGTCACCTGCGGGGCGGGCGCCCAGTTGCTGGCCATGAACGCCTTGAAGGCATCGGAAGTGGGCCGCTGGGAGCGGTTGTTGACGCGCTCCTGCAACGGCTGGGACACAGAGTTCTGGGTGTTTTCGGCATCGTTCACCGTTACATCGTCCCACCAGTTCCGTGAGGAGGCCAACGCCGCAACCGGCCAAGCAAGCCCGCATCCCATAGGCTGGGAAAGTGAGGATAGACCTGCATGCGCACTCGAATGTTTCAGATGGAACAGAGACTCCGGCCGGGGTCATGGAATCGGCCGCGGAGGCGGGCCTCGACGCGGTGGCGTTGACGGACCACGACTCCACCGATGGCTGGGCGCAGGCGGCGGCCGCGGCCCGGGCGCAAGGTGTGGCGTTCGTTCCCGGCATGGAGATCTCGTGCCGGACTGAACTGGGCATCAGCGTGCACTTGCTGAGCTACTTGCACGATCCCGCACATCCCGGTCTCCTGGAGGAGATCACCAAGTCCCGGGATGCCAGGCTCACCCGTGCCGAGCGCATGGTGACGTTGTTGTCCGAGGACTATCCGCTCACGTGGGACGACGTGATCCACCACGTGGCACCGGGAGCCACTGTGGGCCGTCCGCACATCGCCGACGCCCTGGTGGCCGCCGGCGTGGTGGCGGACCGATCGGAAGCCTTCGCTTCCATCCTCACCTCGCATTCGCGCTACTTCGTCCAGCACTACGCACCCGACCCGGCCATCGCCGTCGAACTTGTCAGGGCGGCAGGAGGCGTTCCTGTCTTTGCGCATCCCGTAGCGGCGGCACGCGGCCGCATCGTGGGGGAGCAGACATACCGGGAAATGATCGACGCCGGGCTGCTGGGCCTCGAGATCGACCACCGGGACAACCCGGAGGAGGGACGGGCCTTCCTCCGCCGGCTGGCGGCACGGCATGACCTGCTCATCACGGGTTCCTCCGACTACCACGGCACGGGCAAACCAAACCTGTTGGGCGAGAATGTCACGGACCCGGGCGTTCTGGCACGGATCGAGGAACTGGCCACGGGCTGCGCGGTGGTCCGCTGACGGACCTTTGGTTGCTCGCGTCCGTGGTGGGGACGGGACTGCGGGCCTGCTGCTGTCAGCCCTTGCCGTGCAGATGATCGCCGACGCTGTGCAGGCCTTCGCCAAGGGAGCCGCCTGAACCCTCCGGAAACAGCGCCTTGCTGCCCAGTCGCTTGCGCATGACCTCGATCGCCTGCTCGTTCTGGTCCACGCACACGAACTTGCGCCCCATCTTGGCGGCTACGGCGCCAAGGGTTCCGGAGCCGGCAAAGAAATCCAGGCACCAGTCACCCTTGCGGCTGGAGGCGGCAACGACGCGGCGGACCAGGCCCTCCGGCTTCTGGGTGGGGTAACCGGTCTTTTCGCGGCCGGTGGGGGAAACGATGGTGTGCCACCAGACGTCCGTGGGAAGCTTGCCGCGCTCGCGCTTGGCCGGGGTGACCAGCCCGGGAGCCATGTAAGGTTCACGGTCCACTTCTTCGTTGTCGAAGTGGTACTTCGTGGGGTTCTTGACGTACACCAGGATGTTGTCGTGCTTGGTGGGCCAGCGGTTCTTGGCCCGTGCGCCGTAGTCGTAGGCCCAAATGATTTCGTTCAGGAAGCATTCGCGGCCGAAGATCGCATCCAGCATCACCTTGGCGTAGTGCACCTCGCGGTAGTCCAGGTGGAGGTACAGCGTGCCGTCATCGGCAAGGAGCCGCCACGCCTCCACGAGCTTGGGTTCCAGGAAGGACCAGTAGTCGCTGAAGGCGTCGTCGTAGCTGTGCAGGGCACCCTTGATGGTGTCGTAGGAGCGGCCCTTGAAGCCCACCCGGTCGCCGTCGCCGTCGGCGTTGCGCACCATGCGGGTTTCCTGGCGGCGCTGGACCCTGCCGGTGTTGAACGGCGGGTCCACATAGATCAGTGTGAAGGCGCCGTCCGGCAGCGTGGGGAGGAAGTCCGCGTTATCCGCGTGCACCACCAGGTTGCTGCCGTCCGGCGCCCAAACAGTTCCAGCCATCTGCCGTGTCAGGCCTCGGTGTTGGCGGGCGTGGTGCCGGACGCGTCGCCGGACACCACTTCGCCGTTGCGGCGGCGCGTGCGCGTACGGCGCGTCCGTGCGGGCTTCTCCGAGGTGCTGTCTGCTTCGTTGCCTGCCGGTGCGCTGGTGGACGTGTCGCCGTTTGAGGTACGACGGCGGCGGGTGCGGTTGCGTCCGCCCTCGCCCTTGGTTTCGGCCGACGCGGCATCGCCGGACTTGCCTTCGCCGGACTTGCCGGAGCGGCTGCGGTCCCGGCCACCTTCGCGGCCTTGGCCGCGGGAACGGGAGTTCTTCTTGCCGGTCTCGCCGAGGTCCTCCAGGACTTCAGCGTCGACGCCGGCCAGCGTCCGCTTGGCGCGGGGCAAGCGGCCCTTGGTGCCCTCGGGAATGTCCAGGTCCGTGTACAGGTGCGGCGAGGAGGAGTAGGTTTCCACCGGCTCGGGAACGTTCAGTCCCAGTGCCTTGTTGATCAATGCCCAGCGGGGTACGTCATCCCAGTCCACGAAGGTCACGGCGGTGCCCTTGTTGCCTGCGCGGCCGGTGCGGCCAACGCGGTGGAGGTAGATCTTCTCGTCTTCAACGCACTGGTAGTTGATCACGTGGGTGACGTCTTCCACGTCGATGCCACGGGCGGCAACGTCCGTTGCCACGAGGACGTCCACTTTGTTGTTGCGGAAGGCTCGCAGAGCCTGTTCGCGGGCGCCCTGTCCGAGGTCACCGTGGATGGCGGCGGCGGCGAAGCCGCGGTCCACGAGTTCCTCGGCAACCTTCGCGGCGGTGCGCTTGGTCTTGGTGAAAATGACCGTGCGGCCACGTCCCTTGGCCTGGAGGATGCGGGCTACCACCTCGGTCTTGTCCATGCTGTGCGCACGGTAGATCAGTTGGCGGATGTCCCGCTTGGTCAGGCCCTCATCGTTGGGATCCGCTGCCCGGATGTGCGTCGGCTGCGTCATGTAGCGGCGGGCCATGGCGATGACGGGGCCGGGCATCGTTGCGGAGAACAGCAGGGTCTGGCGTACTGCCGGAGTGCCGGCGATGATCGTTTCAACGTCCGGCAGGAAGCCGAGGTCCAGCATCTCGTCGGCCTCGTCCAGGACCACCATCTTGACGTTCTTCAGGCTGAGGTGGCGCTGCTTGTAGAGGTCGATCAGGCGGCCGGGGGTACCAACGACGACCTCGACGCCCTTCTGCAAGGCTTCGATCTGGGGCTCATAGGCACGGCCGCCATAGATGGTGGCGATGCGGGCGTTGCGCTTCCGGGAAGCCGTCTGGAGATCGTTGGCCACCTGGACCGCGAGTTCACGCGTCGGCACGATGACCAGGGCCTGGGGTGCGCCCGGAACTGCCAGCTTGGCGTATCCGGGATCTTCCTTGCCTTCGATCCGCTGCAGGACCGGGATGCCGAAGCCGAGGGTCTTGCCCGTACCGGTCTTTGCCTGGCCGATGATGTCGTGGCCACCCAGCGCCACAGGCAGCGTCATGGCCTGGATGGGGAAGGGGTGGGTAATCCCGGCATCGGAGAGGGACTCCACAATGTCCGCACGCACATTGAAGTCGGCGAACGATTTTTCTTCGATCTCGTGGGGCGTCTCATCCGAGGTGATCGTTTCCTCGGGTTCGATTGATTCGGTTCCGGTGGAGTCCGTCAGGACTTCATGGGTGTGCAATTCACTCACAGGGAGTTTCCTTATTCATTTGGGCATTGGCGCTGCATGCTCAACGGCGGCGGCGAAGCCGTACCGGAGCACGAACGGGCGCGCAAGCAATTCCAGTGGAAGCCGATCGCGGGCTATCTAAGTACTGGCACTGGTGACCAGCGGGCACATCTCAAGATCGCGTAGGGGCGGGCTTGTTGAGTTCAAAAATTAACTGAATCAACGACCGGGCATCCATTACTACAGGCCAAGTCTATCCTCTGGCCGCCCCAAACCCCGGATCGGCACCGTGGCGGCTTCACGCGACCAGGGCGAAACGGATTTCCCTGCTGGCAATATCGGCCTTCACCAGCCTCACCCTGACCTGGGTGCCGGACTCAAGCTCACCGTCGCAGCGGGCCGTGATGGCCGGTTCCTGGATCTGGATGGTGCCGTACGGTCCGTTGCCGTTCCCGTTCCCGTTTCCGTTGGATGGTTTGGATCCGGAGATCACCACGGCATCGAATTCTCCACCGATGTGGTTGGCCACCAGGGCAGCCTCCACCGTGTCCAGGGCCAGGCGTTCCAGCTTCCCGGCCAGTTGGTCCGAGGACGCCATGATCTCCGGGAGCGTAGGAAGTGCGTCGCGGGCCCATTGAGGGATGTCGTGACCGCCGCTCAGCGCTTCGCAGATCACCAGGACAAAGCGGTCGATCAGGCGGCGAAGCGGAGCGGTGGTGTGCGCGTACGGCGCCCCGATGGCCGATTGGATGACGTCCTCCGGGATCTCGCCATCGAAGGGCGTATACCCGGCGCCCCGGAACAGCGTCCCTGCCGAGTGCAGGATGGCCAGTTGCTTGGGATCGGAAGCATCAAGGGTCCGCAGGTACTCGCCGTAGGTGATGTCCCCGTCCCACGGTTTGCCCAGGGCTTGGGTTTGCCGCTTGAAATGCAGCAAGGAGCGCTCATCCGGCGCGGGCATGGTGCGCAGGATCCCTACCTTGCCGTCGAGCATCATGCGGGCCGCGGCCATGCCCGTCATGAGGGAGATCTGGGCGTTCCAATCCTCCACGGGAAGCGAAGGGGCAGCCACGATCCGGTACCCGCCACCACCTGTTGCCTGGACGATCTCCTGCTCAGGCATGTTGAGGCTGGCGCCACCGCGCTTGCGTTCCAGCTCCACGCGTTTCAGTCCGACCTCCTTCAGCAGTTGGAGGACAGGAAGGGCCGAGCCGGAATCGATCTGCTCCTGGGCACCTTTGTAGCTCAGCTTCGCGCGGCTCCGGACCTTGGCGCGCGCGACGGAGACGGACACGACGTCCGCTTTTGCATCGAGGTCGAAGTCCCACACGAACGCCCCGCAATCCTGCCCGGCCAGCAGGCTGCCGGCATGCTCGCTGATCACCTCCGGGTGGAGGGGAATCCGGCCGTCGGGAGCGTAGTAGGTCTGGCCGCGCTGCCTGGTTTCCGCGTCCAAGGCTCCATCGGGCACAACAAAGGAGGGGACGTCCGCAATGGCGTAAAGGACTTTGTAGCCCTCGCCTGCGCGGTCGATGAAAAGGGCCTGGTCCAAGTCCGTGGAGGTGGCGGGATCAATGGTGACAAAGGGAATGTCGAGCAAATCCCGGGTGGGGAGTTGATGGTGTTCAACGGCCGCCCGCGCCTCCGCCAACGCTTCGCCGGGGTAATCCGCGGGCAGTTCCAGCTCGGTCCTGAGCGCAGCCAAGGACTCCGCGAGCTGGTCGGAAGAATCGTCGACGTTGGGCGCTATCCGATGATGTGACACGAAAGTCAGACTAGCCCGAATTCGACGGATAGTCTTGGAACATGGGCACCTCCACAGGCCGCAACGACTCCCCGGGACAGCTCGCTGCCGGGCTGCTGGGTGCCATGGCCTACGGGGAGTTGTCCGCCTTTGGCCGGTTGTCCTCCGACTCCCGGTTGGCACCGACGCTTCGCGAACGGGCCATGCTGGCGAAGATCGCTGTTGGCGCCTTCGGAAACTATGCCGTGATCAGTGGCAGGCTCACCGAAATGGGGAACGACCCTGAGGACGCCATGCTCCCGTTCCAGGGTTCGTTCGACCATTTCCACGAGCGGACCCCGCCGGGAGACTGGTTCGAGTCGGTGACGAAGGCTTATGTCATCGACACCGTCTCGGCGGACTTTTACCGAACGGTCGCCGGGTTCCTCGATTCCGGGATCCAGCATTTCGTCCAGCAGGTTTGCTCGGCCGATCAAGCTACCGAAGCCCTGCGGATCCTGCTGCGCCGGGCCCTGCGGGATGACCCCCGGCTGGCTTCGCGGCTCTCGCTCTGGGGCCGCCGGATTGTGGGGGAGGCCCTCACCCAGGCCCAGCGGGTGGGCTTGGAGCACCCGGACCTGGGACCACTGTTGCGCGATGGACACGGATCCCGTGCCGCAGTCCATCAGCTCACCGCAGAGCTGGCCGAACGGCACGGGCGCCGCATGACGGGGCTTGGGCTGACGGCCTAGGCCGCGTCGAGCGCCGAAAGCAGCGCCCGCGCGGCCACCGTCGGGTCCTCCGCCTCGGTGATGGCGCGGACCACCACGATGCGGCTGGCACCGGCGGCAACTACTTGCTCCACATTTCCAAGGTCAACCCCACCAATGGCGAACCAGGGCAGGTCTACCCCGGCTTGTTTTACGGCCTCCGCGGCATATGTGACCAAGTCCAGCCCCACAGCAGCGCGGCCCGGTTTGGTGGGCGTCGCCCAGAGCGGGCCTACGCAGAAGTAGTCCAGGCCACCAGGTCCCTGGGAAGCGGCCACAGCCGCGTCCACCTGCTCGGGCGAGTGGGTGGAGAGGCCGATTGTTTCCTCGACCGGGAGCAGCTCCCGGGCCGCCCCCAAAGGGATGTCCTTTTGGCCGATGTGGAACACCGGAGCCCCGGAAATACGGGCAACATCGGCGCGGTCGTTGACGGCCCAAAGGCGTCCGTGGCGGCTGGCAACCTTGTTCAAGACCTCCAGCAGTTCCAGTTCTTGGGCAGCCTCGAGCGTCTTGTCGCGGAGCTGGATAATGTCCACTCCGCCCTCGAACGCGGCGTCCACAAAGTCTTCGAAGTCGTCCTGCCGCCGGCGGGCGTCGGTGCACAAATACAGGCGGGCAGTGGAAAGGAGATCAGGCTGGGTCATGCAAACCAGAGTAGTTCCTCTAAACTAGGCACGTACTGCGGGAGCCGCGACGATCGTCTTTATGACTGTCCGGCTGAGAGGGCTTCAGCGCCGACCGCTTGACCTGATCCGGCTAGTACCGGCGTAGGGAAGGGAATCCATGGCAGAAGCCATTCACGCAGACGTCGCCGTCATCGGCGGCGGCGTCATAGGACTCGGAATCGCGCATGAGGCGCGACGCCTGGGCCGTTCGGTGGTCCTCATCGATCCGGCACCGGCAAGTGGAGCAACCTTTGCCGCTGCCGGCATGCTGGCCCCCGTCAGCGAGCTCCATTACCAGGAAGAAGACCTCCTGGAACTCATGCTGGAATCGTCGCGGCGCTGGCCCGCTTTCGTGGACAGCCTCGCCGGGTCCAGGGAAGCCGCCGGATACCGCACGACGGCGACCATCGCCGTGGGTGCCGACGCCGCCGACCGCCGTGCGCTCGCGGACCTCCGGGCAGTCCAGGTGGCTGAGGGTCTCCAGGTGGAACCACTCCTGCTGCGGGACGCCCGTAGGCGGGAGCCGTTGTTGAGTCCGCAGATATCCTGCGCGTTCCACATACCGGCGGACCATCAAGTGGATCCCCGCAAGCTGGCGGCGAGACTTCTGGCCGGTTTGGCTGCCCACTGTCCCGCCGATACCAGTTGGATCGAGGGGACCGATTCCGGCTTCCACCTCCGGGAAACGGCCGTCCGCCTGCTCTGGGACGAAGGACGCGTAGCCGGCGTTGAATCCAGCAGCGGCGGGCGGGTCCTGGCCAAGGAAACAGTCCTTGCCAATGGCCTGGACGCTGCAACCGTCAACAGCCTCCCGGAGCAGCTCCATCTCCCGTTGCGGCCGGTCTACGGGGACATCCTCCGGCTCCGTGTCCCGGAATCCCTGCAGCCCCTTGTCACGTCGACCATCCGCGGAATGGTGCGGGGTGTGCCGGTCTACATCGTTCCCAGGGAGGACGGGACCGTGGTCATCGGGGCCACCCAACGCGAAGACGGATTGTCTGCCCGTTTCAACGCCGTCTCGGCAGGCGGCGTCTACCAACTCCTGCGCGATGCCCAGGTCCTTGTGCCCGCCGTCGCAGAACTGGAACTCCTCGAAGCGACAGCCCGTGCCAGGCCGGGAACTCCGGACAATGCACCGTTGCTGGGACGGGTGGCCGGTGCCGGGGGAGAGGTCCAGGGCCTCATTGTCGCCACGGGCTTCTTCCGGCACGGAGTTCTCCTGACGCCCGTGGCTGCGGCCATCGTGGGCGGTTTGATGACCGGCCCGGCCGATCCCAGGTGGTCTCGCTTCAGGCCGGACCGCTTTGCCCCGCAGGGAAGTGCACCCGCCATCCATACCTCCCCTCATACCGGACCATTCACCAAGGAATCAGCATGAACATCAAACTCAACGGAGCAGACCACGCAGTAGTGGACGGCGCCTCCGTCAGCACCCTCGTGACGTCCGTCACCGGCCGCGCACTGGACCACCGCGGACAGGCGGCCGACGGCGGCAAGCTGGGCGTCGCCGTCGCACGCAACTCGGAAGTGGTGCCGCGCAGCCAATGGGCCGCCACGGACCTCGCCGAAGGCGATGAACTGGAACTCGTTACCGCAGTCCAAGGAGGCTGAACCATGACCACAACAAGCACTGAAACCCGGATTGACCCGTTGGTCATTGACGGTGTTGAGCTTTCGTCCCGTCTCATCATGGGAACGGGAGGCGCTCCCAGCCTTGAAGGCCTCGGAGCCGCACTCCTGGCATCCGGGACGGAACTGACCACCGTGGCCATGCGGCGCTACTCTCCGGCAGAGGCCGGCTCGCTCTTCCAGCTCCTGGTGGACAACAACATCCGGGTGCTCCCCAACACTGCAGGCTGCTTTACGGCCAAGGACGCGGTGCTGACGGCCGAACTGGCCCGCGAGGCATTGGAGACCGACTGGGTCAAGCTTGAGGTCATCGCGGACGAACACACGCTCCTTCCCGACGCGGTGGAACTCGTGGAGGCCACGGAACAGTTGGTGAACCGGGGCTTCAAGGTCTTCGCGTACACCAACGACGATCCGGTGCTGGCCCTGCGCCTGGAGAACCTTGGTGCCACCGCCGTCATGCCGCTTGGCGCGCCGATCGGAACAGGCCTGGGTATCCTCAACCCGCACAACATTGAGGTCATCGTCTCCCGCGCTTCTGTTCCGGTGGTCCTGGACGCGGGCATCGGCACGGCCTCCGACGCGGCGCTTGCCATGGAGTTGGGGTGCGACGCCGTCCTCCTGGCCACCGCCGTGACCCGGGCCCAGAACCCGGCCCTGATGGGTGAGGCTTTCAAACACGCCGTCCTGTCCGGCCGGTTCGCCCGTCAGGCCGGACGGATTCCCCGGCGGGAGCATGCCCTGGCGTCCTCTGCCATGGAGGGCCGCGCAGAGTTCCTCTGACGTGGAAGCACGTGTGGCCACCGCCCAACGGCGGTGGCCACACGAGTTTAAGGAACCGGAACTTTATGGGACCGGAACGTCCGGGACTGCCTAGAGGCGCAGGGCCTTGGTCAGGGCCGTAGTATCCCGCGAGGTGCGCGTACGGCCCAGGTAGACCACGGCGCCTGCCGCGGCAGCTGTACCCAGCACGATGGGCAGCACATAGGGAATCCACGTCAGCCCAGGCTGGTAGCCCAGGCCGGCCGCGATGAAAGCCACCCAGGCCAGTGCGCCGATGCCCAACGAAACTCCGGCCGGCAGGGCAATGCCGTACTTGCCGTGCCGTTTGTCATTTGCCCACACCAGGAAGCCGGTGGCGACAGTCGCAAACGCAACAACGACGAGTGAAAGCATGGGGACTCCTTAGCGGCAGTAGTCAGGGCAAAGTGTCAGAGGGCGCCGAAGCCCACGCGCCGGACTTCTTCGGCGCCGATTTCGACGTAGCCCAGGACGCTGCCGGGAACGATCACCTGGCGGCCCTTGTCGTCCGTCAGCCGCAACTCGGAACCCTTGGAGAGGGCGTCCGCAACGAGCTTGGCGACCGCGTCAGCGTCCAATGCGGATTCGAGCACAATTTCACGGCCGACGTTCTGAATGCCGATCTTTACTTCCACAGCAAGGCCTCCAAGCCAATCAAGAATTAGGTCAGTCCTTTATTTGTAGCCTAGGACTCTTTGGGGAATCGACTGATTCCGCGCCAAGCTAAACGATAGATCAGATCGCTGGCCACATCGAGATCCAGATTTCCGTCCGTTTCAAGCCAGTAGCGCGCGCTGACCTGGGCCATTCCGGCCAGCCCCCGGCCCAGGAGCTGGGCCTCGAGCGGGGGTAGCTTGGTGTCCTCGGCAATGACATGGGCTACGGCATCGGCGAAGGTCTTGTTGAACGTTTCCAGTCGGGAACTCACATCGGGATCGTTAATGAGGTCCGATTCAAAGACCAGCCGGTGCGCTTGGTCGTCGTCCGCGATGAACTTGTAGTACGCGCGCATCACGGCCTTGACGCGCTCCTTGTTGTCCGAGGTGGAATTCAAGGCGGTGAGCATCAGTTCGGTCAGCGCGGCGAGGTGGCTGTCCAGGAGCGCCATGTACAGCTCCCGCTTGGAGGGGAAGTGCTGGTAGAGCACCGGCTTGCTCACATGGGCGGTCTCAGCGATCTCATCCATGGCGGCACCGTGAAAGCCGTTGGACACGAAAACTTCCAGGGCAGCGTTGAGCAATTGCGCGCGGCGTTCGTCCCGCGGCAACCTTGCTGAGCGCGGTGAACCAGTCCGTTCCTGCTTTGCTGGTGCCCCATCGTTTGCCCGTGCGCCGTCAGCCACAGTCTGCCGCCTTTCCTTTGCAGTTATGACCACTGTACCGGTGGGTAATATGACCGGGCGGCATCGGCAGGCATACATTGGGGTATGGCCTCAATTCTTGCCGCCCACACTGCGCCCGCGGTCCTGCCGCCCCTCGTTGAACCTGCCGCCGGACTGTCGCCGGCCGAGGTGGAACGGTACTCCCGGCATCTCATCATTCCGGAAATTGGAGCCGTGGGCCAACGCAGGCTTAAGAATGCGAAAGTTCTTGTCATAGGCGCCGGTGGGCTCGGTTCGCCGGCCCTCCTGTATTTGGCCGCAGCGGGCGTCGGTACGTTGGGAATTATCGACGACGACGTGGTGGACCTCAGCAATTTGCAACGCCAGGTGATCCACGGAGTCAAGGACGTTGGCATCCCCAAAATAGAATCGGCGCGCAACGCCATTGCCGAACTCAATCCGCTGGTCAAGGTAGTGCTGCACAATGACCGCCTTGATTCCTCGAATGCGTTGGACCTCTTTGCGCAATACGACCTCATCCTGGATGGCGCGGACAATTTCGCAACCAGGTACCTCGTTAATGACGCAGCCGCAATCTTGGGCAAGCCCTATGTATGGGGTTCCATTTTCCGGTTCGACGGACAGGTAAGCGTCTTTTGGGGCGAGCACGGCCCTACCTACCGCGACCTGTACCCTGAAGCGCCGCCAGCGGGCTCCGTGCCGTCCTGCGGTGAGGGCGGCGTCTTTGGCATGCTCTGTGCAGCCGTTGGCTCCCTCATGGTCACCGAGGCAGTCAAGCTGATCACCGGCGTCGGGCGTTCCCTCCTGGGCCGCATGGCGCTCTTTGACGCCCTGGGTGGCAGCTGGCGCGAAATCAAAGTGTCCAAGGACCCGGAAGCCGAGCCGATCACCGAACTGACCGACTACGAGGCTTTCTGCGGTGTCACCCCGCCGGCACCCACCGACCAGGCGCACACGGTGACGGCCACGGAATTGGCACGGATGCTGGCCGAACGTGCGGCAGGGGAGCGGGACTTCGATCTGGTGGACGTCAGGGAGTCCGGCGAATACAGCATCGTCAACATCGACGGCGCCGTACTGATCCCGCAGGGCCGCATCCTTTCGGGCGAAGCCTGGGTGGACCTGCCGCAGAACCGGGACATCGTGTTCCACTGCAAGGCAGGAACACGCTCCGCAACAGTCCTGGAGGCCGCGCGCAAGGCCGGGTACGACCGCGTCAGCCATCTCGACGGCGGTATCCTCGCCTGGGTTCGGGACGTCGAGCCGGAGAAGCCCGTGTACTGAGCATTGCCGGAGCGCTCCCATGTCTGGGAAGCTCAAGCATGGGCGAAGAAGCGACGCAGACGCAGCAACACCACCTCGGCTCGGGTTTCGGCCACTACTCCACCGCGGCAGAGGTGATTTCAGGGATCGACCTCTCGGGTAAGTCCGCCATCGTTACGGGAGGATACTCGGGACTCGGTCTGGAAACCGTACGGGCCCTGGTTTCGGCCGGCGCGCAGGTCACGGTCCCTGCCCGCCGGGTGGAACACGCCCGGTCGGTGCTCGCCGAGGCGGGCCTGGATGGCGTGTCCGTTGCCCCTCTGGATCTTGCCGATCAGGAAAGCGTCAAGGCCTTCGCCACGCACTACCTGGCGGAACACCCCTCCCTCGACATCCTCGTCAACAACGCTGCGGTCATGGCCAGTCCGGAACAGCGTGTGGGCCCCGGCTGGGAGGCGCAGTTCGCCACCAACCACTTGGGCCACTACACGCTGGTAAACCTCCTGTGGCCGGCGCTGGCGGCGGCCGGAGCTGCGCGGGTCATCTCCTTGTCCTCCACGGGCCACAAGCTTTCCCCTATCCGGTTCGAAGACATGGACTTTGCCGGAGGCTATGACAAATGGCAGGCCTATGGCCAGGCGAAGACCGCAAACGCCCTCTTTGCGGTGGAACTGGACCGCCTGGGCCGGGCGTTCGGGGTGCGCGCGTTCGCTGTGCATCCGGGCGGGATCATGACAGAACTCCAGCGCCACTTGCCCAGGGAAGAAATGGTGGCGGCGGGCTGGATGGACGCCGAGGGAAACCTGCGCGAAGGATTCAAGACCCCTGAACAAGGCGCCGCCACCTCTGTGTGGGCAGCCACCTCACCCTTGCTGGCTGGGAAGGGTGGCGTGTACTGCGAGGACTGCGATGTGGCCGAGCCCACCGACCACCAATCGCCGCTGGCCCGGTACCAAGGTGTTGACGCGCATGCCGTGGACCGGGATGCTGCGCGGACGCTGTGGGAGAGGTCGGCCGGGTTGACCGGAGTCAACGCCTTCGCCTGATTCCGGAGAACCCGGGCGCGGCGGGGCCCTGTTAAGGCGCTTTCGGAACGTTCAGGCGCTTTCGGAGCGCAGTTGCTGGTGATCCACGGGGCACTCGGCCGCGGCCGGGGCGGCCTGCGGCTGCTCCACCTGGATGCCGTACAGGGCCTCCAGTGCGGCCACGTAATCATCCTGCTGGCCGTTGGCTGCCAATTCGCGGGCGCGGACCGTGGGAACGTGCAGCAGTTGCTTGACCATCCGACGGAGGGCGAACTCCACTTCCTCGGCTGCAGCTGTGCAACCGTGCCGGGCACGGACTTTCTCCATCTCGGAGTCGAGCACGTTCATGGTGTGGCGGCGAAGGGCGACAATGGCCGAATCGATGGAACGCGATTCACGTTCGGCTTCGAAAGCCTTGGCCGCTCCGCTGACAATCGCACTTGCCTGGGTCAGGGATTCGGCCTGTTCCTGGGGTGCTGCGAGACGGACCGATTCAAGCGTCAGGAGTTCCACGCCGTCGAGTTCACCCACAGCGGGATCGAAGTCATGGGTGAGGGCGAGGTCGATGGCGATCAAGGTTTTGCCGGAAGAGGCCCGGACCCTGGCGAGGTCGGCGGCCTCCACCCGGGTGTCCGAGCCGCTGCAGCCGATCATGACGTCCGCCGCCGCGACAGCAGCGGGGAGGGTGTCGGCGTCGAGCGCTGTTCCACCCCGGGTTGCCACGAAGCCTTCGGCGCGGCCGGAGGATGAGTAGACCGAAACGTCGGTACAACCACGTTCGCGAAGCAGGGACATGGTGGCGCCCGCGTAGGCTCCGGTACCGAAGACCACCACCTTCTTGGCTGTCCAGTCGTCGGTGTCGGAGAGATCAGTTGCGAGATCGAGGGCCACGGAGACGATCGAGAGCCCGCGCGAGCCAAGGGCAGTCTGCGCTCCGACGTCCTTGGCGGTCTTGGAGGCGGCCTGGAACAGGCGGACAAGGCCGGAACTTGCGGTGCCTTCCTGCTGGGCGGTGATCAGGGCGCGGCGGACCTGCCCGGCGATCTCGCGCTCGCCCACCACTGCCGAGTCAAGGCCCGCGCTCACCGCGAACAGGTGGCGCGTGACGTCAGGGCCGGCATGGGTGCTGAAAGAACGGGAGACGAGTTGCTCGTTGAGGCCACTGAGTTCGCTGATCTGCGAGACGAGGGCCGAGCGTGCGGCTTCGACGTCAGCACCATGGCTGGTTTCGCCGTAAATCTCGTAGCGGTTGCAGGTAGCCAGGACTACGGCGCCGGACACAACGGGGGATCCGGTGAGCGCAGCGGAGGCAAGACCGGATGAACCGTTGCTCAACTGAGCGACGGTCTCAAGATCGATGTCGGCGTGTGTAGCCACCAATGAGAAAAGAACCACAGCAACCCAATCATAGCTTTTTCGTAGCCCGGTAGAACAATGTACCGCCGTGGCGATCCACACCATCAGGGGTGACTCCCGCCACTGTGGGGCGCAACGCTTGGGACATGACAGCCTGTCGTTATCTTTTGCCCCGGATTTTCGGCACAATCGAAGGCATGACTTCTAGCGCGGCAGCATCCAACAATACGGCCCTCAATGCTCCTGCGGGCAACCTCGGCCCCGGGCACCCGTTGAATGACGGCCGTACCTCTGACTCGCCGCTCATCACCGCCTACCGCGGCGGCACGCCGTCGCGCAGGCCGGTGTGGTTCATGCGCCAAGCCGGCCGATCGCTGCCCGAGTACCTGAAGGTCCGCGAAGGCGTGGCCATGCTGGACTCGTGCCTGCGGCCGGAACTCGCCGCTGAGATCACCCTGCAGCCCGTCCGCCGCCACGACGTGGACGCCGGCATCTTCTTCTCGGACATCGTGATTCCGCTCAAGCTCGCCGGCGTTGGCGTGGACATTGTTCCCGGCGTGGGTCCGGTCCTGGACAAGCCGGTCCGGACCGCCGAGGATGTCGCGGCCCTCCCGGAGCTGACCTGGGAGGCCCTGGAGCCCATCCGCGAAGCCGTCCGCCTGACCGTCGCCGAACTGGGCAAGACCCCGTTGATCGGTTTTGCCGGCGCGCCGTTCACCCTTGCCGCCTACATGGTTGAAGGCCGCCCGTCCCGCGACCACCTCGGCCCGCGGACCATGATGCACGCGGACCCCGAAACCTGGCAGGCCTTGGCGAATTGGGCCGCCGACGCCTCGGGCCTGTTCCTCCAGGCCCAGCTCGAAGCCGGCGCTTCCGCCGGACAGCTGTTCGATTCCTGGGCCGGCTCCCTGGGCTTGGCCGATTATTCCAGGTTCGTTGCTCCGGCATCCGCCCGGGCGCTGGACCACGTCCGGGGACTGGGTGCGCCGCTGGTGCACTTCGGAACGGGAACATCGGAACTCCTCGTGGCCATGCGGGACGTTGGCGTGGACGTGGTTGGCGTGGACTACCGCCTGCCGCTCGACGAGGCCAACCGCCGCCTCGGTGGCACGGTTCCTTTGCAGGGCAACATTGATCCCGCCCTTCTCTCTGCGCCGTGGGAGGTCCTGGAAGCCCACGTCCGCGAGGTCATCGAGGCGGGCTCGCATGCGCCTGGCCATGTGCTGAACCTGGGCCACGGTGTTCCGCCCGAAACCGACCCCACCGTTCTGACGCGGGTGGTGGAACTCATCCA
The DNA here is from genome assembly GCF_044748905.1 of Paenarthrobacter sp. NPDC089714. NCBI lineage: Bacteria > Bacillati > Actinomycetota > Actinomycetes > Micrococcales > Micrococcaceae > Paenarthrobacter > Paenarthrobacter sp. NPDC089714. The sequence goes on from NZ_JBIVGX010000001.1 coordinate 488,969, forward strand.
CTCCATCCCGGCCAAGTAGCACCCCATGCGCGGGGGACACGCTAAATCCCTGGGCCCGTCCGCCGTCGTCGTTGGCGGCGGAATCTCAGGGCTGGTGGCCGCGAGGGAACTCGCCGTGGCGGGGACTGCGGTCACCGTTCTTGAAGCTACTGGGTCGTGGGGTGGCTGCGTTGGTGGGCACACGGTGGCTGGCCTGTCGTTGGACAGCGGAGCCGAGTCCTTCGCCACACGCTCCACGGCCGTGGCGGATCTTGCGCGGGAGCTTGGCCTGGAATCGCGGATAGTCGCTCCCCATCCCGGGGGAGCCTGGGTGCAACTGCCCGAGGGTGCCCGTGAACTCCCCAAGACCGGTGTGCTGGGAATTCCCGCGAATCCGTGGGATCCCGAGGTCAGGCGTTCCCTTGGTTTCGCAGGGGCGCTCCGTGCCTCCCTTGACCGGTGGATGCCCGCCTCGGTGGGAACTTCTTCCGATGTCACCAGCGTTTCGGAGTTGGTCCGTGCCCGCATGGGCAAGACGGTCCTCGAACGGCTGGTAGCGCCGGTGGTGGGTGGCGTGCACTCGGCAGACCCCGCGCTGCTGGACGTGGACATGGTGGCCCCGGGCCTGCGTGCCGGACTCCGGAAGCATGGTTCGTTGGCCGCCGCCGTGGCCAGCCAGCGCCAAGCCGCCCGTGGGACCGGTTCCGTGCCCGCCAAGGCGGGTTCCGCCGTCGGAGGCCTGACCGGTGGGATGCACACGTTGGTGACCGCGCTGGTCAAGGACCTCCGGGACCGTGGCGTGGACTTGCTTACGGACAAGCGCGTGGCCTCCGCCCGAAAAACCTCCCACGGTTGGCAGGTCACCGCGGGCGGGGAGGCGTACGACGCCGATCGGCTGGTGGTCGCCCTCGATGGTCCGGCCGCCGTCAGGCTGCTGGAGGATTCATTGCCCGGCCTGGCCGCCCTGCGCCCTGGGCCCGGGCCGTTGGTCAGCCTGGTGACGCTCGTGGTGGATCTCCCGGAACTGGATGGACGGCCAAGGGGCACGGGAATCCTGGTGGCACCGCAGACCGCGGGAATCCGTGCGAAAGCCCTCACCCATGCCACGGCGAAATGGGATTGGCTGGCTGAGGAGGCCGGCCCTGGAACCCACGTGGTGCGTCTCTCTTACGGCCGGATGGAGGACTCCGGGGCGCCGGAGGCGGCGCTGGATGACGAGAACCTGTTGTCGGCGGCCCTGGAGGATGCCTCAGCACTTCTCACGGTTCCGGTGTCCCGGACGGACATCCTCGATTGGGATGTAGTGCGCTGGGCGGGCGCGCTGCCGTTTGCCGCCGTCGGTCATAAACAGCGCGTAGCCCAGGTGCGCAAAGTGGTTGGCTCTGTCGACGGATTGACGGTGGTCGGCGGCTGGCTGGCTGGCAACGGCCTCGCCGCGGTGGTCGCGGACACGCGCGCGCAGGTGGCGCCGCTGCGGGCCGAGGATCCCACTATTACGTGATTTATGTCACTTCTACGCCTTGTAGAACAAATCCATTTCGACTTAGCGGCCCGCGCGGGGCAAACTTGAAACCATGAGCCACACTTCTGCCGAATCTGTCACTAAAACTTCTGAAAACGAAGAACAGTTCTTCACGCTCTGGACCGTCTTCAAGCGCTCAGCCGACGTCCTGCGCAGCGGCGATGCCGCGCAGGAATTCGAATCACTGGTCGAAAAGCTCGCGGTGGACGGCGTGGTCCTGCGGGGCAGCTACGACGTTTCCGCCATGCGCTCGGATGCGGACATCATGGTGTGGCTCCACGGTGCCAAGCCCGAAGACCTCCAGGCTGCGGTCCGCTCCATCCGCCGCAGCAAGCTGTTCGCTGGAACGGAGATCGTGTGGTCGGCCATGGGCGTGCACCGCGAGGCCGAGTTCGCCAAGAGCCACGTTCCTGCCTATGCCCGTGGCGTCGAGCCCAGCACCTGGCTGTGCGTCTACCCGTTCGTCCGCTCCTACGAGTGGTACCTCCTGCCCGCCGAAGAGCGGGGCAAGATGCTCCGCGACCACGGCCTCCTGGGCCGCGAATTCCCGCAGGTCATCTCCAACACCGTGTCCTCTTTCGCGCTGGGGGACTGGGAGTGGATCCTCGGCTTGGAGGCGCCCGAACTGGTTGACTTGGTGGACCTGATGCGCCACCTGCGCGCCACCGACGCCCGTAACCACGTGCGCGAAGAGATTCCCTTCTACACCGGCCGCCGCGTCACGGCTGCCGAGATCGCCGAGGTCCTCGCATGAGCGGGCTGTCCGTCTCCACCGAACTGAACCAGGTCACCGAACGCGGCCGCCAGGAAGCGAAGCACTACGACGCCGTCCTGCTCGCATCCTTCGGTGGGCCCGAAGGCCAGGAAGACGTCATTCCCTTCCTGCGCAACGTCACCCGCGGGCGCGGCATCCCCGACGAGCGCCTGGAAGAGGTGTCGCACCACTACCGGGCCTTCGGCGGCATCAGCCCCATCAACCAGCAGAACCGCGAGTTGAAGGCAGCCATTGAAGCCGAACTCGCCAAGCGCGGCATCGAGCTGCCGGTACTGTGGGGCAACCGCAACTGGGACCCGTACATCGCGCCGGTTTTGCAGGACGCCTACGACGCCGGCCACCGCCGGATCCTGATGCTCACTACCAGCATCTACTCCTGTTACTCCAGCTGCCGCCAGTACCGCGAAGATATCGGCATCGCCCTGACGGAAACAGGCCTGGACGGAAAACTGGAAGTGGACAAGATCCGCCAGTACTTCGACCACCCCGGAGTGGTGCAGCCATTCCTGGAGGGGACGGCCGCCGGCCTCGAGGAAATCCGTGCCAAGCTTTCCGCTGCAGGCGTTGCCGATCCCGACTCCGGCATCCGTGTCCTGTTCGCCACGCACTCCATTCCTACCAGGGACGCGGAGGCCGCAGGCCGCTCCGAGGACGAGCCCCGCGACTTCGCGGAAGGTTCCGCCTATGCCGCCCAGCACCTGGCCAACGCCAAGGCCATCATGGACACCGTGGCTCCGAACGTCGCCTGGGACCTCGTTTACCAGTCGCGTTCGGGAGCGCCCCACATCCCTTGGCTCGAACCGGACATCAATGACCACCTTGAGGAAATCGCGCCCGAGGGTGTCCGCGGCGTGGTCATTGTTCCCCTTGGTTTTGTCAGCGACCACATGGAAGTTGCGTGGGACCTGGACACGGAAGCCTTGGAAACCTGCAAGAACCTGGGCATCGAAGCCACCCGCGTTCCCACACCGGGAACGCACGCAGCCTTTGTGTCAGGACTGGTGGACCTGATCTGCGAACGCACCCTTGAGAACAACATCGCCGACCGTCCGCACGTGACGGATCTCGGACCCTGGTACGACGTGTGCCGTCCCAACTGCTGCGAAAACTTCCGCGGGGCCAAGCCCGTCATCGCCGAGGTCGGCTCCAGCATTGGGATCGGACATGAGGCCTACCCCGCCCCGGAGGCCAGCAAGTGACTGTTCGCATCGGCACCAGAGCCAGCAAGCTGGCCCTGACGCAGACCCAGCAGACGGCGGACCAGCTGGCCGCCGTCGGGGGCTTCCCCGTGGAGCTGGTCCACATCCGGACCGAAGGCGACGTCAGGACCGGATCGCTGTCCCAGATGGGTGGCACCGGGGTCTTCGTTGCCGCGTTGCGCGATGCCTTGCTCATCGAGAGCTGCGACGTAGCCGTGCATTCACTCAAGGACCTCCCCACCGGGGCAGCCGTTGGATTGAGCATCGCCGCTACGCCGCCGCGCGTGGATGTGCGGGACGTCCTGTGCGCCCGGGACGGATTGACGCTGGCGGAACTTCCCGGTGGCGCCAAAGTGGGCACTGGATCGCCGCGGCGCGCAGCGCAGCTTCGTGCCGCCCGTCCGGACATCGAGGTGCTGGATATCCGCGGAAACGTGGACACCCGCCTCAACCGGGTACCCGGGCTGCCCGGCAATGCCGTGGACGAGGTGGTGGAGGGCAAATCGAACGACCTTGACGCAGTAGTCCTCGCCGCCGCCGGACTCGAACGCATGGGGCGGCTGGATACGGTGTCCGAATTCTTCGATACCTCCGTGATGCTGCCTGCCCCAGGCCAGGGTGCCCTTGCCATTGAGTGCCGCACGCCCGACGCGCCACAGCGTGACGGCTCCGTGGACGGCGGCAATGTGGTGCTGGCCCAGGCCCTGGCGGCGTTGAACGACGACGACACCCGGCTTGCGGTCACGGCCGAACGTGCCGTACTGGCCAGGCTCGAGGCCGGATGTGCCGCCCCCGTGGGTGCCTATGCGTACCGCAAGGGCAGCATGTTGCACCTGGAAGCCGTGGTCTGCGCCGTGGACGGGACCCGTACTGTGCGCGAAAAGAAGGCCACCGATGGCCTGACCGAGGTAGGCGCCACGTTGCTGGGCATCGAGGTTGCCGAACAACTGCTCGCGGCCGGTGCCGCTGAAATTGCGGACCTTGCTGCCTCCTGAACCCATGGCTGCCGCGGGCTTGCGGGGTCGGCGTGTCCTGATCACCAGGAGCGCCGACCGTGCCCGCACGCTTGCTGCCCTGCTGAGGAGCAAAGGGGCCATACCGTTGGTCCTTCCCCTGATCGACTTTGAGCAGGCCACCGACCAGGCCTCCTTGGATTCTGCCTTGGACACGCTCGCCGCCGGCGGCTACGAGTGGCTGGTGGTCAGCAGTACCACCACGCTGCGTGTCCTGATCGGGAAGGCAGCCGAACGCGGCACCACGGCTTCGCAACTGGTGCCTGCCGGCACGAAAGTGGCCACCGTTGGTTTGTCATCACGGCGGGCACTCGAAGCCGCTGGGCTTCCCGTTGACCTTTGCCCCACCGGAGAACAGTCCGCCGAAGGCCTTCTCGAGGTGTGGGACTCGCCAAATGCGCGGATCTTCCTGCCCCAAGCGGATATCGCCTCGCCACGCTTGCGCGAGGGACTGGCAACCAAGGGTGCCTCCGTTGACGCAGTTACTGCCTATCACACGGTCAAGTACCCGGCCCATGATTCGCGGCGGCTGACAGCGGAACTGCCTGCCGCCGTCGGACTCTCCGGTGACGGTCTGCCGCCGCAACTGACGGCTGAAGCCGTGAAGGCGCGGCTCGGCGCCGGGGCACTGGACGCGATCGTCGTTGCCTCCCCGAGCGCGGTGCGCCGGATCGCCCAAGCCCTGCTGCCGCTTGGGGCCTGCCGCCTGGTTGCGATCGGCCGCCCCACCGCCGCCGAGGCCGCCCGGGTTGGCCTGCCGGTGGCAGCAACCGCCAACGAACCCACGCCGGCGGGCATTGCGACCGCCCTGGAAACCATCTTCGCCAACGAAGGGAACCCCCAATGAGTTTTCCAAACCACCGCCCCCGCCGCTTGCGCACCACCCCCGCCATGCGACGCCTCACCGCCGAGAACCGTCTGGCGCCTGCAGACCTCATCCTGCCTGCCTTCATCCGGGAGGGCCTGACCGAGCCCAGCCCCATCACCTCGATGCCCGGGGTCGTCCAGCACACTACCGACACCCTCAAGCGGGCGGCCGCAGAAGCCGTGGAATTGGGCGTTGGCGGCATCATGCTGTTCGGAGTCCCAGCCGTGCGCGATGCCAGGGGAACTGCTTCGCTGGATCCCGAAGGCGTGCTGAACAAGGCCATCCGGGACGTCAAAGCCGAGGTGGGCGATGCTTTGGTGATCATGGGCGATGTGTGCCTGGACGAGTTCACCGATCACGGCCACTGCGGAGTCCTGGACGCCAACGGTTACGTGGACAACGATGCCACGTTGGAGATTTACGGACAGATGGCCGTTGCGCAGGCGGAGGCCGGCGCGCACGTGCTGGGCCCTTCCGGAATGATGGACGGCCAGATCGCCGTGATCCGCCAGGCGCTCGAGGAATCCGGCCACAAGAACACTGCCATCCTGGCCTACGCCGCCAAGTACGCGTCCGCCTTCTACGGCCCCTTCCGGGAAGCCGTCGACTCCCAGCTTAAGGGCGACCGCCGCACCTACCAGATGGACGCCGCGAACCGACGCGAAGCGATTCTCGAAGTGGAGTTGGATCTCGAAGAAGGAGCCGACATGGTCATGGTGAAGCCTGCCATGAGCTACCTCGACATCCTTGCCGACGTAGCGGCCATGAGCCCGGTGCCTGTCTCGGCCTACCAAATCTCCGGCGAGTACGCCATGATCGAAGCGGCCGCCGCGAACGGCTGGATCGACCGGCGTGGGGCCATCACGGAATCCGTGCTCGGCATCAAGCGGGCCGGTGCCGATACCGTGCTGACCTACTGGGCCTCCGAACTGGCAGGCTGGCTGAAGGAGTCCTGATGACCCTCACACCGTCCGATCCCACGGCGCCGGTGGGTGCTGGACGCATCCTCCTGGGCCTGAACACTTTTGGCGACGCTGGGCTTGATGCCGAGGGAAATCCCAAGGAACACGCCCAGGTGCTGCGCGAGCTTCTGGAAGAAGCCAAGCTGGCGGACGCCGTCGGAATCCATGCGTTTGGCGTGGGGGAGCACCACCGCCGCGATTTCGCGGTGTCAGCACCTGAAGTCTTCCTGGCGGCGGCCGCCGCGGTGACGTCGAGGATCCGGCTGGGAACCGCCGTGACGGTCCTGAGCTCCGACGATCCCATCCGGGTGTTCCAGCGCTTTGCCACGGTTGATGCCCTTTCCAACGGACGCGCCGAAGTGATGCTCGGCAGGGGATCGTTCGTCGAATCGTTCCCCCTGTTCGGGCTCGATCTGGCCGACTACGAGGTCCTGTTCGAGGAAAAGCTGGACTTGTTCCACAAAGTCCGCGCGCAGAAGCCCGTGCACTGGGAAGGTCGCACCCGGCCCAACGTCAATGGACTCCAGGTTTATCCCCGCCTGCAGCACCACCTCTTGCCGGCCTGGATCGGGGTGGGCGGGACTCCCGAATCCGTGGTGCGGTGCGCCGAATACGGCTACCCGATCATCTTTGCCATCATTGGCGGAGAGCCGCGGCGATTCGCGCCACTGGTGAACCTCTACCGGGACGCCATGACCAGATACGGCCACCCCATGAGGCAGATCGCGACGCATTCGCCCGGTTTCATTGCCGACACCGATGAAGCCGCCCGCGAGGAGTTGTTTCCGCATTGGCTCGAACAACGCAACCGGATCGGCGCCGAGCGAGGCTGGGGACCGGGAAACCGAGAGGAGTTCGACGCCATGTGCGGCCCGGAAGGCGCACTGTACGTGGGTTCCCCCGAAACTGTGGCCCGGAAGATCGCCTTGCTTAAGAGCAACCTCGGCGTGGACCGGTTCGACCTCAAGTACAGCAACGGAACACTGCCGCACCAGTCCATGCTGCGCTGCATCGAGTTGTACGGGACGGAAGTTGCGCCCCGCGTCGCCGAACTCCTGGACGAAGCGGAAGCAGACGCCGGCTGACGCCTCGCGCCGATCCAGCAGGCAGCTCCATCATCACTGAAAGAATAGGAACCATGACTTCAAACACCCCTGTGTCCGACCAGCTGTTCGACCGCGCCCAGTCGCTGATGCCCGGCGGGGTCAACTCGCCGGTCCGTGCTTTTGGCTCCGTGGGCGGAACACCGAAGTTCATGGTCTCGGCCAAGGGCGCCTACCTCACCGATGCAGATGGCAAGGAATACGTGGACCTGGTCTGCTCGTGGGGTCCTGCCCTCCTGGGCCATGCGCACCCGGCAGTGCTGGATGCTGTGCACGCGGCCGTGGACCGCGGCCTCTCTTTCGGCGCTTCCACTCCGGATGAGGCCAACCTGGCCGCCCTCGTCAAGGAACGGGTATCCGCCGTCGAGCGTCTCCGCATGGTTTCCACCGGTACCGAGGCGACCATGACGGCCGTCCGCCTGGCCCGCGGTTTCACCGGCCGCAACCTCATCATCAAGTTCGCCGGCTGCTACCACGGCCACTTGGACGGCCTCCTGGCATCCGCCGGTTCAGGGGTGGCCACTCTTGCCCTGCCCGGCTCTGCCGGCGTCACGGCCGCGGCCGCTGCGGAGACCCTGGTGCTGCCCTACAACGATCTCGCCGCAGTTGAGGAGGCATTCGCAGCGCACGGCAGCCACATCGCCGCTGTGATCACCGAGGCGGCGCCGGCCAACATGGGCGTCGTTACTCCGGCCGAAGGCTTCAACGCAGGACTGTCCCGGATTACCAAGGAACACGGGGCCCTCCTGATCCTGGACGAAGTCCTGACGGGCTTCCGCACTGGCTACGCCGGCTACTGGGGCCTGACCGGTCGCCAGGAGGGTTGGGCACCGGACCTGCTCACCTTTGGCAAGGTGATTGGTGGCGGCATGCCGACGGCGGCTCTTGGCGGCCGCGCGGATGTCATGGACTACCTGGCACCGTTGGGTCCCGTTTACCAAGCCGGAACGTTGTCCGGGAACCCTGTTGCCATGGCAGCCGGTGTCGCCACGTTGACCCACGCAACACCCGAGGTCTATGCCCACGTTGATGCGCGCTCCCTGGAACTCTCGGCGGCCCTTTCGTCTGCGTTGGACGCCGCCGGAGTGGACCATTCCATCCAGCGGGCAGGGAACCTGTTCTCTGTCTCCTTCGGCACCTCCGCCAACGGAGTCCACAATTACGCGGACGCGCAGGCCCAGGAAGTCTTCCGCTACGCGCCGTTCTTCCACTCCATGCTGGAATCCGGCGTGTACCTGCCGCCGTCCGTCTTTGAGGCCTGGTTCCTGTCCGCGGCACACGACGATGCTGCGATGAACCGTATTTTTGACGCGCTTCCGGCTGCAGCCAAGGCTGCTGCCTCCGCCCAAGCCTAGGCTGGGACTTCGGCGCCTTCGAAAGTTGCAGGCAGCAGCTTTCGAAGGCGCCGTTTGCGTAGGCGGGGTAGGCTCGTAGGGGAAACCCAACCCCAACGAATCAACGGTTTACCATGCGTACCTCCAAGACAATTGCATCGCTCAGCTCTATCCTTGCGGCGGCAGGAGTGGTCGCGGTAATGGCCTCGGGATGCACCGTCAGTGGGGGCAGTCCCGCTCCATCGGAATCACCTGGTCCCTCATCGACGTCATCGACCCCGCCCACTGGTTCAGCCGCTGCACCGTCCGGCACGGCGCCGTCCCCGCAGCCGACCCCCTCCGTGTCGGCCGTATCGCCTCCGGGAACCCAGGATGCAGCTACCCGGCGGCTCTCTTCCCTGAGCCTCGAGCAGCGGGTAGGGCAGCTGTTCATGGTCGCGGCCAAAGCCACGGGTCCCGAGCCTGCGACCATGGAGGCATTGGCCAAGTACCACGTGGGCAACGTGTACCTCAGCGGACGCAGCAAAGCCGGAGCAGCCGCGTCGGCCGCTGTGGTGGCTTCCTTGAACGCCACGGTCTCGCCGGCCACCACCGGAAACCTGCCCTTGTTCGTAGCCACGGACCAGGAGGGCGGAAACGTGCAGGTTCTCTCCGGTCCCGGGTTCTCCGCCATACCGTCGGCCGTGGCCCAGGCCGGACTCGGGCCGGACAAGCTGCGTTCCAGCGCGGCCCTGTGGGGGAGGGAACTTCGAAGCGCCGGGGTCAACGTGGACCTGGCACCTGTCCTTGACACGGTGAAGAGCGCGGAGTTTGCACCATCCAACGGTCCGATCGGCCGCTTCCAGCGCCAGTACGGCTACACGCCTGACCAAGTGTCGGTGCTCGGGAACGCCTTTGCCCAAGGCTTGGCCGATGCCGGGGTGGCCCCCGTCGTGAAGCACTATCCCGGACTGGGCCGGGTGGTTCCCAACACGGACGTCAGCAAGGACGTGCGCGATACCGAAACGACCCGTACGGACCCCGCCTTGGCGCCCTTCAATGCAGCCATCCGTGGCGGTGCCCAGTGGGTCATGTTGTCCAACGCCTACTACGACCGCATTGACCCTGCCAATATTGCGCCGTTTTCACCTGTGGTGATGGAAACGATGCTCCGGACGGACGCAGGGTTCAAAGGAATCATCCTTTCCGATGACATGTGCAGTGCCGCGCAGCTGGAACCATGGACCAGCGCAGAGCGGGCCACCGCCTTCTTTGGTGCCGGTGGGACCATGATGGTCTGTGCTGACCCTGCGCGGATCCCCGCGATGCATGAGGCTGTGGTCCGCAGGGCTCAGGCGGATCCTGCGTTCGCGGCCAAGGTGGATGCCGCAGCCCTGGCTGTGCTGCAGGTCAAGGCCGCGGCCAGGCCTTAAACGGCAAATCCCCGGCCACCGCTGGTCCGTGGGGGACCGCCGCGGAGGACGGGGATGTTGCTGTGTGCGTCGGCTGCGTTTAGAGCACGTCCGAGAGGAAGCCCTGCAGGCGCTCCGTCCGCGGATCAGTGAAGAGTTGTTCCGGTGGGCCAGACTCAACGACAACTCCGGCATCCATGAAGGTCACCACATCCGAGACGTTCCGGGAGAACCCCATTTCGTGGGTCACCACCACCATGGTCATGCCGCCCTGGGCCAGGTCCGTCATGAGTGCCAGGACGCCCTTCACGAGCTCCGGGTCCAAGGCGGACGTGGCCTCGTCGAAGAACATGACCTCGGGCTTCATGGCCAGTGCACGGGCTATGGCCACGCGCTGTTGTTGCCCACCTGAAAGGTTGGCAGGACGGGAGTCGGCTTTATGCTTCAAACCCACAAGGTCCAGTTGGCTCAGGGCCTCCACGCGGGCTTGGTCCTTGGACATGCCGCGGAGCTTGCGCAGAGCCAACGTGATGTTCTCCGCGACGGTCTTGTGCGGGAAAAGGTTGAACTGCTGGAACACCATGCCGATGCGGCGGCGCAGCTCGTCAGGGTTGTCCTTCAGCACGGACTTCCCGTCAAGCAGGATGTCTCCCTGATCGGGTTCGATCAGTCGGTTCATCACCCGCAGCAGCGTGGACTTACCGGAGCCGGATGGTCCAATGACCGAGGCCGTGGTGCCCTTTTCGACGTGGAGGTCGATTCCCCGCAGGACGTGGTTGCTGCCGAAGGAAAGGTGGATGTTCTTCGCGGTCAGTGACCCCGAGGTGAACTCGCTCATGCGTGGGCTCCCTTCCCGACGACGGCGGCTGCGTCGTCCGGTTCTTTCTTCTCAGGCCGGCCTGAGCGCAGGCGGGCGTCAATCCAGTTCACCAGGTGCGTGAGCGGAATGGTCATGGCCAGGTAGAAGATGGCTGCTGCCACGTAGGGGGACAGGTTGCCGCTGTTGGCTGCCAGGTCCTTGCCGATCTGGAAGATTTCCCGCTCGCTGGCCAGCAGGCCAAGCATGAACACCAGGGACGATTCCTTGATCAGGGAGATGAATTGGTTGACCAGGGCCGGGAGTACCCTGCGGATCCCTTGTGGGACCACCACCAGGCGCATGGATGCGCCGTAGCCGAATCCCAGGGCACGGGAGGCTTCCAACTGTCCCTTGTCCACGCTCTGGATGCCGGAGCGGAAGATTTCGCCAATGTAGGCGCCGGACATCAGCGACAACGCGGCGATGGCCATGGGGTAGGGACTGGTGGAGCCCGTCAGCTGCCGGATGATGGGTCCGAAACCAAAACCGATCACCAGGATGGTCAGTACCGGCGGGAGCCCGCGGAGAATGTCCGTGTAGATGCGGGCAACCCACCGGGCTGCAGCGTTCCGGGAAATCCCCATGAGGGCAAGCAGCATCCCGATCGCTGTCCCGATGATTCCGGAGACGACGGCCAAAACGATCGTGTTGGGCAGGCCAACGGCGAACATCTTGGGGATGACTTCGCCCATCAACTGCCAGTTGAAAAAGGTGTCAGCTAATTGCTTGAGGATATCCATGGAACGTCCGGTTTACTTGGCGGGGAGCTGGACGGCCTTGCTGCCCGGCTTCCAGCCCTGCGGGGTTTGCTCGGCAGCCGTCGGACGGTCCTTGTACCACTCAGCAGTCAGCTTGGTCCAGGTGCCGTCGGCGATCACGGCGTCCAGACCGGCGTTAAGCGCGTCCATGAGGGCCTTGTTGTCCTTGTTCACTGCGTAGGCGGTGAAGTTCTGGGTATTGACAACCTTTTCGGCGATCTTGGTGTTGTCGCCTTCCTTGACCTGGCCGTCGGCCTGCTGCGAGGGAGCAACCCAGGCGTCGATCTGGCCGTTCTTCACGTTGCCGTAAACGGTGTTGTAGTCCGGGAAGCGGACCGGCTCGATCTTCAGGGTGTTGGTGACGTAGTCATCCTGCACCGTGCCCTGGACGACACCAATGCGAAGGCCTTCCTTGAGGTCGGCGAAGCCGGTGACCTTCGCGTCGTTCTTGGTGACAACTGCCATGTAGCCGAAGTCGTAGCCGTTGGTGAAACCAACCGTCTTACGGCGTGCGTCGGTGGTGGAGATCGAGGAGGATCCGACGTCGAACTGCTTGTTTGCCACCTGGGAGAGGAGCGCGGAGAAGTCGGTGGACGCGAACTCGACCTTGAGGCCCAGCTTGTCACCGATGGCGCGCAGGAGCTCGTTGTCGTAGCCGGTGAACTTACCGGACGGGTCGATGAAGATGTTCGGCGGAGCGTCGGAGAGAGTGCCCACGCGGAGCGTTCCGTCGGTGATGAGGCCGAGCTTGGACTTGTCGATCTTATCGATCGGGGTAACGTCCGCAGTGGTGTACTTGTCCAGCGTCTGCTGGTCGCTGCCCGCAAGGGCGTCCGTAGCTGAGCTGCTGGGCTGGGAAGAACCTCCGCCACAGGCTGCGAGGGAGATCACCAGGGCTGCTGCGACGGGGGCGGCAGCCAGCCACTTGGGGGCTTTGAATTTCATGAAGAAATCACTTTCATCGATGGTCACGGAGACGTTACGCGGTGGGCGGGGAACGTGGCAGCGTCTGGATGTTGGCTGCCCTAGCAGACTTCAACCCGCCAAACTTAATTATGTCACCACGCCGCTAGGAGGCCGTGAATCGAACAAGTGATTGCTCCAATTCACTTGTGCCGAATATAAGCATCGATGATTGCAGTGTTGGCCCTGGTGTGTTCACGCTGTTGGCCAGTCTGGGAAATCGGCGCCGGTTCGCTGCGTGTTCCGGAGTTCCCGAAAATCATGTGACTTGCGTCGCAAGTCTTAACCTGCCCGCTGGGCTCCGGTTTAGAACCCGCCGCGGCTGGCGTCCTCCGGCGGCAGGACCGGCCACTCGCCTTCGATGACCGCAGTGGGCTTGCTCCGCCGAAGGTACTGCTGGAAGTCCGCTGCTTGCGACGCAGCCCAGTCCACTTGCAAATGGTGCAGCTTCGACGCAGGCATGTGCAACTTGGGGAACTTCCCGGCCATGGCATCCAGGACCCGGAGGGTGGCCAGGGCATCCGCGGCAGAGGTATGGGCATTGTCCAGGTCGATGCCATATTCCTTGCACAGAGCAGTCAGCGTCCGCTTGCCTTTCCTGAAGCGGTCCACTTGCTTGTTCATGACGTACGGATCCAGCACCGGGAAGCGGCTCAATTGGGGCACGCCGTGGCGTGCCGACTCCGCCGCGAGGACCGTGAAGTCGTAGCTGGCGTTGAAGGCGATGACCGGGGTGCCGGCGTCGAAAAGTTCCTGGAGGACGGTGGCGACTTCCCGGGTGACGTCTGCTGCGGGGCGCCCCTCCGCGCGCGCTTTGGCAGTGGTGATCCCGTGCACTTCGCTGGCCTCCACCGGGATTTCCACGCCGGGATCGGCCAACCATTCGTGTTCCTTGACCAGCCCGCCATGTTCGTCAACAACGGTGATGGATGCAGTGACAATGCGGGCGGAACGGGAATTCTTCCCTGTGGTCTCGAGATCGAATGCTGCACGGGGGAGGGTATTCCAGGAACTCATGGTTTCAAGCTACCGGCTGGCTCCGACACTATTGGGGACGACACTCCTGCAGCTAGGCTGATCACATGCGGATGGAGTACGTGACGGCGGTTCTCGCCGTGGTGGACCTCATTCCGCCGGGTGCCGCGGTTTCCTACGGCGACGTCGCAGAGCTCCTCGGATCGGGTGGTCCGCGGCAGGTTGGAGCCGTGATGAGCCATTACGGCAGCTCCGTTTGCTGGTGGCGGGTCCTGCGGGCCAGCGGCGATGCTCCGCCCGGGCATGAGTCGGAAGCGTTGCGGCACTACCTTGAGGAGTCCACTCCGCTGCACGGTGCGCACGGGGAATTCCTGCGGACCGGTGAGGGGCGCTGGCGGGTAGACCTCGCCTCTGCAAGGTGGTCGCCCACGGAGTCCGATTTCGACCATCTGGATGTGATCTCGGACCAGTTGGAGCGTCAGCTCCATATTTTGTCGGTGCCCGATGATGAAATGACTGTGTGACCGCAACAGCTTCCAAGAACCGGGGGAACCCGTCCGCACTGCGCCTGCTTCCGCCGCGCGAAGTCCACTTTGAGGCACCGACATTGTCCGCGGACCAGCAAGCTGTCGTGTCCTTGGCCAGGGGAAGCGGCCCGGTCCTGGTGCCCGGTGGGCCCGGGACGGGCAAGTCCACCGTGCTCGTCGAGGCGGCGGTGCGGCGTGTCATTGAGGATGGCCTGGATCCGGAAAACATCCTCATCCTTGCTCCCGGAAGGCATGCTGCCGCGGCGCTGCGGGACACCTTCACGGGACGGCTCGCCCGCAGTTTGAGTACGACGCCGGCACGCACCTGGGCGTCGTACGCGTTCGATGTCATCCGGCGCGCCAAGGCGGAGGGCATCCTGCCCCTGCCGCGGCAACCAAAGCTGCTGTCCGGTCCGGAGCAGGACCTCATTATCAAGGAGTTGCTGGAAGGGCACCTCCGGCCCGGCTTCGAGCTGCCCTGGCCGGACGATTTGTCGGCTGCCCTTCCCACCCGGGGATTCCGGCACGAGATCCGGCAGTTGTTCGATCGCATCATCGAGTCCGGCAGAACAGCGGAGGACCTGGCGGCACTTGCCTACGACTGCGGACGGACGGACTGGATTGCCGCCGCGGAACTCTACCGCGAGTACAGGGACGTGCTGGATTTGCGCATGCCCGAGGCCTTCGACCCCGCGGGAATCATCACTACCGCGCGCCAGATCTTCCAGGATTCGCCGGCCTTCCTCGCCGCCGAGCGTGACCGCCTCCACCTGATCCTGGTGGACGACGCCCAGGAGTCCAACCCGGCTGTATTCGAACTCCTCGCCGATATCGGTGAAAACAAGGACATCGTAGTGACGTACTCGCCGGATACCGTCGTGCAGGGTTTCCGTGGGGCGCGTCCGGACCTCGTGGCTGATCTTCCGTCACTCGTGGGCGGTCCCCTCGAAAGTGTCCGGGTTCGCCCGCTCGGGATCACCCACCGGCATTCCGTCCATGTGGCGGAGGCTTGGAATCGTGTCGCTTCGCGGATTTCGCAGCGCTCCGGCGGCCGGCTGGCGCGCCGCCTGGACCAGCCCCCAACCGCCGGACCCACCGCGTCCATGGCAGGAGACCGTCCGGGCGCTGGAGGAACCGGCACAGTGGAAGGCCACATACTCCCGTCGGCCGTCCACGAACTCCGGTATGTCGCCCAGCGCATCCTGGAAGCCCAGTTGCGGGACGGCAGGGAGTTCAGCCACATCGCGGTGATCGTCCGCAATGGCGGACAGATTTCGCAACTGCAGCGGTACCTGAGCGGCCAAGGGATTCCCGTGCGGGTGCCGGTAGCTGATTCCGCCGTGCGGGACGAGGTTGCGGTGCGCCCACTCCTGCAGGCCTTCGCGGTGGTCCTCGATCCGGCCTCGCTTACCCCTGAGTCTGCTGTATCCCTCCTGACCTCCCGTCTTGGCGGTGCCTCCGCCATCGAGCTGCGGCGGCTTCGCCAATCCCTGCGACGCGAAGAGCTGCAGGGTGGCGGGGGGCGTTCCAGCGATGCCCTTTTGGTGGAAGCCTTGCTGCAGCCGGGCTCGCTCGCAACCTTGGGCGTCGAGGCCAGCGCGGCCCGTCGCCTGGCCCGGATGTTGGCAGCAGGAACCGCTGCAGTCAAAGAACCCGGCGCGAATGCCGAATCCGTCCTGTGGGCGTTGTGGCACGCCACAGGCCTCGCCTCGCGGTGGTCGGAAGCAGCGCTTGAGGGCGGCAACGCCGGAGCCCGGGCAGACCGGGACCTCGACGCCATGATGGCCTTGTTCCATACAGCGGAGCGGTTCGTTGACCAGCTGCCTGGGTCCGGCCCGGAACAGTTCCTGGAGTACTTGCTGAACCAGGAACTGCCTATGGATACGCTCGCCGCCCGTGCCCAGCTTGAAGAATGTGTTGAGATATTGACGCCGGCCAGTGCTGCCGGCCGCGAATGGCCCGTGGTCATCGTGGCCGGGCTCCAGGAAGGCGTCTGGCCCAACACCCGCCTCCGTGGCGAGCTGCTCGGAAGCACACTCTATGCGGATGCCGTGGAGCACGGCGTGGAATACGCCCTGGGGCGGGGGCCCTTGAGCAGGCTCCGTGACATCCGGTACGACGAACTCCGATCCTTCTCCACGGCGGTATCGCGTGCCCGGGAAGTACTCATCTGCACTGCTGTCTCGTCAGAAGACGAGCAACCATCCGCCTTCCTGGACTACGCCGCGCCTTTGCCCTCCGGCGACTTCCAGCGGGAGTACACGCCAGTGGACCGGCCCATGACGCTTCGGGCACTCGTAGCCGAACTCCGGCAGCATGCCCAGGCCGTGGAACCCGGGGTGGGCGAACCTCACCTGGCACGGGACGCTGCGAGCGTCCTGGCGCAACTCGCGGCGGCCGAACCGCCTGCTCCGGGGGCACATCCGGATTCCTGGTGGGGGCTCGCCCCCTTGAGTTCGGAGGAGGCCATCGTTCCGGTCGGCGGGACCGTCAGTGTCTCGCCGTCAAAGGTCGAAGCTGTCCACAAGTCGCCCCTCGACTGGTTTGTCCAGGCTGCCGGCGGGGAAGCTGCCACCGACTTCGCACGCAGCCTCGGAACACTGGTCCACGGCATCGCGCAGGAGTTCCCGGAGGCATCGGGTGCCGAATATGTCGCTGAGCTTGTCCGCCGGTGGCCAACCTTGGGCATGAAGGACAACTGGGAGGGAAAGCTCGACTTCCAGAGAGCCGAACTCATGGTCCGGAAGTTGGCGCAGTACGTGCTGGTCATGAGGAGCGAAGGCCGGTCCTTGGCAGGTGTTGAGCACGACTTCGAAGTTCGGCTTCCGGATCTCACCCTGCCAGTCGAGGAGACAGATTCCGCGGAGCCGGCTGTTCGTCATGCCGTCCTGCGGGGGCAGGTGGACCGCTTGGAGATTGACGCCGAGGGCCGCCTGGTCATCGTCGATTTGAAGACCGGCAAACGTCAGCCTGGCAAGGCAGAGGTGGCCCGTCACCCGCAACTCGGGGCCTATCAGGCTGCGGTGCTGATGGGGGCCTTCCAAGACCGGGAGGGAATGGCCGCTGACAGGTCGAACGCACCCGGCGGAGCAGTACTCGCACAACTCGGCACCAAAACAAAGACGCCGGTGGTCCAGCAACAGGAGGCGTTGGACAGTGAGGACAATTGGGCTGAGCCCATGGTCACCGGGGCCGCGCACCTGATGGCGGGGGCTACGTTCGAGGCCAGGCACGATCCCGGCAAGAGTGGACATGGCGGACACGGCTGCCGATTGCCCGATGTGTGCCCACTGTGCGCCCGAGGAAAGCAGGTAACGGAATGACGCTCGACCTCCTGGACGGAGCAGGTCCTTCCAAGGCCGGCGGTATCGATAACCCCGGCGAACAACTTCCGGTTCTTTTTTCGCCGGACGAACTCGCCGGAATCCTCGGTGAAAAGAACCGGCCTACGGCGGAGCAAGCAGGCATCATCGAGTCCCCGCTGGCCCCCCGATTGGTGATTGCCGGCGCCGGGTCCGGCAAAACCGCCACCATGGCCGACCGCGTAGTGTGGCTCGTGGCCAACGGCTGGGTTCGCCCGGAGGAAGTTCTTGGGGTTACCTTCACCCGGAAGGCTGCCGGGGAGTTGGCCAGCCGGATCCGTGCCAAGCTCGCCACACTCCAGCGCTTTGCGGCGGCAGACGACGGCCGGCTCGGCTTTCCACCCGGCCTCGCCGAGGCCGACGATCTTGAGCCGAAGGTCTCCACTTACCACTCGTACGCCAGTGGCATCGTGTCCGATCATGGCCTGCGACTTGGGATCGAACGGGACGTCGTGCTGCTCGGCGGAGCACAGTCGTGGCAGTTGGCCAGCGAGGTGGTAGAAGCCTACGACGGCGACTTCGAGTACTTTACGGCAGCCAAGTCCACGCTGGTCAACGCCGTTATCCAGTTGGCCGGGGAATGCGCCGAACACTTGCAGGAACCCGGCGTGGTCCGCGAGTGGATTTTGGACCGCGTGTCCGGTTTTGAGCACCTTCCGTATGTTGCCGGCGCGGCTAAGAATTCAACGCAGGGGGCCAGGGACCTTTCGTCGATGCTCCGTACCCGCGCGAGCGTGGCCGACATGGTGGTCCGTTACCAGCAGGCCAAACGGCAACGCGGCGTCCTGGACTTTGGCGACCTCGTTGCGCTGGCGGCGCGGATCGCTACTGACATTCCACTGGCAGCCGCAACGGAGCGGGCCCGCTACAAGGTGGTGTTGCTGGACGAGTTCCAGGACACCTCGCACGCACAGCTTGTCTTGTTTTCCCGCCTTTTCGGCAAGGGCCACGCGGTGACCGCGGTGGGAGACCCCAACCAGTCAATTTATGGCTTCCGGGGTGCCTCGGCCGGGCAGCTGTTCCACTTCGTGCAGGAATTCCCGGTGCGGACCACGGATCCCGTGTCCGGTGCCGCGTCATTTACCGTCGCTCCCACGTCCTTCCTGACTACGGCATGGCGCAATGGCCGCACCATCCTGGAGGCAGCAAACACCATCGCCGCGCCGTTGAACAAGGCTGCGGTTACGGGAGGTCCGGCGGGCGATCGGGAGACCTCCGCCGTCGTTCGGGTTCCTTCGCTGGTCCCCAGCCCTCTCGCTGCCGAAGGCAGCGTGGTGGTTGGCCGCTTTGGGACCGACGAGGACGAGGCCGCAACGATCGCGAGGGATATCCGACGCTATCAGCGGACCGTGTTCGAAGAGGAAAAGGACGGTACCCCTGTCAAGCCCACCATGGCTGTCCTGTGCCGGCGGCGTGCCCAAATGGAGCCCCTTCGCCGTGAGTTCGAACTCCAGGGGATTGACTACCAGATTGTGGGCCTGGGCGGTCTCCTTGATACCCCTGAAATCGTGGACCTGGTGGCCACACTCAGAGTCCTGGCGGATCCGGGTCGCTCCGACTCCTTGATGCGCCTGCTGGCCGGCGCCCGCTGGCGGATTGGCCCGGCTGACCTCATGGCACTGGGGGATTGGTCCAAATACCTTGCCCGCAGGCGCTCCAACCCGGACATCCACACGGCCTATCCGGACGATGACGAAGACCCGACTGCTGTCGTAGTGGAGAGCGACATTACCGACGCCGCCAGTTTGGTGGAAGCCTTGGACTTCCTGCCGCGGCCGGGGTGGACGTCGGGGCACGGCCGCTCGCTGACTGACGTGGCCTTGCACCGCTTGCAAAAATTGTCCGCGGAATTGCGCTCGTTGCGCAGCTACATCGGTGACGACCTCACCACGCTCCTGGGCGAAGTGGAACGTGCAATGCTCCTTGATATCGAGGTCGCCGCCAAACCCGGAACCAGCATCCATCAGGCATGCCGCAACCTGGACGCCTTCCAGGATGCGGCCGCCGGTTTCCTGCAGACCTCACAGCGCATCGACCTCCTGGCGTTCCTGTCCTGGCTGGAGGCCGCTGCCTCGGAGGAAGGGGGCCTGGATGTCGCTCCCGTGGAGGCCAACCGGGAGGCTGTCCAATTGTTGACGGTCCACGCTTCGAAAGGGCTGGAATGGGACGTGGTGTTTGTTCCCGGCCTCAACGCCGGGGCTTTCCCCAGCAACAGGGACTCGCGGTGGAGCAGCGGGGCGGCCGCGTTGCCCTGGCCGCTCAGGGGCGACCACGCCGACCTTCCGCAGTGGGACCTGGACCAGCCCGACCAAAAGGGCTGGCTGGACGCTGAAAAGGTGTTCAAATCGGAGGTCCAGCACCATGGTGAGGCCGAGGAACGCAGGCTGGCGTATGTGGCATACACCCGTGCAAAGTTCGTCCTGCGGGTCTCGAGCGCCGCGTGGAACGGCTCCAGGGCAGGAATTGCGGAGATGTCCGCGTTCCTTTCCGAGCTCGGGCCGCTGGCCGGGGACAACGGCCCGGCCAGCATTCACCCTGAGTCCGTTGCGGAGGAGTCCCTGCCGGATTCGAGCCCGCTGACTGCAACGGTTGAGGTGGCGCTCTATCCCTACGATCCCCTTGAGGGGCCGTCGGACCCGCGTACGGGGAAGAGGCTGCGGTTGGTTCCCGGTCGGCGTGCCGGCATGGATCTCGCTGCCTCGGCTGTCCGCGCCCACCTGGACCAACCCGAAACGGCCTCACCCACCGTGGACCCCGGCAGCAGGGCCGCCCGCTGGGTCCATGAGGCGCAACTCCTCATGGACCGGCAACGGCAATCCAGCACCCATCGCGACGTTCATCTGCCGAGCCATATTTCAGCCTCGCTCTTTGTCGATCTGGGAGCAGACCCTGCTGCCGTCCTTGCCCAGCTCCGCAGGCCGGTTCCCCGTGAACCGGGCATCTCGGCCCGGAAGGGGACTGCCTTCCATGCATGGGTCGAGGAGTATTTTGGCACCACCGGCATGCTTGATCTCGATGAGGCTCCCGGGTCGGACGCGCATATCGATGAAGCCTACGGACTTGATCAGATGGTTGAAGCCTTCAAGCAGTCCGAGTGGGCCCACCGGGCGCCGGCGTTCGTGGAAGTACCTGTCGAGACAAGAATTGGTGACGTGGTGGTCCGTGGACGGATTGACGCTGTGTTCCGTGACGCCGATGGTCGGTGGCAACTGATTGACTGGAAAACCGGCCGTCAGCCCGCCGGTAAGCAATTGGCTACCCGGGCCGTGCAGTTGGCCGTTTACCGGCTGGCCTGGTCACGGCTCAAGGGCGTGCCGCTGGAAGATGTCAGTGCAGCCTTCTACTACGTCGCGGAAGACGCCGTGGTACGTCCACATGACCTTGGGCAGGCAGCCGACCTTGAAGGAATCATCGCGCGCGCACTCAACCATCATGGCCCGGGTCATCCAGCAGGGCAGACCCAGTAGCGGAGGCCCACTAGACGGAGGCCGGGCAGTTCTGCCGGGACCTCCTGAACCAGTTGGCAAGTGACGTGGGTTTCAGCCCCTCAGTGGGGTCACGTTCACTACGCTGATGGCGGCCGTGGACGTGTCTTCCGGACCAGCAGCGTCATCCGGGTCCCCGACTGCTGAGTGGCCGGACGTTGCGTCGGCCTTGGCTGGCTGTTCCCCTTCCGGGACCGGAGCCACGGACACCGGGGCGGAACCGTCATCGGGAATGGCTGCGACGCTGACCGCCGGCAGAACGCCGTCGGGTGATCCCGCGGGCATGGCCTCTTCGGCAGACGCGCGCTCTGCGCGTTCGGCTTCGTCCAGCCTTGCCTGTTCTTCGATGTCGTCGGCAAGGGACTGGAGCATGGACTCAGCCTCCGCGGTCATCTCCTCGTGCCCGGCGGCCATGGCCTTGACCAGGTATTGGGCCAGGGCGAACTCGGCGAGCAAGGCCGCCCGCCGCAGCAGATGGCCGTCCGGCGTCTCGCGTCGGACCTGGGTGTACCGTGCCAGGACCGCGTCGATGAACGGCGCTTCGTTGGAGGCCACCAGCCAGGCGAAGTCGTCGGCGGGGTCTCCGATCCGGAGATCCGTCCAGCCGGTGACCGCGGTCACGGCGTCGTGCTGAACCATCAGGTTGTCTTCGTGCAGATCTCCGTGGACCACCGAGGTATTGAAGCGCCACAGCGCCACGTCCTCCAGGGCGTGCTCCCAGCGCCGAAGCAGCGCCGCCGGGATCTTGCCGGTGGTTGCGGCCTGGTCCAACTCGTTGAGCTTGCGTTGGCGGAACTCGTTGGCCGAGTAACTGGGCAGATCGGCGCTGGTGACCAGCGCCAGCGGCAGGTCGTGGATCGCTGCCAGGGCAGATCCGATGTCCCGGGCGAGGTCCGCGTTGCCGGCGGACAGTTCCTCAATGGAGAGCGTGGCGCCCTGCAAATGGGCATAGACGAACGTCGTCAGGTCCCCTTGCCGCACGGTCCCGGCGATGGTGGGCACGTGGAACGGCAATTCAGCCCTGATGGCCGGGGCGAACGCGCGGAGGATCATGAATTCAGATTCCAGCCGGGTGCTTGCCTCGGGATGGCGGGGAGATCGGACACGCCACCGCTTGCCTTCCGCGTCAAGCAACAGCGCCGAATCGAAGTCGGCGTCGTCATCGGAAGAATGAGCCGTAGCCGTCGGCGCCAATCCAGGCACCGCCGCAGTTGCTACAGCGGCCAGTTCAAGCGGTGTTCTTCTCACGTCTCCAACGGTAGATTGAGCGGAGCCGATGGCCATGATGCAGTGCGGCGAGTCTCCAGATCCGTAGCAAAACAGGACTTCAGGGCACCTCGAAGCGACTGTCCGGCCGTATCCACATCAAGGGCCCGCCAAATGTTCTTTGTCGGCATGAGTCAGTACGGTAGATACATGAGCTACACGGAGTCTCCTGCGCCGGCCAATCACCTCATGGACACTGTCCTTCCAGTGCGTCCTGCCGTGGTGGACCGTGGCTCGGGTGCCCGCCTCAAGCCGGGCATGGTGGAGGACCTGATCGCCTCGGGAACCGCCCAGGCCATGGTCATTTCGCAGCGCAAGGCCCTTGTGACGGAGCAGGGGCTCTGGTTCGGTGATGCGCTCCGCCTGTGGGAGGCCCTGAACCTGGCAGAGGACAACCCGGCGACTGCAATCTACCTGGGCACCACCTTGGGTCCATCCTCCCTTCCGGAAGGCAGCGCAGTGCTGCTGTTCACGGTCGCTCAGCCCCCGGCGCCAGGCACGTCGCTGATACCTGCTGACGCTCAGTGGGCGGGCTTCCGCGAGGTCGCCGGAAGGCTCGACGCCAGCGATACTGCGTTGTTCATCGAAGCCAGCGCCATCAGCAACTGGCATGCAACACATACACACTGCCCGCAGTGCGGTACTCCTACGGACCTGGAAGCAGGCGGGTGGGTGAGGCGCTGCCCCAGGGACAACTCCGAGCACTATCCCCGGACGGACCCGGCCATTATTGTCACGGTGGTGGGCCCGGACGGCCGTCTGCTCTTGGGCGGCGGCGGTCCCACGGACGCGAAGAACTACTCCACCCTGGCCGGATTCGTCGAGCCGGGCGAATCCCTGGAGCAGGCCGTGGTCCGGGAAATCGGGGAGGAAGTCGGTGTCCGCGTGACCGCGTGCCAGTATCTGGGCTCGCAGTCCTGGCCGTTCCCGGCTTCGCTCATGTTGGGTTTTACGGCCACCACCAGCGATTCCGTCGCCAAGCCCGACGGCGTCGAGGTCACCCGTGCGCGGTGGTTCAGCCGCGAGGAACTGCAGGCCGCCGTGCTGAGCGGTGAAATCACCATTTCCACCAGGCTGTCCATCGCACGGTCCCTGATTGAGCATTGGTACGGCGGCGTCATCGAAGACCTCCAGCCGTGACCCAAGGCATGGTTGACGCCGACGGTTCGCTGGAAGAACGAATACTCGGTGGTTTGGACGAGGAACAGCGGGAAGTCGCCGGCACCTTGACGGGCCCCCTCTGTGTCCTTGCCGGTGCGGGCACGGGCAAGACGCGGGCCATTACCCACCGGATCGCCTATGGGGTGCACTCGGGGGTTTACTCCCCGCAAAGGCTGCTGGCCGTTACGTTTACGGCACGGGCGGCGGCCGAGATGCGCAGCAGGCTACGGGATCTCGGCGTTCCCAACGTCCAGGCGCGGACCTTCCACGCTGCGGCGCTGCGGCAGCTGCAGTTTTTCTGGCCGCAGGCAATCGGCGGAACTTTGCCTAACCTGTTGGACCATAAAGCCACCATGATCGCCGAGGCCTCGCGGAGGCTCCGGCTCAGCACGGACCGTGCTTCCATCCGGGATCTTGCCGCAGAGATTGAATGGGCCAAGGTTTCCATGCTGACCCCGGCGAACTACCTTGAGAACGCAAAGGACAGGGGCACCCCCGGCGGTTTCGACCTGACGGCCGTTTCCCGGGTGTTCCAGGCTTACGAGGACATCAAGACGGACCGCAACGTCATCGACTTTGAAGATGTGCTGCTCATTACCGTGGGCATCCTGCAAGAGGATCCGAAGGTGGCGGCCACGGTCCGGGAACAATACCGGCATTTCGTCGTGGATGAATACCAGGACGTTTCACCGCTCCAACAGCGGCTTCTGGATCTTTGGCTGGGGGGCCGTGACGAGCTGTGCGTGGTGGGTGATGCCAGCCAGACCATCTATTCATTCACGGGAGCTTCCCCGAAGCACCTCCTCGGATTCAAGGCGCAGTATCCCCAAGCCACAGTGGTCAAGCTCGTCCGCGATTACCGCTCAACGCCCCAGGTGGTGAAACTGGCAAACGACCTCCTCGGTTCCAGGCGCAGCGGCGGGCCGGTGGCAGATGCCGCGTGGGCCCCGCCGCTCAAGCTTGTCGCGCAGCGGCCTTCCGGACCCGAGCCACGTTTCCTTGAATGCCCGGACGACGAAGCCGAAGCTGCAGTGGTTGCCGGTAAGATCCAGGAGTTGCTGGATGCCGGTGTCAAGGCAAGCGAGATTGCCATTCTCTTCCGTACCAACGGCCAGTCAGAAGCCTATGAACAGGCCTTGGCATCGGCCGGCATCGGGTACCAGCTCCGCGGCGGCGAGAGGTTCTTCGCCCGAAAGGAGGTCCGCGACGCCATCCTGCAGTTGCGGGCCGCGACCCGGGCCGTCCAGGAAGGAACCCCGGAACCCCTGGGCCAGCTGGTCAGGGACATCATTGCCTCCCTTGGTTACACGGACACAGCCCCGCATAGCGGTGGGGCCCTCCGGGAGCGCTGGGAATCGTTGGCTGCCTTGGTGGCCTTGGCTGACGAACTTGCTGTCAGCCGGGGGGAGTCCTTCAGCTTGGCGGAGTTCGTCAATGAGCTGCAGGAACGCTCCGTTGCCCAGCATGCGCCCACCGTCCAGGGAGTCACTCTTGCCTCCTTGCATGCCGCGAAAGGCCTGGAATGGGATGCCGTTTTCCTGGTTGGGCTCAGCGAAGGACTCATGCCCATATCCTTCGCGGATTCTCCCGAAGACGTGGATGAGGAACGCCGGCTGCTGTATGTCGGAATCACCCGTGCGCGGGAACACCTCAATCTGTCGTGGTCGGCGGCCCGGACACCGGGTGGCCGGGCCAACCGCAAGCCGTCTCGGTTCCTTGACGGCCTTCGCCCTGATTCTGTCGCATCGGCGAACGCCAGGAGCCGCGCGGGTGCGCCTCGTCGAAAAGCCGCTGCACCGGCGTCGTGCCGTGTCTGCGGGAGCATGCTCGCCACCGGAGCCGAACGCAAAGTGGGGCGCTGCAACCAATGTCCCCCCAGCTATCAGGAACAGACCTTCGAAGCGCTCCGCCAGTGGCGTCGCGAGGAGGCCCAATCGGCAGACGTGCCCGCTTACGTGGTTTTCACCGACGCCACTTTGACGGCCATAGCGGAGGCGCGGCCGGAAACCCTGGAGCAATTGGCGGGACTCGCCGGAGTGGGGCCGTCAAAGCTGGAGCGCTATGGGGAGGCCGTGTTGGAGGTACTCACTGAAAGCGCAGAGACCTGATGGCGGACGAGATTCCCCTTCGCACCGATGACGGGGCTCCCGTCATAGTGCGCCGTTCCGCGCGCCGTCGGCGCACGGTCGCAGCTTTTTGGGAGGACGGCAATGCCGTTGTGGCCATCCCCGCCAGTTTCACCAAGGCGCAGGAACGCGAATGGGTTCGCCGGATGTTGGCCAAGCTCAAGGCCAAGGGCGAACGCCGGGGGAGCGGCGACGGGAGAAGGCGTCCGTCGTCGGACTCTGCTTTGGCGCAGCACGCTGCCCTGTTGTCCCGCACCTACCTCGGTGGCCGCGCTGTTCCGACGTCGGTCCGCTGGGTGACCAACCAGAACTCACGCTGGGGCTCGGCTACTCCGTCCGAGGGCACCATCCGGCTCTCGCACAAGCTGCAGCCCATGCCCCAGTGGGTTGTCGACTATGTCCTGCTGCATGAACTGGCGCATCTTCTGGTGGCCGGGCACAACGCTGCGTTTTGGCGTCTGCTGGAGGCCTACCCGGAAACGGAAAGGGCAAAGGCGTTCCTCGAAGGCGTGAGCTTTGCCACCTCCCGCGGCTTGGGCGAAGGCCCCGCCTCGGTGGACACAGACGAGGATTAAGCAGCAGTGGCCGCCCGGTTTTCCGGGGCGGCCACCGTCAGGCGCTATTTGGAGGGCGCTTCAGGTTCTCCCTCATCAGGGCCGGAGCCGCCGGAAGGTTCGTCGGACGGCGAGTCACTGCCCGCTTCATCCGAAGAGTCGTATCCACCGCTCAGGAGCTTTTGCAGAGCATCGTCCACTTCGCTGTCGCTCGCTTCCGCCAGGCGGCGGCGTTCCGAGAAACCCTTGGGGTCGTCCAGGTCCTCGCCCGTTGGCAGGAGGTCCGGGTGGTGCCAAATGGCGTCCCGTCCGGCAATCCCGCGTTCTTCCTTGAGCGTGGCCCACAGCGTCGCAGCGTCACGGAGCCGTCGGGGCCTCAGTTCCAGTCCTACCAGGGAAGAGAACGCGTGTTCCGCAGGTCCGCCGGTAGCGCGCCGGCGCCGCACCATCTCGCGCAGTGCAGTGGCGGACGGCAACAACTTTTCGGTGGCTTCCGCGGTGAGCTCGTCAACCCAGCCTTCCACTAGTGCCAGCGCCGTTTCGAGCTTTTCGAGGGCGGCCGTCTGGACCGGGGTGCGTTCGGGCGTGAAGACACCCTGGGACAGGGCTTCCTGGATACCCTCGGGGTTGCTGGGATCCAGGTCCCGGGCCAGGTCTTCGATCCGGGACATATCGATGTGGATACCGCGGGCGTAGGCTTCGATGGCGCCCAGCAAATGTCCGCGGAGCCAGGGAACCTGGACGAACAACCGGGCGTGGGCGGCCTCGCGGACGGCCAGGAACAGCCGGACATCGTTCTCGGGCAGGCTGAGTCCTTCGCCGAACTTCGCAACGTTGGCAGGCAGCAAGGCCATTTCCAGGTCGGCGAGCGGGACCCCGATGTCCGTTGAGCTGACCACTTCGGCAGACAGGGCTCCGATCGCCTGGCCCAGTTGCATGCCGAAGATGGCTCCGCCCATGTTTTGCAGCATGGACGATGCGCCGCCCATCATGGACTTCATTTCTTCGGGCAGTTGCTGGCTGAGGGCGCCGGAGAGGGCATTGGCGATGCTGTTGGCTACGGGTTCCGTCAGCCGCTTCCAGGTGCCCAGTGTTGCCTCGACCCATTCGGCGCGGGACCAGGCCCGGCCGATCAGGCCGGTTGAGGGGAGGTCCGTCACGGGGTCGAGCCAGAGTTCCGCCAGACGGAGGGCTTCGTCGATCTCGCGCTTTTGCGTCGAGTTCACGGAGGGGTCGCTGCCCGCGGCGGCGACGCGTCGGGCGTTCTCGTGGGCCAGTTGCCAGTTGACGGGTCCTTCGGAGGTGGAACTCATCATGGCCTGCACCTGGGCGAACATCTGCTGCAACAGTTGCGGATCGTTGGGCAGTCCGGCCGCTTTGGCGAGTTCGGCGGGATCGATGTTGCCCATTCCCTGGCCGCCCATCAGGTTCTGCAGCATTTCTGCCAGAGGGTCCTTGGGGTTGTCATCGTCGTTTGACGGGTTGTTGGGGTTGGTAGACATGGTGCCGCCGATCGTCGAACTGGCTGGTGATCACTTTCACCGTACCGCGCAGGGGAGGGGCTGTCTGCCTGCGGGCGGCGTAGTTCGCTGTAGGCAAAGCAGCCTTGCAAGGTCCGGACCGCGTAGTGTGGATGCTTGGTATGTTCCCTGTGCCGCTGCCGGCGGCAGGAGCGAAACTGCCGTCACGCAGTGCCGGCTGAGAGAGGCCTCAATGCTTACTTCGCCCAGTCCCGAGGGCTCGGTTGACCCGCGTCAAACGCCCGACGCCGATCCCTCCTCTGCGCCAGCGTCACCGCCGGGCGGCAGCCGCTACATGATCATGATCGTGTCCGGCCTCCTTGCCTTGGGGCTCGGTCTAGGCGCCGCTGCGTTGCCTGTTCCCTACGTGGTGGAATCTGCCGGCCCCACCTTCAATACCTTGGGCCAGGACGGCGACAAGCAGGTCATCACCATCTCGGGACGCGAGTCCTTCCCGGCGAAGGGCAATCTGGACCTCACCACCGTGGTGATGACGGGAGGTCCGAAGAGCCCGGCAACCATCTTTGACGTCTTCCGTGCCTGGTTGGACAAATCCAAGGCCATCTACCCGGAGGAGCTCATCTATCCCAAGGGGACAACTGCGGAGCAGACCGTCCAACAAGGCGAGATCGCCATGGAGACGTCCCAGGAAAACGCCGTTGCCGCAGCCCTGCGGGAGTTGGACATTCCGTTCGAGCAGCGTCTTACCGTCGCGGGTCTTTCGGATGCTTCACCATCCGCCGGCAAAGTCCAGGACGGGGACCGGTTGGTCTCCATCAACGGCAAGCCGGTCACATCCATGAGCGTCATCCAGACGGAGTTGTCAGCGGGAGCCGGGGCTCCGGCAACGGTTGTGGTTGAACGGAACGGTTCGGTTGTCACGGAAACCGTGACGCCAACCAAGAACTCCAACGACCGATACGTGCTGGGGGTCCTTCTTTCCAGTGATTTCACCTTCCCGTTCGATGTGAAGATTTCGCTGGACAACGTTGGCGGACCGAGTGCCGGGATGATGTTTGCCCTGGGGATTGTGGACAGCCTGACGCCGGGGGACATGACCGGCGGCAAACACGTGGCCGGAACGGGAACCATTACCGCGGACGGTGCCGTGGGAGCCATTGGCGGGATCGCGCAGAAAATGATCGGTGCCAGGGACCACGGGGCCACCATGTTCCTTGCCCCTGCAGCGAATTGCGCCGACGTGGTTGGTCATGTGCCTGATGGTCTCCAAGTGGTCAAGGTGGAAACACTGGCTGATGCCACCACTGCCGTGGAACGGCTCGGCAGCGGCAAGGACACGTCAAGCCTTCCCACCTGCACAAACAACTAGACTGGCGGTGGAACTTAGCTCCACCGCCACTCGTGGCATATATGACGGCTCTGCCTGCACCCAGCGGTGAAGCTGTCAAAGCACACGCACACCGACTTTTAATTGACGACCACCAATGAGGTACAGAGTTTGTCCCGTCCCGCCAGCTCCAGCCCGCCCGGAAGATCGCCGCTGAGACGAGGTGCCCTGACTCCGACGCTGATCGTCGTAGCCGTGGCGGTCGTCGGTTTCATATTCTTCGCCAACGTGTGGACAGATGTCCTGTGGTACCAGCAGTTGGGCTTCTTCGAGGTTTATATCCGCGAGAACCTTGCCCGGATCCTGACGTTCCTGGTTGGCTTCGCCATGATGTTCGCGGCCGTCTTCTTCGCCATCCGGATCGCGTACCGCTCACGCCCGGTCTATGCCCCTGACGCGGAGTCGCGCGACAACCTCAACCGGTACCAGGCGCAGCTCGAGCCGGTACGCCGCGTGGTCATGATCGGCCTGCCCATCCTCTTCGGCCTTTTTGCCGGGAGCGCCGCAGCCAGCCAGTGGCAGAAGGTCCTCCTGTTCTTCAACCAGGAACCGTTTGGCCAAACTGACCCGCTGTTCAACATGGACATCAGTTTCTACCTCATGTCCCTGCCCTTCCTGGGCTTCATCACCGGATTCCTCATCAGTATCGCGGTGGTTGCCGGAATCGCGGGCATCCTGACGCACTACCTCTACGGCAGCATCCGCCTCATGGAGCGGGGAATCTTCACCAGCCGGGCTGCGCAGATCCACATTGCCGTAACGGGCGCGTTCTTCCTGCTGCTGCTCGGCGTCAACTTCTGGCTGGACCGTTACACGACGGTCCAGAGTGCTTCGGGACGTTGGGCTGGTGCGCTCTACACCGATGTGAACGCCGTGGTTCCCACCAAGGCGATTCTCGCAGTGGCCGCCGGCCTCGTAGCCATCCTGTTCATCGTGGCAGCGGTCATCGGCCGCTGGCGCCTTCCGGTTATCGGAACGGCCATGCTGATCATCACGGCCATCCTTGCCGGAGGCGTTTATCCATGGGTCATCCAGCAGTTCCAGGTACGCCCGTCCGAAAACACGCTGGAGCGGGAATTCATCGGCCGCAACATCAACATGACCCGGGCTGCCTATGGCTTGGACAAGATCGATGTGTCCGCCTATAACGCCACCACCACTGCAACGAGCGGTGCCTTGGCCAAGGACGCGCAGACGGCCGCCAACATCCGTCTCCTGGACCCGAACCTGATCTCGTCGG
Source organism: Paenarthrobacter sp. NPDC089714 (assembly GCF_044748905.1). NCBI lineage: Bacteria > Bacillati > Actinomycetota > Actinomycetes > Micrococcales > Micrococcaceae > Paenarthrobacter > Paenarthrobacter sp. NPDC089714. The sequence continues at coordinate 519,259 of NZ_JBIVGX010000001.1, forward strand.
CGTTCTCCCAGCTTGAGCAGTACCGCCCTTACTACCAGTTCCCGCAGACGCTCAACGTAGACCGCTACACGGTCGACGGGAAGGTGCAGGACACTGTCATCGCTGTTCGCGAACTGAACCCGGATGGCCTGAGCGCCAACCAGCAAACCTGGGTCAACCGGCACATTGTCTACACGCACGGTTACGGCGTGGTGGCCGCAAAGGGCAACAAGTTCACCGCCGACGGCAAGCCGGATTTCCTTCAATCGGGAATTCCTTCCAGCGGTGTCCTGGGTAACGACTCCAGCTACCAGCCGCGCATCTACTTCGGTGAAAACTCGCCGGAATACTCCATCGTGGGTGCTCCGGAAGGTGCCCCGCACCGTGAGCAGGACCGTCCGGCCGGCAGGGAAGGCAGCGGTGAAACCCAGTACACCTTCACCGGCAACGGCGGGCCGAACGTCGGAAACTGGCTGAACAGGATCCTGTACTCCATCAAGTTCCAGTCTTCGGACCTGCTGCTTTCCGACGGCGTTAATGAGAAGTCGCAGATCCTTTACGACCGCAACCCGCGCGACCGCGTCGAGAAGCTGGCACCGTACCTCACCGTGGATGGAAATGCCTATCCTGCCGTAGTTGACGGACGCGTCAAGTGGATCGTTGATGGCTACACCACCAGCCAGTACTTCCCGTACTCCCAGCCACAGCAGCTCCAGAACGCTACTGCCGACTCGCAGACGAGTGCCGGACGCACTGTTGCCCTGCCCAACAGTTCGGTCAACTACATCCGCAACTCGGTCAAGGCCACGGTGGATGCCTATGACGGCTCGGTGACGCTTTATGCGTGGGACGACCAGGACCCCATCCTCAAGGCCTGGCAGAAAGTCTTCCCCACCACGTTGAAGCCGTTCACTGAGATGTCCGGTGACCTTATGAGCCACGTCCGGTACCCGGAAGACCTCTTCAAGGTCCAGCGTGAACTGCTGGGACGCTACCACGTCACGGATGCGGACAGCTTCTACCAGAACAACGATGCGTGGAGCGTTCCGAACGATCCCACGGTGTCCGAAGCAGTGAAGCAGCCGCCGTTCTACATGTCCCTGCAGATGCCGGACCAGGACAAGCCTGCTTTCCAGCTGACGTCCTCCTTCATCCCACAGACGGTGAACGGCAGTGCAAGGAACATCTTGTACGGATTCCTGGCCGCTGATTCCGACGCCGGTAACGTCAAGGGGGTCAAGGCCGACAGTTATGGCCAGTTGAGGTTGCTCCAGCTGCCCACCGACACGCAGGTCCCGGGTCCGGGCCAGGCGCAGAACAAGTTCAACTCCGATCCCACAGTTTCGCAGGCTCTGAACCTGCTGCGGCAGGGTGCCTCGGATGTCTTGAACGGCAACTTGCTGACCCTGCCGGTTGGCGGCGGCTTGCTGTATGTGCAGCCGGTTTACCTGAAGTCGACCGGTGAGACCTCCTACCCAACGCTGCAGCGCGTCCTGGTGGCTTTCGGCGACAAGATCGGCTTTGCGCCGACATTGGATGAGGCCCTGGACCAGTTGTTTGGAGGCAACTCCGGTGCCACAGCCGGCGACTCGGACAACAACGGCCAGACCCCGGCCACTCCGCCGGGGACAACCACCCCACCGGAAGGCAGCACGGATGCCAAGGCAGACCTCAAGGCAGCCCTCGATGAGGCCAACAAGGCAATCGTGGATGGCCAGGCTGCCCTCGCCAAGGGTGACTTTGCGGGCTACGGAGACCAGCAGAACAAGCTGTCCGCGGCCCTTAAGAAGGCCCTTGACGCTGAAACCCGGCTGGGTGTGACGCCGGCGCCGACGGCTACCCCCAGCGCCACTCCAAGCGCGACGCCGTCTCCCTCGCCGAGCAACTAGCCCGGCAACGATTCACTGAGGCAGGTGCCCGTTCCTTTCAGGAGCGGGCACCTGCTGCATGTGGGGGAGATGCACATCACGTCGCCAGGATTTGGTCTCCCATTCACCGGACGGTAATGTTGTTCTTGCGACGCGGGGTGGAGCAGTTCGGTAGCTCGCTGGGCTCATAACCCAGAGGTCGCAGGTTCAAATCCTGCCCCCGCAACCACAGGGCCCTAGATTCCGCGGAATCTAGGGCCCTTCTCTTTTTCGAGGGGAGCAATTCCCCTCATTTACCCCCCGCTTTCGTTTTGGTAAGGGTTCGGAGTGCGATTAGCCTCCTCCTGCTCATAAGTGAAGCCTCCAAGAATCGACCGCGTGCGCTCACTCCATCCGGCCCGCCGGCCCTCCTCCCAGGCTTCCTCAAGGTCCACCTTCCGGTATCCCTCAGCTTCGAGGCGTTCGGCTACTTTTTGCCCCAGTTGCCAGCAATCTGGGCAGGCACCGGGGACGGATTCATCCGGGCTTCCGGTGTGGTGGCACTCGTAGCCAAGCTCGTCGGTTATAGCCACGGCAAGAACTTGGGGACTCTCCGGCACATTCGGGCTTGGAAGCTCGACCGTGCCTTCGCCGTTTTCGTCTAGCGTCATGATGATCTCCTCCGGGTGGTGTTCGGCGTTGTGGGCGTCTGCCCATGTTTGGGCGCGCTCCTGCTGCGGCCCGTTCTGGGCTACCCTGCAGGGCGGGCAGTTGGCTACCCACCGGCCGGGGATTCCAGGGTGCACAGTGGCGGTCACGCCTCGCCCCCAAGTGCAGCTTGGATGGCCTCCACAGTTGCGCAGGGGTAGAACGTGAAGAGGTCTACTAGGTCAGAGCACTGGTCGCACACTTTGCCGAGAATGTTTGGGTGACCGCTGTCAACGGGTTTGTGTAGTGCTTCTACGGCGTCCAGTGCGTTGTGCAGTTTGACCATGTCCTGCGGGGCTCCAGAGATGAAGGTGGAGTCCTGGCCGATGCAATCAGCGTCAGCCCCAGCGTGCTCCAGCATGTCCCGGACCTCTTCAGGCGAATACCAGGTCTGGTCAGGGACAGCCGCCTCGAGGCGGGCTTTCATCTGTTCCCGGCTCACGGTTTGAATGTTTCTCATGGCGCTTCTCCTTCGTTTAGAAAAGTGTGTCGCTTGGGGTTGATCCGCCGGGGCCGTAGTCCTCCTCCTCGAGGTCCCAGCGTTCGTCTGTTCGGGTGTCGGTTACCACGTCGTGGCCGCAATGCCGGCAGCGGGCGGCGTATATGTCACGCTCTTGGTCTTTCGGTCCTCGGTGATCATGATCGTGGGCTTCTCCGGCGGGCGCTTGCCCCACGCAATGAGGGACTCGTCAACTGCCCCGCACTTGGGCGTCGCTCCACTCGCCCCATTCGATCGGTTCGCCGTCCCAACTGATGGGCAGGTCGTGCCGGCTGCTGACAAGTTTCACGCCGGCACCTTCCGGCCGTCGTTGGTCAGGATCCACTCACGGCCGGTCCAGTCCATGTATGGGACCTTCTCCGGGTCCGCTGCTGCGGAGATCCGGAAGCCTCGGCCGGTTGCCTGCGCCGGCTGGCTCTCGATCCATCCGTGGCACTCGGTGGTGGCGGAGCCGCAAACGAGGACGAGGTTAGCGGCAAGGTTGGTGGCCGCGGCCCTACTCCCTCCCATGCCGCGGGCCCTTCGGTGCTGCAAGGAGTACCAGCCGTCCTTTACCTGGACGGGCCGGCCGCAATACTGGCAGGTGTTGAGGTCGCGCGCGATTACCTGCTGGCGTACAGCTTGCGTGGGCCCACGACCACGTTCTTTGGACACTTTGCCTCCTCTGATCTACTGTGGACGTGTTCTCTCTTGTTGGGTGAGGGTGGAGGACCCCCGGACTTGGGCCGTCCGGGGGTCCTTTTTCTATTTGCCGCTGCGGAGGTCCGCGGCGATGCAGCGCTCAACCTCGGCGGCTTGGGCTTCCGTGTAGGTGGTGCCCTCGATCTCGAGTTCCTCGCTGTTGAAGGTCACTCGGCTTGCGGCGTCCGGCAGTCCCAGTCCGAAAGTGTCGGCGATCGACTTGACCAATTCGCGGCGGTTGATGTTTCCCATGGTGTGCTCCTGGTGGCTTGTTTCTTCCCTTGCTGACTCTCTAAGTTTAGCACGGTTAGGCGTGTATTGGCTATGAAAGTTGGCTAATCGGCTGGGAAATTTAGACGCCCTTGACCAAGTTTTGGAGCGTTTGGCGTGCGTCGGGTCCCTCGTGCGTGAGCTGGACATAGTGCCGGCGGGTGACGTCCGTTCCGACGTGCCCAAGCTGCCCGGCCGCGGTGGCGAGGTCCTCGGCGTTGTTGAGGACGGTGGCCACGGTCTTGCGGAAAACGTGGGGCGTAACCCATCCAAGCCCGGCCGGCGTAAGGACCTTTGTCATCTGCTTCCGGACGCTTCCCGGATCTCGGAGCGTGCCTTCGGTGCTCGGGAATATCACGTCGTGGACGTTGGCCACCGTGATGTTGATCCGCCGGCGCATGAGTGCCTGGGTAGCGAACGGCGGCAGCGCGAGCCGCCGGCGGCTGCTGCTGGACTTCGGGTGCTCCTGGCGGATAAGCCGGGACGGCTTTTCTTCCGTGCTGATGATCGTTCCGGTAATGGTCAGAGTGCCGGCCTCGAGATCCACGTCCTCCCAACGGGTCGCGAGCAGCTCGCCGATACGGGCACCGGTGGCAAGCAGCAGGTCCAGTATGTCAAGGAGGTCCTGAGTTGGTGGCCGGCCCCGGCGCGGTGCGCCTTCCTTGAGTGGCTCTCCAAGCTGCCAGCTCCGGACCGCGGCGCGGGCTGCCTTGATCTCGTCCACGGTCAGGGCCCGGACCTCTTTCGGCGTCACGGTGATGCCGGCGACGTCGCGGACCGGGTTGGTGTTCGCGGCACCGTGCCGGACGGCGAGGCCAAGCACTCCAGATAGCACGGAGCGGCAAACCTTCGCGGACGGCGCGCCGGTTGCCTCGGTGGTGGCCTTGAGGAAACGGTCGATGCGCGTAACTGAGCACTCGGAGATCATCAGGGCCCCAAGTCCTGGCAGGATGTGGTCCTCGAGGGCGTCCCGGTAGCGCTTGCGGCTGTTCTCTGCGAGGGCCGGCCACTTCTCGGCCTGCCATATCTCGGCGACGAACTGCAGCCGGCTTGAGGCGGTGATCTCGTCGCCGGCTGGCGCGGTCCTCGAGGTGAGGTCCGCTGTCAGGGCGGCGCGGGCCGCACCCTTGGTCTTGCCGGAGCGCTCGACGTCGCGCGTCCGGCCGTCGTAGTCCCGGAACCGGGCGCGCGCGCGATAACCGCCGGCTATCTGCTCAATGCGGATAGTGCCCCAAGTCCCAACGGGCAATGGCGGCCTACCCATGGCGGAGTGCCTGGATAAGCCGGGCCGCGGTTGCGAGCTGGTCCGGGGACAGTTCGCGGAGCTGGGCGACAATCAGGTCAATTTCCTGGTCCTCGCTGTAGCTCTCGGGAAGGATGCCGGCGGAGGCCATGGCTGCTTGCTGGACGATATGGAGCGGTAGGCGCAAGCCGGATGCGAGCTTCTCGATGGTGTCGATTCGCGGCATGTGGGGCTGGCCGGCAGCGGCGAGCTGGCCAATTTTGGCCTTAGACAGTCCGGAGCGGATAGCGATCTGCGAGTAGCTGTCGCCGGTCTTTTCCTGGTGCTGCCGGATTAGCTCGGCGAGCGTAATCTGTTCGGTCATTGCTGCGCTGCTCCTTTTTCGTGGTCGGCTTGTTATTTGGCCACCTCCCAGTTGGCTTCCTATAGCTACAGTCTACCTTTTATAGACGACCGTCGTCTAGTTCAATAATTCATCCAACGAGTTTCCTCTAGACGGCCCGAGTAGATCCGGCTTGCAATATTACTTTGTGACCGTCTAGATTATGTAGACGATCGCACTAAGAGATTGGACGGGCTTTGGGACATGAAGTGAAAGTGTTCATCATGCCGCGCAGAGTGGAGGGCCCGGACGGGCTCACTACTGCGCTGCGGCAGCGAATGGACGAGGTTGGCGTGGGCGTGCATCGGCTCAAGGCGGCCACCGGCGTAAATCATCAGACTCTCGCGAACCTGGCAAACGGGCAGGGCGGCGTCGAGCTGAAAAAGGCCACGCGGATCGCGGAGGCGCTGGAAGTTCGCGTGGGGGATCTCTTCCTCCATAAGGACGGCGCGGAACTGGTCGGCGCTTAACGTGTCGGGCTGGGTTGGGCTTGAGCAGCTCATGACTGCGCAGGAGGTCGCGGAAGTCCTGCGGGCCCCAAGCACCAAAACGGTCGCGGGCCTTCGGAAAAAGAACAAGCTCCGCGGGGTCCGCGTGGGCAGGTCCTACCGGTACCACAAGGACGACGTCGAGGAACTGATCCAGTTGCTCCGGGGTGAAGCGAAACAGGAACAGCATTGGGACGCTCAAAACGACTGACGTCTCCGCTAACGGGCAGCCGGCGGGCTTGGCTCGAGCGAATGGACAGCTACGTTTTCCGCTGCTGGTGCTGCGGGGCCTGGCGACTGCCTGAACAGCATATGAACAAACCACACAAGTGCGCAAGTGAGAGGGAACAATGACAAACGCTCTTATGCCGGCAGGGCTCGGCGGCCGGCTGGTCCTGGCCGCTGCTGACTATCGGCGAAACCGTGGCCTCTGGCTGCGGGCAAGACGGTCCGGGCTCGGTGCCTCGGACACGGCAACAATCCTGGGCCTGAACGAGTGGCGGACTCCGCTGCAGGTATGGCAGGAAAAGACAAGCCTGACGCCTCCGGATGATTCGGACCTTTCGGACGCGGCCGCTGCCGGCAACATGCTCGAGCATCCGGTGGCAGTCGGAACCGTGAAGCGGTGGCCGGATCTCGGCAAACTGGGTCCTACTCCGGGGCTCTTGGCCCACGAGGAGCATCCTTGGATGCTTGCAACATTGGACCGGCTGCTTTTCGAACGTGGCAGCTCCGGCAAGTTGCTCTCAATCCTCGAGGTCAAGACGACCACAAGTCAGAACTACAAGGCGCACTGGATTGACGGGCTGCCGCCGGCCTATATCCAAGTGCAGGTCCAGCAGCAGCTCGCGGTGACTCGCTGGCCTTTCGCCTGGGTGACTTGCTACCTCCGGGACACTGCCAAGTTCATGCCTCCGGTACGGGTGGAGCGATCGGACGAGGTTATCGGGCAGTTGATCCACTACGGCGGTATGTGGTGGCGCGATCACGTCGAGGGGATGCTCCGGCCGGAGCCGACGTTCGGCGATCGCGGGCAGCTCGGGCTGTTGTGGCCGGCGGACGCGAAAGCGGACGCGATCGTGGCCGGCCCGGATCTCGAGCAGACGGTCGCGGATCTCGCGGACGCGAAACGCCGGAAGAAGCAAGCAGAGGACGACGAGGCTCAGGCAGCTTTCAAGCTCAAGACGTCCATGAAAGAGCGAACCGGCCTTGTCAACGCGGACGGCGAGCTGCTCGCAACTTGGAAGAAGGGCACGAGCCGCCGATTCCAAGAGGCCAATTTCAAGAAGGACCATCCGGACCTTGCGGCGGAATACTCGCCGGCCGTCGAGGGGCGCGGCAATCTGCTCCTCACCAAAGCAGCAAAGGGAGAGGAATAACCATGACAGCAACAACAGACGGCAGCGCGCTCGCCGCAACGATTGGCAACAAGCAGGCGGAGACGGGCCGGGCTTCGGCCTTTGACCTCATGAAGTCCATGCGCCACGAGTTTGAGAAGGCGCTTCCGACCCACGTTCCGGTCGAGCAGTTCATGCGTACCGGCCTCACGGAGCTTCGGCAGAATCCGGAGCTGCAGCGCTGCTCCGCGGACTCGCTCCTCGGCGCGTTCCTGGTCGCTGCCCGGCTGGGCCTCGAGGTGGGCGGCCCTATGGGCCAGTTCTACTTGACGCCTCGGAGCATCTGGAACAAAGAGCTGAACGAGGGAAAGGGCGCGAAAGAGTGGCAGGTCGTCCCGATCATCGGATACAAGGGCCTCCTCGAACTGGCGCAACGATCCGGTCGCGTCGGTGCTGTTGGCGCGGAGCTGGTGCGGGAGGGCGACTCCTTCCGTCGAGGCTATGACTCAAGGCTCGGGGGCAAGTTCACGCAATGGGAGCCGGTGGACTACCTCGAAACGCGCGAGATCATCGGCGTCTTGGCTTGGGCTGAGGTCGGCGGCGGCGTCCAGGATCGCTACCTGCCAATCGAGAAGGTCCTCGAGCGCAAGGCGCGCGGCTCCGCCGGCGAAAAGGGCCCCTGGGCGACGGACTACGACGCCATGGTCCGCAAGACCGGATTCCGTGCCTTGTCCGGGGATCTGCCGCAATCGGCCGCGCTCGCGCTCGCGCGGACGGTTGACGAGGAAGTCCAGCGCTACATCCCCGGCGAAGCTCTCGACCTCGGCGAACAGTCGGAATAACCCAACACCAACGAGGAGAACACCATGAAGAACAAAACGGCCCCGGCCCGGAAGTCTGACCCTGCCACCTCGCACCTTGCGGCGGCAACGATCACACCGCGGAAAATGAGCACCGTCCGCTCGAGGGTGGAAGCGATCCTGGTAGGCGGAGACAAGGCGCGCGAGAATGGCGGGCTGACCCACGACGAGATTATCGCGGAGTACAAGGGCTACAGCTTGCGCCTGGGTTGGCCTCCGGCGTCGGACTCGAGCATCCGGACGCGCTGCAACGAGTTGTGGCGAGACGGCGCGGTGGAGCGCGTGGAGGAAACGGCCGGGCGGTCGAGGTTCGGCCGTCCCAGCATCCTTTGGCGTGCCGCAAGCGTCCAAATTTCAGAGACGAGCGGCGAAACTGAGGAGACGGAATGAGCGGGCAGGAGCTGGACTTCTGGGCCTACGGCGTGCCGGCCCCTCAAGGTTCCAAGAAGATCGGCCGGCACCCTGCAACGCGCCGGCCTCTCCTGGTGGACGACAACAGCAAGGCCCTCAAGCCGTGGCGCGAGACGGTCGAGTTTTACGCGCGGCGAGCCATGCGCGGGCTGCATCGGTTCGAGGGCCCGGTACGGATCGAGCTTCACTTCTTCCTGCCGCGGCCACAGAGCCATTTCAAGAAGGACCGGACGCTCCGGGCCTCCGCTCCTCTCTGGCCTGCCGTGAAGCCGGACACGGACAAGCTCGAGCGCGCCGTCTTCGACTCCTTGACGTCCGCCGGCGTCTGGGCTGACGACTCGCGGGCCGTCATGGTCTACGCCCAAAAGGCATACGCGGACGCACACGACCCCGGCGTCCAAGTCCGGATCTTTGACCTTGCAGAGGAGGGCGAGCTGTGAGCTTGCAAGCAATGGTGTGGGCCCTCAAAACGGCCCCGGTGCCGGACCCTATCGCGCACCTTGTGCTTATCGGCCTGGCCGATCACGCCAAGGACGACGGCTCGGCCGCGTGGCCGTCCGTCTCGGTCCTGGCGGAGTACGCCCGGTGCTCGCCGCGGTCCGTGCAGAATAAGCTCCGACTCCTCGAGGAGCACGGCCTGATCTGGAAGGGTGACCAGCGAGGCGTTGCGCATATGCCGGCGAACCGTCGCCCGGTGGCCTACGACCTCAATATTTTTGGGGTGAATCTGGTTCGCCCCCAAGATTCTGGGGTGCACGGTGAGGGCTCTGGGGGTGCACATGAGAACGAGCAGGGGCGCACACCGGTACCGGCAGGGGCGAACGTGTGTGCAGACAGAACCGTCCTTGAACCGTCCTTGAACCGTCCTTCTGAACCGTCCATGCTTGCGGGGCTCGACTTCGAGGCTTTCTGGAAGGTCTACCCTCGCAAGACTGCCAAAGCATCGGCACTGAAAGCTTGGAAGGCTGCGCTCAAGTCAGCCACTCCGGAGGAGATCGTGGTCGGCGCTCGCCGCTACGCGGAAGATCCAAACCGGTCGCCTCAGTACACGGCCTACCCGGCAACGTGGCTGAACGGCGGACGGTGGGAGGACGAGGATCTCCCAGCTCGCGGCAGCCAGTCCGGTCCCCGAGATCGTCAGGGCGAGATCCTGCAGCGCGAAATGGAAACGGCGCGGGCTGCTGACGCGGCGTCTGCGCTCCGGGGCATCACGGCGGGCGGTGGTCACGTTGCGTAAGCCTCACTACGAAAACGAGTCCGTGACCCTCTACGCCGGCGACTGCCTCGAGGTGCTCCGGGACCTTCCGGACGCTTCGGTCGATTCCGTGGTCACTGATCCGCCGTATGGGCTCGGCAACACTTCGCCGGCCCTAGTCGCGGAAACGGTGACGGCATGGCTTGGCGGGGACCGGGAGTACATCCCGGAGGGGCGCGGGTTCATGGGCCGGCCCTGGGACGCTTTCGTGCCTCCGGTCGCCGTCTGGGACGAGTGCCTCCGGGTTCTCAAGCCGGGCGGGCACCTCCTGGCGTTCTCCGGTTCCCGGACCTTGGACCTCATGAGCTTGGGGATCCGCTTCGCCGGTTTCGATATTCGGGATTCGATCATGTGGCTCTACGGGTCCGGCTTTCCCAAGTCGCGCGACGTGTCGGCAGCAATGGCCGGCTACCTTGAGGGAGACGCTCCGGAGGTCGGCAAGGACCCGGACGTGTACCGGGTGACTAAGTTCCTCAAGGAAGCGCGGGACGCTGCAGGGTGGACGAACCGGCGGATTGACGAGCTGTTCGGAACCAACGGCATGGCTGGGCACTGGACAACCCAGGGCGCGCAACCCTCGGTGCCGTCCCTGCGGCAGTGGGAGATCCTGCGCGAGGCGCTCGCCTTTGACGACAAGAGCATCCGGGCCGTTGTGGAGCGGCTGTGCTCGACGGAGCGGCCGGAGGACTGGGGCGCGGGCGACGGGGACTCCGGCTTCCTTGACTCGCTCAAGAAGAACGTGGAGTTCGCCAGCGCGGGGGACTGGGGCACTGCCTTGAAGCCGGCATTCGAGCCGGTGGTGGTCGCAAGGAAGGCTGTGGTCGGGTCGATCACGTCGAATGTGCACAACTTCGGCACCGGTGCTTTCAATCTGGCGGAGTGCCGGGCCGGTGGAGAGTCTGGACGCTGGCCGGCCAATGTGGTGCTCGAGGAGTCGCAAGCTGCGGAGCTGGATCGGGTGAGCAACGAGAAGCCGGCGCAGTTCTTCCCCACGTTCCGGTACGAGCCCAAGGCTCCGACGTCGGAGCGGCCGCGGGTGAACGGCGTAACCCACCCAACGGTCAAGCCGCTGGAGCTTATGCGGTGGCTCTGCCGGCTGGTCACTCCTCCGGGTGGTGTGGTCCTGGAACCGTTCGCCGGGTCCGGAACAACGGTCGAGGCGGCGTTCCTTGAGAACTTCCGGTGCATAGCCGTTGAGCGGCAACCGGAGTATCTGCCTCTCATTGAGTCGAGGTTCGCTAAGACGCTGGAGCCAGTGTTCGACTTCGGAGCACTGCTGTGAGGGCGGGGGAGCTGTGCGCCGGATATGGCGGCCTTGCCCTTGCTATCGAGGAGGTGTTCGGGGCTACCACTGCATGGTTCAGCGAGTTCGACCCAGCACCGTCGAAAATCCTTGCCTACCGGTGGCCTGACGTCCCAAACCACGGCGATATGACCAAGATCGACTGGTCGGCCATTGAGCAGGTTGACCTGATAAGCGGGGGGACGCCTTGCCAGGATCTCAGCACGGCCGGACGCCGAGCCGGAATGAACGAGGGGACTCGCTCCAACTTGTGGGTCACCATGCGAGAAGCAATAGCAGTCCAGAAGCCGCGCTTCGTGGCCTGGGAAAACGTGAGGGGGGCCTTCAGTGCCGACGCCAGTAGCAGTTTGGAACAGTGCCCGGGATGTGTGGGAGATACCTCGGACGGAAGGACTTTTCTGCGAGCACTTGGACGTGTTCTCGGGGACCTTTCCGACCTCGGGTATGACTGCCAATGGCGAGGCGTTCGAGCTTCCGACGTGGGAGCCCCTCACGGCAGATTCAGGGTCTTTGTCCTTGCTGCCAACCGTGACTACTTCGGAGAGTACCGGGCCGGGCAATGGCCCCAACAAGACCGGGGGCGACAACTTGCGGACCGTGGTAGCTCTGTTGCCAACGCCAACGACACGCGATCACAAGGACAACACCATCCGGAGGGAGCCGCACCGTCCGAACGACACGGACACTCTAGCGAGGGCGTTGACTGGGGTCGATACGCCGGGGCTGTTCGTCGGTGGGAAGCCATGCGTGGAGCCGCACCTTCCCCAGTCGAGTTGAGCCCCGCTGGCAAGCCTCGCCTCTCCGCGCACTTTGCGGAGTGGATGATGGGCCTCCCTCCCGGGTGGATAACGGCGGTCCCGGGCATCGGCTGGGGCGACCACCTCAAAGCCTGCGGGAATGGTGTCGTCCCACAACAGGCGGCCGCTGCCCTGCGCCACATGCTGGGCGCTTTCCAAGCTCAGTGGAGGCTGGCCGCGTGACTATGACCAACGAGGAGGCCGTCGAGCTGGTGGCCTACTTGAACCGGGCCGGACTGGTGATCGCCATGGAGGGCCAAGCCGCTGTATGGCGGGACTCGCTCTATGACGTCACTTTCGCGGACGCTCAAGTCGCGGCGCGCGAAATGGTCCGGGCCGGGGCAGTCCGGGAGAGATTCGCCACGCCGGCGGATCTCTTCCGGGCAGTCAAGCGGCTACGTGCCGGCAGGATCGGCGGGCGAGTGGCTCCGGCCCCTCCTATGCCACTCGAACCGGCCGCTGAGCTGCTGTTCGGCCGGGCGTACCTCTGGGCCCTGGGCTCCGGAGCTACGGAGGAACAAGCGGACGCTGTGGCCTGTAAGCGGGTCGGCGTCGAGCGGCAGGCGCTCGCGGGGCCTGGCAGGAATCCGCGGGAAATTATCGAGGCGGCCGCTGCGGCGCTGGTGGACGAACGGAGGGAATGCGGTGGACGTCAAGAGGCAATGGACGGAGAGTGAGGCGCGGCGGGTGGCTGCCCACGCGGAGCGGACCGCGGGACGCCTCGAGGCGCTCGCGGACCGGTATGTGACGCTGGCTAGCCATATTCCGGCGGGTGGACGTCGAGGCGGCGGGGACGAGCCGGCATTCCATGCGCCGGCCGGCCCTCGGGCTCCGCTCCGGGTGGAGGTGGTAGACGTCCGGGACGAGGTGGCGCTGTTTGTCCGGGATTTCCTGCCTCGAGTCCGGCTGTCCATGAGGCTCAAGGGAATCACTCGAGGAGCCGGCGACGTCCGGCCGGGCCTGCTGCTTATGGCCAGGCTGTTGCCGGCGGTCTATCATCGGGACCTTGGCCTCGGTGAGGAGATCTCGCGCGGGGCCTGGGATCTCGAGCGACGGGCAGCCTGGGCTGCCGGCGAGGTGCCGCGGCCGTTCGCGCTGACGGACCGCTGTGAGAGCTGCGGGTTGCCGTCGCTTTGGGTGGTCCCGGATCGGATGGTGGTCCGCTGCGGCAACCCTGCGTGCGGCCGTCAGGATCCAGTGTCAGGGGTCTCGTCTATGGTGGCCTCATCGGAAAGTTGAAACCTCAAGAGTGGCTCAAATAACTTGAGCAAAACTTGCATTTGGGTTGTCGGTCATAGAATTTTTCCGGTAGTCTATAAAACGTAGACGAACGCACTAACAGGGCTGGGGGGCCTGCGAAGGGGAAACACATTGAACAACTGGGTAATCACGGGGGATGGTTTCGCTGAGGGGCCAGTTATCGAGGTACCGCTTGGGGATTTAGAGGCCATTCGAGTGGCAGCACTTTGGACGGACGAGGACGGGGTTTGCGTCTCAGTCGATACCGGCGACGAGCCGATACCGGCTCGGGCAGCAAAGCAAGTCACAGCAGCGATTTTGGAGCTTTCGGCCCTTGAACCACCGGTGGTGTCCTCGCTCTAGCGGGGGCGCTTCGGCGTGCTCCAATCGTCCAAAATAAATAGTCAACCAACAAGAGGAGATAGACGAAATGCGCTTATTTTTCTTGCTCGCGCTCGCGGCGTTGCTGCTGATCGCGGCTTCCCTAGCACTGTATCCTTCCGCCGGATTTGATGGGCGCTCGCTCCTTGCGGCCGTCCTCGCCGTCCTGGTCCTTGCAAAGTTGCGAGGCGCGGCAGCATGAGTGGCGAGGAGCGGATCCCGGCCGCGGCCGATATGGTGGCCTCCGCGACGGGCTCCGGCGTAACTGCCGCCTTCACGGCGTTCCGCGAAATGGTCAAGAATCCAACGGCCATGGCTGCCCTCATTTTCGCCACGCCTGAGCAGCGCGTGGCCATGGTGGACGATCTCGAGTCCATCGTCCAGAAGTCCATCAAACAAACAATCCAAGGCATGGCGGCCGTAGCTGTCGCTGAGTCAATCGCAACGGAGGCGGCAAAGAATGTCTGAGCAAGCACAGGAAGCCGGGATCCTCAAGACCGGACCCCTCGAGATCACAGACGACGAGGTCGCGGTTATCGTCCTCGGCAAGCCGGAAGCGATCGGGGACCTCGGCTTCGGCATGGACGCCCAAGTCCGGGCGCGTTCCGGCATCGGCCCCAGCCTAGTAGTCCGGGCACTCAAAACCCTGGTCGCGGATCTCGAGCGCGAGTTCGGACCTGACGGGGGCAAGTGTGGCTGTGGGCGCAACCATGACTGAGGTCCTCGAGGCTCCGGCACTGCCGCGGGTGCTCTACCTCGCCGGCCCAATGTCCGGGCTCCCGGCGTTCAACTATCCCAGCTTCGACGCTGCCGCAAAGCAGCTACGCGAGGCCGGCTTCGAGGTCCTCAACCCTGCGGAGAACTCGGCACCGGAAGGCGCGGAATGGGTGGACTACATGAAGCTCGCGATCGGGCAGCTCGCCCAAGCGGACGCCGTGGCGTTCCTGGCAGGGGCCGGCAACAGCAAGGGCGCTCGCATAGAGATGCGCCTGGCCGTCGATCTTGAGATGCGGGTCCGGCCGGTCCGGGCCTGGCTTACTGAGGCAGGGCAGTCCGCGTATATGTCACGACTGCTGAACAACGAAACGAAAGAGGCAAGCAAATGATGAGGACCACCACCACTTCCGCCGGAACGACGGTAACGGTTGAGGACAGGGACGGGGACCGGGCCGTTGTCCTGGATCATCCGGACGCGCCGGACTTTGCCCGGAACGCGGAAGCCGGCCGATTCCTTAACGGAGGCTTTCAGCCGGCACCGTTTGTTGCGTTCGCTTTGGGTCCGGATGCTCTGCGGGCGATCGCGGATCTCCTCGAGCTGGAAGGCTAGGCGTGGCCGGCGAGACGACCATAACCCTGATAGGCAACCTGACCAACGACCCGGAGCTACGGTTCACGCCTAGCGGCTCGGCCGTGGCAAACTTCACCGTGGCCTCGACGCCTCGCACGTTCGACCGGCAGTCGAACGAGTGGAAGGACGGGGAGACGCTTTTCATGCGGTGCTCGCTTTGGCGAGAGGCCGCGGAGAACGTCGCGGAGTCGCTAACCAAGGGCCTGCGCGTCATTATCTCGGGCCGGCTCAAGTCCCGGAGCTATGAGACGAAAGAGGGCGAGAAGCGCACCGTCGTTGAGCTTGAGGTGGACGAGATCGGCCCCTCGCTGAGGTATGCCATGGCGAAAGTGACGCGCACCCAACGGTCCAGCAATGGCGGAGGCTTCGGCGGCGGGCAGCCTGCCGGCAACAACTCGAGCGCGCAGTCTGACGCCTGGGGCGGTCAAGGTGGCGGCGGCAATTGGGGCAACGGGCCCGATTCCGAGCCCCCGTTCTGATATGTAGACGGGCCGGATTTATCGCGTCCGGTCCGTCTACTTTTCCTAGACGATCGGCTATAATTGGATATGTCAGCAAGGGAGAGGAATCGCCATGACTGAGGCGCAAAACAGCCAACTACAGCAATTCCGGACCGGCGAGGACGTGCCGTTGAACGTCGCCGAAAAGCTCGACCCGGCAGCCTCCGGGATCAAGGTACTCGCACGCAAGAGGCCAGTCCGCCGGCACCGGGTACTCCGGACCAACTCGGCACGTATCGCGCTCGACCAATTCGAGCCCGGCATGGATTACGAGGTCAGCACCAACGGGGCCTTCTCGCTCCTGGACGCGATCCTGGTACTCCTCGAGCGGACCGGCCCGGCCGACGTCGCTATCTCCACCTGGTCCGCGGGCCTATACGACGTCGAGGTCGCTAACCGGTTCATGAATACCGGCCTTATCAAGTCCATCCGGTTCATCCTGGACGTGTCCTTCCGGAACAACGGAGGCAGCCGCGGATACTCCTCGCTCCTCATGGATATGTTCGGCGAGGAGTGCATCCGAACCACACGGACCCACGCGAAATTCGTGACCATCACCAACGACGAGCACCAACTGAGCATTTCGAGCACGGCGAACCTGAACGAAAACAAGCGGCTCGAGATATTCAGCTTCTCGGACGACCCGGCACGCGCTGCCTGGTACCTCGAGCTGGTCGAGGAGCTATTCCACGACGTCAAGCCCGGCTGGAATCCGGACAGCGGGGCCCCGGCCCTCGGCAGGCTCGACCCTTCCGGCTCAAACATCAAAATGGCGGACCGTGCCGGCGTGTCCATGGGGCAAGTGAGGATCGGCAATGCCTGAGACAACCAAGAAAACCACCACGGCAGCAAGAGGCAGGCGCGGGTCTGCTGCCGCGGAAGCTCCGGCGGAGGAGTCGCGCGCTTTCCCTCCGCCTGAGCGGCTCGACTCGGCAGCCTCGGAAGTGTGGCGCGAGATCATCGAGCAGCACCACGAGCCAGCCAAGATCGTCGGCCCTGACCTCGAGGCGTACTGCGCGCAAGTAGCGCTGCAGCGGGACCTCCGGGCAAGGATCGCCGGCGAGGGCTCCATCATTGCGGACGAGCGAGGCCGGCCGGAACCGCACCCAGCGATCGCGCTCGAGCGGGCAGCACAAAAGGAAATCCGCGACTGGGGCGACAAATTCCGCGGACGGGCAAAGAGGCCAACACCAACGAGGAGAACATCATGATGACCAAGGCGGACGAGATCCGGCAGAAGATCCGGAAGCTCGCGCAGGAGATCGAGGCAACCCTCGAGCGGCTCGCCGAACAAATGAGGGCCGGCGAGTTCCTCGAGGCGGCGGCGACTCTCGCGGATCTCCGGCCACTGCTCAAGCGCAAGGACGGCATGGTCCTCGAGCTGCTCGAGGTGTACCGGGAGGCCGGCAAATGATCCGGGTAGTAGCACTCGCAACCCTTCAATTCACAAGCGGCGGCCTGTTCGACGGCCGGCCGGCGGACAAGCGGATCCACCTAGTCCGTATGACAGACAGCGGCACGCCTGGCCCTACCATCTGCGGCATTGACCGCTTCGACAAAAACGGGCCGGGCTGGTCCGTGGGCGGCGGGATCTCCGGCCCCGGAATCGAGGCCATGGCCTGCCCTGGCTGCGAGGCCGTCGCGCAGCGTGACTATTCGGCCGCTCCTGTCTGGGGCTCCACTTTCGCGGACCTGTTCCGCAAGCATCGGAAGGCTCCACACTCGGTCCGGAACCTGCCGGTCGTCGCAACGGAAGGGCAATGGGCATGAGGTGCAAACACTGCGGCCACTACATCGAACGCGGACCACTGAGGGGCTCAATCCCATGGGTCCACATCACGCCTTCCGGCGTCTCCGGCTGGCAGCAATGCAAAGTCGACGGCGAGAAGCTCGAAACCATGGCGGAACCGGCATGAGCGAGACGGAGCGGTCCATGCTTGACCGGCTGAACCAGAAGTATTCGACCTTCGGCGGAAACGGATTGCGGTACACGCGGGCCGAACACGTCAAGGTATCCGCCGGGCATAACGCTTCCCGGATCTGCGATTACATGGCGTTGGATCTCTGGCCCGGAATGGGGGCAGGGTCCGGGCCCAAGCTTCATGGTCACGAGGTCAAAGTGTCCCGGTCGGACTGGCTGACTGAACTCAAGGACCCGGACAAGGCTGAATCGTTCGCGCAGTATTGCGATTACTGGTGGCTGGTGGTAGCGGACAAGAAGATTGTGGCACCGGGCGAACTTCCGAAACGCTGGGGACTTATGACCGTCCACGGACGCGGGCTGCGCGTAGTCGTACACGCCGAACGGCAACCTCTGGTTGTTCCGATGGGCCGTGATTTGCAGGCCACGTTCAGCCGCGCTGTGACCAAAACGGCCGTCCGGCTGGTCCATGGCGAGGATTTGGCGATGAAGCGGCTCCGGCATCGGATGGGGATTGCACTTTGAGCGGCTTCGAGCCGGAGCCATACGACGGCAAGCCGGCGGACATTGTGATCGAGGACGGCATTACCTGGGTCCGGATCAAGAACGAACAGCTCGGCGTTGAGGCGTTGGCGAACCACGAGGTCCTGACCGCGCCACCGTTGCCGGACAAGTACCAAATCAAGGTCGACATTCCAAAAATGCCGGACCCCTTCGCGAACTATGCGGAGTTCATGGTCCGGCCGGCAGTAAATCCATTCCTGAAAGCGTGGGGACTATGAGCAACAAAGAGGAACGGCGCAAGCAGCGGCTAGGCGATTCGATCGTCCGGTTTATGGACAAGCACCACAAGTGCGAGGTCGTCGTGGTGGACTCCTCGGACGGGCCTCTCGGCGTCGAGGTGATGCGGGTGGACGGGGCCCGACTTTCCCGCCAACAGGAGCAGGACCTGGGCGACTTCCTGCGAGGCTATGCAATTTTCCAGCCGATGAAAAAGGAGAAGAAGTGAAGGAACTCAAGGGCAAGTGCCGGCTGTGCAAGTACCCGGTGACGCTCGAGCGGTCCGGGAAGTGGACGCATGGCGGGGGGATCTCGGCTGCGATCGCGCACTCGGTAGCGGTCGGCCTCCGGAGGCTGGCAGACGCGGAAAACCAGGCGAACTATGCGCTGGCCGGACCTTCGAGGGGCAGCAAATGAGCCGGGTGATTCCGTTGTTTGCACTGGTCCGGCATCCGGAGCAGCTCGGCCGGGCCATGCTGTGCAAGCTGGCGGAGGACGGCGTGACGTATGAGGAGATAGCGGAGGGCTCATGGGACAAGCTGAAAGACGAAATGGACTACCTCCACGAGGGCGAGGATGCGCTGCACGGCGGGCCTTCGGAGGGCGCGGTGCACCATAACCACGTCACGAGAGACATAAAGGAGCGTGGCAAGTGCCCGGCCTGCGACGAGTATTGGGCCCAAGTGACTCAGAACCTCGAGGCGGTACGCGAGGAGCTGGGCGACTATGCCGGCTACGCGCTCGAGATCCACGCGGAAGATATGCCGCGCGACGTCGGACCCTTCGCAACTCGCGAGGAGGCGGAGCAGTGGATGCAAGGCCGGATCCGCAACGGCTCCTGGAGCGTCACGCCACTGACAGACCCAAACAGGGTGAGCGCCCAAGACGAGAGGTTGGCAGAGTGAGCAGCGAGGACGCCCGGCGCTGCCTGCACTGTGACCAAACCAAAGAGGAGATCCGCAAGAACGAAACCATCTGCGGCATTGTGTCCGGCTATGAATACCAGGAGCTGATCGAGGAATGGCCGAAGCATCGGTGGGCGGACTGGAAGGACCACGAGCTGCCGCCGATCATTCGGACGGAGTTCCGGCACCTGCACCGGCGTACTCAAGTAACCCAGTTCGAGTGGCTGCCCTGCGAGCACACCACCATTGGACACAAGTACCCGGAGACGATCGAGGACCTCGAGTATTTCGACGCCGGGCGGTGCATCTTCTGCGGGCATAAGCAGAGCAAGGAGCTTGTGCCCTGGTGCCCACACGTGAGCTACTCCGGAGCTGAGCGGCCTGTCGAGGAGATGGGGCGCATGCCGGTCTTGTGGTCCTGCGATAGCTGCGGGCACCTCGAGGTGATCCAGTGAGCAGCAGCGAGGGCACCGGGTTGCTTATGGGAATAGCGGATCCGCCGTACCTCGGCCGGGCTGCTCGCTGGTACGGCGTGGGCGGGCGAGGCTCGGGAGGTGGCGCGCATAGGGCGGACGAGCACGAAGCGGCCGCGGAGTGGGACAACCCTGCCAAGCACCACGAGCTGATCAGCCGGCTTATGGACGAATACGGGGCCTGGGCGGTCGCGCTCCATCCGTCCTCGCTGCCGCTGTACCTGAACCGGGTACCTCCAACGGCGCAAGTCATGGTGTGGCACAAGCGCAACGCGGTACCGTCCGGAGCTCGACTCCGGAACTGCTGGGAACCGGTGATCGTGTGGACTCCTCGCCGGGCTCGAGGCACTGGGCAAGCAGTGAACGACGTGCTCGACGCGCCGGCCCCTGGTGGAGGATTCGCCGGTGCCAAGCCTCCGGCCTGGACAAGGTGGGTGCTTGACGCGCTGGGCTTCGACCACGAGCGGGACGTCCTCGCGGATCTGTTCCACGGCTCGGGGGCTGTTGCCGGCGAGGCTGCGCAAGGGGTGCTCTTGTGAACCGTGAATGCAAGGACTGCCGGACGCCTGTCAACATTGCCACGCTGCCAAGCGATCACACGGTGGGGTGCCCCGCAAGGGAGCCACTGGTGTTGGTGGATACTGTGGCGGCCGCGGCCGCGGTGCAGCGGAAGCCTGGCACCGTGAGGAGCTGGGCAGCACGCGGGGATCTCGAGCGGCGAGGCCGTGACGATCGAGGGCGCACGGTCTACTCGCTCGCTGACGTGTACGAGGTAGCGGCCCGGACGGGCGGTGGCAAGTGAGCCTGGCGGAGAAGATCGTGGACGCGCGTCGGATACTGGCGGAAGCTCTCGCCGCTCATGGTGGCGAGCACGAGATCGTCGGGCGCGCCGTCTTATTCAGCGGTGGGAACGACTCGCACGTTCTCGCGGATCTCATGGTGCGGGAAGGCGTGGCAACTCACGCGATCCATGCCAACACGACAATCGGAATCGAGGCCACCAGGGAGTTCGTCCGGACTCGCTGCTCCGTTCTGGGGCTGCCCTTGCTTGAGGAGGTGCCGCCGGCGTCATATGCGGAGCTTGTAGAGGAACAAGGGTTTCCGGGCCCGGCGCATCACTTCAAGATGTACCAACGGCTCAAGGAGCGAGGACTGAGGCAGGCGCGCCGTCGCCTGGTCGCTGATCCATACAAGCAGCGGGTGGTGTTCCTGGCAGGACGTCGCCGGGCTGAGTCGGCAAGGCGGGCAGACGTGCCGGAGTACGAGCGCGAGGGGTCCGTGATCTGGGTGTCTCCGCTGGCGAACTGGACCAGCGAGGATATGGCGGAGTACCGGGGGCTTGTCGATCTGCCGCGCAACGAGGTAGCGGACGCGCTGGGCATGAGCGGCGAGTGCCTATGTGGGGCCTTTGCTGAACCTGGCGAGCTTGAGAGGATCGAGGCTCTGCACCCTGACGTCGGGCAGGAGATCCGCGCGCTCGAGGTGCGCCTGCTCGAGGCAGGCAAGGTACCGGAAGAACGGTGCATGTGGGGCTGGGGTGCCTACCGTGACGGGGGGCCTGCCTCGGCAGTTGGCCCGCTGTGCTCCAGCTGCGACTTCCGTTCTGACCCAAGCAAGCGCGGCGAGGTGTCGGAACGGGTGCGGGAAGCATACGCGCGCATCGAGGCTCGGCGGTCTGGGCTGTCGAACCAGCCGGCCTTGTTTGATGTGGAGAGCGTCTAGGTAGCGTGGGCGCGTGTCCAATTTGACGAGACGTTGGGGTGCACGCAACACTTAGCAACAGCGCTAGAGCTGTCTCTCCTGCAACTCGCGCGAAAAGCCTCCGGCCTGTGGAGGGGAAGCCACGGCCGGGGGCTTTTCCCATGTCCGGGGGGTGTCCACCATAGGGGGCGGGGCCCATGGCCGGGGGTAGTGCACACGTCACAAGCCGGAACACGGCAGCACAGAAGCGGATCATTGCGGACCTACGGGCTCAACGCATACGGGACTGCTGGCTATGCGGTGACCCTATCGACTACGACGCACCAAAGGACGACCCCTTGTCCTTCAGCGCGGACCACAAGAAACCCTGGTCCAAGTACCCGGAACTCCGCGAGGACCCAGCGAACTTCGCCCCGTCCCACCTCGGCTGCAACAAAGCAAGAGGCAACAGAGAACCACCTGCGGGCCTCGGCCTCCTCTCTCGCGTGTGGTGAGCCCTCAACCGCTGCCATAGGGGTAGGGGGGTCTGAATCTCTACCGCCGGGTGGGCCTGGCCCGAGTTGCCGGCAGTGGAAGTCTCCCCCCGGCAGGGAGGGAGGGGGTCGCGCGCGCGGGCGCGCGCACTGAGTTCTGAGTCAATTCGATATAGACGGGCGGGGAAATGAGCATGCACGAGGAACACATAGCCACGGCGCTCAACGCTGCGGCCGCGCTCGGTCAGCGGGTTGCGGTGTTCGCCCCTGGCGGCGCGGAAGCGCACGAGCTGTTCGAGGCTTTCGCGGCACACCTGCCGGAAGGCTACGCGGTGGACCTGCGGCGGACGTCCGGGCGGGAGTCATTCCGGTTCAAGGGCTCCGGTGGGGAGATCCGGTTTTACGGTTTGCGGAGTCGCGGGCATCGTGGCTGGGCCGCGGACCGCGCATTTGTCCCGGTCGGCATTTCGCCGGACCGGTTGGCGGATATTTGGCCGGCTCTCAACACGAGCCGGGTCGGTGTCCTGACGGGATTCTGAGGCGGACGCGGTGGAGATCTGGGAGCAAACCAACGAGGCGGTGCAAGCTGCCCGGCGGGCCGGCGTCCTGACTGATATGGACGACGGAGCGTGCGCGGCGCTGCTGCAGCTCGCGGAGCGCATGGACGATCCCGACTACCCGCTGATCGACGGGCGCTTCGACAACGTAACGGCTGCCTTGTACTTCAAGGCGTGCGAGCAGTTGGGCTTGACGCCTTCGGGCCGGGCCAAGCTGCCAGAGAAGAAGGAGAGCGGCGGTGGCAAGCTCGCGCAGCTCCGCTCGGTCCAAGGCGGGAAGTCGAGGCGCGGAGCCTAAGAAACTCATGGGCCATGAGGTCCCGCGGATCTACACGCCTCCGCTGCGGAGGCTGACCCCGAAAACCTCGGCCGGCTTCGCCTGCATCGAGTTCGCGGAGGAGGTCCTAAACCTCACGCTATTTCCGTGGCAAAAGTGGTTTCTGATCCACGCGCTCGAGCTGCTCACGGACGGGTCCTTCCGGTTCCGGACGGTGGTGCTGCTGGTCGCTCGGCAGAACGGGAAGTCGACGCTCGCCCAAGTGCTCGCGTTGTTCTTCATGTACATTCGGGCGGCTCGCCTAGTGATCGGCACGGCGCAGAACCTCGACATTGCGGAGGAGGTCTGGGCGGGTGCGGTCGAGATCGCGGAGGAGTGCGAGGAACTCGCCTCTGAGATCAAGAAGGTGAACCAGACCAACGGCAAGAAGTCGCTGGATCTCGTGACCGGTGAGCGCTACAAAGTGCAGACAGCGAGCCGGCGCGGCGGCCGTGGCCTGTCCGGTGACCTGATCCTCCTTGACGAGCTGCGCGAACATCAGTCGTGGGACGCCTGGGGCGCTATCACCAAGACGACGATGGCGCGGGCCCTCGCGCTGATCCTTGCGCTTTCCAACGCCGGGGATGCCTCCTCGATCGTGCTGCGGTACCTGCGCAAAATGGCGCACGCCTCGCTCGGTGATCCGGACGGCATCAACTCGGACGGCCTGGCCCCGGAACTGCTCATGGCAACGACTCCGGAGGAGCAGGAGGAACTCGAGGAGTCGGTCGGGGATCTCGAGGATGACGCGCTCGGAATCTTCGAGTGGTCAGCTCCTCCCGGCTGCGCTCGAGACGATCGCGACGGCTGGGCCGCGGCGAATCCGTCGCTTGGCTACTCCATCACGGAGCGCGCGATCGCTTCGGCCTGCAAGACGGACCCCGAATGGGTGTTCCGGACTGAGGTCCTTTGCCAATGGAACGACGGCGTAACCGAGGGGCCGTTCCCCTCGGGCTCCTGGGAGGCCGGCCAAGACGTCCGGTCTGAGATTCCGGCAGAGAATCCGGTTACCTACTGCGTGGACACGGAGCACGACCGCACTCGGTCTTTCGTGGCAGCCGCCGGCCGGCGTGCTGACGGGGAACTCCACGTCGAGCTGGTCGCGTCCAAGTACGGGCTCGGCTGGCTCGTGGACTGGTTCAAGTCGCGGGCATCGGAGCAGCGGCCTATGCGGGTTGTAGTCCAAGCTCGAGGCGCTCCGGTTACCGGCGTGCTCGAGGACCTCAAGGAGATCCCTTTCCTCGAGGTGATCGAGTGGGGCGGTACTGACTTGGGCGTCGGGTGCGGCAAGTTCTACGACGCCGTCCGGGCCCACGTCTGGACCCCGGACCTTGAGCTTGGGGAAACGGAAGCGGACCGGCCGGTCCGGGTGTATCACTTGCCGCAGCCGTTCCTCAACATTGCGGCAGGCACGGCGGTGACTAAGCCACTCGGTGACTCGTGGGCTTGGAACCGGCAGGCGTCGCCGTTCGGAGCTGCTCCGCTCATGGCTGTGTCCGGTGCCGTGTGGGACGTCCTGCAGCCGGCCGAACTTGTTACGGAATCCGCGTATGAGGACGGGGATTTGATGATCGTTTAGGGGTCGATGTGGAAATTTTCGTGTCCGTTCTGGTGGCTCTGTCCGTCCTCTACTGCGTCTATTGCATGTGGAAGATTCAGCGGAAGCCGGCACCTGCGCCGGAACCGGCCCCGAATCCCTGGGAAGTCGTCGTGGCTCGCCGCTGCGTGGTCAACCTCAAGACAGGCCGGGCCGTGGACGGCGTGCTGATCCGCAAGGACGGACCGCTGCTGTTCCTCCGCAACGCCGTGCTGCTCGAGGAGGGCAACGAGCCGGCAGCAATCGACGGCGAGGCCGTCATCCAATCTGAGCACGTCGATTTCATCCAAGCACTGTAAAGGGGCGCTGACTTATGGCTTTCGTCATTACTGACGGGGCGCTGCGGGCCCTGACTTCGGCGGGTGTCTCGGGCGTCCGGACGGCCATGACGCTCGCCGACGATTACACGCCGGACTACTCGGCCATTTGGCGCAGCCACGGTTCCGTCCGGACCGTTGTGGACTTCCTGGGCCGGAACATTGCGAGCATCGGCCTCCACGTCTACCGGCGCAAGGCTGACAACAGCCGCGAACGGGTCCGGGATCATCCTCTGGCCCGACTCCTCGGCCGGCCTAACCCTGGCACCACGACTTACCGGCTCATGGACGGCACGGTCCGCGATCTCGCGATCTACGACCGGGCCTACTGGCTCAAGCTCAAGTCGGAGGCCGGCGGCTTCTGGGTGGTCCGGCTGCCTGCCGTATCCGTCCGGCCCATCGGCGCTACCTGGTGGGGCCCGGAGAAATTCGAGCTGTACGGCTCCAACGGAACCAAGCCAATCCCGGCCGAAATGATCGTGAACTTCCGCGGCTACTCGCCGGAGGGTGACCTTGCGGGCACGTCGCCGCTCGAGTCTCTCCGCCGTGTGCTTGCTGAGGAGTACGAGGCCGGCCGGATGCGTGAGCAGACGCTCCGCAACGGTGCCCGCGCTTCGGGTTACCTCGAGCGTCCGGCTCCTGCCAACAATCAATCGGCGTGGTCCAAAGAGGCGCGCGAGCGGTTCCGGCAGTCCTGGCGTGCGCAATATACGGGCGGCGGACCGGAGGCTGGCGGTACTCCGATTCTTGAGGACGGCATGAAGTTTGTGCCGGCGTCTCAGTCGGCCAAGGATCTGCAATACGTCGAGGTTCGGAAGCTGGCGCGCGAGGAGGTCGCCGCGGCGTACTTCATCCCGCCAACAATGGTCGGCGTCATGGACTCCGCGACGTTCTCGAACATCAAAGAGCAGCACAAGCACCTCTACCAGGACACTTTGGGCCCCTGGCTCAAGATGCTTGCCCAGGAGCTTATGCTCCAACTGCTGCCGGAGTTCGGGGATTCTGAGGACCTCTATCTCGAGTTCAACCTCGAGGAGAAGCTCCGCGGCAGCTTCGAGGAGCAAGCCGCGCAACTGCAAACGGCAACGGGCGGGCCGTACATGACGCGCAACGAAGCGCGCGCCATGAACAACCTGCCGGCGATCGAGGGCGGCGACGAGCTGATCGTTCCGCTCAACGTGATCGAGGGCGGGCAGGCTTCGCCGACGGACTCGGCACCGGACGGGGCGGCCGCCGGCCCCATGCGTGCACTCAAGGCCGGGCCCTCGGGAAACAAGGGCCCAGATCTCACGGACGCGCAGAAAGCGGAGGCCGTCGCGCTGTTTGAGAACTTCTTCAAGCGGCAGAAAGCGGTGGTCCTGTCCGCGATCGGTGCCGGCGGTGACTGGTGGGACGCGGACCGGTGGAACGGTGAACTCGCCGACGACTTGTTCGCCCTGGCGCTGTCCATGAGTTCCGCGCTCGGTTCCAAGCAGGCGGAGGCGCTCGGCTTCGATCCGACGAGTTACGACGTCAACCGGACGGTCGAGTTCCTCAAGGCCGTAGTCGACTCTCGCGCGGAATGGGTAAACGAGGCCACTCGGACCCAGCTCGAGAAAGCGATCGCCGACGACTCGGAGGACGCGCCGGGCCCCGCTGCTGTTTTCGAGGCTGCCCAAGGGCAGCGCTCGGGCGCTGCGGGACGGGCCCTCGCTGCCACGGTCGGAGCTTTCGCGCTGACTGAGGCAGGCAAGCAGCTTGCGCGTGACCGGACGGTCAAGACGTGGCGGACTACCTCCACTGATCCGCGCAAGAGCCACGCGCGCTTGGACGGGGAAACGGTGCCGATCGATGCCAAGTTCTCGAACGGCATGAAGTGGCCGGGTGATCCGGTCAAGGGCCCGGACGAGGTGGCCGGCTGTGAGTGCACCGTCGACGTATCAATCGAATAGCCCGGAGGGGGAGCAATGAGAATCAAGAGCGTACCGGTCCAGTTCAAGGCCGGCCCGGCGGACGGGCTCCAAGAGGGCGAGTTCATCGTCTACCCGTCCACCTTCATCCGTAAGGCTGACTCTTACGGCGACGTGGTGGCCAAGGGTGCATTCCTGGACACGATCAAGGAATGGGCGGACTCCGGCAACGTCCTGCCTGGCCTGTTCGGGCACCGGATGGACGACCCGGACTACTACGTAGCCAGTGCCCTGGAAATGGGCGAGGACGAAAACGGCTGGTGGGTGAAGGGTGTTTTCGACCTCGAGTCTCCAAAGGGCCCCCACGTCTACCGGCTCGTCAAGAGTCGCCGACTCAACCAGCTTTCCTTCGCTTACGACGTGCTCGAGGGCGCGGACGTGGAGCTGGAGGACGGCACGAAAGCCTACGAGCTGCGGAAGCTCCGGGTTTACGAGTTCTCGTTCGTGCCTATCGGTGCCAACCAGGACACCTCGGTTGTGGCCGTCAAGGCACTCGCGGACCTCATGGCCGGCGGGATCAAGGAAGGCCGCGTCCTGGCGGCAAAGCATATCGACTCCCTGCGTTCCGCGCAGGACGCTATCGGCGCGGTCATTGCGGCCGCGGAGATAGCGACAGACCAAGAAAAGGCCAACGGTAACGGGCCGGACAACGACGAGGGCGGCGCTGCCGTCAAGTCGGAGGATCTGACCCCGATTCCGTCCGCACGGACCTTGGCATGTAAGGCGCTCGAGGCGGAACTCGCCGCGATCTCCTAAGTAATCCAACAACTAACCGCTTGGCACCTGCCGGGCGGTTTTTTCATGCCTAGAGGAGGCAACCATGAGCACCAAGCTCAAGAACCTGCAGGAGGCCGCGGCCGCTGCTGCTGCCCGTGCATTCGCAATCGCCGAAAAGGCCGACGCTGAGGGCCGTTCCCTCACGGAAGCAGAGCAGGCGGACTACAAGGCCGATATGCTCAAGGGCCGCGAGCTGCTCGAGCAGATCAAGACGGCCAAAGCGGACGAGGCCATTCTCGCGGACGCCAAGAAGCTGGCCGACGAGATCGGCCCGGCTGCTGCTGAGGACCTGGACGGGCAGAAGGATGCCGCCGGCACGCTTCGCCGCGTGAAGGACCTGGGCCTCGAGATCGTGAACTCCGCGGAGTTCAAGGCGGCCATGGCCCCGTTCAAGAACGGCGGCGTGCCGGAGCGCTCCCGGTTCCAGTCGGACCCGATCGCGGTCAAGTCGCTGTTTACCGGTGTCGCTGACACCTCCGCCGGCGTCTTTGTCACTCCGGAGCAGACGGGCATCCTCGAAATGCTCGGCCGCCGGCCGCTGACCATTCGCGACATGATCAGCAAGCGCACCACCGGTTCGGACACCGTGGAGTACGTCGTCCAGACGGCGCACACCAACGCGGCCGCTCCGGTTCCGGAAGCCACAACCTCTGCGGCTCCTACCGCTCCCGGCACTGCCGGCGCGCTGGTTCTGCCTGCTGGCGGTGGCTACAAGCCGGAAGGCTCCTGGGCTTTCGAGCGCAAGACGGCCACGGTCAAGACCATCGCCGAGTGGGTGCCGGCCACCAAGCGCGCACTTGCTGACGCTGGTCAGCTCCAGGGCCTCATCAACGACGAACTCCGCAAGGACATCGCCGAGACTGAGGAAGCGCAGATCATGAACGGCAACGGTTCCGGTGAGAACCTGCCCGGCATCCTGCAGACCTCCGGCATTCAGTCGCAGGCGTTCGACACGGACATCTTCACGACGTCCCGTAAGGCAATCACCAAGGCTCGCACTGTGGGCCGCGTGGTTCCGAACGCTTTCGCGTTCAACCCGGTGGACGTCGAGACGATCGACCTTGCTCGCGAGAACGGCTCCACCGGCAAGTTCCTGGGTGCCGGCCCGTTCTCCATGGGCCCCCGGACCCTGTGGGGCGTTCCGATCGTGGAGACGGAGGCCGTCGCTGCCGGCGAGGGCCTGCTCGGCGACTACTCCAAGGCGGTCCTTTGGGACCGTCAGCAGACCACTGTCACGATGACGGATTCCCACGCGGACTTCTTCATCCGAAACATGGTCGCCATTCTGGCGGAGGAGCGCGTGGCCTTCGGCGTCACTCGCCCCACCGCTTTCGTCAAGGTTGACACTCAGGCTTAGTCCTGACACTTCCCAAGATTGAGGGCCCTGCTTCGGTGGGGCCCTCAATCGTCTTACCTCGAAAGGCGGTGCCCTCGTGGCTCTGAACAAGTACAACGCAACGATCAATGAACTTCCCACGGTTCTGCTGCTCTCCGACGAGGACGCGAAAGCTCGCGGCCTGACGGACGCGGATCTCGTCGGCGCGGCTCCCGCTCCGGACCCGGCCGCGGAGGCTGCCGCGGCTGCTGCTGCCAAGGAGGCCGCGGACGCTGCTGCTGCTGAGGCTGCGGCAAAGGAAAAGGCGGACGCTGATGCTGCTGCTGCCGCTGAGGCGGAGAAAGCAGCCAAGACGCCGGCGAACAAGTCGCGGGCTGCTGCGGCCAACAAGTAACGGAGGGGGCCGGCTGTGACTACCACCATCATTGAGCCGGACGAGGAAGTGTTCCGGCTGCCGGCGTTCGTCACTGCCGCGGAGTTCTCCGCCTGGACGAACGGCAAAGTAGCGGCTGCGGATCCGCGACTCGAGCCGCTCCTGAAGGGGGCATCGGCCGGGCTTCGGCGTTACGCGGGCTGGCACATTGCGCCGGTCCTCGAGGAAACGCTGGTGGGGGACGGTCCGGGCGGGCGGCTGCTGTTGCTGCCTACCGGCCGTCTCCTGTCCGTCGTGTCTGTGGATAACGGCGGAACCGTTATGGATCCAGCCGTGGTTGACGCCTCGAAAGCCGGCATGCTCGAGCTGCGCGACGGCTGGTGGACCTCGAGGCTCGGGGCTGTCTCGGTCCGGGTGCGCCACGGTTTCGACCTGGCCGACGCCGAGGACGTTCGGCAGATCGTCAAGCAGGTTGTCGCCAACGCGCTTTCCTCGCCGATGGGCGCGACTCGCGAGCAAGCGGGCACCGTGTCTATTTCTTGGGCCACCACTGCGCCGGGCGTGTCCGGTGGCCTCTCACTCCTGCAGCGGGACCTCGACGTCCTCGCTCCATTCAAAATCTAGGGGGGGCCGGCGTGCTGCCGTCGTTCGCAACGCAAGAAATAGTGGTCGTCGCTCCTGCCTGGACAACGGACGCGCGGAACGTCCGGAAGCCGGACTACGGCGAGGCAGCAACTCGCACCACGGTGCCGGGCTGCAGCGTGCAGCCTGGCGCGTCCCCCGAATTGGTCCCGGACGGCCGCTCGACGGCCACAATCCGCTGGACCGTCCTCGCTCCTCCCGGAACCGCCGTCGATGAACGTTCGGCGGTCGAGTTCCGCGGCCGTCTGTACGGGGTAGACGGTGTGCCGTTGGTCTGGGACTCGCCGACCGGCGCTCTCGATCACGTCGCTCTGTTCCTCATTGATTGGAAGTGATCCCATGCCGGCGAAAGTCACGCGGATTGTGTTCAAGACCAAGGGCTTCCGGCAGATCCTCCGCTCTCAAGCTGTGACCGCTGACCTCGCCCGGCGGGGGGCAGCGATCGCGGCCGCGGCCGGCGAGGGAGTCGGAACCAAAACGACGGTGGGCGCTAACCGTGCCCGCGTGACCGTCGCGACGGAGACGAAAGAGGCAGCCAAGCGCGAGGCCGTCGATAAGACGCTCACGAGAGCGATCGGGGCCGGCCGTGGTTGAGATCCTCGAGCCGGCAGACGGCGAAACGCTGGCGATCCAATACCTCCAGGCGCTGTTCGTCTCCGAGGCGGATTTCGAGGGCGTCGAGTTCGTCGGCAGCCTGCCGGCGGAAGTCGAGGGTTACGAGCCGCCGGCGGAGGCCGTCGTCGTGCGGCTCACAGGGCTCTCCGCGCGTGACGAGACGGTAGACGTCCACCAGCTCACTTTGACGGCCTGGGCGGCCTCTCCAACGGACGAGCTGAGGGCCTCGGCGATCGCTCGACGGGCCGGCGCTTTCATGCGCCTCGCGGAGCGGCTGGGGGCCATGGCTGGGGTTCCTTGCTCGCGAGTCCAAACATTCAGCTTCTACAACGATCCGGACCCCATAACGGGCCGGGCGAGGTACTCCGCAACTTACGCGGTGTCACTGCGCGGGCAAGTCGTCCGGGCGTCGTAAATCTCCTGCCTGAAAGGGGCAAAAATGAGCGAGGTAAAAGCTTCTAACGTGCTGACGGGTGCTCCCGATCAGCTCACTACGGGCCCGATTCTGTCGGCCCCGGTTGGCACTCCGCTGCCGACGGACGCGCTGGACGTCCTGGAAGAGGATTTCGAGTCCTCGGGCTACATTTCCGCGGACGGCATGAACCTCACGCCGGACCGTTCCACGGAGGTAATCCGGGACTGGTCGGGCGCGATCATCCGGTCCATTCTGAACGAGTTCGGCGCGCAGATCGCTTGGGCGCACCTCGAGACGAACGAGCAGAGCCTGAAGAACTACTTCGGCGACGACAACGTGACGGTTACGGCCGCCACGGCGACGTCGGGCAAGCAGCTCGCGGCCCGGCTCAAGGCGGAGGAACTGCCGCGCAAGTCCTGGGTGTTCCGGATCAAGGACGGCGACAACCGGGTCCTCGTGGTTGTCCCGGACGGGCAGGTCACGGAAACGGGCGAGGTGGCCTTCACTAAGTCCGGCGCGATCACCTGGCCGTGCACCATGACGACCTACCCGGACGCCTCCGGCACTCACGTCTACGTCTACACGGACGACGGCGTCTTTACTGCCTAGCTGGCAGCTCTTGACCGGTGGGGCGGGCTCGCTGCGCGGGGCCTTGGCCCGCTCCACCTCCAAAACTGGCCCCGCATTCATCTCTGAAAGGTCCCGCAATGACTTTTGAGGTTCCGGCGTCTAAGGCGTCGATCAAGCAGAACCAATTCGGCCCCATCAAAGTTCCCGGCGAGCGGAAAACGTGGACGCTGCCGCTGCTCAAGTTCATCCCGGTAGGTATGCGCGGCAAGCTCGCGGAAGCGGCCAAGCCGATCAAGGCGGCGCAGGACGCCGGCCGGAAGCCTACCGAGGCGGAACTCGGGCAGCTCGGCGAGCTGCAGCTGACTCTTCTGAACAAGTACGCGCCGGGCTTGGTGGACGTCGTGGACAACGACCAACTCGGGGCAATCCTCGTGGAGTGGCAGAAGGCGTCGAACATCACGGTGGGGGAATCTGCGGCCTCTGCCTCCTCCTAGAGGAACAAGCGGAGGCCGTCGAGTACGACCTTCTGGTCATTGGCCGGAGTATCGAGGATCTCGGTACTCCGGCTCTTTCGTGGCGGGACCTTTTCGTGATCGTCCGCAACTCCGGGCCCTCTACCGCGCTTATCCGGGCCCTGCAGCCGGACCTCGCTGCTTGGGCGAACGGTGCGGTCCTCGCGGATCTCATGGCGACGGTTGCGGATCTCCTCGCCGCTGGCAACTGGCAGCGGCAGGGCAAGCGCTCGGCTCCAAAGCCCAAGCGGATCAAGCGGCCGGGGCAGGACAACGGCGATAAGCGGTTCGGCAAGGCACCCATTCCGGTCAAGGACTTTGACGACTGGTGGAACAACAAACAGTAAAGGCGGTGTGCTGTGGCGGACGCTGTGGAGCTTGCGGCGGCGTATGTTTCGCTGGTGCCCTCCTTCGAGGGCTCGCAGGGGACGATTACAAAGCAGCTGGTCCCGGAGGCTGAGAAAGCCGGCAACAAGGCCGCTGAGAAGTCGGGGCAAACCTTCGGGGCCAAGTTTTCCGGCGTCCTCGGTTCCAGTGGGTTCCAGGCCGGCCTCGCCGGCGGCGTTGCAGCGGTCGGCCTGGCCCTGGCTGATGGGTTCGCCTCGGCGATCGAGAGTTCGGACGCGCGGAACAAAACAGCCGCGCAGCTCGGGCTCAACCCTGCGGAGTCCGCGGCCGCCGGTGAGGCTGCCGGCTCGCTCTACGCCGGCGCTTACGGCGAGTCGCTGACCGACGTAAACGCGGCCGTGGGCTCGGTTATGTCCTCCATCGGCGGGATGCGGCAAGCCTCCTCCTCGGACCTCGAGGACATAACGGAAAAGGCGCTGAACCTTCAGGAAGCCTTCGAGGTCGGCGTGGGGGAGACCTCCGCAACTGCCGGCATCCTGATCAAAAACGGGCTGGCCAAAGACGCTGACCAAGCCATGGATATGATCACGGCCTCCATGCAGAAGGTGCCGGCATCTGTCCGCGGCGAGGTCCTGCCGATCATGGACGAGTATTCCAAGCACTTCGCCGGCCTGGGTATCGACGGCGAAACGGCCATGGGCATGATCGTTGCGGCCTCGGCTGACGGTGCTATCGGCATGGACAAAATGGGCGATGCGGTCAAGGAATTTCAGATCCGCTCGACCGATATGTCCAAGTCAACGGCTGCCGTGTACGAGTCGATGGGCATGGACACGGAGGATATGACGCGCCGGCTCCTGGCCGGCGGGGACTCCGCAAATCAGGCCATGGGCGAGATCGTCCACGGCCTGCAGAGCATCGACGATCCAGCAGCTCAATCGGCCGCCTCTCTGGCCCTCTTTGGTACTCCACTCGAGGACCTCGGGGCCGATCAGATCCCGAACTTCCTCGGGATGATGGACCCAATGGGGGATAAGTTCGACTCCACGGCGGGGGCGGCTGACGCCTTCGGTACCCAGCTCAATTCCGGGCCGGGTACCGCGCTCGAGGGGCTCAAGCGGTCCGTCGAAACCACCTTCATGTCCTTCGCTGAGACGGCCATGCCGGCGATAACGGCCTTCTCGGGTTGGCTGACTGAAAACCAGTGGGTAATCGCGACTTTCGCAACCCTGGTCGGCGCAACCCTGGTGGGGGCCTTCATTGCCTGGGCGGCCTCGGTGTGGGTCGCGAATGTGGCGCTGCTGGCTAACCCAATGACGTGGATCATCCTCGGCATTGTGGCACTTATTGCCGGGCTGGTGCTCCTGGTCGCTAACTGGGACGCCGTGGTGGCCTGGGTGAGCGGAGTGTGGGGCGGCTTCGTCGGCTGGCTCACGGATGGGCTGAACGCCTTCGTCGCTTGGTGGAACGGGATATGGGCCGGATTCGCTGCTTTCTGGGGCGGGATCTTCGAGAATGCCAAGAACACGGCGGTCGGGATTTTTACGGCGATCGTTGACTGGATTCGCAACGTCCCGCAAATGATCCTCGACGGGCTTATGGCCCTCGCGAGCCTGTACGTCCAGTTCGGGCTCTGGATTCTGTCCGTCAAGGACGCGGCAGTCGAGAAATTCGGCGAGGTGGTCGGCTGGGTCGGTCAAGTCCCGCAGATGATCCTCGACGGGCTCGGCAACCTGAGCACCCTGCTCCTGGACGCCGGCGGGCAGATCATCGACGGATTCTTCAAGGGCCTTACCCAAGGCTTCGAGGACGTCAAGAACTTTGTCGGCGGAATCGGCGAATGGATCGCGAACAACAAGGGCCCGAAAGCCTACGACCTCGCGCTCCTGATCCCTGCCGGCGGTTGGATTATGACCGGCCTCGGCAAAGGCATCCGGGCGGGCATCCCGGATCTCAAGCGGGAACTGTCCGGCGTCTCGGACACGATCGCGAACGGGATCCAAGGTGGCAGCGTTGAACTTTCCGGCAATGCCTACGGGCTCGGTGAGTACGACGTCGCGGGCTCAGGCTCGAGGGGCTCCGGAGGGGACGGGCCGCTCGTTGAGCAGCACATCCACACGCAGCCGGGAATGTCGGAAGAAACGGTCGGCCGGATCTCCGGCGATCAAATGGCCTTCGAGCTTAGGAAGTTGGACGCATGAGCAGCCGCGGCGACCTCAAGGTGACCATTGCCGGCCTCGAGTTCTTCGGGCGAGGACTCCAGGCCGGCACCACCCCCGAGCTTGTTCTCAAACCTCGGGGGTTCAAGGGCTGGACTGACGGCGTGGATATGCGCCTGGACGATTCAGCCATTCCTAACCAGCATGGCTCCTACGATCGGCAGGCGTACCGGTCCGCGCGCGTCGTATCTCTTGATTCGTACGCGCTCACGGACTCGAACGCCAAGCTGCAGCAGATCGGCGAGAGAGTGACCGGGCTGCTGTCCGGCGGCGAGCTGGGGCGGATCGAGGTTGTGCAGAACGGCGAAACGCGCTGGGCTGACTGCCGTCTCGCCTCGAAAACCAAGTTTGAGGAGATCGCCAGGGATACGGCAGAGGTTCAGGTCCAGGTCTGGTGCCCTGACCCCCGAAAGTTCGGCGACGTGTGGACATATACAGCCACGGTTGGCGGCGGCGTCGTTCCCGGTGTCCGACATTTTGGGAACGCGGAAGCCACGCCTCAATTTGTTGTGGCTGGGGATATGCCAGGCGGGTACCGGTTGACCTTCCGGGGGGAAAATTTCCACGTCATTTGGCCGCTGGTATCCGGGCAGCCACACACCATCGACTACGCGGACGGGCAGCTCTGGGTCGGTGGCGTGCGCATCCACGGCGGGCTTGGCATAACTAACACGCCGACGCTTCCGGGCGGCGTGGTGACGGCCCTGGGTGTAGTCCCGTTGACGACTGGCACCGGAACAGCAACGCTCAAGCTTTTCGACACTTACATCTAGGGGGCCTCGGTGGCGTGGAACGTCTACACGGTCAGCACGGACACTTGGGGTAACCGGGTGAAACTGCCGGCCGCTTCGCTCAAGGGCGGGCGCACCCTCAACAAAATGGCGGACGGCTCAGCGTCTTTCCAGATCTCAGATTCAAAGGTCGCACGGCTGGTAACGCCGGACGTTGTGGAGCCGCTTGAGAGGGCCCTCGTTTTCGACTGGGACGGGACCCCTATTTACGCGGGCCTTATCCTGGACTCGGAGCACGACGTCGACGGCGGGACCATCAGCGTCTCGAGCGTAGATATTTGGTGGCTGTTTCAATTCCGGCACGTCCTTGGAATGCACGGGGCGGGCGCGGAAAAGATCAAGCTCACCTATTCCGGGCTGTCCCTCGCAACGATCGCCAAGAAGGTCATTCAAGAGGGCTCAGACGCGGCACCTCTCGCGCGTTACCAGTTGCCTATCGTCTGGGAGGCTGACCTCGCTGGAACTGAGAGCCGGGAATACGAGGGGTATAAGTTCACCTCGGTAGCGGACGCGCTCCAAGAGCTTATGAGCTCTGAGGGTGGGCCGGACCTTGATTTCCCGCCGCGGTGGAATAGCGGGAAGCTCGAGCTGGTCATGCGGTCCGGGGATCTCACGCAAGGCCGGGTTGATTGGGACGCCACGGTGGCCAAGTCTGAGGTTATCGGCCTCAAGTCGAAAAAGAGCGCGGCGAAGGTCAGCAACAAGGTGATCGGCACCGGTGAGGGTTCCGGCGAGGATCTCCTAGTGAAAGCTGCGGAGTCCTTCGCTGGGGCGAACTACCCGGCCATTGAGCGGGTAGTGAGCTACTCCGGCATCAGTAAGGTTGACCAACTGGCGGCGAGGGCGCGCGCTGACCTTGCGACGGCGAACACGCCAACACGCCAGGTCACTTTCAAAGTGCCCGTCGACGGCTCGGTCAAGGTGCCAAGCCTTACCCTGGGCGGCCTGGTCCGGCTCAACACAAAGGGCGTCTGGTATATCCCGGACGGCTGGACCAACTACCGGATGATCTCCTACGCCTTCGACCTCAAAGAGATCACGCCGCAACTTCAACTACTAGGGAGTTAAGCCATGGGGCAGATAGACGACCTCAACAGTTCTGACGCTATCCCCAACATTCTCCGGAGGCTGCGGGCTCTCGAGTTCGCCTCCAATCAAAACAACATGGCGGTCGGACGCGGTGGAATCCGGGTGCATAGCGGCGGCGGGATCACGATCGAGAACGGCGGCCTGAGCGTTACCGGATCGGCCGCCGTCTCCGGGCTTCTCACGGTAACCGGTTCTGTTCGCCTGACCGGGCAGACGGACATTTGGGGGCCGTTGATCGTGACCGGCGAGACGGACCTTGACGGGCTCACCACGATAAACGGTGATACCTCGATCACCGGGCAACTCACGGTGGCCGGCCCTACGGAGGTAACTGGGACACTCAAGGTAACCGGGGTAACTGACTTGGACGGGGACACAACGGTCGCCGGCGACTTCACGGTCGAGGGGCCGATGAAGACAACCGGAACGCTCGACGTTGAGGGAATCACTACCCTGAAAAACGACCTGAACGTGACGACGGGGGCGAATATCAAGGCGGGTGGCGTGACGATCGACCCTGATTACCTTGACGGCAGTCTCCGATTCGATAACGGGGCATACCTGGCAGCAACGCCAAACGGTGCCCAGTTCAAACAGACTGGAACCTCCGGTGGCGGGGTATCTGTATCGGAAAGCCAGGCGGACATATTTGGAGGTGGCAAGGGAATGATCTTCAACACCAACGGAGTGTTTTTTGTTGGGGCGCTTCCGGAAACCACTAACAAGCCGAACCTCTATGTGGACGGTGCCGGCAAGGTGTACAAATCGACAGCCAGTTTCTAGGCGCAGACGGTGGCCTTGGCTGCCTCTCCAAGCCTAGCGAGCGCTTCGCCACTTTCCTTGCCGGAGACACTACCAGCACGCAGATCCTCGGTGTTGAATCCTCCGGCGTAGTGCTCGCATAGGTCGCGGGCGATCACGGTGAGCGTTGCTGTTGAAGCGGTGCGGTATCCGGGAATCGATGCGGCGGCAGTGGCGAAAGACGGGACGGCGCTCTCGTTGAACTTCACGGCCGCCGGGTCGAATGGCTGACCATCCTTGGTGACCCAGTGTGGGCTCGTAGTGGCTGGTGTGCTTGGCATTCCTGCGGGGGCCGCCTGGGAAGCTGCGCATCCGGTGAGTGCTGCCGCTGCAAGGACCCCAACAACCATGATCTTTCTCATGTCTACATTATATAGACGATTGGACACAAATGGAACAGGCGATACCAAAACAAGACCCGGAAATTTACGTCCTCACACATCAGCGAGATGAGTTCCGGCAGGCGCTCGCTGACTGCCAGCTTGCGCTATCCGCGGCCAACGCAACGAACGCTTACAAGGATCGGATGATCGAGGGCTTGCGCTTGCAGCTCAAGGCCAAAGAGACGCCGCCAGACACGCTGAACACCTGACCGCCACAACAACCCCAAAACGGGCACCCAAACGGGTGCCTTTTCTTTTGCCTAGGAGGCAAACATGGCAGACGTCATCGGCACCCTCTGGGACGCCGGTCTTGGGCACCTCTCCGGCAAAAGTCCGGTGCTCTACTTCACCCTCAACGCTCCAAACGCTAAAGCGGGCGGGCTCTACACAACAGAGCCGGTCAAAGTGGTTCCTGCTGCGGACGGCTCGTTTACTGCTCCGCTGGCCTCGAACACAGACATGCAGGACGAGTCCTGGTACACGCTGCGCGTTCGATGGGTGAACTCGTCCGATCCCAAAACTTATAGCGAATCGGACTATCCGGATTGGCAGCTAGAGGTGCCAACTACTGGCGGCGCATTCTCCAACCTTTTCGGCCGGCCTCCGCGGAACCGCCGGATGGTCTACGTCTCGCTCACGCCTCCCGAGAAGCCGCTGAAACACACGCTGTGGCTCAAGCAGGACCCCACAGACCCTAACAACCCGCTGAACACCGGCGAGCTTTACGAATGGAGGAACGTCTAATGGCTTACCAGTGGGTGTACCTGGCAAACCTGATGGGAGCTACCGGCGTCTGGATTCGCACGCCGCTTGCTAACGCCTCGAACCTGGACGCCGTCGTGACTGTGGGCGCTTACCCGGTGACCTCTTTTGCTGGCGCGGGGTCCATGACGCCGGCGCTCCCTGCGATCGGTTCGGGCGTCCTCGAGGTCCTGCCAACAGGCACGAACCTCATTCAGCGGTGGACCACCATCGACAATCCGCACCAGATTTGGGCGCGCAATCGAAACGCCGGCACGTGGTCCGTCTGGAAGCTGCAGTCGTGGGAACGTCCGGCCCCAGCCGCAGGCACGGACTTCAACACGATCAAAACGCCAGGCGACTACCCAATTTGGGCGGGAACTGGTGCGAATAACCCAACCGGCAGCGCGGGCCGGCTGACTGTTTCGCCGCAATTGTTTCAAAACGGCTCGTGGACTTACCACACGCAAACGTGGCAGAGCTTCGAGGTTGTGCCTCGCCTGTTTGTCCGTTCCACGTCAGCTACTGCGTGGAGCCCTTGGCGGGAGGTTGGGGCGGCTGTCAGCACGGATACTGTTGCGGCTCTCCTGTCTGCTCCCGACGTTCTGCAGCGGGTGGCAACGGATCGGCGTGGGGGAGTTCGGGGTACGGGCGGCAAAGCTCTGGTAGTGCTGCGATTCGATCATGGCCTGAACAACTACAAGGCCATTATCAAGCCTCTTTTGCGTCTGCGGAACCTGATCGCTGCCATTGCGCTGAACTCTGGGGTCTACACGACAGCGAACAGCACGGCGGAGTCGAATAACACGACCTTTACTGAGGTGCAGGACTGGTGCGTGAATGACGGCGACGAGATCTGGAACCACGGCGAAACGCACCGAGACGCGGCGACGTCAGCCGGCCTCAAGACTGAGCTGGTGGACTCTCTGACCGCTCTGCGGTCGGCGCTTCCCAAGCTTGCAATTGAGGGCTTCCTGATGCCTGGTGTTGGTGGTACGGAATTTGCGGGGCTGAACTCGATCCAAGATCCGGCCACGCTCTACAGCACGGAGGCCGGCCGTCTGCTGATGGGATCTCATGCGTTCATTTCCGGGCTTCGGCCTGGTCAGGTAAAGCCATTGAACGGCAAGATCACGCCAGGCTGGTCCTACCGGAACATGGACACAATCGCGGGCGTTGATGCCGCTATCGCTCTCGTCGCAGACGCTCAAGCCTCCGGCGGCGGTGTGGTCCTGATGATGCACCCCTCCCTCCTCAATAGCGGGGGAAGCGCAACAACAACGGCGAAGCTCACGGAACTACTCGACTTCCTGGTGGTTGAGCGAGATGCGGGCCGGATCGATATTGCTACCCATACGGGGTTCGAGATCGCTGACTTTTCCAGCACCTACCGGAACAACATTCTCCGACCGATTACGCCGGCGGCGTCCGTAAGTCAGACTGTGGACCTCGCAACGAAGTATGCGCACCTGAGGGGCGCGGTCCGGAAGCTGGTCGCAACGGTCACGGTCACGGCGACGGCATCGGTGACGGTTGCGCTCACTGATGCGACAACGGGGCTGAATGCTACGCGCACTTATGCGGGGCTGGCGGCTGGCACCTACGAGCTGTTCCAACATGGCACTTTGCCGCTCACGGCCACCACAGCGACGGCCTCGGCCACGGTCGATTCCGGAACAGCGTCGATTACGGCGCTCAAGCTGATCAACGCATAAGGGGGGCGCAAAGACTATGCCTGAATGGGTAACCAATCTGACCGTGGGCGAAATAGTCCTCTTCCTGGCCGGCGTCGGTGGGGCCGTCGCCGGCGCTGTGAAGGTACTCAAGCCGGTCCGGCAGTTCATCAAGAAGCTTGGGCACCTCGCGGAGGACTGGCACGGCGTGCCGGAACGGGTGGACGGGTCCGGGCAGGTCATAGAGCCTGCCCGGCCCGGTGTCATGGCCCAACTCGAGACGCTCCGGGCTCAAGTGCAGAACAGCCACAAAACCAACCTCCGCGAGGACCTGGACGCGGTTCACGATTCCGTCAAGGTCGTCACTCAACGGCTGGACGCGCACATTGCCACCACAGAGGAACGCCGGGCCAAAGCTGACGAGCTGAGCCGGGTTGTGAAGGAGGACATTGTCCCGGTGGCCGCCCAACTCAAAGAACAAATAAGCGAAGGAAAAGAACACTAGGAGGGAACGCCATGGCGACTGGTTACACACTGGTCGACGCGCCGAACCTCGCCACGCCGCAGGGGACCTTCCCTCGGCGTGGTGGGGCGGCGCTGTCCGGCACTGCAATTGTCCACACCTCGGAAGGGGACTGGCGGGCCGGTGTTTCGGCGCTCACACGGCTGGTTCAATCTCGCGCGGATTACGGCTGCTACCACCGGGCCTGTGACTGGCAGGACATTGAAACCTACTACCCGTGGGAGTGGGAAACCTGGCAGGACTCGGAGACCAATAACTGGGCGGTCGGGATCTCGGCCGCGTGCAAGACGACAGACTGGGGCAACATGCCGGCCGAAGTCGAGGAGGGTTTCTATCGGAACCTCGCGCGCATGGCCGCCGATTTCGTGCAGTACATGGCGGACAACCACGACATCGTGGTCCCGCTCCGGCGGATCTCCGGAGCTGAGGCGAGGGCTCGAGTGCCTGGCTTCTGCGCACACGGCGACTCCGGGATCTCCCGCTCTGACCCCGGCCCCAAATTCGATTGGGCCCGGTTTTTCAAGTACACCGACGAAATACTCAACGGAATCGAGGATGACGACATGCCTGATATGAACACCATCATGAATTACCCGGCGTTTTCCCCCACAAAGGAATTCCCAAAGCCTCCGACGAACTCTGAGTTCTCCAAGGCGGTCTACTACGCGCTGTTCAACAACGCCGGCAACAACGAGTCCATCATTGGCGGGGAGTCCCTGCCGTCTCTCGAAAACAAGAACGCGCTAAAGGTCCTCGCTCGGGTTGAGAAGCTCGAGAAGAACCTCCCGGAGCTTATCGCTGCCGCGGTAAAGGAAGCGCTCAAGACTCAGGGAGTTGGGAACTAATGGCAAATCATCTGGCTATCCCTTCGCAGGTCGCTAACCCTTGGCGGGCTATGTGGCGGACCGTGCTCGAGGTCGGCGTTCCGGCTTTTGGTCTGGTCCTGTTCGCCGGCCCTTCGGTGCTGCAGATCCTCGCTGAGGAACTGGACGCGGCAGTGCCTCCGGGCTTTATTGCTTGGCTGCTGGCAGCGGCCGGTCTGCTCACGGCGATCGCCGCGGCGCTCTCGCGCATCATGGCGATTCCTCGAGTGAACGAGCTGCTCAAGGGCATCAAGGCGGACGCCGGGACTCCCAAGGTGGTTTCCCAGACTTCGCCCGGTGACGTGACTATCACGAACGGCGGGCAGATCGTTTACGGGGCGCAGGTTGAGCCGGCCGACGTCGAGGGCAACGAGAAGTAACCACACACAAGAAAAGGGCCCCCGGTCCATCCCTCTAGGGGGTGGCCGGGGGCCCTATTTCTGCGTTCAAGTGCGGGGCCGGCGAGCTAAACCACCGAAGTGTCAGCAAGGGCAGCGCTCAAACCGGCCCCGCGTTCTCAATTGTACCGGCTGGCTTGCTCGGTCCTCTCCGGCCTGGCCTAGAGGCATTCCATGCGTCGATCGTCTCAGGCAGCCAGCCAAGCTGCCGGGCCCCTACCTGAGCGTCAGGCTCCGGCAGCTTGTACCGGTTGAGGGTGTCCGGCTTGACCCCGATTCTTTCCGCAACCTCGGGGCGGGATAGGTAACGCTTCATTGGGCGGCTTTCCTCTCTGCCTCGAGGGACGCATAGACGAGGGCGCTCTCGGCATCGACGATGGGGGACCAAGAGTTCAGGACGATCTCAGGGTGGGCGTCTACCCAAGCAAACATATCGGAGCTTGAGGCGAACTTGACGGCCCACACCTTGAACGAGTTCTTCATGCCAATCATTGCGATAAATTCGACCACGGCCGGCCCCTTACGCGAACACTGCAGCGAGGACGCGAGCGAGACGCTCGGGGCTTGTCTTGGCGCGGTCGAAGCTGAGTAGCTCAACGATCGAGTTAGGCCGGCACGCCTCGATTTTGACGCTTTCGACAGTGAGCGCGAGAGAGAAGGAGTTGAGCAGTCCGGGGGCCTGCTCTTTGGTGAACCAAGTTGTCGAGGGGTTGACGGTCCACCCTGCAAGCTCGAGTTCGTCGCGCAGCTCGTTCTTGAATACCTCCTGCAGGTGGGGCTCGACTTCCTCGCGGATGCGGGCCGCGGCGTCCTGGGCAATCTCCGGAAGCAGGGCTGGGGGAGCCTGGCGGTTGAGAAGTCCCATGTCGTATGCGGCACGGCGGAGAATGTCGCGGCGGGTGGCCGCACTGTAGTAGATCCCGTATTCCTCGTTCTCGAGGAGGGCATCGAGAAGCGGTGCGGCCTCGGCCGGAT
Source organism: Paenarthrobacter sp. NPDC089714 (assembly GCF_044748905.1). Lineage (NCBI taxonomy): Bacteria > Bacillati > Actinomycetota > Actinomycetes > Micrococcales > Micrococcaceae > Paenarthrobacter > Paenarthrobacter sp. NPDC089714. The sequence continues at coordinate 561,820 of NZ_JBIVGX010000001.1, forward strand.
CTACTGGCTTGGGGTATTCCATGGCTTGCTCCTGGGGTTGTTTTCCTGCCTTGCTGACTCTCTAAGCTTAGCACGGCTAGGCGTGTATTGGCTACTTAATTTGTGAACTCGTCTGGTAGCTCTAGACGCGGTTTCCCCTCGACTATCCCCCGGAAACGTCTAAAAACATGGGGGCCTAGATTCCGGCGCGGGGGCTAAATTTTGTGGCCCCCGCTTATGGCTGCCGCTTGAGCGTTGGCGTCCAGCGTCTAAATAGGGTATTCATGGGGGGAGTGAAGCGATCTAGGGAACGTGGACTTCTTAACCCAGAGGTCACAGGTTCAAATCCTGTCCCCGCAACTGGAGAAAAAGTCCGGATCAGCACATGCTGATCCGGACTTTTTGTTTGCGTGGAGAATGCTCCTCGAGCATCGTCGGGCTGAATGATGGTAAACGTGATCTGCGGCACGATGGCGCCGAAGTGGTCAAAACCGCATTCGCCATAGGGTAAAGTTGATTGAGCGACGCGGGGTGGAGCAGTTCGGTAGCTCGCTGGGCTCATAACCCAGAGGTCACAGGTTCAAATCCTGTCCCCGCAACTGGGAAAGGCCCGGATCAGTATTAGCTGGTCCGGGCCTTTGTTTTATCCGCACAGCCCTGGTGCCGGCATCATTTTCCCGCCGGCAACGGGGCAGGTCACGCCAGGAAGGTCCGCATGGTCAAAGAAGACTACGACGCCGTCCCCCAACCCCAGGTTCTGCAGAGGGACAGCCCAGTGGCCGTGTACCAGCAGGTAGCGGACGTTTTGACAGATCAAGTGAGCCGGCTGGAGGCGGGTTCGCGCATCCCTACCGAAGAGTCGTTGATGGACCAGTACGGGATCAGCAGGACCACCGTACGGAAGGCCATCGAAACCTTAGTGGCAAAGGGCCTGTTGGTCCGCCGCCAGGGTAAGGGAACCTTTGTCATGGCCCAGCGGCCCGTGCGGATGCTGAACCGTCTGGCACCCTTCATGGAGACGTTTACGGCTGCCGGAATGAAGACGGTCAAGGGCTTGATCGAATACAAGTGGATGGAAAAGGACCGGACCGTTCCAGCCAAGCTCGTATCCGACGACAACCTGGTCCTGGTTATTCGCCGATCGTACTCCAGCGCCGGATGGCCCTATGCGATTGCAGAGATCTTCATTCCATCCCACATTGGCCGCCACATCAGCCTCGCCGATGCGGAGAAGAACTCCATCTACCAGGTGATCCAGGACAGGACCCTGAAGCCGCTCCAGCGGGCCGAAATCACCGTGACCATGCATGCACCCCCCGAGCACCTTGCTGATGCCCTCAACGTGCGGGGCTTCCCCATGGTGCCGCGCCTGGAGCGGACCACGTTGGGACCCGATGGCGAAGTCCTGGAATGTACCGTGACGTACTTCCATCCCAAGGGGTTTGAGATCCGGGCTGAAGTTGCCACGGAAGCAAGCCCCGGGGCGGACAATGCAGGAGTGCCCGCGAGCTAGTCCCGGCGGTCGGTTGCAGGGCCAGCGCAGGCCTTTTAAACGGCGAATGGCCGGGTCCAACAGAACCCGGCCATACGCATGGGACTTGCGGAGTCAGAGCTTGTCGAAGTCTGCCTCGTCGATGGTGGCACCGGAGGCTGCAGGGGCCCCGGCACCGAGGGCAGGCTTGCTGCCACCGGACTTGAGCGCTGCCAGGCGGGCCTCGATTTCCGTCTGCTCACCCAGGTCTTCGAGCTGGTTGAACTGGGCGTCGAGGCTTGAAGCCGCCAGCTCCTGCTGTCCAAGGACCTTGGCTTCTTCCCGGCGGATCTTTTCTTCGAAACGGCCAACCTCGCTGGTGGGGTCCATGATGTCGATGCTCTTGAGGGCGTCGTGCACCTGGGACTGGGCAGCAGCGGTCTTGGAGCGGGCCACAAGCTCGTTGCGCTTGGCGGTGAGTTGGTTGAGCTTGTTCTTCATTTGGTCGAGGCCGCTCTTGAGCTTGTCCACAACTTCGGTCTGGGAAGCGATGCTCGGTTCGGCCGCCTTGGCTTCGGATTCAGCCGTCATCTGGCGCTGGATGGCAACCTTCGCCAGGTTGTCGAACTTCTGTGCGTCTGCGGCGTCGCCGGCCGCGCGGTACTCATCGGCTTTTCGGGAGGCTGCGAGAGCCTTGTTGCCCCAGTCCTGGGCGTTCTTGACGTCCTCGTTGTAATCGGCCTGCAGCATTCGCAGGTTGCCGATGGTCTGGGCAACGGCTGACTCGGCCTCGGCAATGTTGTTCGTGTAGTCGCGGACCATCTGGTCCAGCATCTTCTGCGGGTCCTCGGCCTGGTCAAGCAAAGAGTTGATGTTTGCCTTGGCCAGTTGTGCGATCCGACCGAAAATGGACTGCTTAACCATGGTGTTGCCTTTCGTCCTGCTCAGTGGAGCCCACTGAAATCAGTGATCAGTTGTTGTACCGCTTCTACATGGGGCGGGAACCCCACCTAGTTTGTGCTGGCCGGAACCAGTGTGGTGCCTAGAAGCTGCCGGAGTCGCCGCCGCCGAAGTCTCCTCCGCCACCGCCCCAGTCGCCTCCGCCGCCTGAGTCGCCGCCGAAGAAGCCGCCGCCTCCACCGCCGTCGCTGTGGCCACCGCCCCAGCCGCCGTGGCCGCCGTTAAGGATGGAGTTGATGAGGATACCGCCAAGGATGGCGCCGCCGAGGCCTCCGCCTCCGCCGCCTCCACCGAACATGCCGCCCCGGCCGTAGCCTTGGTCTGCATAGCCAAAGTGGTCAACGTCAGCCTGAGCCAGTTGAGCCGCCTGCGCCGCAAGCGAGTGTGCCTGCTGGGCGTAGGTCAGGGCAGTCACAGGATCGTTGCGTGAGATCGACAACGCGTAGTCGAGGTTCCGCTGGGCTTCTGCCAGACGGGTCCTGGCTTCGGTCCCCACCCCTCCGCGGCGTGCAGTGATGTAGTCCGATGTGGCACTGATCTGTGCCTGTGCTGCCATGATGGTCTGCTGCAGGGATGCCTGGGCACGACGCGCCTGCTCTTCCTGGTCCCGAATGCCGGAGAGGGACTGGTCCAACGCCTGGTGTGCTGTCTCCACGCGGTTGAGCGTTGCCAGGGGATCGATCCTGCCGCCTTGGATTTCTGTCTTGACCTGCGCCAAGGCCGCTTCGACGCCGGCTACCGGTCCGGCAAGTTCCGGGTGCTGGCCGGACTGGATCATGGCCCGCGCCTGGGCCAGGTCCTGGCTTGTTTCGGCAACGGCGCTCTCCAAGGACGTGCGGGCCTCGTCCAGGCTTCCTGCGGTCTTGGAAATGGCGTCGATCAGCACGTTGGTCTGGTGCAGGCTCTCTTCTGCAGCGCGAACCGCAACGGCGGCCAGGCTGTTTTCGCCCGAGCCAAGCTTCTCCTGCGCTGTCGCGGCTGCGTTGTTCACGAAGGCCAGGCGTTCCTTGGCCTGCATGATGTTGTCCGAGACCTGCGCGACGGCCGAGTCGGCATACTTGGCCCGGAGCGTCTCCAGCGACTGTTCCGCAGTCGCAATTTTCGCATCTGCCTCACGTGCGCCGTCCGTGACCGCGGCCAGGGCCTGGGGCGCGTTCTTTTCCAGTTCGCGCAGCGAATCGAAATCGGACTTCTGGTCCCGTAGCGACGCCAGGGCAGCTTCGGAGCGGCGGATGATTTCGCCGAGCCAGCTCCGCTGCTGTTCCTCGGTGTCCGGAATGTGGTCATCGAGCTGCTGCTGCAGCTTAAAGGACTCAGTCATGTGGCCCTTGGCTTCCTGCAGGGCCTTGGTGAAGTTGCCGATCGCGGCGTCGCCGTACTGCGCCTGGGCGAAGCCCAGCTCCTGTTCGCTGGACTTGATGGCATCGTCCGCTTCGATGAGCAGCGAGCCGCTCTTCTGCCGGAGTTCCGGGATGCTGAGGCCGGCCAGGGGATCGAGCTGTTCGCCCTGGGGTCCGTAACTGGCGCTGGAGGCCTGGCCGGACTTTTTACGCCGGTTGCGCAGGTACAGGTACGTGCCCACGCCACCGGCCGCAACGACGCCGACACCCACCAGGACGCCTGCGCCTGCGTTGCCGCTCGGCACGGTTCCGCTGCCACCGCCGGCCGCGTCACCAATGGCAGCCGCGGTGTCGATGGCAGCCTGGGCATAGTCCTTCTTGCCCGCGCCAAGGTTCGCTGCGATGGCGTTCTGGGTGATGTTCGTCCGCTTGGAGTAGATGGAACTCGCGGAGTTGGGCGCAAAGTAATATTGTCCGGCGGTCGAGATGGCCAGGATGACGTCCGCCGGTCCCATCTTCTTGTTCGTTGCGACAGCCTGCCCCCACTGTGCAGGATCCGACGGGTTCTCGAAAGAGTTCACCGTCACCACATAGAGGTTGTACTTGTGGTCCTTCAGCGTCTTCTGGATGGCGTCCTGGACTTCGCCCTTCCGGCTGCCGAGGACGTTGGCATCATCGACGATGTTTTGGCCCGATGGTATGGTGACCGGATCAGCGGCCCACGCCGCGCCGGCCGGGAGGGCCAGCACTCCAGCCACGCCAATCACGGCGAGTACACGTTTCACTATTGACCGCATGTGCAACCCTTCAGCACGTCTGCGACTGGAACAGGGCGAACCAATCGTCACAGAATGCTCAGCGCCCCCACGCATGGTGTGTAAAGCCGCAGGTCGCTGTGGCAATTCCTCTTGATTCTATGGTGCACCTGATACCCCGTCCACCGGGGTGAATATGCCACCAGCGAAATGAAGGAGAAAGCCCGAAGGGTCGCGCGTTGAAGCAGGAATCCAGGTCCCAGCGACGCCCGCCGCCGAACCCATCCAGGCTTTCAGGAAGCTCCCAGCGAACGTCCGAAATTGTTCCAGTAAATAGGGCCATAGTTAGGGGAGACGAGAACGAAAGGAAGTCCCATGACGGAGAACCCAGCACAGGGCGCCGCTTCGGAGAACCGCGAGCCGAACGAGCCGCGCGATCCTGCCGCCAGCACTTCGGATGCAACTCCCACACAGCAGCAGCCCGGCTGGAACTCCGATCAGCGAACGGGGTCCCAGCCCACCACGCCGATGCCGGCATTCCAGCCGCCGGCTGCTGCGAAGGCCGAGGCTCCGGAACCGAACCCCAACGGCGGCCAGGAAGCCAATCGTAACCATAATGCGGCGTCCGGGGAGCCAACTGCGTCCCACCCCCATACAGGCGCGCACCAGGGTCAGCCACAGCCGCCCTATGCAGGCCACATGTACCAAGGGGGCAGCCAGCGCCCGGACTATCCACAGCACCATCCGTTCTACGGTTCCGGTCAGAACCCAGGAACGCCCGGGCAGTCCCAGGGCGGCCAGGCTCCGGGGCCCCAGGGCCAAGCACATTTCAACAGCATCCCAGGCGGGCCATACGGAGCCCAGCAGGGACAGGGCATGCACCAGGCTCCCGGCCAGCACACAGCGGTAGCCACCAAGCGCAAGCCCGTCTTCGGTGTGGGCACCCTGGTAGCCAGCATCCTTGCGGCAGGCCTGGTGGGCGGCGGCGTCGTGGCCGGCAGCAACATGCTGTGGGATCAACCAACAACCACGTCTTCGAGCAGCGGACAGTCCAGCACGGTCATCGTCAATAACAAGGACGACGTCAACGCCATTACGGCGGCCGCTGCGAAAGCGTCGCCCAGCGTGGTGACCATCAAGGCCACCAGCGGCAACGAAGGTGGCACGGGCTCCGGCATCATCATTGACGACCAAGGCCACATCCTGACCAACACCCACGTGGTCACGCTGGACGGTGCTACGTCCAATGCGGCCATCGAGGTCCGGACCAGCGACGGCAAGGTCCTCAAGGCGACAGTGGTGGGCACCGACCCCCTGTCCGACCTCGCTGTCATCAAGGTTTCGGATGCCTCGGGACTGGTTCCTGCCACTCTGGGCGACTCTTCCAAGGTCAACGTGGGGGACACCGCAGTGGCCATCGGCGCGCCGCTAGGCCTGACGGGAACGGTGACTGACGGCATCGTTTCCACCCTCAACAGGACCATCAGCGTGGCGTCTTCCGCGGCGCCCAAGGACGGTTCGGACAACTCCCAGGGCGGTGACCAGGGCTTCCAGTTCGCTCCTCCGGGAGGCGGGCAGAGCCAGAGCACCAGCAACGAGGGGTCGATTTCCATCAACGTCATCCAGACCGATGCCGCGATCAACCCGGGCAACTCCGGTGGTGCCTTGGTAAACAGCAAGGGTGAAATCATCGGCGTCAATGTGGCCATTGCTTCGGCTGGCAGCAGCTCCGCCACTTCGTCCAGCGGCAACATCGGTGTTGGCTTCAGCATCCCGATCAACCACGCCAAGAGGGTGGCGCAGGAAATCATCGATTCGGGCAAGGCCAGCCACGGCCAGTTCGGTGTCTCCGTCCGGGCCAAGTCCTCGACGGGAAGTGACTCTGGCTTCTCGGTTGGCGCCGAAGTTGCTTCCGTGACCAGCGGTTCCGCTGCAGCCAAGGCGGGCATCAAGGTCGGCGATGTAATCACGAAGTTCGGTGACTACGCCATCAGCGATCCCAACCAGTTGACCGCCGCCGTGCGTGAGCAGTCGGCGGGGGCAAAGGTGAAGGTCACGATCGTCCGGAACGGACAGTCGCAGGATGTCGACGTCACCCTGGATGCAGCCCAGCAGTAACGGGCACCTGCGGATTCAGCCGCATCTCAAGAACGAACCAACGACGACGGGCCGCACCCCAAGAGGTGCGGCCCGCCGTCGTGCTTTACCGGCCAGTGCGCTTCCCAAGGCGACGAAACAGGCGTTAACGCCGCCATGGAATTTTGCGGGCAATATGCTTAGCTAGGGGAAGCCCACGTGTTGGGCAATTTCACGGCCACGCTTTGAAGGTTGGCCGTCCACAAGCATGGAAGGCTGCTTCGAAGACAGTGGAAGACACATTGAAGATTGTGGTCCTGGTCAAGCACGTCCCGGACGCGCAGTTCGACCGGCACATCACCGGACCAGGCAACACCACCGATCGTGACGAGAGCATCTTGTCCGAACTTGACGAGTACGCCCTGGAGGCAGCGCTGCAGCTGGCCGAAGAACGCGGCGGCGCAAAGGCGGGCAACGAGGTCATTGCCTTGAGCATGGGCCCATCCGGAGCGGTGAATGCCGTGAAGAAGTCGCTTCAAATCGGTGCCTTCTCCGGCGTACACCTGAGCGACGAGGCCTTGGCGGGCTCAGACGCGGCCGCCACGTCGCTGGCGCTTGCCGCCGCCATCCGCCACCTGTCCGCGGACGGCCGGCCCGTTGACCTGGTTCTCACCGGCATGGCTTCCACGGACGGCGAGACGTCGCTGGTTCCGGCGCAGCTCGCTGAGCGCTTGTCCCTGCCCCAGGTGACGTTCGCCTCCAGCCTGGAGGTGAACGGCCGCACCGTGGTGGCCCGCCGCGATACCGGGCTCCACTCGGAGACCATCGAGGCACAGCTGCCCGCTGTGGTGTCCGTGACGGACCAGATCAACGAGCCGCGGTACCCGAATTTCAAGGGCATCCTGGCCGCCAAGAAGAAGAAGATCGCTTCCCTGTCGCTCGCGGACATCGGCGTCGAGGCCTCGCAGGTGGGGGCCGCGGGTTCCTGGACGGTGGTGGAATCGGCTGAGGCACGCCCGCCGCGGAGCGCCGGAACCATCATCACCGACGAAGGCGACGCCGGCATCAAGCTGGTCGACTTCCTGGCCGCACAGAAGCTGCTCTAAAGGGGACCCCAAACCATGGCAAACGCACTTGTATTCATTGACAACCCCGGAGCTGCGCTCAAGAAGAGCAGCCTGGAGCTCCTGACCCTTGCCCGGAAACTGGGGGAGACCGCCGTCGCCATCAACGGTGGCGTGGCCGACGACGTCGCCGGCGCCTTGGGTGCCTACGGCGTCACCACGATCTTCCTGCCGTCGTCGGACGATCTTGGCGAGTACCTTGCCGGACCCAAGGCCGCCTACCTGGCTGCGGCAGTGGGAGCCTCCGGTGCCACCGCCGTGCTGCTTGAGAACTCGCCCGAGGCCAAGGAAATTGCCGGCCGTCTCGGCATCAAGCTCAGCGCGGGTGTCATCACGGACGTCGTGGACGTGGAAGCGGACGGCACGGCGCACAAGTCCGTGCTCGCAGGCTCCTACACCACCACGGCGAAGGCGACCACGCCTGTGTCCGTGTACTCGGTGAAGGCGAACACGGTCGAACCCGAGCCGGCGGCCGCTGCTGCAACGCCCGCCACGGCCACGGTTGAGGTACCTGGCGACGCTGCGGCAGGTTCTGCACGGATCTCGTCGCGGTCGGACAAGCCTGTCAGTGGACGCCCTGAACTGAGTGAAGCCCGCATCGTGGTGGCCGGCGGCCGAGGCGTTGACGGCGACTTCGGTCCTGTCGAAGAGTTGGCTGATGCGCTCGGCGCCGCAGTCGGCGCTTCCCGCGCAGCGACGGATGCGGGCTGGATCGGCCACGACGCGCAGGTAGGCCAGACCGGTGTGACGGTCTCGCCGCAGCTTTACATTTCGGCCGGCATTTCCGGTGCCATCCAGCAAAAGGCCGGCATGCAGACGTCCAAGGTCATTGTTGCCGTCAACAAGGATGCCGAGTCTCCCGTGTTCGAGATAGCGGACTTCGGCATTATCGGCGACCTCTTCAAGGTCTTGCCGCAGGCTACGGCCGAGATCAAGAAGCGGAAAGGCTGATCCTTTGACTTCTGGCGTTTCGTCAGCACAGAGCCCGTTCAACACCTCCACGGAGCGTGTTGAGCGGGTGCTTTGTTTTACTGCCCATCCTGACGACATCGATTTTGGAGCGGCAGGGACTATCGCTGCGTGGACTGCCGCGGGAGTCCAGGTCAGCTACTGCATCATGACCGACGGTGACGCCGGTGGCTTCGATCCGGTGGACCGGGAAAGAATCATCGAGCTCCGGGCCGAAGAACAGCAGCGTGCGGCCGCGCTGGTGGGCGTGCATGACATCCACTACCTCCACGAACGTGACGGCTACCTGGAACCCACCCACGAGGTCATCAAGCAAGTGGTCAAGCTGATCCGCGAGATCCGTCCGGATATTGTGCTGACCATGCATCCGGAAAGGAACTGGGACCGGATCCAGAAGAGCCACCCGGACCACCTTGCAGCGGGGGAGGCCGTGACCCGCGCTGTCTACCCGGCCGTGGAAAACCCCTTCGCCTACCCCGAACTCGCAGAGGCCGGACTGGGGGCTTTCAAGCTGCCGTGGCTGTGGTTCATCTCCAGCCCGGAGGCCCTCGAGAATCACGCAGTAGACATCACGGAACACGTTGACGCCAAGCTGGACGCCATCAGGATCCATGCGAGCCAGCACCCGGACATCGAGGGGATGGAGCGCGTGGTCCGTGGAAACCTGCTGGCCAACGGACAACGTGCAGGGCTTCCGGAAGGACGGAGCGCGGAGCGGTTCCACGTGGTGGCGATCAACGGTTCCACCACCATCGCAGGCTTCTAGTATTGCCCTCCTGTAACCCCTGCCATATGCTTGACCTCGGTTAAATCATATTTATTTGAGGAAGGCAGACTTTGATGGCGAAGACTGCACAGCAGCCGGTCCTTGTGATCATGGGAGTTTCCGGCTCGGGAAAATCAACCGTTGCCGGCGTCCTGGCGGGAAAGCTCGGATGGGACCTTGCCGAAGGTGACGATCTCCACCCCGAGGCAAACGTAGCCAAGATGCACTCCGGACAGGCACTCACGGACGAGGACCGTTGGCCTTGGCTCGAGATCATTGCCGCATGGATCCGGAAGCGCACGGAAAGCGGAACGCCGGCGATCATTACGTGCTCGGCCCTGAAGAAAAAGTACCGCGACGTGCTTCGCGGAGAAGGCGTCGTCTTTGTGTTCCTCCAAGGCAGCAAAGACAAGATCTCGGACCGCCTGGCCTCTCGCCACGGCCATTTCATGCCGCCGTCGCTCCTGGAATCCCAGTTTGAGGCTCTCGAAGAGCCCACCGAGGAGGAGAGCTGCATCTCCTTGTGTGTCTCGGCGTCGCCCGCTGAGGAAGCGGAGGAAGTGATCGAACGGCTGGGGCTTCTGCCCGCCGCCAAGGGCACCGAATCGACTGCCCTGTGATTGGGCTGAAGACGGCAACGCTGGTGCCCGCAGAGGTCCAGGGATGGACCGGCCACGACACACAGCTCCTGGTGGTGGCGGCCCTGGGAATTGCGCTCATCGTCGTCCTGATCGCGAAACTGAAACTGCATCCCTTCCTGGCCCTCGTGCTGGGTTCGGCCTTCGTTGGCCTGGCCTCCGGCGTTGAGCTCGGAAAGGTCATCACCAACTTCGAAGACGGCGTGGGCGGGGTCCTCAAGGAAGTGGGGCTCCTGATTGCCTTGGGCGCGATGCTCGGCAAGCTCCTGGCCGACTCCGGGGGAGCGAACCGCGTGGTGGACACGCTCATCGCCAAGGCGAGCGGCAACAAGCTGGTCTGGATGATCACCTTGGTTGCGGTCATCATCGGCCTGCCCATGTTCTTCGAGATCGGCCTGGTGCTCCTCCTCCCGGTGATCGTGCTGGTGACGCAGCGTTCCCAGATGAAGCTGATGCGCATCGCCATCCCCGCCCTGGCCGGCCTGTCGGTGCTGCATGGACTCGTGCCGCCACACCCGGGGCCCCTGATCGCGATCAGTGCCGTGAAGGCCGAATTGGGAACCACCCTGGCCCTGGGCATCCTGGTGGCGATCCCCACGGTGATCATTTGTGGTCCGTTGTTCTCCCGGTTGGCTGCCCGATGGGTACCTGTGGACGCGCCCGCTGTCGCCGGCGGCATCGACACCCAACACAGTGCCGACCTCAGCGATGTCAAACGGCAACCATCGTTCCTTGTGACGCTGCTGACCATCATCTTCCCTGTGGTCCTCATGCTGTTGAAGGCCTTGGGCGGCATCATCTGGCCGGATGCTGCCACTGCACCGGCCATCAGGATCTTCTTCGACTTCGTGGGCCAGCCCCTTGTTGCCATGACGCTGGCCGTGCTGGCGGCAATCGTCACCTTCGGGTACGCGGTGGGTTTCACGGGCAGCAAGATCACTGCCAAGCTTGGCGACAGCCTGGGACCGATCGCGGCCATCCTCCTGATCGTGGGTGCAGGTGGTGGTTTCAAGCAGACCCTGATCGGTGCGGGCGTGGGGGACGCCGTCAAGAAATGGGCCGAAGGTGCCAATATGTCCGTGTTGGTCCTGGGCTTCATCGTCGCAGTGGCGCTCCGCCTCGCCACAGGATCGGCAACAGTGGCCACCGTGACCGCCGCCGGAATCGTGGCGCCCCTGGCAGGCAGCCTTAGTCCGACGCACGCGGCCTTGTTGGCTTTGGCGATCGGTGCCGGCTCGCTGTTCCTGTCCCACGTGAACGACGCCGGCTTCTGGCTGGTCAAGGAACTCTTCGGCCTGACGGTTGGTCAAACCTTCAAGACCTGGTCCGTGATGGAGACCCTGATCTCTGTTGTGGGTTTCGGCTTCGTGATGCTGTTGTCGCTCGTTTTGTAGCGACGCCCTTCTCAACGCAGAGTACGACGGCGGCCGTCCCGTGGGTGGGACGGCCGCCGTCGGGCTTTAACGCGGGTGGACTCAGGCGGCGCCCAAGGGAACCACCACGACAGGAGCGGAGGTGGGCTCCTTGGATCCGCCCGCGGGCTCAACCGTGATGGCTACCGATGAGGCCGATGACAATCCCTTCACAACGGCAGGCTTTGAAAGGCTTTCGGCATCCATGGTGCCCTGCGAAACCGGCGCGGAACCATCCTTCGGCAGGGTCCACAACTGATAGACCTTGCCACTCGGGGCAGGAGACACACCGTTCATGAGCACCACGAACGAGTCCTTTGCCGAGGAAGCGGAGATCGTGGCGGTGCCGCCTCCGGGAACGTCCGCGGTCTTCTTCTGGACGTCCTGTGCCTGCAGGACCTGGTTGATGGGATCGTTCTGTGCAGAAACATAGGCGCCGACGCCGACGCCTGCCACCGCGATCGCGGCCGCGGCGGCAGCGCCGATGATCCATGCCCGCGCTCCTGCCATCCCGCGACGTTCCTTACGCTTGAGCCGCGCACTGGCGAGATCGGCGACGGCCGCACCTCCGGACGGCTCTCCGGCGGACGGAGCAACAGGCTCCGCAGAGGACGGCATTGCGGTTGAGGACTGCGCGATCTTGTCCATGATGGAGTCGAACAAGGCAGCGGGGGGCTCTTCCTCCGGTGCAAAGCTGACGGCCAGCGTTTCGTGTGCCTGGCGAACCCTCTCCCGGAACTCCGGACCCTCGGGTGCGTCCCTGACGTAATCGTCGATCAGGACACGCTCTTCCTCGGTCAAGGCGTCCAAGGCGTAAATTTCGGCAAGTTCGAGGACCCGGCCCTCGGCAAGGTCGGTTGCGATGTCGTTCGCGAACATTTTGCGGATAAATCCTCCACCGGTGTTCTCACTCATCTCAGCCCACCCCCAAGCACGTCTTGAGGCGCAGGAGGCCGTCCCGGATCCGCGACTTGATGGTGGGCACGGCTGCGCCGAGCCGTTCGGCAACCTCGCGGTAGGTGAGGCCGCCGTAGTAGGCCAGTCGGACAGACTCCTGCTGGGTTTCGGTCAACGTTCCCAAGCAGCGGCCCACGGCCTCGGCTTCGAGGTTGGTTCCGGCTTCTTCGGCTACCACGTCGCGGTCGGGATCCTGGCTGGAAGCGCCGTAACGCGCTTCCCTGTCCGTGGCTGCCTGCACGGCACGGACGCGGTCGATGGCCCGGCGGTGTGCAATGGTCATCAACCAAGCCAACGGTGTTCCTGCGCCGCGGTCGAACTTCGCGGCGCCTTGCCAGACCTGCATGAAGACTTCCTGGGTTGCGTCTTCGCTCAGTTCGGGATCGATCAGCACCCGCCTCGCCATGCCGAAAACCCGCCTGGAGGTCAGCCGGTAAAATTCCGCGAAGGCTTGCTGGTCTCCGGCAGCGATCAGCTCAAGGAGGCCTGACAACTGCGAGTTCAGGTCGGTTGCGGGCCCAGCGGCCTCGAAGACCGGGGGGCCGGGGGTGTTGGGGGTGTCCATTACTGTCCAGCATATGTGGTCGGCTTTGAAAGCGGCAGGACGGCCCTCCGGCGTGGTGGGCGAAGTCGTGCGGTTGACCACCACAGCCACCTGTCTCTCCAACAGACTCACTTGGGCTCCTCATCCGCAATCCTTGGCCGGAATTCTCCTGCACCCGTTATTCGGCGCGGCGGCCCGCATGGATGGGTCAGATTTTGGCCCCGGCGAAGCCGTTCTGGCGCCATGCCTCGAAGACCGCGATGGAGGCTGCGTTGGCAAGGTTGAGCGAGCGAAGCGAAGGAAGCATCGGAAGCCGCACCCGTGCGGTGACATGCGGATCCTGCTTCAGCCAGGCCGGGAGGCCCACGGACTCAGGCCCGAACATCAGCACATCGCCTTCGCGGTACTCAATGTCCGTGTAGGACGTTTCGCCGTCCGATGTGAAGGCAAAGACCCGGTCTGGCTTAAGGGCGTCCCAGGCGGCGTCGATATCCTTGTGGACCGTGACCACAGCGAGGTCGTGGTAGTCCAAGCCTGCGCGGCGCAGCTTGGCATCGGAAAAGTCGAAGCCGAGTGGCTCCACCAGGTGCAGTTCGGCGCCGGTGATGGCCGCAAGGCGGATGGCATTGCCGGTATTGCCTGGAATTTCTGGGGTGTGGAAGAGGATACGGAACACTGGTCCATCCTATCCAGTCCGGGGCGTGCAATCGGGTGGTGCGGGCTACTGATGCATGCCACGCAACAATCGTGCCAGCACAGGTACCACCACCGTGTTCGGCGCCGGACCGGAACTGAGGAACTGCTTGAGGCCCCGGGCCAGGCCCGCGCCGTTGACCACTTCAATGGCGGACTCCGGGGCTTTCCCATAGTGGTCGATCACTGGCTCGTGCAGGTTGCCGTCAGGGCTGTGCAGGACAACCCACCCCGTAACGTTCAATTCGGGAAAGATGTCCTGCATCTGCCGGACTATGTGGCCAAGCTGCGGCGGCGCGATGGTCCTGCCGCCATGGCGCAATGAATGGCCGTTCCAGGCGTAGGCACCCTTGGGCAGCAGCATGGATCCGACCAGTGCAAGCCGGTATCCGGACAGTACGGCGTGGTCTATGTGGCTGTTATCCGAGGGGGAACGCAGGCCGTTCACCAAGCGTGCTGCCGGAATGGCCGACAGGACCTGCCGCGAAATGAGCTGCACGGTGCGCAGTTCGCGCTGGATCCGGGCCTCCGCGCCAAAGATGCCGCGTTTGCGGGGAATCCCATGGACCTGCAAAGCGGCTTCCGCCTTGGAAATGAGGGGAACGTCATGGGGGTCATCGAACGGTGGCACGTATACGGCGGGGTCGCCGGCGGTGTTGCGCTGCTGCTGGGGGCGCCTGACACCCGCGGCAGTGGCCGGCCCGCGATCGCCGGGACCTGCGTCATGGCCGGGGACGGAGCCTCCGGTTGCCCCGGCCGCATACCGGCGGTCGTATTCCGCGCGGCGCCTCGGATCGATCAGGGTCTCGTAGGCCAAGGTCACCCGACGGAACGCTTCAGCCTCGCCGCCGTGATCGGGGTGGGCCTTCCTCGCGGCCTTGCGGTAGGCCACCTTGATTTCTTTGTCTGTCGCAGTGACGGGCACACGAAGGACTTGATAGTGCGAACTGCTGCCCTCGGCCAAGCACGGGCCCTTCTCTAGGTTCGGTTGTCCGCCCCGGGAGGGCGGTACGTGCCAGTTTATCCAGCCACTCCATGAACGTTGGCAAGGGGCCCGGTGGTTCCCGGCTGGCATAATTCCTGCTGTGAACACTCCGGCCCCGCCCAACAGCCGCAGGCCCGGAAAGCTTGCCCTCGCCATCAACCCGGCTGCTTCATTCGGCCGCCTCCCGAACGCCGGGGACCAGGCCGCCGCCTTTTTCCGCGCCGCCGGTACCGACGTCGTCGTGCTCCAGGACGTCAGCTTTGAAACCCTGCGGAAGCGTGTGAACCAAGCGGTCGATGCTGGCATCGAAGCCCTTGTCGTGGTGGGTGGGGACGGCATGGTCAATCTCGCCGTGAACGCGCTCGCCGGAACCGACGTTCCCCTGGGCATCGTCCCGGCTGGGACCGGCAACGACGTCGCCAGGTCGCTGGGACTGCCCCTCGAAGACATCGCGGCGGCGTGTCGCGTAGTGCTTGACGCGTTGGGCGCGGGTGGTCGCCGGATTGACCTGGCACGGACCACGTCTGCCTCCGGGGTCGCGTATTTTGCCGGGGTGCTTTCCGCAGGCTTTGATGCCGCCGTGAACGAACGGGCCAACTCCTGGCGCTGGCCCCGCGGCAGGAACCGGTACAACCTGGCCATGATCCGGGAACTGGCTTCCTTCCGGCCCATCGACTATGTGGTCACGGCGGACGGCCAGCAGTGGCACCAGCGCGCCATGTTGATGTCCGTTGCCAACGGGCAATCGATCGGAGGTGGCATGAGGATTACTCCTGACGCAGCTGCTGATGACGGCGAACTGGACCTCTTCGTGGTCAAGCCGCTATCCCGATTGGCCTTCCTGGCGGTCTTCCCCAAAGTCTTTACTGGCCGGCACACAGGACATCCGGCGGTAGGGATTCAACGTGCCAAGCGCGTGCGGCTCGAGGCCACCGGGGTCAGCGCCTATGCCGATGGAGAGCGGATTGCGGAGCTGCCTGTCGAGGTTGAGGTGGTTCCGGGAGGATTGCGTGTCCTGGCCTAGCGCGTCGGTAGACTCAGATCGGGCAGGGACGGCGAGTGAGGAGCAATGGTGGTAGAGAACGTTCGACGGCGGCTGCTCGCCTTGGGCGCAGTGGCAACCACCGGTCTGCTGATGGCCGGATGCAGCGTCAACGTACCTGATCCTGCGGCTCCGAAGCCTTCACCGGCAGGGTCCACCCTGTCCACACCCACGATCACCCCTGGCCACGATGCAGCCGCCGTGGCGGCCAAGGACCTTCCCCTCGCCGCTGGCGGAACACTGGTGCCGGGAGAACCGGTCACGTATGCCAGCAGGCTTGAGGAGGTTCCGGGATGGTCGGTGGTCCACGCGGGGCTGCAGGGTGAGAACCGTTACGCGAAAGCCGATGGCTGCGTTGCGCTGGCCAGGATCACGGTCAACCAGGGTCCATTGGTGGTTCCCGGAGACGATGTTGCCTCCACCAAGGCACTGTTCCAGTACCTCGACGCCGGGATCGATCCGGAAAAGCTGAAGGCGGCCACCCTGCGCTGGGGGCAGGACTCAGAAAAACCCCAGCGCTCCGTGGAATTGCTGGCCTTGGAGTCGGCGTCGACCGCCGGAGGAAAACCTGCCTCGGTGATGGCCAGGCTGTTCAGCGGCACCGCGTCCTCTGTGTATGTCTCGATTGCCTGCCCGGATGCGACCGCCCTGGCCAAGGCGAAGGCAGACGTCCAAGCCCAGGTGGTCATCGTTCCGCCGTCCTGACGGCTGCTGGAAGCAGCCCTTCAAATAATCAATGAGATTTGTTTTTAGAGATATCCTGTTCCCATGGGCACGACGGGTCCTTCGTGGAGCAGGAGAATCGCCGCCATCGCGGCGCTGGATGACGGCAACCGCCGGGCACTGTATGCCTACGTCCTGGATGCCGGCGGTGCGGTGGGGCGGGATGAGGCGGCTGAGGCCATGGCCCTTCCCCGCAGCACGGCGTCCTTCCACCTGGACCGCTTGGTGGAGGAAGGTGTGCTGAAGGTCGAGTTCCGGAAGGCCCCGGGCAAAGCCGGGCCCGGCTCGGGCAGGCCCGCGAAGTTTTACCTCGCTGCCATGGACGAAGTCAGCGCATCGATCCCGGAACGTCACTATGACCTGGCCGGGGATGTCCTGGCCTCTGCCGTTTCGGAATCCGTCAACGAAGGGACTCCAGTCAAGGAAGCCCTCTTGGCGGTTGCCCGACGCAAAGGTGGCGAGGCCGGCCGGCAGGATGATTTCCTTGGCGCGTTGACAGACATCGGATACCAGCCCACGGAAGATCAGGGTGGGTACCGTCTCCTGAACTGCCCGTTCCACCGGCTTTCGAGGAACCACCAGGACGTGGTGTGCACCATGAACGGGGCTTTCCTGAAGGGTGCTGCTGCGGCCTCGGGACAGGACCCGGACTGCGTGGTGCCGGATGAAGGTCCGGGCCATTGCTGCGCCCGCATCGCCAAGGCCGAGGCTCCTGCCCGGGCTTGAGGGCGCAGCGTCGGTAGAATTGCAGGGTGCCCGTATACCTTGACCACGCCGCAACCACCAGCATGTCGGCCGAAGCGCTTGCTGTCATGACCCGCGAATTGGCGCGGACCGGCAACCCCTCCTCGCTGCACGGCGCGGGGCGCCGCGCACGCCGAACCGTCGAGGAGGCCCGCGAAACGCTGGCTGCGGCTGCGGGCGCCCACCCATCCGAGGTCATCTTCACCTCGGGCGGCACTGAGGCGGACAACCTTGCCGTCAAGGGCCTCTACTGGGCCCGGCATGACGCGGACCCGCGCCGCCGACGGATCCTGTGTTCCGCCGTCGAGCACCATGCTGTCCTGGACACCGTCGAATGGCTCGAACGCCACGAAGGCGCCGAGGTGGTGTGGCTGCCCGTCGACGGTGAAGGCATCGTCCATGTGGAAGCCGTGGAACATGAGCTGAGCCGGGATCCGGAATCAGTTGCCCTGATTACTGTCATGTGGGCGAACAACGAAGTAGGCAGTGTCCAGCCCGTCGCGGAAATCGTCGGGTTGGCCGCGCCGTATGGGGTTCCGGTGCACAGCGATGCCGTGCAGGCCTTCGGTTCCTTGCCAGTGGATTTCCGTGCGTCCGGGCTGGCAGCAATGTCCGTGTCAGGGCATAAGATCGGCGGCCCTGTGGGTGTTGGCGCGCTCTTCCTTGGACGCGCCGTGACGTTGACCCCGGTCCAACACGGAGGGGGACAGGAGCGGGGCGTCCGGTCCGGAACGCTGGACACACCTGCCATAGCTGCCTTCGCGGCCGCTGCCGCCGGCGCGGTGCGGAACCTTGCCGCGGAGTCTGAGCGGCTGTCCGGCCTTCGCGACCGGTTGATCGCAGGCGTTGGAGAAGTGGTCCCGGAGGCTGTCCTTCGCGGTGCGCGAGGCGAGGGCAGGCTCCCCGGGAATGCCCATTTCACCTTCCCGGGGTGCGAGGGCGATTCCCTGTTGTTCCTTTTGGACCTGGCCGGCGTGGAATCCTCCACGGGCTCCGCATGCACGGCGGGAGTGCCCCGCCCATCCCACGTCCTCCTGGCCATGGGCCTGGAGGAAGATGAGGCGCGGGGTGCGCAGCGCTTCACGCTGGGCCACGCGTCCACCGAAGCGGATGTTGACGCGCTGCTGAAGGCGCTTCCCGAAGCCTGTGCGAGGGCGCGCCAAGCGGGCATGGCGGGGCACGAATCGAGAATCCAGACGGCCGCTACGGAAGCCCGCAACCCGGGTCGCTGAATTGCGCAAACTAGGCGCCAGGCAGGAATTCCTCCAAAGGGATGCCCGGATCGGTCAGACGATGGACATCGACGCGATGCCTGCCGGAAATCAGGGCCTTGATGGGTTTCTGCACCCGCCGCTGGTTGACGCTCATACCGGCCACCACCTGCTGGGCTCCTTGCCCTCCGTCCCTTAGCCAGAAAGCAATGTAGCTTTCGTCCTCAAGGGAGCCCCGGATCACAGGGTCCACGTTGGCGGCAAGTGAGGGAAACCCCGAATATTCCATGCTCAGGCTGAACTGGTCCGTATAGAAATAGGGCACAGCGTCCAGGACGGCGTCCTGCCCCAGCATGGACCGTGCTGCTACCTTCCCACCGTTCAAGGCATTGGCCCAGTGCTCGCTGCGGTGGTGCTCACCAGTGAAGGGGTGCAGCGAATTCGCCACGTCTCCGGCCGCAAAGACATCCGGCGCGCTGCTTCGAAGGAAGGCGTCAACCAGGATGCCATTCCGGAGTTCAAGGCCTCCGGCCTCGGCGAGGGCCGTGTCAGGAACGACGCCGACGGCGATGACGACGATGTCTGCGGGCAAGGAGATGCCTGTGTTGGTGCGGACGGATAAGACGCGGCCGTCCTGGCCCTCGATGGAGGCCGCGCTGGCCGGGAGGTGGAATACGACACCGTGGTCCTCGTGGACTTTTTGGAACCGTGCGCCCAAGTGGGCGCCAATGGCAGCGCTGAGCGGCACGTCCTCGAGCCCAAGCAGGGAGACTTCGTTGCCATAACTCCGCGCTGCGGCCGCCAACTCCATGCCAATCCATCCGGAGCCAACCATGACCACCCGTTGTCCGCCTCCTTGCAGCAATGAGCGCAAGCGGACACTGTCCTGGTACGTCCGGAAAGTCATCACGCCTTCAAGTTCATTGCCCGGCAGCTGGATATGCCGGGGCTGGGCGCCCGTGGCCAACAGGAGCGTGGCGTACTCGATGTCTTTCCCGTCCATGAGCGTTACTGTGTGCCCGGCTACATCGAGCGCCGCTGCCGGGTGGTCCATGAGGAGCTCAACACCGTTGTCCGCGTACCAGTCCCCAGGTGTCACGTCCACGGCGTCGTCCTCCGCCTTCCCGAGGAGGAATTCCTTGGACAGGGGTGGGCGCAGGTAGGGAATCCTGCCTTCAGCGGCCACCAGAGTGACGGGACCTTCGAAGCCTTCGGTGCGCAGGGTCTTGGCCGCAGTGGCTCCGGCGAGCCCGCCGCCCACTATGACCATCCGTTCCGTTGCCATATGCATCGCCTCGTTCTAAAACTGATGAACTTGACTTTAGAAGTGGCGGCGCCCACAGTCAAGGGAATTTAAGGGCACCATGGCGTGTTCGGCTAGAATGGATGGGCGCGCCGTCTGACTGGCGGCGGAAACCCTGAAGCAATCCATGACACACAGAAAGCCAGCATGCGAGTACTTGCAGCAATGAGCGGCGGAGTCGACTCCGCCGTGGCAGCCGCCCGGGCCGTTGAGGCCGGACACGACGTCGTCGGAGTGCATCTGGCGCTGTCCCGCATGCCAGGAACGCTCCGAACCGGTAGCCGTGGCTGCTGCACCATTGAGGACTCCCGGGATGCGTGGCGTGCCTGCGATGTCCTCGGAATCCCTTACTACGTGTGGGACTTCTCTGAGCGCTTCAAGGAAGACGTCGTCCAGGACTTCATTGACGAGTACGCGGCCGGACGAACGCCCAATCCCTGCATGCGCTGCAACGAGCGCATCAAGTTTGCAGCTTTGCTGGAGAAGGCCATCGCCTTGGGCTTTGACGCCGTCTGCACGGGTCATTACGCCAAGGTGATCGAGGACGCGGACGGCAACCGCGAACTTCACCGCGCCGCCGACTGGGCCAAGGACCAGAGCTATGTCCTCGGTGTCCTGACCCACGAACAGCTCAAGCACTCCATGTTCCCGCTGGCGGACACCCCCTCCAAGGCCGAAGTCCGCGCGGAAGCGGAGCGTCGCGGCCTGTCGGTTGCCAACAAGCCGGACAGCCACGATATTTGCTTCATTTCCGACGGCGACACCCGGGGCTGGTTGGCCGAGAAGATCGAGATGACCACCGGCGACATCGTCGATGAGACTGGCACGAAGGTAGGCGAACACCCCGGCGCGAACGCCTTCACGGTTGGCCAGCGTCGCGGGCTCAAGCTCGGGCGCCCCGCCGCCGATGGCAAGCCCCGCTTCGTGTTGGAAATCCGACCCAAGGAAAACAAGGTGGTGGTGGGTCCGGAGGCGTTGCTCGCCATCGACGAAATCCGCGGCATCAAGGTTTCGTGGGCGGGCCTGCCCATTGCGGAAGTGTCCACGGGCGCCGATTTCGATTGCTACGCCCAGGTGCGGGCACATGGCGACCCCGTTCCCGCCACTGCCCGGGTTGAGAAAGTGGTGGACGGGGACGGCGCAGAGCGGGCTGGGCTGGTAGTCACCTTGGAGGATTCCCTCAGGGGCGTCGCCCCCGGGCAGACCGTGGTCCTGTACCAAGGCAGCAGGGTGCTCGGCCAGGCGACCATTGACGCGGCCCGGTCGCTGCAGAGGGCAGCCCTCTAGATCATTGCCTCGGTAGGGCAGGACCCGCATACTGGCCTAAGCAGCTGAACCGCTGCGGTGTTGTGGGGTCCGCATTCGGGACGGCGATGACTGTGGCATTTCCAAAGAAGAGCCCGGGAGACATCAAGGCCGGGCAGATGGTCTCGGTGATTGTTCTGGCCGAAGGGCCCCTTGGGACCGACGGCGGACCACCGTTGACCGCGCAGGTCCGTATTCCGGTGGAGCGGCTCCGGCGCGGCCCTACCGGCCACCGTTATGCGGTGCACATCAGGAAGTGGCGGGGTACCACTGTGTCTCCAGTGACCCTGACCAGCCACGGCGATCCGTGGCAGCTTGTTTCCGAACCGCCGCCGGCCGGACTCCGGGCGTTGTTGGACGACACCAGGTTCCTGGCGCAACATGTCTACGGCGTGGCCATGAGCACGCTGGACGTCTTCGAATCCACCTTGGGACGCCGCATGCCCTGGAATCCCGAGGGCCGGGTTGTCCTCAAGGCCAGGGACCTTGTGACTGCGACGGACACCGGCTACGAGCGCGGCACCAATATCATCCGCTTCGGATCAGTGGACCGCATGGGGTACAAGGTTCCCACGGCATTGTTCCGGGACATCGTGGCCCACGAAGTCACCCACGCCATCCTGGACGGATTCCGGCCGGCCTGGGCGGACCAGCTCGCCACCATCGAACAACTTGCCCTCCACGAAGCACTCGCGGATCTGGTGGCCATACTGCAGGTGTTTTCCTCCTGGGAAGTGGTGTACCGGCAACTGGAAGCAGCGGCCGGCGGGTTTGAAGCAGGGCAGGTGGTGGACGACGCCGTGCTGCAGCGCTCGCTGTTCGACTTCGCCCGGGACCTCTTCGCCCGCGGTCCGTTGCGGGAACCCTTCGTGGGGGCGGTTCCCGAGGACTGGCAGGAGTTGGAGGAGCCGCACGCGCGCGGGGCCGTGGTGGTGGGCGCGGTCCTTCGTGCTGTCCACAAGCTCTGGTCCGAACGGAACGCCCGATTCGGCGACAACCAAAGCCTGCAGCAGAAAGCCGAATCGGGATCCATCGTGGCAACCCGGGTCCTGCGCATGGTGATCCGTGGCCTGTCGTACATGCCACCGGTGGACGTTGGCTGGCGCGACCTCCTGCGCGGAATCATAGCCGCGGACCTGGACATGGTCCCGGAAGATCCGCACGGGTACCGGGAGACGCTGCAGGCCGAGTTCTCGGCGATCGGCGTTCGAAGGGTGTCCCTGAACAACATCAGCGGAGTGGACAACTACCAGGGCCTGCGATATCCGATCCGGCTTTCGGCCCTTGGCTCTGATCCGCAGGAAGTCCAGCGGTTCGTGTGGGAGAACCCGCGGCTGCTCGATGCCGCGCGGCTGGAACGCCGGACGCCTTTGAGCTCAACGCGGGTGCGGACCTCCGAACGGGTTTCGCCGGACGGTTTCATCATCTCCGAGATCGGTGCCTCCTTCATCCAGACAGTGCGGATGAGCCGGCGGGAGGCTTATGTTCGCCTGGGGTTGAAGACGCGCCGGGATTACGTGGACATCCGTGGTGGCGGCCTCTTGAGGTTCGACGCCGGTGGGAGGCTCGTTTACGCCGCCCTCAAACCTGTGATGGATCGGGACAGGCAAACGCTCCAATTCCGATCCGATGTGCAACGGGACGCCGAGGAAGCCGCATCGTCGGGAGTGCGGAACAAGTTCCACGGCACGGGGGACTGAGCCCCGAGCCGGGACGGGCCGCCGTCAGCTGCCCCACGCGGCCTTGCGTGCCGCCGTCGTCCCTTCCAACTGGGCGACTTGATCGAAGTTGCCGGCCTTGAGGCCCTTGCTGACGAGCTTGAGGATCTCTGCGCGGCCAAGCATGGCGTCGCTCCTCAGGGATTTGACGAAGTGGTAGGTGAAGGCGCCGTTGTAACGCCCGTCGATCAAGGCATCGGCGGCAGTCTGGTCCGAACGGCAGGCCGCCATCAGTACGGGTTTGGACAGCTTGGCTGACTTGACCATGTCCCGCAACGTGCGCGAATCGTTGAACTCAGTGGCGATGACGGCCCGGGGCGTGGGCGCCGGGAGGAAGCGGGGTCGGCGTCCAGGAACCAGGTCCAGCGATTTCAACCCGGTGCCGCTGTGGCAGGTATCAAGGACAACATCCATGCGGATGCCGTCGGGCAGGCTGGCGAACACGTCCGCCAATTCGTCATCGGCGATGACGGTGGCAGGATCCCACGCGTCCCCCGTGTTGTTGATGTCGTAGCAGGCAAAAGCCTCGTCCAGCCGATCGGCCTCATCGCCGTTGGTGTCCGGAATCTGGGTTCCGTGGCTGGAGAAGGTGAAGACCAGATGGTCTGCCTTTCCGGTCGTGGCCGCCTCAACAAGTTTGCTGAGTCCTGCCATGACCGCTTTCTTGGTGGCTTTGGCGTCTCTGAGCACGGTGATGTCAGACGCTGCGAAACCGTACTTCTCAGCCAGGAGCGTGGACAGGTCTTCTGCGTCGTTGACGCAGCCCTGGAGCCAGCTGGATTGAGGCAGGAACTTGAATTTGTTGATCCCTACGCAAAGGGCTGACTTGCTCATGTGGCTGTCCTTCGGACTCGGTGCTGCATTCCCCATCGTGGCGGCCCCGCAAACCACCGCCCGGATACTGTCCACGTGGCCCATTGATGCCATGGCACAGCGCTTGCCAACTCGACACTAAAGATATTCCGGGGCAGGGGCGCGGGCAATGGGCTATAACGATCGGAGGAAGCTACTAGTTGGTAAATTTTGTGTCTCGAATCCCCGTATCGGGGGTTCCGCACCGTCGAAGTCTGATTGAATCGTGGAATCAAATGTGTGCGCCGTCACAAATATCCGACGGCGGCGCGCCGAATCCATCGAACAGAAGGTTCACCAGATGGCACTGAAGAAGAAGGCCCTGCACGGCGTTATCGCGCTCGCGGGCGTTTCCGCACTGGCGTTGACGGCATGCACCGGGCCCTCGGGCGGCGGGAGCTCCTCCGCGCCGGCTGCTGCCGGACCCGTCGCCTACGGCACCACCGACAAAGTCACTGCCCTTGACCCCGCGGGGTCCTACGACAACGGTTCATTCATGGTGATGAACCAGATCTACTCCTTCCTGCTGAATTCCAAGCCGGGCGGGGCCGAGCCGGTGCCGGACCTGGCGGAATCGTCGTCGTTCACGGCACCCACCGAGTACACCGTCAAGCTCAAGCCAAACCTGAAGTGGGCCAACGGGCACACCCTCGACTCAAAGGACGTAAAGTTCTCCTTCGATCGCCAAGTGGCCATCAACGATCCCGCAGGTCCCGCATCGCTGCTGACGAACATCGAGAGCGTGACGGCGCCGGATGCCACCACCGTCGTGTTCAAGCTCAAGCAGGCCAACGACCAGACGTTCTCCCAGATCCTCAGCAGCCCCGCTGCGCCGATCGTTGACGACGAAGTCTTCCCGGCGGACAAGCTCCTTTCGGACGACGACATCATCAAGGCCAAGGCGTTCTACGGCCAGTACACCATTGACAGCTACAAGAAGAACGAGCTGGTCAGCTTCAAGGCGTTCCCTGACTACCAGGGCGTCCTTGGCAAGCCGGCCAATGACGAAGCGACCATCAAGTACTACGCGAGCACTACCAATCTGAAGCTGGACATCCAGCAGGGCAACATCGACGTCGCCTTCCGCAGCCTTACCGCGACCGACGTCGACGACCTCAAGAAGGATTCCAAGGTCAAGGTCCTCACTGGCCCGGGCGGCGAGATCCGCTACATCACGTTCAACTTCGACACAATGCCGTTCGGAACGAAGGCGGCCGGGGCTGACCCCGCGAAGGCCACGGCAGTACGCCAGGCCATCGCCAACCTCGTGGACCGGCAGGCGATTGCGGACCAGGTCTACAAGGGCACATACCTGCCGTTGTACTCGAACGTTCCGAATGGCTTCCTCGGCGCCAACGAGTCGTTCAAGGACGCCTATGGCGACAACGGCAAGCCAAGCCTGGACAAGGCCAAAAAGGTCCTCACCGACGCGGGAATCACGGACAAGGTTGCGTTGAACCTGCAGTACAACCCGGACCACTACGGCAGCTCCTCCGGCGACGAGTACGCCATGATCAAGGAGCAACTTGAGAAGTCCGGTCTCTTCACGGTCAACCTGCAGTCCACCGAGTGGGTCACCTACAGCAAGGCCAGCCGCGCCGACGAATACCCGCTGTTCCAGTTCGGCTGGTTCCCGGACTTCAGCGACGCGGACAACTACCTGACCCCGTTCTTCCCCGAGGGCGGCTTCCTCAAGAACCACTACAACAACGCCACCGTCAACGAGCTCATCAGCAAGCAGCTGACCGAGTCGGACAAATCCAAGCGTGAAAAGGACATCCAGGATGTCCAGAACGCCCTGGCCAAGGATATTTCCACCCTGCCTCTGCTCCAGGGCGCGCAGGTGGCCATCGCAGGAAGCGGCGTGAACGGCGTCGACAAGACGCTGGATGCTTCCTTCAAGTTCCGTCTCGGAACCATTTCCAAGTAACCACTCCTCCAAGACCAAAGAGGGCGGGACACCCATCAGGTGTCCCGCCTCCTTTGCTGACTCTTCGTCGTCAGTACGCACGAGCCAGTCCCGCGCAATCCACGGGCAGGAAACACAGGTAACACATGACAACTCTCATAGATGTGCCCGACGCCGAACCCGGCATCGTCGCTCCGAAAAGCAAAACCAAGTCCGGGGGAGGGCTTGGGAGATACATCGTGGTCAGGTTCTTCCTGATCATCCCCACGGTCTTCATCCTGGTGACCTTGGTCTTCTTCCTGATGCGGGTCATCGGTGACCCGATCACCGCAGCCCAAGGCGGGCGGTTGCCCCCCGATGTCCTGGCGCAGCGGATCCACGACGCCGGCTACGACAGGCCGGTGCTTGTCCAGTACTTCGAATACCTGGGCCAATTGCTCACCGGTAATTTCGGAACCACCATCACAGACCGCCGTCCCGTCGTCGAGGTGCTTTTCACCTTTGGCGCGGCAACGCTGGAACTGAGCATCAACGCACTGATCGTGGCGCTCGCGGTGGGCATCCCGCTGGGCCTCGTTGCCGCCCAGCATCGTGACAAGGCCTCCGATGCTTTCCTGAGGCTCTTTGCGATTCTCTGTTATGCAACACCCGTGTTCTTCTCGGGACTCCTGTTGAAGCTGACCTTTTCCGTGTGGCTCGGGTGGTTCCCCGTAGCGGGGCGCGCGTCCACGCGCACTGAATTGACCATGAGCAACCTGGCGGCGCCGTCGGGAATTTACTGGCTGGACGCACTGCGCAGCGGCAACTTCACGGCCTTTGGTGACGTTGCCTCCCATGCTGTGCTCCCTGCCGTCGCCCTTGGCCTGCTCACTGCCGGGGTCTTTCTTCGATTGGTGCGGACCAATGTCATTGGCACACTGGGCAAGGACTACGTCGAGGCGGGCCGTTCCCGCGGTGTCAGCGAGTTCCGCCTGGTCACCAAGCACGCCTACAAGCCCGCACTCATCCCCATCATCACTGTCATGGGACTCCAGATCGCCCTCATGCTGGGCGGTGCCATCCTGACGGAGACGACGTTCGAATGGAAAGGGCTGGGGTACCAACTGGTGCAGTACTTGAACGCGCGCGACTTCGTGGCCGTCCAGGGCATCGTGGTTCTCCTGGCCGTCATCGTCGCGGTCACCAACTTCATCGTGGACATCATTGCCGCGCTCATCGACCCCCGAGTGAGGTACTGACCATGGCTACTCCCGAACTGGCTGCACCCAAGCAGCCTCTTTTCTCCCGGCTTCCCGTGGTGTCGCACCTTAGGAAAAGCGTGGGCCTCCAACGGGGCATGCTCGTCACCGGGGTGATCCTGAGTGGGCTGTTCGTGCTGACGAGCATCTTTGCGCCGCTGTTGGCACCCTATGGGTACTCCCAACTCAGCGATGCCTCGGGTTCGTTCCCGACGCAGCAGGCACCCAGCGCCAAGCACCTCCTGGGCACCACCGTAGGCGGCTACGACGTCCTTTCGCGGGTCCTCTGGGGCTCGCAAACGGCCGTGACCGTGATTGTGGTATCCGTGGCCATGTCCCTGTTCCTTGGCGTTGCCCTTGGCCTGCTCAGCGGCTACTTCGGAGGCTGGCTTGACCGAATCCTCGTAGTGGTGGCCGACGCCATTTATGCCTTCCCCACCTTGCTGCTGGCCATCGTCATCTCGATCGTTATCAGCCGGGGGCAATCCAGCTTCTGGGGCGGCATCTTCTCGTGTGCGTTTTCCATCACGGTGGTGTTCGTACCGCAGTATTTCCGGGTGATCCGCGCGGAAACCATCCGCCTCAAGGCCGAGCCTTTTGTGGAATCGGCCAAGGTCCTGGGTGCTTCCAGCATCCGCATCATTGGGCGCCACATCTTCAAGAACGCCACCAGGACGTTGCCGCTCATGTTCACCCTCAACGCCTCCGAAGCGATCCTCACGCTGGCCGGCCTGGGCTTCCTCGGGTTCGGCATTGAGCCCACGTCCGCCGCCGAGTGGGGGTTCGACTTGAACAAGGCGCTGGCCGATACATCCTCCGGCATCTGGTGGACCGGCGTCTTCCCCGGCATAGCCATAGTCCTCACTGTCCTGGGCCTGACCCTGGTTGGAGAGAGCATCAATGACCTCAACGATCCGCGGATCCGGGGTCGCAAACGCGCCGGGGGAACAGCTCCGGCGCCGGTAGAAGCAGGTAAGCCATGACCACCAACCTCGGAAACATTACGGACCAGGGCGGCGCCACGGAGCCGGTCCTTGCGATCGAGCAACTGCAAGTCACCTTCGCCACCGATGCCGGGGACGTCCACGCGGTGAAGGATGTCAGCCTCGACGTGAAGGCCGGCGAGGTAGTGGCCATCGTGGGGGAGTCCGGATCAGGCAAGACCGTCACGGCCAAGACCATTCTTGGCCTGCTGCCCGAGACCGCCATCAGTTCCGGCACCGTGGTGATCAAGGGCAACAACGTGATCAGTCTCGGGAAGCCGGCCCTGCGGAAGATCCGGGGCCGGGACGTTGCCATGGTTTTCCAGGAACCGTCGACGGCCCTGAATCCCGTCTTTACGGTGGGATGGCAGATTGCCGAGGGCATCCGCGCCCACGCCAAGGACGGGCATCGCGTTTCCGCCAAGGAAGCCAAGGCGCGCGCCACCGAGGCCCTCCGGAAGGTGGGTATCCCGGATCCGGAAACGCGGGTGGACTACTACCCGCACCAGTTTTCCGGCGGCCAGAAGCAGCGCGTCGTTATCGCCGCCGCCTTGGCGTTGAATCCGGGGCTCATTGTGGCGGACGAGCCAACCACCGCTTTGGACGTCACGGTGCAGGCCGAAATCCTCCAGCTCCTGCGGGAGCTGCGGGACAACTACGGAACGTCGATCGTGCTGATCACCCACAACATGGGCGTGGTGGCGGACCTGGCGGACCGTGTGGTGGTGATGTACCAGGGCGATGTGGTGGAGGAGGCCCCATCACGGGTGCTGTTCGCTGAACCCCGCGAGGAGTACACCCGGAAGCTGCTCGCCGCCGTTCCCCACTTGGGCCGCAACTCGGCGTCCGAAGGTGCCCGGGCCCGCCTCCACCAGGACGGAAAAGTGCTGGTGGAAGCCAGGAACCTCACCATTGAATACCCGGGCCGTTTTGGCCGCCACGGTTTCAAGGCCGTGGACGACGTGAGCTTCACGGTGTCCGAAAACGAGGTCTTCGGCCTGGTGGGTGAATCGGGGTCCGGCAAATCCACCATTGGCCGCGCGATCGCCGGTTTGACCAGGGCGACCGGTGGCAGCTTGAAGGTACTCGGGTACGAGATGCTGGACTTCAAGGAGCGGACGTTCCGTCCGCTGCGCAAGGACATCGGCTTCGTGTTCCAGGATCCGGCAGCGTCCTTCAACCCGCACCTCACCATCGGTGAGTGCGTCGCTGAACCGCTCCTCATCCATACCAAGCCGAGCGCAGCACAGGCGAGGAAACGGGTAGGCGAGCTGCTCGAGTCAGTCCAGTTGCCGGCGTCGTACGCGCAACGCTACCCGCACGAGCTGTCCGGCGGGCAGCGGCAGCGCGCTTCCCTGGCGAGGTCGCTGGCATTGAGCCCCCGGCTCCTGATTGCCGACGAACCGACTTCCGCGCTTGACGTTTCGGTACAAGCCAAAGTCCTGGACCTCTTCAAGGACATCCAGGAAGAGTACGGTTTCGCGGCCCTCTTCATCAGCCACGACCTCGCCGTGGTGGACATGCTCTCACATTGGGTCGGCGTGTTGTACAAAGGCCAGCTTGTGGAGCAAGGGATCGGCAACCACGTCATGGGCGCGCCGCAGCACGACTACACCAAGCGGTTGATCGCCTCGCTGCCGGTACCGGACCCGGAGGAGCAGGCACGACGGCGGGAGGCGCACCGGGCGCTGCTGGGCGGCTGACGCTACTCGGACACAATTCCGATGTTGAACATCTTCCCTTGTGGCTGCTGCATGAAGATGCGCAGCCACAGGGGAAGCCACATTTCCATCCCCCGGGCGGCGTCCAGTCCACCAAGGTCGCGGATGTGTTCCCGGGGCCAACCAAAGGCCTGCAGCAAGGCGGAAACTGTGGCCTTGGCCCCGGCGTCGTTGCCGGCCATGAAGATGTGGTGCGCTCCGGGCAGGCGCCCGGGCTCCACCATGACTGGCGCGCTGACCGTATTCAGGGACTTGACCACGCGAACGCCGGGATAGGTGCGTTGGATGGTTTCGGCGATGCTGTCCGTATTGCACACCGTCAGCGTCGGCGGGAAGCCGCTGGAGTTGTCCAGGCCGTTGGATACGTCCAGGAGGACCTTGCCGTCCAGGTTCGCTTCGCCGGCCTCGGCAAGCGCCGCAAGACTCACCGCTCCGGGGGTGGCATTGACAACCAATTCGGCGCCTGCCGCGGCCTGAGAGAAGGATCCTGCGTGCCCGAGGCCTCCGGCATCCTCCGCCCAGGCGAGGCCTTTGGGATTCCCCGGTTCACGGGAACCCATGGTGACCTCGTGGCCCAAGGACACCAACTTTCCGGCGAGGGCGTGCCCCACCATTCCCGTTCCCAAAACGGCGATCTTCATGGGAGCTCCTTTGCCGATCCGCAGGTGATGGAGCCCATTGTGCACCCGATTGCGTGGCGGCAACACTGCCCTTCCTGGTGTCCCGAGGAAGCTTCGCCGGGAGGTAACAACAACGGAGCCACCAGCCGCACACCATAGACTGGGAGGCATGACCGAGCAGAGCAACGCCCTTCCCGATGACACCGAATCCTTCGACCCGGCAGCGAGTTCCCTGTCCGGCCAGGTGGACCGGGGAATCATGGAGGAATTGCTGTCCATCCGGTCCAGCATCGACAACATCGATGCCACGTTGGTGTTCCTCCTCGCCGAGCGGTTCAAGGCCACCCAGAAAGTGGGCATCCTCAAGGCCACCCACAAGCTTCCTGCCGGGGACCCGGGCCGGGAGGCGGCGCAGATCGCACGGTTGCGGCGCCTCGCCGAGGACGCCCACCTGGATCCGGCCTTTGCCGAGAAATTCCTGAACTTCATCATCAGTGAAGTCATCCGGCACCATGAGGCGATCGCCGAGAACCACCAGATCTCCAGCCAGCAGGCCTAGGCGTGGCGGAAACGCACCCTCTGCGGGCCAGTGCCACGGCTCTTGGCCCGTGGCCGGGAAGTGACCCTGCGGAAGCCCTCCGAATCATCCGTGGGGAGTTGGGCGAGCCGCACCTTCCCTTCCTCCCTGAACTGCCCGGCCGCGGTGTCGGTTCCGACGCCATAGGTCGGACCGGCAGCCTGTTGGTCGATTTGGCCATCGACGTCCAACCGCATGGCTGGCGGCTCGTGGACAGGCCCGGAAAGGACCACCTGCGGGCCCGATCGGCCCTGGCCTCCGACATCAACGTCCTGGCCGACGTCGCAGGAACAGAAGAGGTTTCGGCCACGGAAGTTAAGGTCCAATTGGTGGGACCGCTCACCCTGGCTTCGGAACTGTACCTGCACAGTGGCGAGCGGGCGCTCCTCGACTACGGCGCGCGTCGTGACATTGCCGGGTCCTTGGCTGCCGGGGTGGCCGATCACGTACAGAAGATCCGCGCAGCGGCCCCCGGGGCCGGCATTGTGGTCCAACTGGATGAACCTGCCATTGCTGCAGTGATGGGCGGAACCATCCCGACGGCGAGCGGTTACCGGACCTTGCGGTCGATCGCCGGTGACGAAGTCAGCTCAGCATGGCGGCTGGTGCTCGACGCACTTAAGGAGGCCGGCGTCGTCGAAACCGTTATTTCGGTACCGGAGATCGAAGCGCCGATCGAACGCATCCTGTCAGCGGGAGCAGACGGTGTCGCCGTCCCCCTGAAAGCCTTGACCACACGCCAGTGGGAGCACTTGGCCGCAGCCGTGGAATCCGGCAAGCGGGTGTGGGCGGGCGCCCTGCCTACCGACGGCCCGTCTTTGCCGCGGACAGCGGACATCGTGGAACGCCTCTGGCGGCCTTGGCGGCAGGTGGGCCTGCCGGCATCGGCGCTGTCCGGGCTGCGGGTAACCCCGGCGACGGGCCTGGCACACCTGAAACCTGCTGAGGCCAAGAGAGTGCTGACCAAGCTGACACACGTCGCGGACGGACTGGACCAGCTGGCCCAGGGCTAGATCCGTTCTTCCCACCGGTCAGGCTCGGCGTAGCGGGGCAAGGCCGTTCCCGGCGCGCTCCCCGGGAGGTAGGGGACCAGCCGGTAGTCGAAGCGGCCGGCGTACACGAGGACCAAACCAACCTGCGGCTGGATCACCTTGACCTGGATCCGATGCTTGCCTTCGGCTTCGTCCCACCATTGCTCGGCATAGGCGCGCGCGTCGAGGGCGGCCGGCAGGGGAATGCGAAGCGGACCCAGGAAGAGCCGGCTGGCCTTCGACACGCCACGCAGCCTTCCTTCCGGAGTGACACTGACCTCCAGGTCTGTGACGAGGCGCCGGTAGCGGCCCAGGTGGTCCACGAGCCTGTCCGGCTGACCCGTCGGACCCGCGATGGCGCTGGTTGTGTCGTGGAACAGCCGGGTACCGGAAGGGAAATGGATCTCGCGTCGCGCAGTCAGCGCCGGCCGGCCAAAAGGGTCCACGTGGGCATGGTTTTCGATTCGGAAGGGAATGCCTTCTCCGTATTCGGGAAAGAAGGCCTCTTCGTTGCCCGTCAGGGCAAGCAAGGGTCGGAGCCATTTCTGCCGGCAGCCCACCACATCAAACACTCCTTGTCCGATCCCGTAGGTGCCGGAGCCTGCAGCGAGGGAAAAGTAGTCGCGGACTTCCGGCTGCAGGCGGTCAAAGTCGCCGCGCAGAGCCAGTTGGTAGATGGCATCGCCCATGGCGTGGAGTCCTTCCTAGAGGCGTCCGGCAGCTTTGAGCCGGATGTAGGTGTCTGCGAGGTGGGGAGGCAGGTCTTGTGGATCCGCGTCCACCACTTCTGCCCCCAGCTGCCGGAGCTGTGCCGTGACGGCTGCCCGTTCCAGCAGGGACCGTTCGGCGGCCGCCGAACGGAAAACCTGGCTCGCTGTCGAACGTTCTTCCTTCATCGTGGCAAGCACGGGGTCACGGACCGACGCCACAATCACCACGTGCTGGGTAGCCAGCTGGGCAACCAAGGGGAGCAGGCCCTCTTCGGGGGCCCCGCCGTCGAGCGCGGTCAACAGGACCACCAGCGAGCGGTGGGCCGAAACGGCCCGAACCTGGCCAGGAATCTGCTGCCAGTCGAGTTCGATCAGTTCCGCATCCAGCGGCGCCATGGCCTGAACAAGTTGTCCCAGGAGGTTTCCCTTCGACGCCGATTCCACCCGTGCGCGGAGCCGCCTGTCGTAGGCGAGGAAGTCCACGCGGTCCCCGCCGCGTTCAGCGAGGACCGCCAAGAGCAGGGAAGCCTCGATGCCCGTGTCCAACCGCGTCTCGTCCTCGATCCGCGCGGCGGCCGTCCGGGACGTATCCAGGACAATCACCACGCGGCGGTCCCGCTCCGGCCGCCAGGTGCGGACAACAACGGAGCTGCGCCGGGCCGTGGCGCGCCAGTCGATGGAACGGACATCGTCCCCGCGGACATAGTCCCGGAGGGAGTCGAACTCGGTGCCGGCACCGCGGATCTGCACAGCCGCCCTGCCATCGAGCTCACGGAGCTTCCGCAGCTTGGAGGGCAGGTGCCGTTTGGAATGGAACGGCGGAAGGACCCGGAGGTGGCCGGGCAGCGGCCGGGTCCGCTGGCGGGCGGCGAGCCTCAGTGGCCCATGGGAGCGGACGGTCACGTGCGGTGCAGCGAGTTCGCCCCGCCGCCGGGGGACCAGCGTGACGGTCATCCGTCGTCGTTCGCCCGCCGGAACCACCAGGTTCTGGACGGCGTTGACAGCGCCGGCGGAGGGTTGCCATGCATCACGGACCAGCGCGCGGAGCTTTCGGCGACCTGGGTTGGTGATAACCACCACGGACTCCACGTGGTTCTCCAGGGTGACGTTCGCCGGTTGGATACGCTCGAGCGTGGTTTTGGCGGGGGAAGCTGCCAAGGCCACGTCAACAACGACGAGCAGGAGCAGGGCTGCGATGACCACCAGCACCGTTGACCAGGCCGGGAACAGCACAAGGGGGGCCAACGCAGCGAAGGCAAGAAGGACGAAGCGACCCGTTACGGCCATTCGGCACTCCTTGGTGGCACCACAGCGGGCTTGCGCCGGGCCGGAAGCCGGATCACCGCGGAACCGGAACGGAAGCCAGGATGCTGCCCAGGACGTCGTCCACGTTGATTCCGTCCATCTGGGCCTCGGGGCGCAGGCCCACACGGTGCCGGAGGCATGGGAGGGACAGTGCCTTGACGTCGTCCGGAGTCACGAACGAACGCCCGGACAACCAGGCCCACGCTTTTGAGGTGTTGAGCAAAGCGGTGGCCCCGCGAGGGGAAACGCCGAGCTGGAACGAGGGGGCAGACCGCGTTGCCCGGACAACATCCACGATGTAGGCAAGGACTTCCGGTGCAGCGGAAACCTGGGCCACAGCGTGGCGTGCCTGCGAGAGTTCAGCGGCGCCGGCAACAGGCCGCACGCCCGCGGCGGCGAGGTTCCGGGGATCGAAACCTGCGGCGTGGCGGCGAATCACCTCGATCTCTTCGGCCCTGCCAGGCAAAGGCATGGTGAGCTTCAGGAGGAAACGGTCCAGTTGGGCCTCGGGCAACGGATACGTGCCCTCGTACTCCACAGGGTTCTGGGTTGCTGCCACAATGAAGGGTTCAGGAAGGGGCCGCGACACACCGTCAACGGAGACCTGCCGCTCCTCCATCGCTTCCAGCAGCGAGGCCTGGGTCTTGGGCGGCGTCCGGTTGATCTCATCAGCCAGCAGGATATTGGTAAAGACAGGACCTTCCCGGAAAGAGAATTCCGAGGAATGGGCGTCATAGACCAAGGAACCTGTGACGTCGCCAGGCATGAGGTCCGGGGTGAACTGCACACGCTTGGTATCCAGGCTCAAGGCGGTGGACAATGCCCGCACCAGCAGCGTCTTCGCTACACCCGGGACTCCTTCAAGGAGGACATGGCCGCCACACAACAGGGCGATGAGCATTCCCGTCACCGTGGGATCCTGGCCCACCACGGCCTTGCCTACCTCGTTCCTGACGTTCAGGAGCGACTGCCGGGCCGGGTCTCCGGCGCCACTGGCCGCTGCGTGGCCACCGTGATGATTGGCGGACGCGGCATCCCTTCCAGTGTGGCCGGCTTCCGGCGCCGCAGTGCCGGAGTATCGCTCGGCGCTTTCCGTGTAGCTGCCTGGCTGGTTGCTCATTGGGCTGTCGCCTCCCGTTCGATTCGTTCCATGTGTTGTGCCCATTGCACAAGGTGTCCTTCAGTTTGGGGCTCTGCGTCGAGCAAGGTGAAACGAAGCTCCGGAACGGGTCTTCCGAAGCGTCGCTCCAGAGCCTCAACGACGGCTTCGGGTGTGGCTTCGGCACCGAGGTTGAAGTGCCTGGCCAACCTCCACAGTGTCCCGGCCCGGATATTGTCCGCGGCCCGCTGCACGGCCCGGGAGTCCTGGTAGAGCCGCGCCCGGCCTTCCGCGGTTTCAGCCGCTTTCACCACCACGGGCAGCGGCTCGTGGACCAGGGGCCCCAGCCGGCGTCCCCGCCAAGCGATGGCCAGTACCGCCACGAGGGCAAGCCAGGGACCCCCGACTGCCAGCCATGGCGGCGCCAAATCATTGAGGGTGGGGGTGGAAGCGTCGGCTTCCAGGTCGGCGACGCCAGGCAGGTACCAGACAACGTGACCAGTGGTGCCCAGCGTGCGGAGTGAGAGCGCGGCGTGGCCCTCCTCGGCGAGGTGTGCGTTGTTCAGCAGGTCCTTGCTTCCGAGCACCACCACCTTGCCCGTGGCGGAGGCTGCGTAGAGTCCGGGGCCCCCGGCCTTGGTGGTGTAGCACGTGACCGGGCCCGTGTAGAAAGTGCCCTTGGCGGCAACGTTGCCGGCCGCTGTGGCATCGGCCTGCCTGCAGGAGGGAGCCAGCACGCCGCTCGAATCGGGAACCACGCCGCTGGCCTGGATCTGGGCATCGAGACCGCGCACGGACCCCAGCCGTGGTGACACCGCAACCACCTTGGCGGCGTCTGAGTCCCGCAACTCCGTGAGCTGTTCCCGGCCCAGGAAACCCCGGGGGTCGTAGACCAGCACAGTGGACTCCGGGTTGTCCTCAACGGCGTCCAACGTTGTGGCAAGGGAGTCGGTGCTGGTGACGCGAACTCCGTGCTGGCCCAGGAGTTCGGCCAGGGCCATGGCGCCTTCCGGTCCAGGGTTGTTGGCCGACAAAGGCCGCGAGTCCGCTGTGGGCGCTTGACGCTGCACCACGAGGAACGTCACCAGCGCGGCAAAAAGGACAGCGAGCGCCACCCACTTCGCGTTCTTCCGCAACCACTTGCCTGGGATGGTGCCGGACCTCCCGGTGGTGGGGACTTTCGGCGACGGTGCGTTGGCGGACGTCTCGGTGAGCGTCATCGCGGCACAGCCAATCCACTGCCGGCAGGCCCAGCGTAGGTGGGGGACATGCCCTGCATGTCCGCGTCCAGTTGCCGAAGGGCCTCGAAGTCCTGCTCCCGCGCCGCTTGGTCGCCATACAGGACTGCGTCAAAAACGCTTGCGGCGTCGGCCAGGCGATGGCGGATGGCTGCGAATGCCCCGCCCAGGTGGGCGGCAGCTTCATCGGCAGTCCTGCCTGCCCGCGACTCGAGGACGTCGCGTTCTTCCGCCGAGCGCACCAGGGCGCGGAATTGATCGACGACGGCGGCCCGCCAGTTGCCGTCCCTTGCGGCAGTTGCGGCGCGTTGCCTGTACGCGGACGAGCCAACGACCGGCTCATTGCCGAACACCCCGGAAGCGGGCGCCTTGCGGTGTGCGTTCAAGCGTGGACGGACCAACATAACGGCCACCACAATGAGCACCACGGCCAGGGTGATGATGAGGGGGACGGCCACACCATTCCCACCCGGGGTGCCGTCGCCTCCCAGGGAGTTGAGCCAGTCAAGGAAGTCGCGCCATGCTTGGTCCAGCCAGCTGGGACGCGCTTCTGCATACTTGCTCTTGCTGAGCTCTTCTGCAGCCCATCGCCGGGCTTCGTCCCGGTCCGGCGCCACGGGCGGTTCTTGCGTGACGGCCAGCGTCAGAAGTCCGGTCATACCGGAGGCCGTGGCCCATAGGGGGCATCCGGCGCCGGTGAACCGGGAACCGGCCACGAACCACTGTGTGGGGGCCACTGCGTACCGGCATGACGGGCCAGCGGCTCACCCGGTACGCCGTCAGGGTCCGCGCCAGTCTCCATCAAGCGCATCAGTTCCACATCGAGGCCCTCGCGCCGCATCCGGAGATCCACATAGATCAGCGCGGTGACCGACGTCTGGAAGGCGAAGGTCACCGATCCGACAAGGACCGCGATGATGGTGGAAATGATGGTGGCCACCAGGAAACCCGAACTCGTGGAGGAAGCATCCGGGTGTGGGGAGAACACCGTTCCAACGCCTTCGGTTGCCAGGTTCACCGGGATCTGGACCACGTTGCCAATGACACCAACCATGATGGCCACCACAAGGGTGATGCCGAAGATGCGCCACCAACTGTTCTTGGTCAATTGCCATGACCGGAGCAGGCCGTCATAGACGCCCACCCGTTCCACCACGATGGCGGCAGGAGCGAACATCAGCTTCAAGCCAATCCAGACGAACAGGACCAGTGCGCCGATCCACAGCGGGATAACCAAGGCGATTCCTGCAGGTCCCATGGCCATCACCAGGAGCACGGCTACTCCCACCACTGCGGCAACAGCCAAGAGGCCCACAAAGGTAAGAAGTGCCGCCACGCCTAGCAGCGGCCAGATGCGCCGCGCCGCAAGTTTCCACATCTGACGGAAGCCGGTCCGCCGGTTCAACACCGAGCGCAGGACCGGCACGGCGAAGACGCCTTGCAATACCGAGCCGAGGAGGGCGGCGAGGATGGCAACGCCAATAATGGCTGCAATGAAGCCGATGACCGGGCCCAGGAAATCATCGAGGTCTGCGCGCCGGTTCACGGATTGCAGGGACTCCATGGCCGGCAGCACTGCCACGGTCAGGACGCCGGTAAGGATCCCGCTGGCTGCCTGCACAATCAGGGCCGAGCCCACCATCGACGCGGCATTCCGGCGGATGGTTTGGAAGGCACCGTCAAGGAACTCGCCGAACTGCAGGGGCCTCAGGGGAATGACTCCGGGTTTGGGCGGAGCGACGTACAGTGGCTGACCGTATGGCTGGCCAGGGTGCTGACCGTATGGCTGGCCGTGCTGTGGACCGTACGGCGGGGTCTGTCCGCCGGGCATTCCATTGGGTGCCTGGCCCTGCCAGGGACCGTGCCCGGGAGGCATCGGCCACTGCGGTTGACCGCCCCATTGCGGTTGGCTTCCCCACCCCGCCTGCCCGCCCGCCTGCGGCGGCTGGCCATGCTCTGGTTGTGTCACGAGTTCCTCCCCATGAGGCCCCGACCGCCGACCATCGACGTCCCCCAAACGGACCTGGAACCCAGCCTATAATCCCTTTGCCATCACTCCTAGCATTCGCATGATTCCCCGCCGGCACGAGGTCTTCCGGCCAGTGCAGTACGGTGGAAGTGCTCCTGGGGGTCGCCATGCCGTGCGCCCCCGCCAACAGGACAAAGGGTTGTCGATAAGGGAACATATAACTATGAAGGCACGCATTCTGGTAGTAGACGACGACGAAGCGCTCGCAGAAA
The DNA here is from genome assembly GCF_044748905.1 of Paenarthrobacter sp. NPDC089714. Classification (NCBI taxonomy): domain Bacteria; kingdom Bacillati; phylum Actinomycetota; class Actinomycetes; order Micrococcales; family Micrococcaceae; genus Paenarthrobacter; species Paenarthrobacter sp. NPDC089714. Next base: position 600,059 of record NZ_JBIVGX010000001.1, read on the forward strand.
TGATTGGCATCGTCCTGCGAAATGACGGCTTCGAGCCCGTCTTCTGCGCAGACGGCGGCCAAGCCCTTGACGTCTTCCGTTCGTCCAAGCCGGACCTCGTTCTCCTCGACCTCATGCTCCCCGGTTCGGACGGAATCGAAGTGTGCCGCCAGATCCGTGGCGAGTCGGATGTTCCCATCGTGATGCTCACCGCGAAGTCGGACACATCGGATGTTGTCCGTGGTTTGGAATCGGGCGCAGACGACTACGTGCCCAAACCCTTCAAGCCTGCTGAGCTCGTTGCCCGCGTCCGTGCCCGCCTTCGTCCGGGAGAGCAGAAGGCGCCGGAGACCTTGCGCATCGCCGACGTCACGATTGACGTCGCGGGCCACTTGGTAACCCGTGGTGGGGAGCGCATCTCGCTGACCCCTCTCGAATTCGACCTTCTGGTGGCCCTGGCCCGTAAACCGTGGCAGGTCTTCACCCGGGAGTTGCTCCTTGAACAGGTGTGGGGATACCGGCACGCTGCCGACACCCGATTGGTGAATGTCCATGTCCAGCGTTTGCGTTCCAAGATCGAGCGTGATCCGGAAGCGCCCGAGGTCGTCTTGACGGTGCGTGGTGTCGGATATAAAGCAGGTTCCTGACTCACCCGCCGGCGAGGCCGAAAAGGCCGGGGCCAAGCGCGCACCCTCAGCTCCGGATACCACCGGTGCACCTTTGGCGAGCCCTGGGGAAACGCCTGAAGAATCAACGGTCCCCGGCTCCCGCGGCAGCCGTGGAACCGTGAAATGGTTGGCCGGCAGGGCCAGGATCTGGACGCGGCGTGGACTGATCCTGGTACTTCGGGTATCCCGTCTCGTGGCGATCGGCATACGCCAGATCCGGCCGGGAGTCCGGTTTCTGTGGCGGTCGCTGTTGCGGCGCTGGCGTCGGTCCCTCGAATTCAGGACAGTGCTTACCACGCTGCTGCTGGCCGTCACGTCCTTCGCGATCGTTGGTGCCTACCTCTCCAACCAGATCGCCAACAACCTCTTCCAGGAGCGCCTGGCCCAGGCGGAATCGGAATCGCGCTACAACGTTAAACAGGTCCAGGACACGTTCGACGGCGCGCAGGTCACGGACCAGTCAAGCGTCATCACCTTGGTTTACGACACCCTGACGGCAGTCGAGGGCCGGGGCTCCGTAATTCAACGGCGGTACGTTTTCGAAGCAGTTCCCGAGCAAACCAAGCCACGCAACCGGTGGGTGGAGTCCCGGGCGTCCGACCAACTGACCGTGCGGGTTATTCCCCCCGAACTGCGGAAGGCCGTCCAGGACGGCGGTAAGCAGCAGTTCTGGGCATCGATGGAGTTTCCCGTGGGGAACGAGGACCGGCCGGGCATTGCCGTGGGAAACAAGGTCACCTTCAACGGGACCATGTATGAGCTCTATTTGATCTACGACCTCAACACCGCCCAGAAAACCCTGGACGAAATCCAGAACGTCCTCTGGGCCGGCGGTGCCGCGTTGGTCCTCATGATTGGTGCCATCGCCTGGTACGTGACGCGAAATGTCGTGAGCCCTGTCAGCCACGCTGCAGTAGTGTCGGAAAAATTGGCGGCAGGACAACTCCAGGAACGCATGGTGGTCAAGGGCGAGGACGAGGTGGCACGCCTTGGAGCCTCGTTCAACCACATGGCCGCAAGCCTGCAGGAGCAGATTACACAGCTGGCCACGTTGTCCCAGATGCAGCAGAGATTTGTTTCCGACGTCTCCCACGAACTCCGGACGCCGCTGACCACTGTCCGCATGGCGGCAGAAGTCCTTTTCGATGCCCGCGAAGATTTCGACCCCATGAACAAGAGGTCGGCGGAACTGCTCTACAACCAGGTGGAGAGGTTCCAGTCACTGCTGTCCGATTTGCTTGAGATTTCCCGCTTCGACGCCGGGGCGGCCATCCTGGATGCCGAGCCGCAGGATATTTTCCAGGTCCTTGGACACGTCATGGAGGGCGCCGCGCCGGTGGCAGCCGAGTATGGCTCCGACGTCCGCCTGAACGCCAGGGACAAGGCCATCGTCGTGGAAATGGACTCCCGCCGGATCGACCGTATTCTCCGCAATCTCCTGCTCAACGCTTTGGAACACGGTGAAGGCCGGCCGGTCCACATCTCGGTTGCGGCCAACCAGGATGCCGTTGCCGTGGCTGTCCGTGACCACGGAATCGGGATGAGCCAGGCCGAGGCCGCCCGCGTCTTCGACCGGTTCTGGCGGGCGGATCCAGCCCGTGCCCGAACCACCGGCGGCAGCGGCCTGGGGCTCTCGATCGCGGCGGAGGACACCAAACTCCACAACGGCTGGCTGCAGGCCTGGGGACGCAAGGGGGCCGGTTCCAACTTCCGGCTGACGCTGCCCCTTCGCCAAGGCGGAACCATCCTCAAATCGCCGCTCCAGTTGGAGCCGGCGGACATAGACCTCCCGGACACCGGCATCGAGCACCAGTTGCTCGTCCTGGATCCTGGCCCGGGGACGGACACCTCCGGAACACACGGCTACTCCGCCGATCCTGAGCTCCCGCCCAGCACGCTGGAGGGCAAGGAATGAGTGCTGCAAAGTCCCTCCGGCGGGCAGCCATCGCGGTGATGGCGGTCTTGGTGGTCCTCCTGGCGTCCTGCGCCCAGATTCCGCGGTCCGGGCCCGTGGGCAAGAGCAAGGACGAGAGCGCCGGAAATTCGAACGCCCCGGTTTTCTTCCCGGCCGCGCCGCGGGCCGGTGCCAGCCCGGAAGCCGTGATCGAGGACTTCTACATGGCCGGCAGCGGTTATGAAGACGACTACCCTGTGGCACGGCAGTACCTGACGCAGGCGCAGTCCGTGACCTGGAAGCCGGACAAGCGGGCTTTGGTGTTCCGTGAAGCCCAGGTGGTCAAAACCGCGGTCGAAAACGAATACGTCTACGAACTCGACCTCGCCTATTCCGTGGATGCCGACGGCATCGCCACCCAGTACCCGCCGGGGACCAAGGAATCCATACCTGTCACGCTTGACCAGGTGGAGGGGGAGTGGCGCATCTCCAAAGTGCCCGATGGCACGGCCATCCCCGAGGAGACCTTCAAAGTGATCTACGGGGCGTATCCCATCTACTTCTATGACCCCACTTTCACCTATGCGGTGCCCGACTACCGCTGGTTCATCAAGAAGAAGACCGTCAAGTCGATGACCAGCGCTTTGCTGGCCGGTCCGGCACCCTACCTGCGCGGCGCCGTCGTGAGTGCCTTCCCGTCGGGAATCAAACTCGCACGGGAATCGGTTCCCGTGGTTTCCGGTGCTGCCCAGGTGGACTTGTCCGCCAAGGAGCTCTTCGATGCCTCGGCCGAAGACCGGCAGCGCATGCAGAACCAGCTGGCGCTGACGTTCAGGAGCCAGCCGGATGTCATTAACGTCCAGCTCCGCGCGGACCAGGATTTGGTACGGGTGGACGACGACGGTTCGGTCCTGCCGCCGGTGGTGGACAAGAGTGTTCCGGCGCGGCAGATCGCCGTCAACAACGGAGACCTGGTCCGCTACGAGAACAACAGGGTCTCGCCCCTTCCGGACATCCAATCGGTGGCGGGGCTGGGTCCCCATTCGCCGGCGGAGTCACCCGTTTCGCAAACGGCGGCCTTCCTCAACGGAGACCGGACAACCCTCTACTCGATCGAGCCAGGCCAACCGGCACGTCAGCTGACAACACGGAGTACCCTCACCGGTCCATCGTTCAGTCCACAGGATTGGGTGTGGACGTCGGGTCCCGGGGCCAACGGGGCTACCGAAATCGTGGCGTTCAAACCGACGGGCGTAGCGCCGGGAATGGCCATCCCTTCCACCACGATCACACCTGCCTGGCTTTCCGGACGGACCGTCAAGGAATTCAGGGTTTCGCGCGAGGGCGCCAGGGCACTGATCATTTCGGTGGCCAACGGCAAGACGGCGGTCCAAGTTGCCGGCATCGTCCGGAACCCCGATGGGACGCCCAAGGACCTCACGGCTCCGGTTACCCTCTTCACCAATTCATCTCCGGACCAAGGGGCATGGGTCAACGGGTCCACGGTGGTGGTGATGGCCGCGTCAGCGACGGGAACGGTCGTACCCGAACTGCTTTCGCTCGCCTCGGGGGATCCGCAGCAACTGGCGCCGTGGGACGGGCTCACCAGCCTGAGCGCCGGAAACGGTTCTGAGCAGATCTATGGCCAGTCGGCGGCCGGGGTCTTCCAACGCGTCGGCAACGGTTGGGAACTGCAGCTGAAGGGTCCGACGGAACCCGCCTTCCCGGGCTAAGCGCTTGTTTTCCACATAGTGACCGGGCGTCGGTGCCGGGTTTGTCCTGGGCAGGCAAGCTTGGAGCATGTCCTCCCAACGCCTTCGCCCACGGAACTCCGGCGTTGACGTGCACAACCGCCGGACAGCAAGGGTGGATCCGGACCTTGAAGGAAGGCCCCCCGTCATGGCGGCCAGGCGGGGTTCCCATGCCCGCCCGGTTGTCCGTATGGTCTCGGCGTTCCAGCTGGGCCTCAGTGAGGTCCTCAACGTCCTGGTTCCGGTGGAATGCGTGTGCTGCGGGGTCGAAGACACCGTGCTGTGCGGCGTTTGCTCCAAGCGCATCCGGTTGCTGTGCACGAATCCATTCCGCGCCGAGCAGGAATCGCCCTTCCTGATGGAGCTCGACGGAACCGCGAAACTCGGAGTGGTTGCTGCGGGGCCCTACCGCGACGAGCTTGCCGTGGCCATTCTGTCGTTCAAGCAGGCCGGTCAGGGACGCATGGCTGCGGTCTTGGGACCTTGCCTGGGCAGGGCGGTCAAAGCTGCCGTCGGCCGGGAGCAGGGGCTCATCCTGATTCCGGTGCCCAGCAGCGGAAAAGCGTTCCGCAAGCGTGGATTCAGTCCCGTCAGCGTCCTGCTGGCCGCGGTGCGGCGTCGACGTCTCCTGGAGAATTGCCCTACGTGGGATGCCCTGCGAAAGAAGGGCGTCGTTCCACGTTCTGGATTCCAGCTGAATGAGGCCACTTTGCTCGTCGCCAAGGCCATGGATGCGGTTGCAGGCCAGGCCACGCGGCAAAGCACCGGTGGCCAGAAAGGACTCGGACGTGGGGAACGGGCGCGGCGGGTGGCCGGATCCATGGTTGTGAAGCCGGGCTTCCGGTCCAAAGTCCGTGGGCGGAAGTGCATCATTGTTGACGATGTCCTGACCACAGGGGCCACGCTGGCTGAAGCAAACAGGGCCTTGCAAGCGGCAGGGGCGACAGTTTGCGGTGCCATTGTCCTGGCGGCCACGAGGCCACCAGCCTACGCCTCTTTCGCTGCTGGAGACGAGCCGTCCACAGTGAAGAAGACGCAAACAAAAAATAAGTGGCCAAAGGATGAATAACTCGTGCCGATGAACTAACGTCGATTATGGGTACCAAGAACAGATGTACCTGTCGATAGCGGCTCGGAAAGGGGCTCGACTGTCCGTCAGACCGGCCCCAAACAGAGTCGTTGTCGTGTCACCTGAGTTATTTGGAGGGCACCATGGAGTTCATGATCAGCGGACGAAACCTGACCGTTTCCGATCGCTTTCGCGAATACGCCGGCGAGAAAATCTCAAAGATTGAGTCGCTTGGGGATAAAGTCCAGCGGGTAGACGCCAAGGTTTCCAAGGAAACCAACCCGCGCCAGATACCTGGCCAGCTCACCGTTGAAGTGACCGTCCTGGGCCGCGGCCCCGTTATCCGCGCAGAGGCCACAGCCGCTGACAAATTTGCTGCCTTCGATCTCGCCTACAACAAACTCCTTGAGCGGCTGCGTCGTGCCAAGGACAGGAAGAAGGTGCACCACGGGCGGCACACGCCCAAGGCAGTCCGGGAAGCAACGGCATCCCTTGAGCCCGCCAGTGCCAGTGAGCCGATCTACGCCGAAGCAGGCAACCACCAGGCTCCCGTACTGCAGGCCGAAGAAGCGTCGCCGTACGACATCGAGAACGACATTCCGGCCGGCGACTCACCGGTCCTCATCCGGCGGAAGGTCTTCCCCGCAGCGTCACTGACTCTCGACGACGCCGTGGACAACATGGAACTCGTGGGACACAACTTCTACCTGTTCCTGGACAAGGAAACCAACGCACCATCCGTGGTTTACCGGCGAAGCGGCTGGACCTATGGTGTGATTACCCTTGACTCAACGTGCGAACCCGGCGAGGACGCTGTTGAGGAAAAGATCCACGCTTACCGTTCCGATGATCAGGCGGCCACAGCCAAGTAGGGCACAGCCGCCCCCCGTGAAAGGACTTCAATGACCACTTCGCTGAGCCTGTCCCAGGCACGGCGGATGGCATTGGCAGCCCAAGGATTAGCAAAAGCCCGGCCCACCGGACCTGTCACAAGACGGGCGGTGGGCCGGACTTTTGCCCAACTTCACTTGGTCCAAATCGACTCAGTCAACGTCCTGGCGAGGAGCCACTACCTGCCTTTCTTCTCCAGGCTGGGCAGCTATGACCCCGCAATCCTGCAGGCCATGGCGGGGCGACCACCCCGAAAGATGATGGAGTACTGGGCGCACGAGGCCAGCTTCATCAGGCCGGAGCATTTCCGGGACCTGCTGCTGTGGCAAAAACGCGCCTGGGTTGGCGCCCACCGCATGGACCCGGCTATCCGAGGGGACATGGAGGCACGGATCATGGCCTTACTGGCAGCAAGTCGGCCAATGACGGCCGCTGAGTTGACCGCCACCTTGGGACATGACGAGGAGCCGGGACGGGATAACTGGGGTTGGAACTGGAACGTCGTCAAACGGGTGCTTGAACACCTGTTTGAGGAAGGGCGCATCTCGGCCGCCTCCAGGACCACCCAATTCGAACGGCGCTACACGCTGACGTCAAGGGTGTACCCCGGGGAACCTGCCGCGTCCACAGACCTGGAAGAATCCATGGACCGGTTGATCGAGGCCGCAGCCCAGGCCCACGGAATCGGGACAGTGCGGTGTTTCGCGGACTACTTCCGGACGCCCGTGAAAGCCGGTGCGGCGTCAGTCCAGCGGCTGGTCGAGGCGGGACGCCTGGAGAAAGTATCGGTGCAGGGCTGGGCACGGGATACCTACCGGCATGTCGAAGCGAGGGTCCCGCGCAAGGCCGAGGGCCGGGCCTTGTTGAGTCCTTTCGACTCCCTGGTATTTGAGCGGCGCCGCCTCGAGGAACTGTTCGGGTTCCATTACCGCATTGAGATCTACACTCCGGCGGCCAAACGACGCTTCGGCTACTACGTCCTGCCGTTCCTGCTTCGAGAGGAAATGGTTGCCAGGGTGGACCTTAAAGCGGACAGGGCTACCGGACGCCTCTTGGTCCGTTCGGCGTTCGGGGAGCCGGGCGCCCCGGCGGACACCGCCGTCGAGCTTTCTGCCGAACTCAACCTCATGGCCGAATGGTTGGGACTGCAGGACATCGTGGTGGACCCCGTTGGCGACCTTGCCGCCGGGCTCGCCGACGCGGTGTCCGCAAGGCCTTCCCGGCTGGTCGCCGCAGACAATCCGCTGACAGGGAAAACCGACAACGTGGCCTTGGTCTCTCCCGTAGACTGAAACAGCCAGAATTCGGCAGCATGAGACTGGGAGCAATTTCACGTGGCATCACTAATCGAAAAACTTCTCCGCACGGGTGATAAAAAAACCCTCAAGCAACTGCGGAACTATGCCGATTCCATCAATGCCCTTGAAGAGTCGTTCAAGACGTTCTCCGATGCCGAACTCCGCGAGGAAACTGATCGCCTGCGCTCCAGGCATGAAGACGGCGAGGCCCTGAACGACCTCCTCCCCGAAGCGTTTGCCGCCGTCCGCGAGGCGTCGTCGCGCACCTTGGGAATGCGGCACTTCGACGTCCAGCTCATGGGTGGCGCCGCGTTGCACCTGGGCAACATCGCTGAGATGAAAACCGGTGAGGGTAAAACGCTCGTGGCCACCGCGCCCGCTTACCTGAACGCACTCACTGGCAAGGGCGTGCACGTTGTCACCGTGAACGACTACCTCGCGGAATACCAGTCCGAACTCATGGGACGTGTCTACCGCTTCCTGGGACTTACCAGCGGCTGCATCCTGGCCAACCAGGACCCCGCTGTTCGCCGCGCGCAGTACGCCGCGGACATCACGTACGGTACCAACAACGAATTCGGCTTCGACTACCTGCGCGACAACATGGCGTGGGACGCAAGTGAACTCGTCCAGCGTGGCCACAATTTCGCAATCGTGGATGAAGTGGACTCGATCCTGATCGACGAGGCCCGTACACCGCTGATCATCTCCGGTCCGGCCCAAGGGGACACCAACCGCTGGTACAGCGAGTTCGCCAAGGTGGTCCTGCGCCTCCAGCCAGAGGTGGACTACGAGGTGGACGAAAAGAAGCGCACCGTTGGCGTCCTGGAAGCCGGCATCGAGAAGGTGGAAGATTACCTGGGCATCCAGAACCTCTACGAGTCCGCCAACACTCCGCTGATTGGGTTCCTCAACAACGCCATCAAGGCAAAGGAACTCTTCAAGCGGGACAAGGACTATGTCATCCTCGACGGCGAGGTCCTGATCGTTGACGAACACACGGGCCGTATCCTGGCTGGACGCCGCTACAACGAGGGCATGCACCAGGCCATCGAGGCCAAGGAAAACGTTGAGATCAAGGCCGAAAACCAGACCCTGGCCACGGTCACGCTGCAGAACTACTTCCGAATGTACTCGAAGCTTTCCGGCATGACCGGTACAGCCGAGACAGAGGCGGCCGAGTTCATGAGCACCTACAAGCTGGGTGTGGTGCCTATTCCCACCAACCGTGACATGCAGCGCATCGACCAGTCGGACCTCGTGTACAAGAACGAGATCGTCAAGTTCGACGCCGTGGTCAAGGACATCGCGGAGCGGCACGAAAGCGGCCAGCCGGTCCTGGTAGGCACCACCAGCGTCGAAAAGAGCGAATACCTCTCCAAGCTGCTGGCCAAGGAGGGCATTCGCCACGAGGTCCTCAATGCGAAAAACCACGCGCGGGAAGCCTCCATTGTGGCGCAGGCGGGTCGCAAGGGCGCCGTCACCGTGGCGACCAACATGGCCGGCCGCGGTACTGACATCATGCTGGGCGGCAACGCGGAATTCACCGCCATCGCCGAACTGGCCAAACGGGGCCTCGACCCGGAGGAAAACTCGGAAGCCTACGAGGCCGCCTGGCCTGAGGCGCTGTCTGCCGCCAAGCAGGCTGTCAAGGACGAGCACGAGGAAGTCCTGGACCTCGGAGGCCTGTACGTCCTGGGCACGGAACGCCATGAGTCCCGGCGCATCGACAACCAGCTGCGTGGACGCTCCGGCCGCCAGGGCGACCCCGGCGAGTCCCGCTTCTACCTCTCCCTCACGGACGACCTCATGCGGTTGTTCAACTCCGGCGCCGCTGAGAGGCTGATGAACAGTTCGGTTCCGGACGACGTCGCGTTGGAGTCCAAACTGGTGTCCCGTGCCATTGCGTCGGCCCAGGGCCAGGTGGAAGCCCGCAATGCTGAACAGCGCAAGAACGTCCTCAAATACGACGATGTCCTGAACCGCCAGCGTGAGGCAATCTACGGGGACCGCCGCAGGATCCTTGAAGGTGACGACCTCCACGAGAAGGTCCAGTATTTCCTGGAAGACACCATCAATTCCCTCATCGACGCTGCCACAGCAGAGGGAACGGGCGACGATTGGGACTTCAACCAGCTGTGGTCCAACCTGAAGACGCTGTACCCGGCAACGGTCACGGCACAGGAGATCATTGAGGAGGCCGGTGGCAAGTCAAATGTCACGCCTGAGTTCCTTCGTGAAGAGATCCTTTCTGACGCACGGCTGGTCTATCAGGGACGCGAAGAGACCATCGGCGCCGAGAGCATGCGTGAGCTGGAACGTCGCGTGGTGCTTTCCGTGTTGGGCCGCAAATGGCAGGAACACCTCTACGAGATGGATTACCTCAAGGAGGGCATCGGCCTGAGGGCGATGGCACAGCGCGATCCGTTGGTGGAGTACCAGCGCGAGGGCTTCACCATGTTCCAAGCCATGATGGAAGCCATCCGCGAGGAGAGCATTGGATTCCTCTACAACCTGGAGGTGGAAGTTACCCCGGCCGAAGACGTCGTAGTGGCGGACGACACGGCTGCAGGCGCCCACACGGAACACCACGATCCGCAGATCCGCGCGGCTGGATTGCAAGCGCCTGAACGCCCCGCGCAGCTGCAGTACACCGCTCCCGGTGAAGACGGGGCTACCCAGACCCGCATCGAAGCCAGGTCCTCCGGGCGTTCTGGAAATCCTGCCAAGACAGCTGCCCAGGAGCAGCGAAAGCCTGCCAGGAAGAAGCGCCGGTAACTGTTTACCAACTGCTTGCGTGAAAAGCAGAAGGCCCGTGACCGTCCACGTTGGACGGTCACGGGCCTTCCTCTTTATCCCCCACGCGTAGCTCAGCCGATCTCCAGCGCTGTAACCTGCCACGTACCGGCGGAGAGTTCCAGCCTCATGGCTATGGCCCGGCACCGGAGATCCTCTGCAACCACGATTGTGGCCTCGTGGATCTCGTCCGATATGTGGCAAACACGGACGGAACGGACCATTGGACTGAGGTGGACCCGTTGCTGTGCCCGAGACCGGACGACGAAGTCCCTTGTCAGGCCAGCCCTGTGCTGGAGCGCCAGATAGCAGTCGGCGTCCAGGAATCGTGCGAGTTGTTGCACAGGCCGGGTGCCGGCCAGGACTTCGACCGCTGCTTGTGCGATGCTGCGTGCCACCAGGCGGACATCGACATTCGCCGCACCGGCGCCCTGCGTGGCGGGCGTTCGTGCCGGTGTCGGGACATCCGTGGGACGGCGAGCCGTGGTTGCAGTCATGGTCAATCCTCAGGAGTAGGCATTCAGAGCCCGGCGTGGGGATTGCCTGGCTCAAGTGGATTCTTCTGGGATTGGCTTTGGGTGAGTGAACGGTGTCCCTGAGCGGACAGTTTTCAGCTGATGATGGTGGTTCAGTCCATTGGCGGTGGCTGCAGCACTTGACCCGGATGGAGGACGGCGGGATCATCGCCGATGGTGGACCGGTTGGCTGCATACCAGCGCGGCCACTCCCTTGCGACGTCCACGTCAGTGGCCAACGGTCCGGAGCGGCGGGCCGCGATTGTCCAGAGGGTATCGCCATCCTTGACAACGACGCCTGCCTTCCCGGGAGTGCCTGAAGCGTCCCGGGAAGCCGAGCGGCTCAGGAGCCCGGGTTCGACAACTGGCGGACGTGGCATCCACTGCGGGGCGGTCTGACCTCCGGAACATTTCCATTCGGCCGCCCCGTGTGCTGTTGTCCTTGAGGAGCCGGGCTGCCAGCCTGGATCCGGTGGTGTGGCGGAGTGCGCTGCTGCCACGCCCAGCAGGTTGACGCTCAGCAAAGCAAACGTGAGGCGCAGCATGAACCCCGGGCTGTACTTCGCTACGACCCTGGCCCTGGATCTCCAACCCGACCTTTGCAATGCTGCGGCCAGGAAAGCGAGCACGAAGGTCAAGAGCCACCAGGCAACAATGACCAGGCCGAGGACGTTGGCCGTGAAGCCGAGAAGCTGTTCGACGTCGAGGGCTGGCGGTCGGCCGGCATGGCCCCGGTCCGTCAGGAACTGCCCCGCAAGTACCAAGAGGACGCCCAAGACAAGAATCGTCCCGGCGACAGCAACGTCGTTCCGTTGTGGAGCTTTATCCCGGCCCATTCCGTCCCTGCCCGCATCATGCGTTTTGATGGTGTTTGATGAATTTAGGCCATTCTTGGCATGCTTAGCGCGGTTTGTCCAATCGTCATCTCAGGCTTTGGACGTCGCCTTGGTGCAGTCCTGTTGTAGAGCCTACTCTGGACAGATGAGATGGGACTCTCTATTTGAGGACTTGGAAGCACAATTTTCCGGGGAACGCACGCGGGTGCAGGAAGCGGAAATCTCGGAACGTGCCCGCGTTGAAGTGGCACAGATCGCCCTCGGAGACCGGCTGCGGGGTGCCATTGGCCACGAACTGGTGCTGGTACTTCGCGGTGGCGGGCGCGTCGCCGGAGTCCTCGGCCACGTGGGCAAGGACTGGTTGCTCATGTCCCAGGGCGCCCGGCAATGGCTGCTGCCTTGGTGGTCCGTCAGCTTTCTCGAAGGCTTGGGTCGGTTGGTCCGGAAGCCGTCTCCGGGTGTCGGAGGAAGTCTGGGTATGGCGGGTGCCCTCAGGGGCTTGGCCAGGAACCGGGCCGGGGTTGCCGTGCACGTAGCTTCGGCGGGGCAGGCCGGCCGCGTCTTCGAGGGCGTCATCGACAGGGTGGGGCCGGACCATCTTGATGTGGCCGTGACCAGGGGTGAGGCGCGGCGGGCAGGGGCTGTGGTCTCGGTTGTCACCGTGCCTTTTACGGCTTTGGCGGCGGTCTGTTCCCTGGGTGGACAGGATTACTAGGGCTGCCTGCCAGCTATCAGGCAGCCCCGCGCCATGAGTGGCTAAGCGCTTTTGGTCCTGGATCTTTCGATCATCCGGCTGGCTTCGGCGTATCGCTCCTCAATGTATTGATCGAGCATCTTCTCTTCGATGCGCCATTGGCCGCGGCCTCCCACTTGGATGGCCTTCAATTCTCCGCTGCGCACCAGCGCATACGCCTGGGGTGAGTTGATCTGCAATTGTTCGGCGACATCCGCCAGGGTCAAGAAACGGGGCATGGGTATATTTTGCCACTGGCTGGCCAATTTGGTGCACTTATCCACAGTTTCGCGCACTTTGCAGCTATTGGCTTTGGCGCTCCCGATCGGCCCGGCAAGAATGGATAGGCCCGACGACATCCTGCATGAGCTGACTGGGGGAGCGCCACGAATGGACCAAAACAACACGAGTTCCGCCGGAAGGCTGAAGAAGCCCTCGTGGAAGGATCCGCGCCTTCTCATTGGACTCCTGCTGGTTCTCGTATCGGTATCGGGCGTCATTGCGGTTGTCGGTTCGGCGGACAAGACCACGCCGATGTTTTCCGCCAGGGAACCAATCGCCGTGGGCCAGCAGGTCACTCGTGATGACCTCAAGGTGGTCAATGTGCGCCTGGACGAGGTGGAACCGGAGTACATGGCCGTGGCGGATGGATTGACGGAAGGCAAGGTAGCGCTTCAGCGGATAGAGAAAGACCAACTCGTTCCGCGCCGGAGCCTCGGGCAAACGGAGTCCCTCAACCGCAAGCCGGTAGCCATTTCCGTGGAGGAGCCGCTGCCTGTGCAGGTGGTCGCGGGGGCCCGGGTGGACGTCTGGGTGGCGATGCCGGGTTCCAAGCGGGCTTACGACCAGCCAACCCTGTTGCTGCCTGGGGCCGAGATATCGCAGGTAACGCCGGGCTCTACTACTCTGGGCGGTTCAAAGGCCACTGTTGTGCTGGTGCTCGTGACGGACCAGCAGATGCCGGCGTTGCTCGGGGCCCAGGCCAATGCTGCCAAGGTGTCGGTGGTCTGGAACCCCTCTGGCGTAGGCCGATGAGTATTGCAGTTGTCACTTTCGGCCAGGCGACCGAAGCCCTGGTGGGCGGACTTGAACGCTTGCACGGACCAGTCACGGTTGTCAGGCGTTGTTCCGAATTGGCTGAGCTCCTGGCGGCCTGCCAGAGCGGGCTGGCCCAGGCGGCCGTGTTGTCGGAAAGCTCGGGCGATCTGACTGCTTCCTTGGTGGCCCGCCTGGATATTGTCGGGGTTTCCCTTGTTGCCCTGACTGACGATCCGACCGAGGCCGCGCGCCTGCAATCCTTTGGCGTCACTCCGGCGGCGGTGGGTATCGGACCCAGCGAGTTGGCCGGGAAGATATCCGAAGCCGTGGAGATGCACCGGGAGCGGGGCTGGCAGAAGTCCGTCATGGATGCGGGATTCGCCGAACTGTCTGTCCACTCGTCGGATCCGGTGGAGCCGGCCCCTCCGGACGATACGCCGGAGCCTGGTCGCGTCATCGCGGTGTGGGGGCCTGCGGGAGCGCCGGGGCGGACCACGGTTGCCGTCAACATCGCTGCCGAACTTGCTGCTGCAGGAGACACCGTGATCCTGATGGATGCTGACAGCTACGGAGCCAGCGCGGCAGCAATGCTTGGCCTGCTCGACGAATCGGCAGGACTTGCCCAGGCCTGTCGATTGGCGGACCAGGGAATCCTGGATGGGGCCGCCTTTGATCGCGCGGCCACCCATGTGAACACCTCGGCCGGGAGCTTCCGGATCCTCAGTGGCATTACCCGCTCGGACCGCTGGACGGAACTGAGGGCCCCGGCCTTGTCCGTAGTCCTCGAACGGGCAAGGCACGCGGCAAGCGTGGTGGTGGTGGACGTGGGATTCTGCCTTGAAGCCGACGAGGAGTTGAGCTTTGACACGATGGCTCCACGCAGGAATGGAGCGACCCTCCGGTGCCTGGAATTGGCCGACGAGGTGATAGCTGTTGGTGCGGCCGACGCTGTTGGCGTCCCCAGGCTGGTCCGTGGCCTCGCCGATCTGGAGATTGCCGCTCCCCACGTCTCACCGAGGATTGTCCTGAACAAAGTCCGGCAGGCATCCGTGGGGAGGTCGCCCCGACGTCAATTGGCGGAGGCGTGGCAGCGCTTTGGGCCGCTGCGAAGCATAGAGGCATACCTCCCGGCGGACTTTCCGGCTTGTGATGCTGCCATGCTCTCCGGGACTGTCCTGCTGGAATCTGCTCCCGGTTCCGCCCTGAGATTGGCCATCGCCGGATTGGTCTGTGCACCCAACCAGCAAAATCGCGAATCTGCTGGACGATCTACCAGAGCTATGCGCCTGCTTAAGCGCTAGGCTCACCATGTGGGCTGCAGAGTCGCAGCAATCGACAGGTAATGGAGGCGTTTGTAGATGTCGTCAGGGTCCAGCGTGGAGGATCGGTCCGATGCAGCAGTTGTCCGGGAGGGGTTCTTCGGTGACTACTACGAGCACCTCGCCGAAGATGACTCCCGGGGTTACTCCCCGGAACTGCTGATTGCCCGGGCCAACAAGCACAAGAAGATCGCGGAGTCCCGCCGGCCCGGCAGTCCGATTGTCGAAGTGGACAGCGAAGCCGACCGAAGTGTCGTCTACATCGTGACCGACGACATGCCCTTCCTTGTGGACTCGGTCAATGCCGAACTGGTACGTCAGAACTGCGCCATCCGCCTGGTGATGCACCCCCTCTTCGTGGTGACGCGCGACCGCGTGTCCGGCGCCTTGAGCAAGGTCTCACGGGTTCCGTCCAACATTGGTATTTCCAGTGGCGACACGGCCGCCCTGCCCAGCGTCGCCCACCTGCTTGGCGACGGTGACAACGCTTCCCACATGGAGTCGTGGATTGCAGTGGAAGTTGACCGCGTCAGCGACGATGCCCGCGGTGAGCTGGTTGCCGGACTGGTGAGGGTCCTGGGAGACGTCAGGGCCGCCGTCGAGGATTGGCCCAAGATGCGGAGCAAGGCCCGTGAGTTGGCTGAAGCGTTGGGGACGGTCTCCCATCCCGAGCAAATCGCGGAACTCCGGCAGGCGCAGGACCTGCTGCGGTGGTTGGACAACGGGAACTTCACCTTCCTCGGCTACCGGGAATATGACCTCATTGATGACAATGGCGAGGATGTCCTGGAACTTCGCGAAGACAGCGGCCTTGGCCTGCTCCGCGCGGGCGACAACACCCGTCAAATCCAACACCTGACCGATGCCGGCCGCAAACGGGCACGTGAAAAGCGTGCCCTGGTCATCACCAAGGCAAACTCGCGGTCAACTGTTCATCGCCCGGCCTACCTTGACTACATCGGCGTTAAGAGCTTTGATGCCGCGGGCAACGTGAACGGCGAACGCCGGTTCATTGGTTTGTTCGCCACCAGTGCCTACACCGGATCTGTCCGAAGCATCCCTATTGTCCGGGACAAGGTGGACGCCGTGCTTCGCAATGCCGGGTTCCCTACCGATTCGCACTCGGGCAAAGACCTCCTGGGCATCCTGGAAACGTATCCCCGCGACGAGTTGTTCCAAATCGAGATCCCCGACCTCGCGGCGACCGCCACGGGAATCCAGAGGCTCCAGGAACGGCGCCGGACCAAGCTCTTCCTCCGGCCTGATATCTACGGCCGGTTCATGTCCGCCGTCGTTTACTTGCCGCGTGACAGGTACACCACCAGCGTTCGGCTCAGGATCGAGCAGGAGCTTCGGGAGACCTTCCACGCAGAAAGCATCGACTACGAGGCCAGGATTACGGAATCAGCCCTCGCCCGCGTGTTCTTCCGCATCCGATTGCCCCGCACCGCCGAACTCGCCGACGTCAACGTCCAGGAGCTGGAGCACAGGCTGATGCGTGCATCCCGTTCCTGGAGCGAGGGCATTGCCGAGGTCCTCAGGGAAAACCGGCCCGGCGACGATGCTGAAGTGTTGTCAACATTGTGGGCCGAAGCTTTCCCGGCGGGTTACCGCGTGGACTATGAGGTGGAAGACGCTCTTGAGGATATTGAGCGTTTCGAAAACTATGGAGCCCAGGCCGAACGCACAGGCGCGGCTGACACCGGGATCCGTCCAGGCGTGCACGTCTACCTCCCGGAAGGGGCAGGGGAGTCCCTCGAGGAAGACGCCAGGGTAAAGCTCTACCTCATGGAGCCCAAGAGCCTGAGCCAAATCCTTCCCTACTTCCACAACCTGGGCCTGGAAGTCCTGGACGAGCGGCCGTTTGAGATCGAAACCGCCGACCACCGCGACTTCTTCCTTTACGACCTCGGCTTGAAGTACCCGTCGGGGATCGATCCGCTCGCAACTGGTGACCTCCTTGCCGATTCCTTCGGTGCTGCCGTGACGGGCTCTGTCGAATCGGACAACTTTGACCGGCTGGTGCTGCGCGAAGGCATTCACTGGCGGCAGGTGACAGTGCTGCGTGCCTACGCCAAATATATGCGGCAGATGGGCAACACCAACTCGTTTGGGTTCATCGCCGATACGCTCTTGGCCAATCCGGACGTTGCCCGCGGGTTGATGGCGTTGTTCGCGGCCCGGTTCGACCCGACGGTGGAAGACGGGCAGCGCCCCGCCCGCCAGGCCGCCGCCCGCTTGGCGCTCACCGAGGCAATCGACCAAGTCGCCACGCTAGACGCCGACCGTGTGCTGCGCACGTTCGTCAACCTGATCGAATCGACGCTGCGGACCAACTACTTCCAGGACAAGGGGTACCTGAGCTTCAAGCTCGATCCCACCACTATCGATGGGCTGCCCTTCCCGCGTCCGATGTACGAGATCTGGGTCTACTCGCCCCGCGTCGAGGGCGTCCACCTTCGTTTTGGCAAGGTGGCCCGTGGCGGCCTGCGCTGGTCGGACCGCCGGGAGGACTTCCGCACCGAAATCCTGGGCCTCGTCAAGGCGCAGACCGTCAAGAACGCAGTGATTGTCCCGACAGGAGCGAAGGGCGGATTCTTCGCCAAGAAGCTGCCGAACCCGGCCGTCGACCGTTCGGCCTGGATGGCTGAGGGCATCGAAAGCTACAAGACGTTCATCCGTGGGCTGCTGGACATCACAGACAACCTGGTGACTTCCTCCGACGGCGAGCGGCTTGTCCCGCCGTCGGACGTTGTCCGTCACGACGGCGACGATTCCTACCTGGTGGTCGCGGCGGACAAGGGAACGGCAACGTTCTCCGACACAGCCAACGGGCTGGCCGCCGAATACGGTTTCTGGCTTGGTGACGCTTTTGCGTCCGGCGGTTCAGTGGGTTACGACCACAAGGCCATGGGCATCACTGCCCGTGGCGCGTGGGAATCCGTCAAGCGACACTTCAGCGAACTCGACCTCGATACCCAGACCGAAGAATTCACTGTGGTGGGCGTCGGCGACATGTCAGGCGATGTCTTCGGCAACGGCATGCTGTTGTCGCGCCATATCAGGCTCGTGGCTGCCTTCGATCACCGGCACATCTTCCTCGACCCTGCACCTGACGCAGCCTCCTCGTTTACTGAGCGGCAGCGCTTGTTCGAACTGCCGCGCTCGTCATGGGATGACTACGACCGCTCGCTCATCAGCGAGGGCGGCGGTGTCTACGCGCGCCAGGCCAAGACCATCCCCGTCTCCGGGCAGGTCCGCCAGGCGCTGGGATTGCCTGAAGGCACCACCCAACTCAGCCCGCCGGAGTTGCTCCGGGCGATCCTCCTGGCGCCGGCAGACCTGCTGTACAACGGCGGGATCGGCACCTACGTCAAGGCCAGCACGGAAACCAATGCCGTGGTGGGCGACAAGGCCAACGACTCCATCCGCGTGGACGGCAAGGACCTGCGGGTCAAGGTTGTCGGCGAGGGCGGAAACCTTGGCCTGACCCAGCGAGGCCGCATCGAGGCCGCCTTGCAGGGCGTCATCCTCAACACCGATGCGATCGACAACTCAGCCGGAGTGGACTGCTCGGACCACGAGGTCAACATCAAGATCTTCGTGGACCGCATGGTTTCGGCCGGCAAGCTGGACGCGTCCGAACGGGCTGCGTTCCTGGCCGACATGACTGACGAGGTGGGACGCCTGGTCCTGCAGGACAACATCGACCAGAACATCCTGTTGCTCAACGACCGGACCCGTGTTGCCGAATGGAGCCCCAGCTATGAACGACTCATGGACTGGCTCGAGAAGTCGGCCGACCTCAAACGCGACCTTGAGGCACTGCCGTCCACCGAGACGCTGCGGCAGCGGCTCGAACAAGGCCAAGGACTGACGTCGCCGGAGTTGTCCGTCCTGGCGGCCTACGCCAAGATCGAACTCGGAGCGGCGCTCCGCGACAGCAACCTCGCGGATGATCCTTGGTTCAAGGACACCATCCGCTCGTACTTCCCCAAGCAGCTTCGCGACAAATTCGACGCCGAACTGGACACCCACCCGCTGCGTCGGGAGATCATCGCTACGGTGGTGGCGAACGACATCATCAACCTGGGCGGCATTACCTTCGCTTTCCGGGCCATCGAGGAGACCTCGGCCAACGAGGTGGCTGTTGCCAAGGCGTTCGTGGCCTTGCGTGAGATCTACGACCTCGATTCGATGATTGACGAACTGAATGCCCTCCCGGCCTCGTTCCCCACTGAGCACTGGAGCGAAGTCCACCTGGACATCCGGCGCCTCCTGGACCGCGCCGTCCGCTGGGTACTGGGCCAGAGCATCGCTTCGCAGCCGATTGCCGAGGTGGTGGAATCCTTCAAACCGATGATGGCACCGTTGCGCGGCCGATTGCTTGATTACCTGCGCGGTGAGGACAAGGAACGCATTTCCGGTTGGCTGGACAAGGCCCGTGGCTGGGAACTTCCGGATCACCTGGCACACAGGTGGGCGGAGCTCTTCGAAAGCTATGCGCTTTTGGACATCGCACGGATTGCACAGGCCCGCGACACCAGCGTCGAGGACGTGGCACAGGTCTACTACACCGTGTTCAACCGGTTCCACGCTGATTCGCTGCTGGAACGCATCAGCGCATTGCCTCGTGATGACCGGTGGCAGGCGTTGGCCCGCGCTGCCTTGCGCGATGACCTCTACTCCACCGTGGCGGATATGACGACGTCGGTCCTTGAGTCGAGCGACGCGGGAACCGCCGCCGAGGATCGCCTCAAGGCGTGGGAAGGACAGAACGCCGAGCAACTCGGACGCGCGAAGACCATGTTCGACGAGGTGAATGCCCTCGAAGCCGACGACATGGCCTCACTGTCGGTAGCATTAAGGCTCTTGAGGTCAATCGTCCGACGCTAGCGTGGTGCCCGCGTCGTAACTGGAGGTGCAGTGGCAATCTTTACGGACCCCATCAGGGAACATGCTGATTTCGGGCCGGGAGATGCTGAATGGCTGCACCTCCTGGTCGGCGACTGGCAAATGGTCGCCGACTTGGCGTTCGCGGACCTCGCTTTGTGGTTTCCGCATCCCGAGCTCGGTTACATAGCCCTCGCCCACGTCCGTCCGTCGACATCCCACACGGTGTTCCATGCGGACTTCGTTGGCGAGGGCATCCGCTCCGACCTGCGTCCCTTGGTGGACAAGGCTTGGAACAGCCGCTCGATCGAGCGCTCCAGCGAAACAAGTTGGAGCAGCGAAATGGCCTTGCGTGTTGAGGCCGTTCCGATGGTCCGCAACGGCCGGACCCTCGCTGTAGTGACCTCGCACATGGATTTGTCTAGTTCCCGTATGCCGTCGCGGCTTGAACTGACGTATCGCCAGTGCGCCTATGACCTCCTCCGCATGGGAACCCTTGGGCTCTGGCCGGACTTCGCGTCGCCAACGGGTTCCCGCCGCGGCGCTCCGCGTGTGGGTGACGGCTTGATTCGGCTCGATGCCGACGGCGTGGTGCAGTACGCGAGCCCTAATGGAGTCTCCGCTTTCCGCCGGCTTGGCGAAGTGGAATCGCTCGAGGGCAGGTCACTGGCCGAGGTCACGGCCGGGCTGCTGAAGGACCGCAGGATGGTCGATGAGACGCTGCCTTTGGTGGTCACCGGACGCATGCCCTGGCGCAGCGAAATTGAGTCCCGCGGCGTCAGCCTTTCACTGAGGGCCATTCCCTTGCGGGACGAACAGCATCGCTTTGGCGCCCTGGTCCTGTGCCGCGACGTCTCGGAACTTCGGCGGCGGGAAATGGAGCTGGTGACCAAGGACGCCACGATCCGCGAAATCCATCACCGGGTGAAGAACAACCTCCAGACGGTGGCGGCACTCCTCCGGATGCAATCCCGACGCATGGTCAGCGACGAGGCAAAGCAGGGTTTGGAGCAAGCGATGCGCCGCGTGGCGACCATTGCGCTGGTTCACGAGACGCTGTCCCAGGGGTTGACGCAGAGTGTGGACTTCGATGAACTCATTGGACGCCAATTCAGGCTCTCGGCGGAG
Organism: Paenarthrobacter sp. NPDC089714; assembly: GCF_044748905.1. Lineage (NCBI taxonomy): Bacteria > Bacillati > Actinomycetota > Actinomycetes > Micrococcales > Micrococcaceae > Paenarthrobacter > Paenarthrobacter sp. NPDC089714. The sequence goes on from NZ_JBIVGX010000001.1 coordinate 620,867, forward strand.
GTCGCGTCGCCATCGCAACACGTCCGCACCGAAAGGTCAGGGATGTTCGGTGAGCTGCCCAGCGACTTCGCCACACCCTTGGCCCTTGTGATCAACGAGTTGGTGACCAACGCCGTCGAGCATGGCTTGGAAGGGCGGACCGGGACTGTTTGGCTGTTGGCCGACCGCGCGGCGGGCGACGGAAACGACGAATTCCTGACCGTAACCGTCGCCGACGACGGCGTGGGGCTTCCGGATGGACAGTACGCCGAAGGCCTGGGTCTCCAGATCGTGCGGACGCTCGTGACAAGCGAACTGGGGGGAACCATCCAATGGAGCCCGCGTGACGGTGGGGGTACCGCCGTCGACATTGTCCTCAACCTGGCCCGCGGCTAAGCCGGGTGTCGATGCTTAAGCCGAAAGACCGCGGACCAGATTGGTCCGCGGTCTTTCGCTTTGTGTGTCGCGCGCCTAGGAAGCTCGACGTGCGCGGGCTGCGCGGCGCTTGAGGGCGCGTCGCTCGTCCTCGCTCATGCCGCCCCAGACGCCGGCATCCTGGCCGGACTCAAGGGCCCACTGCAAGCAGGTGTCCACAACGGGGCAGCGGCGGCAAACACTTTTGGCTTCTTCTATCTGGAGAAGTGCAGGTCCCGTGTTTCCGACTGGGAAGAAGAGCTCCGGGTCCTTGTCGAGGCAGGCTGCGCGATTACGCCAATCCATGCTGATCAGTCACTCCATTCGTGTGAGAACTAGGTGAGAGCCTCTTGTGAAAACATTCACGAGAGGCCCCAAAGGAAAGGGGCCCGCACGGGCCCCCTTGGTCATCTGAGTCAAGCGTTTCATGTTAACGCCTTGTAAACAAGGGGTTTTAGTTGGTGAAATGCCCGGAATCCGTGAGCGATGCATCACATCAGCTGCCAGTGCCCTCACTGCTCAATGACTATCTCGGGTAGTGTGCCAGTGTGTCAAGACCTCCCGCCAACCCTGCCCAGCCATCCTCAGGCCACGATGGAAACGACGATTCAACCCGCCCTCCGGCCACGGCGAAATCCGCTGGTCCAGAACAGGACCGGGCCGGCCGGCCGGCAGGCATCGTGGTCATCTCCATAGTCGTGGTGCTTGAGGCACTTGCCCTCCTCGGAGCTGCGGCTTGGTATGCCTTTGAATTGCTGAGCGGTGCGCCCGTCCTTACCTTCTGGGGGGCTGTCTTCACTTTGGGGCTGCTGCTGGCGTTCTCAGCCTGGCTGTTCGCGGTGGGACACTTCCTCTTCCGCGGGTACAGGTGGACAAGGGCAGCTGCGCTGGTTGCGCAGCTGTTCGTCCTGACCATTGGATTCCCGACGATGTCCGGCGGGTTGATCCTTCCTGGCCTGGCCATGATTGTTCCCGCACTTGCCGCGCTGGTGTTCCTGTTCCAGCGTCCAGTGATTTCCTACGCGTCACGGACCGGCGGTTCGCAGGCCGCCATTTAGCACTGCCGGCTCTGGTCGAAGACCGCTTGGAAGGGCAGCAGTTCCTTGCCGCTGATCCGCAGTCCGCGGCCGGGGATGGCCTGGCCATCCACGGGCAATCGGACGCCGAGGATATCGGCGTCCAGGGGAGACCCGGGTGCCAGGACAATCCCCATGCGGCTGGCTTGCACGTCGTCAATAAGGGGTAACTTACGGTGCAAAGCCGGGCTTGTGGTTGCGGTCATGATGATGCCGCGCGTCTTTCCCACGAGGCTGGCCAGTGCTTGGCGTGCCTCCGGGTCCAGGGTGTCCGCGTCGTCAACCAGCAACAGGCACTCTGGATCGCAACTTCCGGACAGGAAACCCATGGCTGCTTTGGCCCAGAACGGTCCGGGTTGTTCTCCTGGCCCGGGGCGGATCCACTGAGCGCGGGGGTTGAGGGCCTGAAGCGTGTTGAGGATGGATGTCTTTCCTGAGCCGGGTGTGCCGAGCACAAGGCTCAGGCCCTGCGGCCTGAGAGGCAGTGCCACCGGAACTGCCTCGTCTCCGCCCAGCCCGATCCAGAGGTTCCGCGGATCAAGGGAAGCAGCGCTGCGAACCCTGAGCTCAAACAGTTCCCGATCGAGCCGGCGTGGAAGGGCCCGGATGCGGAACGGTGGTTCTGATGTGCTGGTCCGTCGTTGAAATGGCTCTGTGGGTCCCGCCGGAGCGTCGCGGAATTGGGCGGTGGAGGGTTCACCATGCGCGATGGTACCGAAGACCACGGCCCTTCCCGGGACCGGCTGTGTCTCCGGGAGCCGGGGCCAATGAAACCGTGATTCGTCTGTTGATGCCGTGGGAAAGAAAGCACGGTTTGGAATGGCGGCAAAGAAGCGTGAGCCGAGCAGTTCGCGCTCGCCACAGACCAACACGGTAACGCCGAGCGCTGTGCCATCCCTGACGATATCGCGGAAAAGGTCTTCCGCCCCGGCCCATTGACTGGCCCTGAAGGCGGCTTGCCACGCGCACCAGCCCGCCACAACAAGGACCAAGGGCGACTGTTGCCTCCTGGAATGCGCGGAACTGCGTCGTTCGGCCATCTCTTGGGACAGCCGCTCCAGGACCCGTACTGCCAACGGCAGTTCGTGGAGGCCGGCGGCAGCGCCAAACTGGCGTGACTCTCCGGCCTGCCCGAGCATGCCAACGGCGTCGAGGATGTAGAGATGGGGACTGCCCGGGTGGGTTTCAAGAGCGGCTGTTACTGCCTGAAAGCTCTGGTGCATGCCGCTGGCTCCACTGCCGATCATGGCCAGATGGCCTTCGGACTGCGGTGCCCACTGAAGGATCTGAACCGTCTGGCCTTCAGGCCTGTCCAACAGGCCGAGATCGACCAGCAGCGCGGAGTCCTGGGGCAACGACGCGTCACCCTGGCTTTCCGGACCACGCGGTGGGGCAAGTGCAGACAAGTCCGTGTCCCAAGGAATGCCGGACGGGAGCGGAACATGTATGGGAGGGCGCGGGGTACCCCCGCCATGAGCTTGCCATGCCGTCCCTATGGCGGACACCACCGTGGCAAGGCCAGTGCGCGCGGCCTGGCCAGGTCCATCAGGACGTGCCGAGGGTAGGTGTCCCGTGTTCAGGGCGTTGCGCGCAGACTTCACCAATGACGCGTCGCCGGCAGTGCCGGGGGAGTCCCCTCCGCTGACATCCAGGCAGGCTGATTGGAATTCCTCCGGGGCTCCGGACGCCCGGACCAGGAAGGCGCGGCCTGGGATACGGACGGGGATGGCCGCTGCGGCCTTGGAGTTGATGATGTCCATGGATTCGCCGTCAGACTGGACGCGAAGTGCGATGCTGGACGTTACGTTTGCGCGGATATCGGCGGTCAAGGCGCCTTGGGGTCTCTGCGTGGCCATGACCAGGTGGATGCCCAACGACCGGCCGATCGTGGCGATGCGCATAAGTTCGCTCAGGGCCGCAGGGGCCTCGTCCACCAGCATCCGGAATTCGTCGACAACGAGCATCAGGTGGGGGATGGGCAAGGCATCCGCGTGCTGCGAGCCCAGGTACCCGGCAAGATCCGCAGCTCCGGCTGCGGACAGGCGTTCCTCGCGGTACCTGATTTCAGCCCGCAGGGAAGTCAACGCCCGCTCCAGCTCATAACTGGCGAGGTCCGTGAAGATGCCGACGCAGTGTGGCAGTGATGTCAATGGCCCCAGTCCTGAGCCGCCCTTGAAGTCGATGAAAACGAAGACGACGTGCTCCGGAGTGTATTTGAGCGCCAATGAGGCTACGAGTGTCCGAAGCAATTCCGACTTGCCGGAGCCCGTAGTACCGGCGATCAACAGATGCGGTCCGTCAACGTGGAAGTCGAACGTCAGGGGACGGTGCGCGTCCCTGCCGAGGATTGCCTCCAGGTTCTTGTTCCGGCTTTCCGATGTCCAGCGCCGGAGCACGCTCCGGGGCCTCGTTGATGCAAGTTCTTCGAGTGAACACTGTGCGGGTATGACCGGGTTTTGCCCGGTGGTTTCCCGCGCTTCCCTGCCCGCGAGATGCCGGCATGCCCGATCGAAAGTGAGTTCCGAAACCAAATCGGGAACGAATGGCAGCGCCGTTCCACCGGCTTTGATTCTGGCTGATACTCCGGAGGCATCGAGTTGGACGACGTTGCCAGGTTCATCGTCCGCCCCGCTGGCATGGATGATGAGCTGCCAGGAGGCAGCTTTCGCCGCAGAGATCAGGGCCTCGTAGTCGTCGAACAGCGGGAAGGGGTCCAGGATGATCAGTTTCCCGGCACGCCTGCCCTCAAACGCGCGGAGGGCGTCCAATGCCGAAGAATTGTCCGAGACAAGAACAAATCCGTCCAGGAACCGGGCGGACAAGGGTAGCCGGTGGGCCTTGCCGAGCAGGATCGCGGGGATGCCCGAGGCCAGGGGAAAGCTGGCCAGCTGCACCACCATGAAGCGGACCAGACCGTCTATGTGGCGGCGTGGTCCAAGGAGGGTCACTGTTGATAGGGACGGATCCAACGTCACGGGAGCGGCTTCAAGTGCGGGCGGACTGAAAGAGGGGTCCTGCGGTACCACCCGGACGTTGGACAGCACCCTTCCCACACCAAGCCGGAGCCAGACGGGGACGTCCCAGGTGCCGAGGCAAGGGTCTGCCACGCCGGTCTCCGGCGCGGAGGAGGATACGGCAAGGGGAACGGGGGTAACTTTCCAGCCGGGGCCTTCTCCCACCTGGCCAGCAGCGATGCTGATCTCTGCCGCGGAGGGCGCGCACCGCCGTCGTCGATCTGCGTCTTCGCGGACGGCCCGCTCCAGGGCTGTCCGGAATTCCTGGTGCCCCTTCCTGCCCGCGATAGCCGGAACCAGCAGACTGGCAGCGGAGATGGCCGTAAAGCCGAGGAACATCCACATGCCGGTTGCCACTGCGAGCCCCACTCCAACAAAGAGGGGGAGCAAGGCGCCGATGGCAGTCGCCCAACGGTTTCGCGGGGGAGTCTTTCGTTTGACATCGAGCGGTTCCTGCACGGATCTGCCGGCTTCGGGCGGTAGGCCCGGGCTGCCCCCGGTGGACGCGTGGATCGAGAATTCCGAGTTGCCGCAGCGCACCTTCGACGATGAAGTTAAAGCGGAGCGGCGGGCACGCCTGCCGTCTACATGTACTAAGCCGGACGTCTCCTTCAGACGGAGCGCCGTTGCAGAAACTTCCAACAGGGCATGATCACGCGACATACCAGGATCCGGGAGCGAGACATCGCACCTTCCCCGGCCGATGGCGTACCGTCCACGCTCCAGGACGAACACGGCACCGGCGTCAGGCCCCGAGTGCGCCATCAGCATCAACGCCGACGCCTGAGCCATATCTGCTTGGGCACCTGTCCCACACTTGCTGACAGCGCCGTCCACCAATACCGAGCCATTCACCAACGGGGGCTTTCCCACTGTCAACGTCGCCACGTCCACTCCCGCAACGGTGATCACGCCGGCGTCGCGCGCCACTGTCAGCAGATTCTGCAGCCGGTCACCCGGGGTGCCGTCGGCGACATCGATGGAAAGCTCCTCGGACTGCGATTGAAACGCCGCTGCAGGGCCGCGAACAAGAGTGCACTCAAGGGGCATCGGCTGTTCCTTTCGATTGCGCCGGGGAGGGAGCGGGACCTTTGCCTTCGACGCTACGCAGGCAATGCCCTTGTATTCCCTCACTGGGAGCGGCTATGTGGACAACTTCGCCGTGTCTTGCCGCGCAAAGCCGGCTTGACGCGGGTGCATGGTGTCTCGGCTAAGATGAAACTCGTTGTCGCGTGTGCTCAATGAGGAAGGACCTTCACCGGTGATAGTGGTTGCAGAGAGCGCCGATGTTTCAGACGAGGCCGTAATTGGTGAGGGATCCAAGATTTGGCACCTCGCACAAGTCCGCGAAAAGGCCGAATTGGGCACCAATTGCATTGTCGGTCGCGGTGCCTATATCGGCACCGGAGTAAAAATGGGAGACAACTGCAAGGTCCAGAATTACGCGCTCGTTTATGAGCCCGCCGAGCTTGAAGCCGGCGTCTTCATTGGTCCGGCCGTGGTCCTGACGAACGATACCTACCCCCGTGCAGTTGGCCCCGACGGGAGCCTGAAGAGTGCCCACGACTGGGAACCTGTGGGGGTGACCATCCGCGAGGGTGCGTCCATCGGCGCCCGCGCTGTCTGCGTGGCACCGGTAACCATCGGCCGGTGGGCCACCGTTGCCGCGGGAGCAGTCGTGGCCAAGGACGTGCCCGACTTTGCCTTGATGGTTGGCGTTCCCGCGAAGCGGCATGGTTGGGTTGGCAAGGCAGGTTTCCCGTTGAAGCGCAGTGGTGAGCACTGGGTATGTCCAGAAACGGGCGCCACATATGTTGAACAGAACGAGACTCTTCGAGAGGTAGAGGCATGAGCCCCGAATTCATTCCCCCCGCCAAGCCCATCATCGGCGACGACGAGGCAAAAGCCGTCACGGCTGTCATGGCCACCGGGCAGCTCGCCCAGGGCACCGAGGTTGCGGCGTTCGAGCAGGAGTTTTCCCAGGTCCTCCTGGATGGCCGGGCAGCAGTTGCCGTCAACTCGGGCACCTCGGGGCTCCACCTTGGCCTGCTTGCTGCCGGAATTGGTCCGGGCGACGAAGTGATCGTTCCCTCCTTTACTTTCGCGGCCACTGCGAACTCCGTCGCTCTCACGGGAGCAACACCCGTTTTCGCGGACGTCGATCCCGATTACTACACGCTTGACCCTGCTTCGGTTGAGTCCAGGATCACTGACCGCACCGCGGCCATCATGCCGGTCCACCTCTATGGACACCCCTTCGATGTCGACGCGATCGGCGCTTTGGCTGCCAAGCACGGCGTCAAGGTTTTCGAGGACGCAGCACAGGCCCACGGTGCGGCTGTCAACGGCCGCAAGGTTGGTACCTTCGGTGACTTCGCCATGTTCAGCCTCTACCCGACGAAGAACATGACCTCCGGCGAGGGTGGCATGGTGAGCACCGGTTTGGCCGACGTCGAACGACGCCTCCGCCTCCTCCGGAACCAGGGCATGGAGCGCCAGTACGAAAACGAACTGGTTGGCTTCAACTGCCGCATGACCAACATCCATGCGGCAATCGGGCGCGTCCAGCTGACCAAGGTGGAAGCCTGGACCAAGACCCGTCAGGAAAACGCAGCCTTCTTCGACGCCAACATCGAAGGCGTTGTGACCCCGAAGGTCGCTGAAGGCTACGAGCACGTGTACCACCAGTACACCATCCGCATTGCTGACGACCGGGACGGCTTCGCCAAGGCGCTGCGCGAGGAGTACCAGGTGGGCTGCGGTGTCTACTACCCGATCCCCAACCACCAGCTCGCCCCGTTCCGGACATCGGACGATCTCCCCGTCACCGAGGAAGCCGCCACCCACGTGCTGTCGATTCCGGTCCACCCCTCGCTGAGCCAGGATGACCTCGAGCGCATCGTCGCGGCGGTCAATGCTGTTGCGAAGGCAGGTAGCTAGTGGCGAACCTTCGCGCGGGGCTCATCGGGCTGGGCATGATGGGCCGCCATCACGCCCGCGTTATTCGGGAGCTCGAAGGCGTTGACCTCGTTGCCGTGGCGGATTCATTTGGTGATCCGCACAATGTTGCCGATGGCCTCACCGTATACAACACGGTGGAGGAGCTCATCGCGCAGGGGATCGACATGGCAGTTGCAGCCGTTCCCACCATTCTGCACGAGGAAGTGGCGCTCCAGTTGGCTGACGCGGGCATCCACTGCCTGGTGGAAAAGCCCATTGCGAACGACTCCGAGTCGGGCCGGCGCATTGCCGAGGCGTTCGAGTCCAAGGGCCTCATTGGCGCAGTGGGTCACATCGAACGCTTCAACCCCTCCCTGCAGAGCCTCCGCGACAGGCTGGGAAACGGAGACCTCGGCGAGGTCTACCAGATCAGCACCCGTCGCCAGGGACCGTTCCCGGCACGCATCGCGGACGTTGGCGTGGTCAAGGATCTTGCCACGCACGATATCGACCTCACCGCCTGGCTTGCCCAGAGCAACTTCGTCAACGTCGTGGCCCACACGACCTCCCGGAGCGGCCGCGAGCACGAGGACATGGTTACCGCCATCGGCCACCTCAAGAGCGGCGTCGTCACCAACCACATCGTGAACTGGTTGTCGCCCATGAAGGAGCGCACCACGGTGGTCCTCGGCGAGCGTGGAGCCTTCATCGCAGACACCATCTCGGCAGACCTCACGTTTGTGGAGAATGGGACCTTCCAGACTGACTGGGATTCCATCGCGGCATTCCGCGGTGTCTCCGAGGGATCGTCCACGCGCTTCGCCTTGGCCAAGCGGGAGCCCCTCAAGATGGAACACGAGGCTTTCCGCGACGCCGTGCTTGGCAAGTCGCTGAATATTGTCACCATGGCCGAAGGACTGGAAACCCTGCGGGTTGCGGAGGCCGTCCTGGACTCGGCAAAGTCGGGTTCCGTCATCGCTCTTTGAGCTGCCAACCCGGCTGAGGGTTGTGGGGGAGGCTGGCTTTTGCCAGCCTCCCTTTGCTGTTCAGGGACCTCCCAGGTCCCTGCCCGGCAGTCCCCCGGATACGGGGAACCCGCGTCTCGTCGGGTAGCCTTGACCAGTAGACGTGGGCACTTCTGTGCCCGCACGCCAATACACAGGAGAGTTTGTGAACGCTGATCTCGTCGTCGTCGGCTCGGGTTTCTTTGGCCTGACCATTGCAGAACGCGCCGCTACCGAGTTGGGGCTGAAGGTCGCGGTGCTTGATCGCCGCCACCATATTGGAGGAAACGCCTACAGCGAGAATGAAGAGAAGACGGGAATCGAGGTCCACCGCTACGGCGCGCACCTCTTCCACACGTCCAACGAACGTGTTTGGGACTACGTGAACAACTTCACCAAGTTCACCAGCTACCAGCACAAGGTGTACACCAGCCATAAGGGCGAGGTGTACCCCATGCCCATCAACCTGGGCACCATCAACCAGTTCTTCCGTTCCGCGATGAGCCCGGCGGAGGCCCGTGCCCTGATCAACGAACAGGCCGGCGAGCTTGCCGGAACGGACCCGCAGAACCTCAACGACAAAGGCATCCAGCTTATTGGGCGACCGCTGTATGAGGCATTCATCAAGCACTACACGGGCAAGCAGTGGCAGACGGATCCCAAGGACCTGCCCGCAGAGATCATCTCCCGGCTCCCCGTCCGCTACAACTACGACAACCGGTACTTCAACGACACCTACGAGGGCCTTCCGGTTGACGGCTACACGGCATGGATCGAGCGGATGGCGGACCACCCGAACATCGAGGTCATCCTGAACACCGATTTCTTCGACGACGGCGAATTTGGCCGCTCCTCCGTCCTGGGCCAGGTTCCGGTCATCTATACGGGACCCGTGGACCGGTACTTCGACTACGCGGAGGGCGATTTGTCCTGGCGGACCATCGACCTTGAAGAAGAAGTTCTTCCCATTGAGGACTTCCAGGGCTGCGCCGTCATGAACTATCCGGACGAAGATGCCTCCTTCACCCGCATCCACGAGTTCCGTCACTTCCACCCCGAGCGGGACTACACGAAGGACGCCACAGTCATCATGCGGGAATTCTCGCGCTTTGCGGAGAAGGGCGACGAACCCTACTACCCCGTGAACACTTCCGATGACCGCAGCAAGCTGCTTGCCTACCGCGACCTGGCACGCGGCGAGAAGTCGGTGCTGTTCGGCGGCCGGCTCGGAACCTACAAATACCTGGACATGCACATGGCCATTGGCTCTGCGCTGTCCATGTTCGACAACAAGATCAAGCCGCACTTCACGGGCGGCGCCAAGCTGGAAAGCGGTGGAGTGGACGCATGACCGCCACGACTAACGAAAGCCAGGAGACTTCCATGACCGTTGCCCAAGCCGAGGCCGGCGACCAGGACCTTCGGATCGTCCAGCGCGTGGTCTTCCCCGCCAACCGGGACCTCGACACCCTGCCTCTGTACGTTGACCCCGACACGAACAAGGTCCGCAAACAGGACGAGAACGGCACAGCGGTCATCCAGGCCGTCGGCATGGCCCGCAAGCTTCACCCGGAAGACATCCTGGACCGTGGCTCCGTTCAGGTCCGGAGGGGCGAGCGACTCTCCTTTGGCTCGTACTTCAATGCTTTCCCGGCCAGCTACTGGCGCAAATGGACCATTGCCACCAAGACGGTCCTGCACATCGAAACCGAAGGCGAAGGCACGGTCATCGTCTATCGCTCCAACGCCAGGGGAGCCTCGCAGCGCGTGGACTCCATCCTGGTGGAGGGCCAGGCGTCCAACGACGTTGAACTGACCCTTGCGCCCTTCGGAGACGGCGGCTGGTACTGGTTCGACCTGATCGCCGGCGGCGACGGAATGACGCTGAAGAATGCCCACTGGGCCGTTCCGTCCGAGGGCCGTCCGCAGGGCAAGGTGACCCTTGGTGTCACCACCTTCAACCGTGCGGACTACTGCCTCGAGACCATCAAGTCGATCGACGCCGACGCCGGACTTCGCCAGATCCTGGCCGAGCTGATCATCGTGGACCAGGGCAACAAGAAAGTCGCCGACGAGGACGGGTTTGATGCCGTAGCAGCCTCCATGGGAGACCAGCTGCGCATCATCAACCAGGGAAACCTCGGCGGTTCCGGCGGTTTCGCCCGGAACATGTACGAGACCCTGGTCACCGACAAGAGCGACTACGTCATGTTGCTCGACGACGACATCGAACTGGAAACCGAGGGCGTACTCCGTGCAGTTGCCTTCGCCGACCTCTGCCGCAAGCCAACGATCGTTGGCGGCCACATGTTCGACATGTACAACAAGTCGGTGCTCCACGCCTACGCCGAAGTCGTCAACTTCTACCGGTTCCTCTGGGGTCCGGTCGAGGGCCTTGGCAACCACGACTTCTCGGCTGAGGGGCTGCGTTCCACGCCGCTCCTGCACCGTCGCTGGGATGCAGACTACAACGGCTGGTGGATGTGTCTGATTCCGAAGGCGGTCATTGAGAAGATCGGCCTTTCGCTGCCCGTCTTCATCAAGTGGGACGATGCTGAGTACTCCCTGCGTGCCCGTGCCGCCGGGTTCCCGACAGTCACCCTTCCCGGTGCAGCCGTTTGGCACGTTTCCTGGGCTGACAAGGACGACTCCGTGGACTGGCAGGCCTACTACCACGAGCGCAACCGCCTCATCGCGACGCTCCTGCATTCCCCGTTCCCCAAGGGCGGACGCATCTTCCGGGAAAGCCTGAACACCGATATCAAGCACCTCGTGTCCATGCAGTATTACCCGGAGCAAGCGCGCATCATGGCCCTCAAGGACGTCCTTGAGGGACCGGGCAAGCTCCACGAGCAGTTGCCCACAACCATGCCCAAGCTCCGGGCCATGCGCGAGGACTTCGTCGACTCACAGGTTAAGACCGATCCGGGAGCGTTCCCGGAGGTGTTCCGGAAGCGTCCCCCGAAGAAGCCCCAGACGTACAAGCAGCCGGGTGCCCTCGGCCTCCTTCCGTGGGCAGTTAAGACTGTCCTGAAGCAGACCATCGCACCGGTCCGCGAATCGGCCGGAACCAACCCCGAAGCCCACGTGGCGCACCAGGACGGCAAATGGTGGAGCCTTGCGCACCTTGACAGTGCCGTCGTGTCGAACGCCGACGGCACGGGTGCTTCCTGGTACCGGCGTGATCCGAAGCTTGTCCGCCGCATGCTTGTGGAAAGCGCCCAACTCCACGCTCAGCTCTTCTCGAACTGGGAGGCCCTGCGCGCAGAGTACCGCGAGGCCTTGCATGAGATCACTTCGATGGATTCATGGCGCGAAACCTTCGACGCTTCGGAGCCCAAACAGTAGCGATGGCCGAGTCGACTGATACATATGCTGTTCCCGGGGTTGGTGCCGGGCTGCTGGATGTCTTCCGGCGCCGGTATCTCCTCAAACTGATCGTCCGCAAGGAACTGCGGGTCCGCTACCGGGGTTCCGTGCTGGGACTGGCCTGGTCCTACGTCAAACCCCTGGTCCAGTACTTGGTCCTGTTCCTGGCCCTGGGCATTGTCCTTCGGGTGGGGGACCAGATCCCCAACTACGCCCTGTACATGTTCTCGGGCGTGATCGTGGTGAATTTCTTCACCGAAGCGTTCTCCAACGCCACGCGTTCCATTGTGTGGAATGCCGCCTTGGTGAAGAAGATCTACCTCCCGCGGGAACTGTTCCCGGTGGCTTCGGTCTGGGTTGCCGCGGTGCACTTCCTGCCGCAGTTGGTGGTCCTGTTGGCGGCAGCGCTGCTCAACGGGTGGCACCCGGACGCCCTCCAGCTTTTCGGAGCGTTGCTCGGCTTCATCATCGTCGCCGTCACGGCCACCGGCCTGGGGCTGCTCGCCGGTGCCATCAACGTGTTTTTCCGTGATGCCGAGAACATCGTGGACATGCTCATGATGGTTGTTACCTGGACGTCCCCGGTCCTTTATGACTGGACCATGATCCGCCGCCTTGCTCCCGATTGGGCGCTGACGATCTACCAGCTGAACCCGGTGACCGTTGCCGTGGAATTGTTCCACTGGGCCTTTTGGTACCCGACCGTCACGAAGCCGGTTGAATTGCCGCCGCATCTCCTCATGACTGGTTTCGCCGGGCTGGGGATGGCCGCTGTGTTCCTTATTATTGGCCAGCTGGTGTTCCGCCGGCTTGAGGGCCACTTTGCGCAGGAGGTCTGAGTGGGCGCCGCAATCATCGTCAAGAACCTGAAGAAGACCTTCAACCTCCGCCATTCACACTCCTTGAAGGAGACGCTGGTTTGGCTGGTCAAGGGTCGCAAGGGCGAGCTGACCAAGAAATTCGACGCCCTGCATGACGTGAGCTTCGAGATCCAGCCGGGCGAGACGGTTGCTTTGCTGGGCTTCAACGGCTCGGGCAAGTCAACGTTGCTGAAGCTGATTTCGGGCGTGATCCTGCCGGACAAGGGGACGGTCCGTACGAAGGGCCGGGTTGCCGGCCTGATCGAAGTTGGCGCCGGGTTCCACCCGGATCTCTCGGGACGCGAGAACGTCTTCCTGAATGCTGCGATCCTTGGGATGACCGAGGAAGAAATCAATGCGAAATTCGACGAGATCGTCGCATTTTCGGAGATCGAGCAGTTCATCGACACGGAAGTGAAGTTCTACTCTTCGGGCATGTTCCTGCGCCTGGCCTTTGCCGTGGCGGTGCACACCCAGCCGGATATCTTCCTTGTGGACGAGATCCTTGCGGTGGGCGACGAACCGTTCCAGCGCAAATGCCTGGCGAAAATCAAGCAATTGTCCGATGAGGGCCGCACCCTTGTGGTGGTCAGCCACGACCTGGACATGATCGCCCGCATTTGTGACAGGGGAGTAGTCCTTTCGTCCGGTACCGTGCAATTCGAAGGTCCAGCAGACCAAGCCGTGGCTTGGTTGAGGGAACGCAACTAGTCCGGCCTCCAACTGCATAAGTCGTCTGTCACCGGATGGCTGGTGGAAGCATCTAAGAAAGGCGACCGTAGGAATGGCTATCGGCCCTCTGCTGTTGTGTGTACTCCTGATCGTTGTGCTGTGGTGGGGTCCCGGCTGGTTGCTCGGGGAGGCACTGGGAGTCCGTCGGACCATCTTGCCGGTGGTTGCACCGTTGTTGGGAATGGGTGCCCTGACGGTCATCGGCGTCATGGGCCATGGGCTGGGCATGAGCTGGCAACTGCTGCCTGTCGCTGGCGTGCTGGTGATTCTGGCCGGAGTTCTTTTGGCCTTGCGCCTGACGCTGCAGCGTCGGTTCCCTGCCAGGTTCGGGTTGCCGGTCCCGGCCGGTCCCGGAATTTTCGGCAAGCACCACATTTCGGGAGCTTGGTGGATCCTGCTTGCCGGCTTGGTGGCCGGCGGGGCTGTGGCGGCAGCGTCCTGGACTGTTGGTACCGAGGGGCTCCTTGGCATCAACCAGGACTGGGACATTCCCTGGCACGCCAACATGATCCGCTTGATCTCGGTCAACCATGAGTGGGATCCGGGCATCGCGGGTAACTTTGCCTACTACGACACGTCCATTGCCGATGCGCCGATCCGCAGCTATCCCATAGCGTTCCATGCTTTGCTGTCCCTGGTATGGCCCCTGACCGGCGTGAGCATCCCTGTTTTCCTGAACGTCTTCGTTTTGGTCATGATGGCGGTCCAGTTGCCGCTGAGCACCATGGCCTTGACCATGGTGGTAACGCGCCGTCCGATTGCCGTTGCCGCTGCGGGAGCCGTGTCCGGTTGGTTTACGGTCTATCCCTACGACCTTCTGTGGCGTGGTCCACTGATACCGTTCTTCGCCGGCATGCTGCTGGTGGGTCCCTTCGCTTTCCTTGCCATCAAGGGGGCGCTGGAGGGCAGGAAGTTCTGGATCCCCGGAATCGCGTTCGGTGCCGTCGGCCTGATTGCCGTCCACCCCTCCCTTGCGTTCGTTGTCCTGCCGTTGCTGGTCTTCTGGTTCCTTTCGGCCGCGATCAGGCGAAGGGGCCGGATCCTTGGCATTACGGTCTACCTGGCAGTTGCCGGAGTGCTCGCCGCCGTGCTTGGCCTGCCGATCATCCAGCAGATGCTCAAGGAGTCCGAACGCGTCTCCAAGATGATGTGGGCGCCGGATACCGACCGCAACGGGGCCATCCAGAACATCATCTTCCTGCACCATGGGTCCATTGCGATGCCGATCCTCACTGTCCTGGTGGCTTTGGGCTGCCTGGCCGTGGTGCTCCGTATCCGCATGTGGTGGTATTTCGGACCGGTCCTGGCGTTCGCTTTCCTTTCGGTTTACACCATGGGCAGTGAGAGTCCCCGGTTCCTTAACCTGACGGCCCCCTTCTACGATGACCAGTGGCGGATCTTCGGTATCCTCGTGATGCTGCTGGTGCCGTTGGCGGGTCTGGGCGTTGCCCAGGCCGCCGAGGCAGTCGAATGGCTGGCAGGCAGGATTCGTGCGCGGCGGTCGTCGCCGTCGGAAGACGGCAGTGACGCACGACGGCGGCCCAGTCGCCTGGTGACGGTGGCTGCGGCGTTCGTCGTGCTGTTGGCCGCGGGAATCGGGGCCACGCCGTACTTCCAGCAGAACGCGGAGCGGATCAACATCAACACCAAAGTGGATGGCGCCACGCTGAGTGCTGCGGAGGTGGATCTCCTCAGCAAGATGGACCAGTACGTCCCGCAGGATGCCACGGTCCTCAACGATTCGTGTGACGGTTCAGTATGGATGTACGCGCTGGGCAACCGCATGCCCATGATCCGGCACTTCGAGGTCCTTCCCACCAACAGGCAGCTGCTGGTCCTGCAGAAACTTCCGGAACTGGCCACTGACGCCCAAGCGCGTACGGCGGCTTCCGAGCTCGGCATCGAGTGGGTTTACATAGCTGACGGACGCATCCGCGCCTGGGATGAACCAAAGCCCGGCCTGACCCAGCCGGATTCCATCCCGTACCTGAAGCTGGTCACGCGCGAAGGCAACGCCGCGCTGTATCAGATCGACTGGTCCCAGTTGCCTGGCGGCAAGGAAGCCTTTGACGCCGATGCCAAGGACAGGGTCCAGCTTGACGGTGTGCCGGGCATCCTCGAAAACCGGAACCCTGACGGCATTGCCCCGCTCGGAAGGATTTGCTGACCATGAAGGCATTCATCGCTAAGTTCCTGGCGTCGAGCCTTTTCAGGTTCCTTTTGATCGGTGGCCTGAGTTTCCTGGTTGACCTGGGACTGCTCGCACTGTGTTTCCAGGTCTTTGGCTGGCCGCTCTGGCTCGCCACGGGCGCCGGATTCTGGGGGAGCTTCTTCTTCAACTACTTCCTTCAGCGGCATTTCGCTTTCGGCGGCGGAGGCACGGCCATTGGCGGCGTGCTCCGTTACTCGGGGCTCCTGGCTTTCAATACCCTGGCAGTCATGGGAATCGTGGAACTCTTCCAGTTCCTTGGCGCGGGCTACGTTGCCGGTAAAGTGGTGGCGACCGCGGTGACCATGGCCTGGAACTACTTCATTTACAAGCACTGGGTCTTCCCGCAGAAGAAGCACGCGAAGGACTCCAGCCACAAGACCGATGGCGCGACAGACACCGACGCGCCACCACCGAACCTCACACCAAAGAGCAGCGAAGGATAAGCGATGTATCGAGGCGTTCGAATTGCCGCGGTAGTACCGGCCTACAAAGAAGAGAACCATATCGCGCAGGTCATCCAGACCATGCCGGAGTTTGTCGATCACATCGTCATCGTCGATGACTGCAGCCCCGACGACACCTCCGGCGCTGCCCGGCGCGCCGACGACGGCAGGGTCACCCTGATCCGTCACGAGGTCAACCAGGGCGTCGGCGGCGCTGTCCTGACCGCGCACAAGGCTGCGATGGAGCTCGGTGCCGACATCAACGTCGTCATGGCCGGCGACGCCCAGATGGACCCGGAGTACCTTCCCCAGTTGCTTGATCCCGTGGTGGACGGCTACGGGTTCGCGAAGGCCAACAGGTTCTTCTCCGGTGAATCCTTCGCAGGCATGCCCGGCTACCGGATCTTCGGCAACATCGTCTTGTCCTTCATGACCAAGCTTGCCTCCGGTTACTGGCACATCTTCGATCCCCAGAACGGCTACACCGCAATCCGGACAGAGGTTCTTCGACGCCTACCGATGAACAAGGTAGCGGCCCGGTACAGCTTCGAGAACGACCTCCTGATCCACTTGAACATCCTGGATGTTCCGATCGTCGACGTTCCGATTCCGGCCGTTTACGGAAACGAAGTCTCCAGCATCAAGCTGCGCAAGGTCATTCCGGAACTGTTGGCCATGTTGTTTGGTGGCTTCTGGCGCCGTGTCTGGTGGAAGTACATGGTGTGGTCCTTCTCCGCCGTGGCCTTGCTGCTGATCGCGGGACTCGTCCTGATCGTCATGGGGCTCGGTGTTGGCGCCTGGGTCCTCGCTGCCAGTGTCGGATCGCCGACTGCAGGGTCGGTGATGCTTGCTGTGGTGCCCTTTGTGCTGGGTGTCCAGATGTTGCTGGTCTCGCTCCAATTGGACATCCAGGCCAGCCCGGACAGGCCAACCATGCATCCCATGAAGGAACGTGCCTGACAACTCACCAATAACGGCCCGGACGCAGTGACTGCGTCCGGGCCGTTTTCTTATGAGCCATAGGGCAGGTAGCCCCGTCCTGCCCTATGTGGCTCTGGTCAGGGGAGCGATGTGAAGCCTCCCCATCCCCAGCCGACCTGGCTGCGGGACAGCCAGCCGGACGTTCCATTGCCCGGGTAGAGGAACAGATTGCCACCGGCGTCCCGGGCCAGGACGTCGTTCCTTCCGTCCCCGTTGAAATCACCGGGTCCCATGATGGCAGTCATCGAGGACCAGCCACTGCCCACTTGCACCCGGCTGAGCCAGCCGCCGGTACCGTTGCCCGGGTACAGCCAGAGGATGCCTGAGGTGTCCCTGGCCAGCACATCTGTTTTCCCGTCACCGTTGAAGTCGCCCGTGCTCAGGATGGCGTTCATGGCGTTCCAGCCTGAGCCGACTTGCGTCACAGTGCCGAAGCCGCCTGTCCCGTTACCGCGGTAGAGCCAGAGGGCGCCGGCGGAGTCCCGGGCCAGGACGTCGGCCTTGCCGTCGCCGCTGAAGTCGCCCGGCGCCAGGATGAGCGTCATGCTGTTCCAGCCCGTCCCGGCCTGGATCCGCGGTTGGAGTCCACCGGCCCCGTTTCCTGCGTAGAGCCAGAGGACACCGTTGGTGTCCCGGGCCAGGACGTCGCTGCGGCCATCGCCGTTGAAGTCCTTGGTGGGAACGATCGCGGTGAGTGAGTTCCATCCTGTTCCGAGGGACTTCTGGGTCAACCAGCCGCCCGAGCCGTTGCCCGGGTAGAGCCAGAGCGTTCCACCGTTATCGCGGGCAATCACATCGTTCTTGGCATCGCCCGTGTAGTCCTTCCAGGTGTTGGCCGGTGGCGCTGCAACCGTGTACGACTGGCTGACGATTGCCGAACTGTTGCTGGCCGGATCTACCGCAAAGTACTTCAGCGTCATGGCCGCCGTCAGCGTGATCGGCGTGGAGTACTTGTTCGCGGCCGTGGCCGTCGGATTGGTCCCGTTGGTGGTGAAGTAGATGCTGGAGCCGGCTTCATTGGCCGTCAGCGTGATTTGCTGGTTGGCAGGGTAACTGCCCGCGGCCGGATTGGCTGTGACCACCGGTGGCGTTGTATCCAGCACTGTGTAGGCGGTGGACTGGACTGCCGAGGCGTTGCCGTAGGCGTCCACGGCGAGGGATTTCACGGTGGTGTTACCCGTCAGCGCAAACGGCGCCGTGTACGCCTTGGTGCTTCCAGTGGCTGCCGTGCCAGGCGTGGTGCCGTCGGTAGTGTAGAAGATACCGCCGGCCTCGCTGGATGTCATCGTTACGAGTTGGCCGGAGGGATAGCCACCGGCCGCCGGGGACACCGTCAGCACAGGCGCGGTGTTGTCCACCGTGTAAGCCTGCGTGGCGACGGCCGAGGAGTTGCCGGCCGTGTCTTTGGCGAAGTACTTCAGGGACATGGTCTGCAATGGCAGGGGTGCCGAATACACGGAGCTTGTCGCGGTGGGGGTGCTTCCATCAGTGGTGTAGTAGATGGTTGCAGCCTCGTTGACGGACAGCGTAACGGTCTTGTTGGGACCATAGGTGCCGCCCGCTGGATTGACCGAAACCACCGGGGCCGTGGTGTCCGCAGCGGACACCGTAACCGTTCGGGTGGCTGTGGACGTATTTCCTGCTGCGTCCCTCGCCTCGACCGTGAACGTTGCCGTTCCGTTGGGCAAGTTGGTGTACGCCTTGGGCGACGTGCATTCAATGAAGGCATTGTTGCCGAGCTTGCAGCGGTAGCCTGCGATGTCGCTTGACGTCGACGTAAAGACGAACGACGGCGAGGCACCCACTGTTGCTCCCTGCGCCGGTGAGGTGATGCTCACCTGGGGAGCGGTCAGGTCTGCCGTCACTGTCACCGAGGCGACCGGGCTGATGTTTCCGGCCATGTCTGTTGCCCTGACCCGGATCACATGCTGGCCTGCCGTGGCCAGGTTCAGTGTCTGCGCGTTGGCGCAGGCCGTAAACGCGGTAGTGGAATCAATGGAGCAGGAAAGTACCGAGTCCGGATCTGACGTCACCCCCAGAACCGGAGAGCCGTTGACCGTTGACCCGTCAGCAGGTGCTGTGATGACCGGCGCCTTCGGGGCTGTCAGGTCGACGGTGAAGGAACGGGAAACCGGAACGCCGGATGGTGCCGCCCTGACGGAGAAGGTGTAGGCTCCGGCCGCCAAGGCGGTGGCGGGCGTAAAGCTCCCGCTGGTGCAGCCGGTCCAGACCGGTGCAGCCGCGCTCAGCTGCAGGCTGCAGTCGAGGGCGCCGCCCGGAGGCGTCGACGCCACAGTGAAGGTGGGCGTGGAGTCGTTGGTGAAGGCGGGGTTGGCCGCCTGGGTGCCGTTTGCCGCCGTCGGGCCGCTGACGATGGACGGCACGATGCCGCCGAGGCTCTGCAGCCTGCCCTGTCCGCTCGGCTTGGTCGGGTCCAGTTGGCCGGGATCGTCCATGACCAGGACCTTGCCGTCCCGCATGGTGATGCCGCCGACCTTGCTGAAGCCAAGCGCCCACTGGTTGTCCACTGAGTCGTTGCTCAGGTCGATCCGGGAGATCGTGTCCTTGCCGGCATCGGCAATGCCGGTGCCGCCGCCGGTTCCGGTGTAGAGCACCAGGGGCGTCTCCCAATCGTAGTAGATGGCCGTTGGCTTACCGACGTTGTACAAGGCTGTAGGTACATAGTTGGTCAAGACGCCGTCGTCCGGTGCAGTGAAGACTGTCAGGCCCGATGTTTCCGCGACATATACTACGACGTTGCCGCTGCTGTTGCGGTGGGTTGCCGCGATCCCCAGCGAGCTGGAATTGACCGAGGCAATGGACTCGATGCTGGGGTGGAGTGCCGTTGGATCGGCGATCTTGACGATGGACCTGGCATTGGCAAAGGACAAGTAGATGTTGCCGTCAGGACCGTCACTGGCAGCGTTCGGCCGGAGGTCACCGTCAAAAATAGTCAACTGGCTCTTGTAGTTGAAAACACTGCTTCCCGCGTTCCACACGGCCCGGTATACCTCGGAACTTCCGACGGCGGCATCCGGAATGAACGCGATTTCGTCACCGCTGCCCGGGTTGCCCGGTGTTGGATCGATGATTGCCGGCGTGCCGGCGAGGGCGGGCCCAGTCTTATGGCCGGTGAGGGTTCCGCCGAGGCACGTGCTGGTTTCGAGGCCGCCAGTGGTTGCACCGGCCGTCTCGGTGACACGGCAGAAGCCGGCCCTGGAGTCGGATACCCAGATCCGGCCCTTCGGGTCGACAACTGCGCCGGCAGCCTTGGTCAGGCCGACAGCCACGGTTTGGCGGGCCTGGTCAGCTGCGGCGGGACCGGCTGCCAGCATTCCCGTCAGTGCCGCCGTGGCCAGGCTTGCGGCCGCAACGACGGCGGTTGTTTTCCGACGCCGGAGCCGTTCGCCCTTGGTGCCCAAGGCAGTATGGCGGGAGGTTTCATGAGAGGTTCTTGAGCGACCGGAGAGGGCAAGGCATGCCAAACCAAGCTGAAGAACACTGCGATTGCGCGTGTCCACCGAGGGATCCCCACTTCATTCGGATGCTCCCCAGCTCCGCATGCATTGGTTATTCGCCCCACGCCGTTTCCGGCTGCGTCTTAGTACATCTTCCCCCAATTTTCACATTTGTCACTAGTGGAATTTTTCGGCACAGTCCGGAACCTGCCCCCTCCCCGGTCCTGACCGCGCCCTGTCTTGACCACGGATTGCATGCCACGGACGATTGAGGTGGAGGTAGCGATGCGCAGAATGATCCCTTTGGCAGTGCTCCTGGTGATGCTCGTGGGCGGATGCAACGCCCCTGCGCCACAGCCCTCTGCCAACTCCAGCCCGTCGGCTTCCACGGGCGGCACCGTGACCGCGGCACCCAGCCCGTCGCCGTCGTCCGTTCCGTTGAGTGACCCACCCGGCCAAGGTGACATCGGCCCCGGTGACGACGAACCTGGCCGCTACTCCTTCCGTTGCACCAGCCTGGACGCATCTCCGGAAGTGCAGCTGTCCAGCCTTGCGGAGGTCTGGGCCGCAACCAACTACACCCGCATGGGTTCCTGCGAAGTTGGCTACGAAGGCCAGCAGCCATTCGAAGCGACACCCCGTGAAGCCGAAGCGGTTTCTGCCGCCGGCCAGCAGGACGGGGGAGACGGGGGATTGGCCGTCATGCTGGACATCCTCCGGCTGTGCACCAGGATCAGCGACGAGGCGGGGCCGGACGGGTTTGCAGGAAGTGCCAAGGCAACGCTCCTTGCTGCAGCCCAATACTGCCCCGAAGCCCCGCAGGGCAAGATCCTCACCGGCTGGGCCAACGGGACGCGCGTGGGCGATGGTACCCATGCCGTCGGGGAACAGATGGAACCGGGCAGCTACCAACTGGTCAAGCAAGGGGTTTCCACCGACGGATGCACCTGGTCGGTCGCGGCGCCAGGCGGAATCGTCGTAGCCAGCGGCGGCCTTCCCGAGGCCTCCAAGACCGTGGACCTGGCGGCCGGCCAAAACTTTACTAGTGACAAATGCG
This sequence comes from Paenarthrobacter sp. NPDC089714, assembly GCF_044748905.1. Taxonomy (NCBI): domain Bacteria; kingdom Bacillati; phylum Actinomycetota; class Actinomycetes; order Micrococcales; family Micrococcaceae; genus Paenarthrobacter; species Paenarthrobacter sp. NPDC089714. The sequence continues at coordinate 642,406 of NZ_JBIVGX010000001.1, forward strand.
GAATTTGGGGGAAGATGTACTAAGACGCAGCCGGAAACGGCGTGGGGCGAATAACCAATGCATGCGGAGCTGGGGAGCATCCGAATGAAGTGGGGATCCCTCGGTGGACATGCGCAGGCGCAGTGTTCTTCAGCTTGGTGTGGCAACAATTGCCCTGGCCGGTTGCTCAGGAACCAAAGTAGAAACTTCCCAAACCTCCGCCCTTGACGTGGCGCCGGCCGTCGCGAAAGACGACCATGTGGCCAGGGAAAAGCCCGAGCCGTTGGTCAGGTACCAATTCACGTGCCTGGCCGCAGACGGCAGCCTCATTGGCAAGTTCTCAAGCTTGGAAGAGGTGTGGGCTTCCACCCGCTACATGCACATCACGGACTGCCAAGTGGCCTATGTTGGTTCGGGTCCGCACGTGCTGACATCCGAAGAGACTGCTGCCGTCAATGCAGCGGTGGCTGCCGGAGCCCCGGGTGGACAGGCCTCCGAACTCTGCCTCCGGATCATCCGTGCCTCTACCCGGACCGATCCGCGGAACCTGGCGGCTTCCCTGGCCGCCTACGGCGTTCCCGTGGTGAAAGGATCCCTGACGCTGGCGCCCTTGGCGCCTCAGGCTGCCATTTTTACGCGATGGCTGAAGACTGCCGTGGTTTCCTAGCAATTATTTGTGCTGCACAAACAAATGGCGCGGACCCTTTTCGGGTCCGCGCCATTGCCGCTGCCGGAATTCTAGGCCAGCAGTGAATTCATGGCATTGATCAGCGTGGTTTCCACGCCATTTGCGCCGGCCTTGAAATGGGCAATATGCCCATAGACGGTCATGGAACCGCCGGCAATTCCCGGATAATCCGGCTCCCAGCCACCCTCGTAGCTGCCCAGGGGCATTGATGGTGGAAAGAATTCATTGCTGGGAATGTAGCAGCAGGACTCGTTGGCATATCCACCCACGATGATTCCGTTGGTGCCGCCGTTCCTGTTGCGGAAGTAGGCGGCATAGCCGCTCACAAGTTCGCCACCGATCATGGCGATCTTCAATTGGGGGCTGCCGTTGAACTTCCAGACCTGGAACGGGGAGGGCACGGATGTGGCGTAGCTGTTGCTGTCGATCCGTCCGATCATCACCTGTGCATGGCGTTGGTACCACTGTGGCTGCCCGTTCGGGTTCGGAAGGCGGGAGACATAGGCGGCCCGCACGGCTGCGAGGTTTGCCGCCGTCGGGGTGATGTCCAGCGGTAACTGAACTTCTTGGTACCGGGTGACCATGGGGCCGGCCAAGGCGCGGCCTGCAGACTGCATATTGTTGTTGACCGTGGCTCCCAGCGCGTCGCCATGCTGGTCCCGCAGTTCCCAACTGCGGACGCCGCCGGGATCCTGGTCGCCGGCGGGTCCCTGGATGAACATCGCGAAGCAATTCGGGTTGCGGTTCTCGATATAGTTGCAGGCGCCGGCGGCGAAGTCCCCATCGAAAAGCGTCCGCAGCCCTGCGCTGATGGGGTGGCAGCCATAGCTGAAGATCACGGCCGCCGGGGTGCCGTTACCCCGTCTTGCTACCAGGATTGGCACAGCCGTCTCGGTATAAGGCAGGCCCACGCGGTTTGCCGAGAAATTCTGGGTGGAGACCTTGTAGTCGAAAGTTACGGCTGTCTCGTCCGCATCCAGGGCTTCCTGCGCGAGATTCACGATGGTGTCCTCCAGGTCCGCGCTGTAGGACCGGACCAAGCCCAGGTCCGAGAGCCCGTACGCCATGAAGGGATGCAACGTGTCGATCAAGGCGGGGCCGTTGTGGGTGTGCGTGGCCTGGATGAGGATGTCACTGGTGGACCAGTCCGCCAGATCCAGGATCCGGTCCCTGATGCGTTGGTGCATGGCCCGCGGCAAGGCCAGCACATCCAGGCTGATGATGATGTGCGGATTGGCGTCTTCCCAGATGAGGATGGCCCGGGCGTAGAGGGGCTCGAATGGCGAACTGCTGGTGGCTTCGCGCCCGCCATCGGTAGTCCCATATCCTGCCATATACGGATTGGTGCTCAGGGACGGCGTAATGTCAGCGATGGCAGTTCCAACTCTAAACGCCATAAAAGATCACTCCTTGATTGCGCGCTGCAGGATGTTCTTCGTTTGCCCCCAAACAAAGTCCGTTTCCCGAATGCGCTGAACAGCCAATACGTGAGACCACCTTCATTAGAACATGTGATGGAGGAATTTAGGCCGGTTCAAGCCGGATTAATATCGTGTGCGGCCAATGTCTCGTGGGACAAACGCACGAGGGCCCGTCCACGCGGAGAATTTCCGTGGACGGGCCTTCATGACGTACCGCCGGGTGGTTACCTGGCTGCGGGGGCAAGGATGGTCAGGCCGTTCCATCCGGTTCCGACCCTTGACGGGGTGCCCCAGGTGCTGTTGGAACCAACCGGGTAATAGCGGAGCTCGCCGCCAGTGGTGCGGCCCATGATCCCGGTGGACCCTGCCCCGGCAAAACTGCGTATCGCGCCGAAACTGGAAATGACATCCCAGCCTGTGCCCACCACGCGCGGGGTTTCGGCGATGAAATTGCCGGTACCGTTGCTTCGGTACAGTTTGAGGTCACCCGTGGCGGTCTTGGCCACGAGGTCGGCGTTCGAATCTTTGTCGAAATCCATTTGAACGATGTCCAGTCCAGACCAACCGAGGCCGATGGAGACTCCGGTGGAAACCGTCTTGCCACTGGGGTTGGCGAAGTAGTAGAGGCGGCCGTTGGCGTCGTAGCCCACGATGGCCGGATTCGCATCGGCCTTCTTCCACGTACCCACCGTCAACGTCCAGTTCTTCCAGTTGCTTCCGAGGGAGATGGGAGCGCCAAAACCGCTGCCGCTCCTGCCCGGGTAGACGTTCAGGCGTCCGTCGGACCACTGTGCCACAATGTCCAGCGCACCGTCGCCGTTCCAGTCGGTGACGAAGCCTGCTTGGAGCCCGGCCCACCCGGTTCCAATGAGGTCCTCGGGCAGTAATGCTGTTGTTCCCGTGCCGGGGTAGCGGTAAAGGTTGGCGTCCGGGCGAACGGCCAGAAGGTCCTCTTCATCGATGCCCAACGTGGTCTCCACATCCAGGGGTGCCCCGCTGATGAGCGTGGCATCGTTCCATCCAAGGCCAATAAGGCTGCGGTTGCCCCAGGAACCGGAGATGGCCGGGTAGTAGTAGAGGTCGCCGTTGGCTGCCCGGGCCTGGAGGCCTTGGGAGGCTGCGCCGCTGAAGTTGATGGCGGAGCTGACCGCGCTCATGCCGGACCATCCGGTACCGATGGTCCTCGCGGGCTCGTTGATGAAGCTGCCCACACCATTGGACCTGTAGAGGCGCAACGTCCCGTCTGCGGTTCGTGTGACCAAGTCCTGGTTGCCGTCGCCGTCGAAGTCGATCTGGTTCAGCTGGTGCCCGCTGAACCCGGTGCCGATCCTGACACCGCTGCCCAGGGCCCCGCCGCCGGAATTCGGATACCGGTAAAGGTTGCCAAGGTAGTCCTGCCCGATCACGCCGGGATACGGATCCTTCGAGTTCCACCAGCCGACGGTGAGGGACATTTCTTGCCAGCCGGAACCCACTTGGATGGGGGCGTAGAAACCCCCGCCGGGAGCGCCCCTGAACACTTTCAACGTGCCGTCGGACCATTGCGAAAGGATGTCCTGGACGCCGTCCTGGTTCCAGTCGACCACGTAGGCCGCCTTCGCTCCGGACCAGCCCGAACCTATGGTGACCGGGCCGGTGATCCTGCCGCTGCCATCTGCCGGGAAATTGTCGAGCCTGCCCGCCGCGCTGGTGGTGAGGATGTCGGCGCCGGACTTGATGGATGGATTTGAGGGGTAGGAAACGCCGCGGGCGAAGGTCCGCAGCTGGTCATAGCTGCCGTTGAAGATGTTCGAGTCGCCCTGGAAGGGGCCCGTGCTGCTGTACTGCCACATGGTGTAGTTGCCCCAGCTTGCCGGCATGGTGCCGGGGGAGTTGGTGGGGTTGGACCAGTAGGAGGCGATCCATAGGGGGTAGCTGCCGAAGGTCGTGTTCCCGACGCAGGTATTCCACCAGTCGGTGGTGCTGTAGATGACGGGGAAGCGTCCTGTCAGGGCCTTGACCGTGTTGCCGAAGTCTGCGGCCCATTGACCCAGCTGGGCCTTGGACATGTCGTAGCACGTGTTGCCGAAGTAGAAGCCGTTGATGGTTCGGCCGGCGTAGGGGTTGTATTCGATGTCCAGCACAGGAGGCAGCGTGTAGCCGTCAGCTGTCCATCCACCACCGTTGGCAACGAAATAGCGTGCCTGGTCCGCGCCTGAAGACCAATTGGGGATTGCAAAATGGTAGGCGCCACGGACCATGCCCACGTTGCGGGAGCCGTTGTACTGCTGCGCGTAGTTTTCGTTGACGTAGTAATTGCCCTCCGAGGCCTTGACGTACGCCCAACGGGAACCTTGGTTCCACTGGCTTTGCCAGTCCACGTTGCCTTGGTGGGCGCTGACGTCCTGCCCCTGGACGCCCACTGTCGGCTGCCAGTGGCCGGGATCGGGAGCCATGGGCACCACGCTGCCAACGCCGCGCGCTCCAGCGGGGCCTGCGGTTCCGGCTTGCTGCTTCGAAGAAGCAACACGTGGCGACCGTTGGCCCATTTCGGCACCGCCGGCCGGAATGGCCGCCCTCATGGCGGCCTTCAGGGCCTCCGCATCCGGGGCTGCGCCAGGCTTCGCGCGCTCGGCCAAGGGAGTGGGCGCGGTATCGGAAGAAGGTGGCACAGCTGCCGGGCTCCCGGCCGTTGAAGGTTCGACGGCGGTATTCGCGGCCGGCGAGTTACCCGCCGGCGTCTTCGCGGACTGCGGGGCGTCCACGCTCGGCGACGAGCCGATGGGAGGATACTCCGCCTTCGGAACTGTCGGTTGCCCGCTCACCGATGGCGGAACCGGGCGCGGGCCGGAGTCGTCAGCCCAGGCCGGCGTCACCAGGAAGGTACCGGCCGCGAGGGCAAGTGAAAGGGCAAACCCCGCTTTGGCCAGGGGAATGCGACGGATCGACCGTACTGGGTTGCTTGTCATATCCACATTTCCGGCCCTGTGCCGCGGCTCAGCGGCGCATGGTGATGGCTTGCGGACAAGCTCCGGGGCGGGCGCCTGCGCATGAGACCAAAGGCCAGCTCCTAACGGGCATTACCCTAACACCTTCGAAACTGGAGTGACTAGTGGTGCTGGAGCTGCCAAAGGGGTAAATGATGCGGACTTATCCACAGCTTCCACCGGGCTGCTTGGAAGGGCGGTCGTGCTCGCCTAGCGTAAGTAACTCGAGATGCGCCTCTCGTTTACAGGTTATTGGGCTATTGGGGGACTGATGGAAGCACTGCGGATCGTCGAGGGAGAGGTCCGTGAGCTCATCAGGCGAAGCGGTCTGGATCCTTTGGACAAGGGGTCGGATATTCGGCAACTGGTCGATGCGGCAGTTCGCGACTACGACGACAGGTCCCTCCTGGGATCGTTGCCTCCGCTTGGCCCATTGGAAGAGGCCCGGCGGCACGTTTTCGACGCCGTCGCTGGATTCGGCCCCTTACAGCCATTGCTTGACGATCCCGGCATCGAGGAAATCTGGATTAATGCACCCAGCCAGATCTTCGTGGCCCGCAACGGTGAGTCCGAACTGACAGCCATCACCTTGAACGGTCAACAGATCAGCGATCTGGTGGAGCGCATGCTCAAGAGCTCCGGGCGCAGGCTGGATTTTTCCACCCCCTTTGTCGACGCCTCCCTGCCCGACGGGTCCCGCCTGCACGTGGCCATTCCGGATGTCACACGAGAGCATTGGGCCGTCAATATCCGGAAGTTCATTGCACGGGCCAGCAAGTTGGACCATTTGGTGGATATGGGAAGCCTGACGCCACAATCGGCGAGGTTCCTTTCCGCAGCGGTGGCCAGCGGGCTGAACATCCTTGTCTCCGGGGCAACCCAAGCAGGAAAGACGACGCTCTTGAACTGCTTGGCTGCGGCCATCGGTTCCCGGGAACGGGTCATCACTGTGGAAGAGATCTTCGAGCTGCAGTTGCCGCTGAGGGATGTAGTGGGGCTGCAGTGCCGGCAGCCTAACCTCGAAGGGGAGGGTGAAATACCCATGAGGCGGCTGGTCAAGGAGGCCTTGCGCATGCGGCCGGACCGGCTGGTGGTGGGGGAAGTCCGGGAAGCCGAAAGCCTGGACATGCTCATTGCCTTGAACTCGGGACTCCCTGGCATGTGCACTGTGCACGCGAACTCCGCCCATGATGCCGTGACCAAGATCTGTACCCTGCCACTCCTTGCGGGAGCAAACATCTCCAATGCCTTTGTTGTGCCCACCGTCGCTTCGTGCCTTGACCTCGTAGTGCATTGCAGCCGGCATTCCACCGGCCGCAGGCAGGTAACTGAAATCCTGGCCCTTGGCCGCCGGGTGGAGAACGGCGTGATCGAATCGTCGCCGGTGTTCCAGATGGCCGAGGGCCGGTTGGTGCCCAACGGCACCTCGTTGCCCGCCATCGACAAGTTCGCGCGCTCGGGATTCGACGTCGCGGCCCTGCTGGAATTGAACTGATGGCTCCCTTGCTGGGTGCTGTGGGTGGCGTAGGGATGTTCCTGGTGTGGTGGTCTGCCTGGGAGAAGCCCGACACGCAGGCGCGTCGAAACCACGTTCCGCGGAAGCTGGAACTCCTGCTGCTCTCCGCGGGAATCGAAAAGGTTTCCAGTGCTGGCCTGCTGTTTTGTTGTGCGGGCGTTGGCCTGGCGGCGTTCCTGGTCTTCTTCCTGGTCACGGGATCGCTGCCCGTGTCCGCCTGCTTCAGTGTCTTTGGTGCATGGCTGCCCCTGGCTGTTGTCCGCAGGCGGGCGCGGAGACGACGCGCTGTGCTGCGGCAGTTGTGGCCGGATGTTGTGGACCACCTTCGTTCGGCTATCCGCGCAGGACTTTCCCTTCCTGATGCCTTGATCCAGCTTGGCACCAAGGGCCCGGAAGAACTGCGCCACGTCTTCACGGACTTCGGCTCCGACTACAGATCCGGTGGCCGGTTCGATGCTGCCTTGACCACTGTGAAAGCGAGACTGGCGGATCCCGTTGCTGACCGCATCATCGAAGCCCTGCGGATGACACGCGAGGTTGGCGGATCCGACCTTGGCCGCATGCTGGGAACCCTGGCCGACTTCCTCAGGGAAAGTGCCCGGACCCGCAATGAATTGGAAGCGCGGCAGTCCTGGACCGTCAACGGAGCAAGGCTTGCGGTGGCTGCGCCATGGATAGTCCTGGTGGTCATGGCCGGAAGGCCTGAAGCCATGCTCGCGTACAACACGGCGACCGGGGCCATGGTCCTCCTGGGCGGCCTTGTTGTTTCCGCAGTCTGCTATACCGCCATGCTGCGTATTGGTGCCCTTCCCGAGGACGAAAGGGTGCTCGGATGAACGGTTCCACAACCACCGCTGTCCTCCTGGGCCTGCTGTTGGGAACAGGAGCATGGTTGGTGGTTGCCCGACTGCCATTCATGCGCCCTATGACGTTTTCGGACAGGGTGGAACCGCAGCTTAGGACGCTCAACCTCGAATCGAGATTACTTCGGGCCACGGCCACCGCTGGTACCCCCTTTGGTGCGCTGGAGCGGATTCTTCGCCCCGTGATTGGCGATGGATTGGCTTTCGTCAGCCGTTTCAACCCGGGTGGGGCTGCCTTGGCCAAGCGGTTGGCGCGTGCTGGTTCCGCAAAGTCCGTTCTGGATTTCAGGGCCGAACAGCTGGTGTGGGCGGCCGCGGGATTCATAGTCGCACTGATCGGTGTTGCTGTGAACGCTGCCGCAGGCCGATTCAATCCGGTGGGTGGCGTCGCCTTGATCTGGGGAGCCGCCCTGGGCGGCTACTTGCTCCGGGACCACGTGTTGGGCCAGGCCATCAAACGGCGCGATGCAGCACTGTTGTCCCAGTTTCCCGGCCTTGCAGAACTCATGGCGCTCGCGGTGGCCGCAGGGGAGAGCGCCTCAGGGGCGTTGGACAGGATCTGCCGCACCTCACGGGGCGCCCTGGCGGAGGAGTTTGCCGCCGTCCTGGCCGATACCCGTGCGGGCAAACCACTGGTTGAGGCACTCCAGGCACTTTCTGCCCGGACGGACCTTCCTCCGCTGGTCAGGTTCGTGGATGGTTTGGTGGTGGCGGTAGAGCGCGGTACGCCCTTGGCAGACGTGCTGAGGGCGCAGGCAGCTGATGTCCGGGACGCCGCAAAACGCGAGCTCATGGAATCGGCGGGCCGCAAGGAAATCGGAATGATGGTCCCTCTTGTCTTCGGCATTCTGCCCCTGACAGTCATCTTTGCTGCCTTCCCGGCAGTCACGGCTTTGGACTTGAGTTTCTAGGGAGCGCTGCCCACAAACAGCGGACACGACAGTTTTCATTTCACTCACAACCATGAAGAATCGGGGATCCCTTGACCAGCCACTTTTCCACCCGCGCCGCAGGAACCTCCGGCACGCGGAAGCTCTCCGCCTGGGCCATGGCAGTTGTGCTGCGGGCCACCCCTATGGACGACGAAACCGAGCGGGGCGACGTGCCCGGGTGGGTAATGATCACCTTCTTGACTGTCTGAGATTTCACCAGGTCCCTGGCTGAGGTGAAATTAAAGACAGTCACTCTCTTGACGGTCTTTGATTTCACCTCGTGCGCTTTGATGTCTTACCCACCCCGTATTCTTCCCGGATGCTCTCAGACCACGAAAAGGCCATGATCGACCTCGCCGGGGAACAGTTCAAGTACGCTGGCTCTCTCGACTCCGCTGCAATGGATCGCTTTGGCATGACGCCGACCAAATACCGGCAGGAAATCAATCGGCTTATCCGAACAGAATCCGCCGCTTACAAGCCGGCAGTAGTCGCTCGACTTAACCGGGCACGCCGGCCTCAGGCACGAACAGTGAGCCGCTTAGCTGGGGTCACTCAGAATCCCAGAATGTAGTCCCGACTCGGCAGCTGCGCGATGCAACACCCTGCTGCAGTAGGCGGCTAGGTGTATCCACACATCCTCCGGCCTAGCTGCGGCCCGCGCCTGGATCTCCCGAACCAGCGACGTCGGCGTCTTCGGATTGGACACCACGCGCCCTAAGATTCGTGGATCATCGAAGCTGGCCGCCCAAGTCAGATGCTCCACTGTGACACCATGCCTGCCCAGCACCCCAAAAACGACCTCGTAGTGCGCGTCGAGGGTTATCAGCGCCTCCAGCACCTCCGGCTTGATAGCAGCCCGGGAGAGGACCGTGCAGGCGGCCCGCCAGTCACCAGCCAAGGCTTCGGTTTCGTACTCATCCATGCGGGCAGCGTACGCCCAAGCACCGACACCGAAATAGAATCAATCCGTGGAAGTAACCCTGACCATCAAAAACGAAGAAGGCGACATCGGGCATGTGACTGCCACCGGCGCCGACTATGACGCCGCGCATGCCGCAGCCTTGGCGCTAATCCCCGAGGATTGCAAGTCAATAGTCATCAGGACTGCCGAATGAAGCTGGAACCGGGCGCCGCCCTGTACATCGCGGAGTTTACGAAGTCCGGCACCTGGTTAGTGTGGCCGGAGGACAACGAACGTTCCGACATCACCAACCTAATCAGACTGTTGACTGACTGCGTGGACGAAGCCGCCGTCGCCCTGACCCTGTTCGAGGACGCCCGAATAAAGGACCAGGCCCTACATGCATCCTGGGATGCGCGCTGGGAAGCAAGGGTGGCCAAGGAGCGGGAACTGCAGGACCAGTACGACATGGAGATACCTGCGGGGTTGTCTGTCAGGGAAGAGATGAAGCTCTCAGACGCGAACCGCGAACGGGCGACTCTCGAAACAAAGCATTGGCAGTGGCAGCAAGGTGAATGGCCCAACCACTATCAACGGCTCCTTTCGTCGATTCATGCACGCACGTTCATCTACGCCTTTGACACTTTGGCTGGCGCACTACAGCAGCTACTCAAAGTGTCCGGCATTCCAGCAAAGGTCAAGGAAGCGGATCAGGAGTTCAGGAAGGCCTTTCCAGATCTGCGAGCTGTGCGAAATGCTGCGCACCACAACGAGGAGTTTGCCCAGGGTAAGTCCTTCGGAAAGAGGATCGACCTGAAGGCCGTCAAAACGCCCCTCATTGAAACCCAGCCGGGGATCATGGTCTCCGAACTGCTGACTGACAACCTCTACAGTCGTACGACGGCCGACGGGGGCGTGGGCGAAGTCCCCGTAAGCTCAGAGGCCCTTGGATTCGCCAAGCTCATCGTCCAGTCAGTCATTGACTCTCTGGAGTGGGAAGGCTCTCCGGAGCGCCTGCCTCGCTAAAGCGCGCTTGACAGGCTCTGAGAGTGCAATTGGCAAGCAGACTTACATACGACAGTTGTTGTCATAGCGCAAGTCAAATTACTCGAAACGGTGGAGGGCGGGTTATCTTCGCTCCATGGGGCTTGAAAGTACAACAGAAGGTGAACCGCCGGTAAATCAGACCTGCGACCACTGCAACGTGACTGTCACCAACGACGGTGCCAACTGGAAGCGCGAAATCGGCATGTGGTTCTGCCCGAGCTGCAAGAGCAACTACTGGCACGGTGCACCAAGAACATAACGACAAGAGGCCCCCACTCTCTCGCTAGAGTGGGGGCCTTAAGTCGGAACTGAAGGCTGGGATATGTGAGGAGTTATGCCTCCTGGCTAGCCACGATCAGAGTATGGTGCGTCGTTCCTGACGCCCGATCCGTTGATCACATTGATGTAGACGTACTTACCTGAGCCCAGTGATGTGTTCCCCAGTTTCGCGGTCACAGATTCCAGTCGGGGATTCATTCCACGCTGCGTGCCGTAGCTGGCGTTGTAGCTGGTCGCGGCAACAGTCTTATCGAAGGTTCGTCCGTAAGCATCAGTCCATTTGACCTGGATGCTCCCACCGCTCAAATTTTGACCGGTAACGAGTACATCTCCGTTGCCGTAGAAAATTGAGTCCGTGATTACCGGTGTCATGCTTCCGGCCCTCATCTGGTCCAGCATTGGTGCCCAAGTGCCTCTGCAGGTGTAGAACGGGTCCCACATATAGGAGATAACCTTCACGGGATAGTTGCCGATTTGCTGCAACTGGCGGTCATGCCGCGCTTTCGTGCTCTGGCCACGATAGTTGGCATCACACTGGTTTTGGCTTGTGCCCGGCGCCATGCCTTCCATGTTGGCCCACAACTCGGCTCCGGTACCTTCAACGCCTTCAGACATTGCGAGGAAGAAGTCACGAGTCGAGGCGGTGTATTTTTCGGACCAGGTACCGCTGCCGACAATTGAGGCAGCGTAGGGGTCCACGCTGGTGCCGGCTTCGTGGCCGAAGAAAGATCCACCGTTTCCCGTCCCCATGCCGTCCTGAGGCGCTATGGCCAGACGTACACCATTAGCAGTCCCGGCGATCTTTCGGACGGCTGCGCGGGCGTTGTCAGGGGTAAGGCGTCCCGGAGTATCTTTGCGTGCCGCGATGTAGGGACTCACCAGTGCGGCGCGGCCCGGCTGGTACTTGGCAATTGCTGCGTTCTGAAGGCTGTAGAGGGCAAGGGTTGAGTCCCAAAAGCCTCCATCTGCGACGGGCATTTCCGTGTAGTGATAGTAGCCGGCGAGGCCTGGCACGTTGTTCACTTTTGCTTGGAGTTGCAGGAAGCGGTTCGTGAAAGCACTGAAGGTCGATTGGTACGAAAAGTCCACCGCGTAAGTGAGGTCTGTCCGCTTCACGGGTGCGGGCATGCCGACATACAACTTCATCCCAAGGGCAGTTGCCGCCTTGGCTACGGACACAGATATTGAATTGGTTCCGCTGGTGATGACGACAATGTCATAGGTGCCATCGGACGAGTTGCAGCCAGTTCCCTGAGTAGGAATGACCATGACTGTGTAAACGGCCGTGCCACTGGTTACGGTCTTATCGCGGGGGCATGAAAGTGCAGGCGCACCCCATGAGTTCCCGTCTGAGTAGCTGAAGTATCGGTTGACCTTGACCCCGGACGCCGCCGCAGTCGCACAGTTGACACCGGAGATGGAACATCCCGCTGGGACTGAGGCAAGCGTCGAAGGTTTAAGGTAAGCCCCGAACGTGATTACGGTATCCCCGCCGACGGATTTAATATCCGTCAATTTGGCGGTGTTTGCGGCGTCACTCGTGCTGCCGAATATCCAGTATCCACTAACGGGGTACACGGGGGTTGGTGCCGCTTGAGCAACGGGGCCTTGAATGCATCCGATGATCAATACGAACGCAGCGAATAGAGCGGCGGCGAAATGCCGAAGGTTGGTGGGATGAGTGGAGGACGCTCTGGTCCTGAATTTTTCCACAGTGGATCCTTGGGCTCGTAGGGTGAGACCTTGGACCTATGGAGAAAGAATGACGGGCAGGGAACTCAAACTCAAGGACTTGACAGGAATCTTCATAACCGACACAAGATCGCAAACAGTCTGGACTTAATTGACAAGTCCCTGTGGCGCCTTCATGGCCGGCCGCCGGTGTGGCATTAGGTACATCCGGGCGGCCAGCCGATACATCAGGCACAGAATGGTGCCCTTGATTGGAAAATCCCCTCTATGAAGCCCGAAGATCCCGGACCAGAGGGCGCTTCACATCCCATGAACCAAGCCCGATGGCCTCAATCGAGGCTCCCGATTCCAGCCGAACACTGATGCTCTGCGTAGAGGTACCTGCGGGCAACTCAACGTACTTGAAGTATCCGATGCCGCGGTAGGGCGAGAAGTGGAGTCCCTGCTGAGTGAGGGATTCATGACTTGATCCCTTAGCCGCGACGCTGAAGACCATGCCCTTTGTGCTCGCGGCGGCAGAGTTCTGGACATCAAATGCTATTCGGAGTTCACTTCCTCCGCTCCACTTGACCCATGTAACGGACTCACTCAGCTCGCGCTCACCCCAGGAATCGCCATCTTCGACGTGCCAGTCTGGGAAAGCCAAGCGACGCGCTTCGCCCTCAACGGGAGGGAAGTAGGTCGTCGCAGGTGCAGGTATCTCTGCGGTAGATTTCAGAAACTGAACCATGAAAGGAGTCGGCTGAACACTGTGGCCTTCGTTCCGCGACGTCAGATGAAGCGAAACGGAACCAACAGAATCAGAGTGGTCCGCAAGGGACTGCACTCGATCCACAAACTCCAACGTTTCCTGGAAGGCGCTATCTCCCCGGTTGGTAACGATCGTCAATGGGGGTAATGCGCCAGTTGACACCATCCGCTCGTAGACATTGGTTCGTTCCGGATGTTCTTCGGCGAGGCTAGTCAGAGATCGCCCATGAAGGGCCATTTTCTCTACATCCACCAAGGCGTCCTTGTCCGGATACAGCAGGAGGTCCAGCTGCGGAACCTCTGCAACGGCCCGTGCAACCTTGAGTTCAGCCGCAACCATCAAAGCGCCAAACCCGCCCATCGAACTGCCATAAAGAACAACATCCGCGACCGAGATGCCGCGTCGATCGCAGAACTCCCTAATGAATGCCGCGAGTTCGGACACGATGTCCTCTTCTGAACTGGCGAACCAAGAGGCGGCTAGTTCCGGGGCGGAGTTCAACATAGGGTCACTCAGTGAGAGGACGTCCCAGCCCGGGAAGCCCGCCGCCCAGGACCAACGCGGATAAAACGGCGCTTGTGGAGGGGCGTCTTTCCTCTGGGCCGACGGCAAGAAGCAGAGGAGCTTCGTTGGTGCCGCCGCAAAATGCCCGAAGGCCTCTATGCCAAGACCACGCGTTGTCTCAGCCGTGATAACCCGCTCTCTAGAAGAGAACTCAAGGTCACGAGAAACGTCAGAAAGTGTGAGGGTTGCGTCCATAGCGGCCGCGATCTTATTCGACATACTTGTCGCCTATGCTTGAAGGGTCTACTCGGTGGCCATGCTACCAACGAGTACCTGGCATCATGCCACTCGTGACCCAGGTTGCCACCGATAGAACAGGCGTCAACAGCGATGCTGCTAGTCTGAGTGGATGACTACGTCACAGCCAGAATCTGAGCGCTCAGAAGTGGAGTCCGAAGCGGATCGGCTGATCCACGACATGCCGGAAGACGAACTGAATGTCAGCGCATGGGAGTTCCGACCGGAGACCTGAGCCGCACCAGCAAACGACAAAAGGGCCCCACCTCCATAAGGAGATGGGGCCTTTTGCTTACCGATTGTCCTCGGGGGCGAGTATCGGCAGGTACTTGCGGAGCCAGTCGTTAACACCGGGCACGGCGAGGACTCGTGTCACCAGCGCCGTAAGTGCCGCGATGGCCACGAGGATGCCGTTGAGCGCCGGAAACACCCAGGAGGGCAGGTACACCTCATAGGGCTTCAGTGCTTCGACAGTCGCCAAGAGCACGCCGTTGAGCAGCGGCACCAGCGCGACAACTGCGAAGAAGGTGCGAAGGACTGCGGAGCGCGGATTACGCTCCTGAGTGGACAATGCGTGATCAGCCATGACTAGCCTTCCTGCTTGGTCTGGAGGGTGAACTCGACGCCGTCTGCCAGCTTCTCGGCTACGCCGTCAACGATCTCTCCCACGGTCTTGCCTTGGGAGTTCGCGGCAATGGCCACCATGGCTTGGATGGTGGCGCCGGCGGGCCGCTTTTCAAACTCCCCGGGAGTCACACTGTCCAAAGCTGCTTCTGCTGCTCGACGCCCAGCGCGGATGTCACCAGCCAGTTCTCCTTCGGGCTTGTAGCCGGACTTGCCGGGTCCAACGGTGTCCCAGAGGTAATTCACTCGCTCGGCGGTGAGATTGTCCCGGGCGCGGTCTGTGTCGGTGTACATGTCGTCCTCTTCCTGGTTTCGGTTGATGGTGCCGGCAGGTCCGAGCGCGGCCCCGCCTTTCATATATGGGTTGGGGTCACTGCAGCCGTAAGTGACGGTTGCGTAGTTGTAGGGCCGGAACATCAGGAAGAAGTGCAGATGCCTTCCAAATGAATATCCAGTGTTTCCCTTGATGGCGATTTGCTGCCCGGCCCTGACCGCATCGCCGGTCTTGACCTTGAAGGACGCAAGGTGTCCGTATCCGGTGTCAGCGATGAACGTGGCGCCGCCTGCCTTGTGCCCGATGATGATTACGTTGCCGGCGCTGGAATCGACGTTGTCGTTTCGATTGAAGTCCGGATTTAGGTACCACTGGTTTGGCCAACCCAGATTTCGGCTATCCCCTGCGTAAAGCACGATGCCGTCTGCTGCTGCGTAGACCTCGGGGTAGACGTTTACGCCGTCGGTGTATCCGTAGTCCTGTCCAGCGTGGGGATAGCCGTCTGGTTGGGGGTTGCCGTAATACTGAGTGACAGGCCCGCGGCTGGGCCGAGCAAGGATGAGGGTCATGAGGTACCTCCGGTCTTCGGCGCAGACGTGGCGGCGCACGTATATGTAGTGGATCCGGGTGGGTTCGGCGTGCAGGTCTGTTGCCGGCCGTCCTGATCGGTGAAGGTGAACGACGACGGCGGAGCCCCGTCCTTGCCGTCCACACCATTGGTTCCGTTCGCGCCAGCAGAACCGGCGGGTCCTGCTGGACCTATGGGGCCTTGTTCGCCTTGTGGCCCGGCCGGTCCTGGAACTGTGGAGTTGGCCCCGTCTACGCCGTTCGCGCCCGCAGCCCCATCCGGTCCGGTGGTCCCGACGTCACCCTTCTCGCCCTTTGGCCCGGCTTCGCCTTGCGGCCCCTGGATGCCTTGCGGGCCTGGGACGCCCTGAATACCTTGGATTCCCTGCGGTCCCTGGGTAGGTTCGGTGGCGGCCTTCTCCAAGTTGCGGCAGGTCTCGCTCGCCGCGGCAGTCTGGTCCGCTGACTTGCACAGCGCATCCGTTGCCGCCTGCGCCAGGTTCTGCTTCTCCTGCGCCTGTTCCGCGCCGTACTGGGCATTAACCACAGCCAGGCGGTGGTTGTCGAACGCCAACCATCCAGCCACAGCCACGACGGCGAGGAGAAGTAGGACGCTGAACGCAAGCCAGAGCTTCCAGCGCTTATCTGACTTCCGGGACCTTGCGGCAGCTCTCTGTGCCGCGGCAAGCTGCTCGTCACTCTGTGTCGTCATGTTCATCCTCTGGCCATTCGGCGGGATCCGGTTGGATGTCGTTGGCGATCAACTGTTCCCGCCACTTGCCAGCGGCCGCCTTGATTCGGGAGTTGTACCGGGAGAGAGCTTTGACCCTCTTCAGGAGTTCCGCGATTCGGGCTGTCAGGAGTGCTTCCACTGCGACCTCCCGCTTTTCGCGTTTCTTGTCTGCCCGGTCGATGAGTCTCCAGACGCCGCCGCCGCAGACCGCGAGGCCTCCGACGATGGCGGTGATGAGCGCTGGCTCCACACGTGTTTCCGTCCTGTCATCTGCTAGTTCACGAAGCCCTTGGCAGTGATGAGCGGCGCGGCGAAGAACCGACCGATCGCATCCGCGATTTCCTTGCGGAAGTGGGTGGTGTCTCCCGGAAGGAAGACCGAGGGCGGTGCTTCCTTGTTCGCGATCGCCGCAGTGTCTGCCGCTGTCGGGGTGATTCCCGCATCCGTGAGGGCTGGACCGATCAGGTACTCCATCACCGAATAGAAGTTGCCGGGGAACAGCAGTTTCATCATCGTGATGAGGTCCCAGATTCGGTTGTAGCCGACGGTGCCGGTCTTCTCGTTGAGGTTCAGTGTCGGGCCGAAGAACAGGACGCGCTTCTCACCGGCGGGCAAGTAGTCGAGCACCTTGCGGTGGTTCGCGATGATGTGGTCCGCGGTGACGCCTTCCAGTCCGGTTACGACGAAATCCCAGTCGTTGCGGGCCGCCCAAAATGTAAACGGGGTGGTCTTCACGAGGTTCTGGCCGCTGATGAACTGAGTGGAACCGGCAACGGCCAAAGCGGTTCCGGAGTTGGTGCGCGTGAATGTCCAGGTCTTGGTCGAGAACGTGAAGGCCAGCGTGCCCGGGACCCCGGCCAAAGAACCTGCGTAGGAGCGATCCCGCGGGATGAAGGACTTGAACTTCGTCACCACGGACACGGCCCCGGACGCCGGGATGCTGCCACCATTCACGGTGAAGTAGAGCTGGTGCACTCCCATGCGAATCAACACCTCATCGGTGGTATCTCCAGAGCGACCACGGTTGTTCACCGTCGTGCCTGTCAGGACCGTGCCGGCGCGGGCGGGCCATGCCTCCGAAGCCAGCCAGGAACCTCCGACGCCGCCGCCTTCAGTCAGTGAGTCGCCCCACGCATCGTAAACCGTCCGGGACGGTGTCACCGGCGCGTCTGTCGACCACTGTTGAAAGGTGTTGCTGAGGCTGATGCGCCGCGAGATGATCGGGCCTGTCGCGCTCCACTCGGTCAGCACCTGAACCGTTACGCCGTTAGCTACCGAGATCCGGCGGACGTCGATATCGAACGGGTTCACAACTCCTGGGTTGTTCAGGGTGCTTGTGGCGATGATAGACGTCTCGGTACGGTGCTTGCCGGGCGAGAGGGTGTTCAGGTCCTGCCCGCTGGCGATCACCGAGCTTTGGGCGGCTGTCGTTTCCCACGCGGTGAAGGACCCGTTGACGTTCTGGATACGGGACCACATGCGGCCAGGGTTTGCCGTCGCGTACTCGATGGCTACCTGAGCGACTCGGCCAGGGGCGACGGGCATCACATCGATGATGCCGGCGAAGCCGGGGTTAGCCGGTACTGGCGGCAGGTTGGTCATCGTGGCAGCGTTCGTGAAGCTGTCCACCCGGTACTGCCGCATATCAACGACGGTGTTCCAGTCCGTGCCATTGGGAACAGTTAGTGGCCTGTTGACGATGTTCCAGTTGGCGATGTCGTAGGTGGCGCCCGAGGTGAAGCCGACTTTCGCAGCCACAACATCACCGTTGGGGGAGATGACGGTCTGCCCAGCCAGATATGGCGTGTTGGCCTTCCAGGACGATGCGTCACCCGGAGGGCCCTGCACGCCCTGGGACCCGCGAATGTTCGCGATCAGCGACCATTTCCAAGTAGCCATTAGGACTTACTCCATTCGTAGAGATTCCCGGTATTGAGCGGGTTAGCCGGGTCGCTCGGATCGTCTTTGAGCCACAGCGTGAAAGGCCGCGGACTGTCCGGGGGAGTGAGAGAGACATAGACCATGCGGGTGTTCTTCGGCGGGCGGCCGAGGAGGTCCGATAGGGCACCGCCGGTGAGAGGGACCTGCACTTGCCAGTCGGGGAAGTTGAACCCACCGAAGGTCCGGGGGACAACCGACTTCACCCAACGGATCTGGAGCGTGTACCAAGCGTCACCGAGCATGTCCACAGTGGATGCCAAGTCACCTGTCCATAAGCCGCTGGCCGCAGGCGTGATGATGACTGGCTCCTGCGGGAAAATGACCCCGTTTTCTTTCATCTGCGGGGCATTCAGCGTGAAGATCAGCTGAGGAAACTTCCCTGAAAAGCTCGCACCCAGGATGTCCTTGATGTTCCCGTTCACTGTTGCCATAGAGGCCTCCTAGGCATGAAAAAAGCCCCGGAGCGCGGGGCTTGGTGTATTAATCTGTCGTGTCGCCCGATAAACATCGCCAAGGACAACACAGCGGCAGTGGCATCCTTTGCAAGCCGGGAGCTCCGCACGGAATACAACACCGTCCGCTAAGTAACCCGCCAGAGTCGCCCACTGCCGTCGATATAGACGTTCGACGTAACACCGGTCTTGTCCGGCAGCCCATCCAACTTGATTGTGGGCGCCGCCAGTTCGATGCGAACTGAGCTGGCCAAAAGCATGCCAAGCAATGACGTCGAGGACACTGAACCATTCGGAAAGTTCAGGGTCCCGCCGCCCGCCCCGGTGTTTTCCAGTGTCAAACCGCCGAGCCTAATGACCTTTCCCTCGGCTACGGTCAGATCGTTGTTGAGATTGGCGGGGCCGTTGATGTCCAGGCTTCCGTCCGATTCCAAATCACCTTCGGAGGAGATGGTGAACAACCCGAATGTTGCCGATCCGTCCGGGTTGATTGTTGCCGAACCGCTGGTGATTTTCCCGTCTGGGTCGATTTCCATCGTTCCGAACTTTGCCGAGCCGTCAGGCCGGAGTTCGATGTTGCCGGCCTTGAAAAGGCCGCCGGATGCTATTTCGAGGTCATTCAGGACTGTCATTACGCCTGAGACATCCACTGTCCCGGAAACGTCCAGCGGGCCGGAGATAACGACGTCACCGATGAAGGTGACCAGACCGGAAGCGATCAGTCGGCCGATTACCTCGGCAGTGCCTGTGACAACCAATCCACCGTTCTCGATGGTGATCACGCCGCCGCTGTGGACGCGGAGCCCGGAGCGCCCGATAGCCATGTTGTTCTGGTTCGAGGCGAATTCAAGCTGCCGGATCCGCTGCACAAGCCTCTGGATGACAGGGTCATTCTCCAGATTCCGGACCTGCGTCACGTCAGCCTCCCTGCTGTTGTAGTTGAAGGTCCACGCTTTCCCGCGTAAACGTGAACCCGAGCAGCCGCCAGTCGCTCCAGCCGTTAGGAACGTAGAAGGCGTCTGCGAGGTTTACGCGCACGGTTCCCCCCAGTAGCAAGTCAGAGACTGCGACGGCCCCGTCTGGGCGGATGCTAAGGCTGAGCTGCTCGGTTGGTTCGTTCCCTGCCTCGACATCAGCCCTCGCCCTGGCCGCGAGCTGGTCACGGTTTTTGATGCCCGAATATGACTCAACCCGCTCCAAGGCTGGAAAGTCCGACGTCGCGAAAGACTCTTCCGCTTTCACGAGGATGTCTTCGCCGCTGCCCTCCCCGGTGCCGATCACCTTGTTAGCGACGTTGGCGCCGGATCCGGATTCTTTGATGCCGATGACATCGGTTTTGCGGGTGGTGGCGTCCCATTCCCAGTAACCGCTGACCAAGTTTCCGGATCGCATGGCCCACTGGAACCCGAAATCGGGGCCCCATTGCGGCGGGAAGTCCAGGTCCGGGCCACCGTCAGTTTTGATCAGCTCATCCAGGACATCAGCGACTGTTGGGAAGTTGTACCCATAGTATTCGCGGACGTCAGGGCCGGGCAGGTCCGCCTCCCAGATAATGGGCAGATCGTAGCGGGCCAGCGGGGCCGCGTCCATGCCCTCTTGGATCGCTTTCTTGGCGATGGTGGCCAGATGGCCCGTGAAGACCAGCGGCGGCAGCTTCTCCACGCCGGCGCCGTGCATCGCGAGCACGTGCCTGGCTTTCCAGATCCACCAGATATCGGCCAGCTGGACTTCCAGTACGCCGGTGAACAGGTCCCGGTTGGTGTCAACGATCAGCCCTGCGTACACCGGGACACCAGCCCACTCAACGACCAGCGCCCTCCGCAGCTTGGCCATGGTCACCGGAGTGACAACCTCTCGCACTTTCGCGTTCTTAGTTAGGAACGTTGCCGCCCCTTGCGAAGTAGCGTTCAGCTGCCTGCCGCCGGAGAAGGTGTCCGCCGGCACTTCAATCCGGTCCTTCCAGGTGGAAGTGCTGACGGAGTAGACCTTCCAGGACACATGGCCTCCTAGATGTAGGTGTCAGTCAGGGTAAGCGTGGCTGTGGCCACGCCGCCTGGGCTGGCCGGAACCACGGAGAGCGTGGTGTCCGCGTTCGAGGGGAGCTGAGGCGTGTTGGTTACGCCCAGGCCGTGGTGCATCACCACACCGTTGATCCTGAGCCGGCCGTCCTCGTAATCGATGGTGTGCGGCGAAGCGAACCACAAAGGCTGCGTCACGACGAAGGGCTGGCCCATGAAATTGAGCGTGTACCCCGCGGCGCTGGTCCCTTGCACCTGGATGGACGGTGTGGCCGGGTAGTTGCCGCGGTTGATGATCCCTGCAGCGGCCGAGGCTTGCGTGGCCACGTACTGCGTGGTGTGCCCGTACTTGCGAGGGTCCGGGCACCAGAGCGTGAGGTGGTAATCAGATTTGGTGGTCCCATGGATCGGATCCACGTCAACGTCGTCAACGTAGGCATCCGCCCACTGCGTCATGCCACCCTTCGCTACCTCGACCCTCACCAAGGAACCGTCAGCCCCGAGGCCTGTGAGCTGAAGGCCTTCACGCTCTCTCTCCGGGATGCTCTGCGCAAGGATCTTCCCGGTGATGGTCACCGGCCGGGAGTCCGGATACCGGGGCAAGGAGTAGGAGCCGGGACCCTGCGGGTGCGCTTTCTGATCGCCTCGCAGCGGCACCCGGTCATCCCACCCGTCCAGCCCATCCTTGACAACGGTCAGCGGCCCAAGATCAGGGCGGCCAAACACCTGCAGGCCGCCGATATTGATCAGGAGCTCATCAGACACGTTCTCTCCTCAGTTTGTAGTTGAGCTGGTTATCGAAGGCCCGCGCCACGGCCTGAGGTGTCATCTGGTCGCGGATCGGCATGGTCACATGGACCGTTGCCCCGTTCCCCGCCCAGCCGCCACCAGACGCCGATTGCTGGCCTCCGGAGCGACTTCCCGCCGTGGCAGGCTCGCCTGTCAGGCTAGCGGCCGTCATGATGGTGCTCGCGGCGGCCTGCACCTTGTTCTGCTCGCTGACCATGCCTTCGGCAAAGTCCCCGGCCAGTGCCTTTCCGGAGTGGGTGGTGTACCCGCGCCCGGAGAACGGGCCGCGCTTGGCAGGGGAGAACGGGAAGAAGTCCCGCACCCCTTCGAGCACGCCGCCCACTGCGTCACCGATAGCCCCTGCTGCGCCGGTGATGCCGTCGATGAAGCCTTGGATGAGGGATTTACCGGACTCCAGCAGGAGCCCGCCGATATCCCCCAATGCCTTCAGCACGGAGTCACCGATGCCGCCGAAGAACCCCAGCAGGTCAGCCAGCATCCCTTGGGCGCCGGTGATGATGGAGTTCCACGAGGTCACGACGTAATTGACGATCCCGGTGAAGGCCGAGGTGAAGAACCCCACCAAGGCATTTAGCCCGTTCAGGACCACGGAGATGACCAGCTGGATCGCGCCCGAGATGACGCTGATGATCAGGTTGAAGACCCCACCGATGATGTTCAGGATCCCGGACCAGACCTGCGCCCAGTTCCCGGAGATGATCCCGGTGACTACCTCGATGATCCCTTGGACGATCTGCATTGCCGCGGTGATGATGCTCACGATGACGCCGAAGACGGTCACCACAATGGGCATCAGTGCCTGGATGATGGGAATCAGCAGGCTTGCAAGGGTTGTCACCAGCGGCGCGATGGCCGAAACGATGTTCCCGATGATCGAGACCAGCGGGGGCATGATCGCCGTGATCAGCTGCATGAAGATCGGTGCCAGCTGCGAAAGCAAGGTGGACACCAGCGGGATGATCGCGGCCAGCAGGCTCATCACCACCGGCACGATGGCCGCCAGGATGGTCTGGAACAGCGTGAACAGATCAGTCACGAAGGGCATCATGCTGACGAAGTTGCCTGCCAGCATGGTGACCAGCTGCTGCACCAAAGGGGTCAGCTGGACCATGGCCTGCGTGAGCATGGCACCCACCACAGTGGCTAGGCTGCTGAGCAGTGCCACGATCTGCGGCAGGACCGGCTGCAGAGCCTCGAAGATCAGCCCAATGGGGGAGAACGCCGAGAGGAACTGCAGCACCGTTGGTGCAAGGCCACCGAAGATCGCCCCGAACTGCTGGAACAGTGGCCCAAGAAGCCCGGTGACCGTCCGGAGTCCGTTGGCCAGCATCTCCATGAAACCGGGGAACCCGTTGGAGGTAATGCTGTCGTCGTTATCCGCCCAGGCAGCCCCGAAGGCCCGGATCCCGCCGGTGAACTCGGTGATGAATCCACTGAGCCTAGGGAACATACCGGCCAGGCCGCCGTCACCCAGCCTGTTCACCATGTTCTGGATCGTGGGCAGGATGCTGGTGTTGATGAAGCCGTAGACCTTGGTCAACGTGGGAAGGAACAGACCACCAATGGAGGTGGTGATGTTCTTCCACCCGGCGGCCGCGCGCTGCTGCTGCCCGGCGAGCGTGTCGTTCTCCTTGGCGAAGTTGCCCTGCGCGTCAGCGGTCTGCTTCATGATCAGCGACAGGGTGGCCGCTTGCTGGGCGTTGTTCTCGAAAGCGCCATCGACCTTCTTGAAGCCCAGTGCAGCGGCTTCGGCGTCGATCTTGGCTTGGTTCAGGGAAACGCCGTAGCGCTCGATGGGGTCCCGTTCGCCCTTCAGGGCCGAGGACAGTGCCTCGATGGCTTCACGCGAGGTTCCACCGAACATTGAGGAAAGGTCAGCACCCAGACCGATGAGCTGGTTGGTTTTCGGTGCCAGCTCATCCATGGCGGTGCCGCCGTTTTTGAGCTGAGAACCAATGAGCGTGCCGAGTTCGTTGAACTCGTTCTGAGTCAGGCCCACGCTGTTCTGCGCCTCGGTGGACCACTTCAGCATCTCCGAGGCGTTGCCCTTGAAGACGGACTGGATCGCCCCGGCGGACTGCTCCAGGTCGCCAGCGCCCTTCACAGCACCGGAGAAGAAGTCCTTGACCGTATCGAAGGCGAACACGCCAGCGAGGGCACCCATGGCGCCCTTGAAGCCTGCGCTGAACGCCCCGCCGGACTTCTTGCCGGCATCCTCGGCTGAGGACTTGGCAGCACTGCCTGCATCATCCACGGAGCTGCGCACGGTGGAGGAGAGACGCTGCTTCAGGGTCTGCCAGCCGCGGGCGAACCGGTTGGCGGACTGCTCGCCGGATCCTCCGGCGTCGTTGGTCGCGTCAGCCAGTTTGGCTTGTGCGTCCTTCAGCTGGTCCGTGGACTGCTTCGTTTTGGTCTGCGCGTCCACGAGCTTCCGCTGCGCAGTGGCGAGGCGCTCCTCGGCGGCGATGGCCCGGGAGCTGGTTTCCCCGCCCTTGGCCCGCGCCTCCGCCAGCGCGGCTTCTGCCACGCGGACCTTGCCTGCTGCGTCCTGCTCAGCGAGGCGGGCACTGGAGAGTGCTTTGGATCCGGAAGCGACCTGGGCGTTGAGCTTCTTGATCAGTGCTTGGCCCGGGTCGCCGGCGCCGACGTTGAAAGCGGAGTTGAAGCTCCTACCACCCTCGCGGCCAGCGCCAGACATTTCCGCGTTGGTCTTGCTGCGGAAACCCCGGAACGTAGGGAAGATGGCTACCTGGCCGGATCCAACCTCGGAAGTCATCAGCCCTCCTCTATGTGCGTAGTTGACCGAAGGCGCTGCTCTGCTTCAGTTCTGCTGTCAGTTGCTCGCGTTCTTCGGTGGTGACCTTTTCTGCCTCTGGCGTTTCCTGCGCGTCCCACGGCCATGGAAGCCTCAGCGGGGCATCCCCCTTGGAGGACAGCGCGTTGTGGACCTTGGTGAGCAGCAAGGCGCCGTAGAAGCTCTCCCGGTCCATGGCGAAGGACCAGCCGCTCATGGACGCGAACAGGTGCGAGCCCATTTCCGTGCGGAGCCGGTTCACCAGGTCAATTGCTTCGCGGTAGCCCACAGAGTCACCGACGTCAGCCAGGGAGACGTGGAAGCGGTGGCGGAAATCGTAGGTCAGTGCGGGGCGGTGCTCCTCGATTACTTCAAGGAGCGCTGCAATTCCCCCATGGTGGCCTGCACCTTGTCCTCGAACACCTTGAAGAACTCGACCATGATTTCGGTGGTCTCCATGATGTCGAGCTCATCGATCGTTGCCACCGTTTCGGTGCCGCCGATTTCGTCCACTATCAGGAAGAACGCGTCCATCTGATCGAGGCTGCCGAACTGGCGCAGGAGCTTGGTCTTGAAACGCAGCGGGAGAGAGATTTCGCCCTCAGTGGTCTGGCAAACAAGCTTGTCCTCGACCACGAGGAAGCGGGGCTTCTCAGCTGCTGCTTTGCGGGTAGTCATGATGTGCTCTCACTATCCGATGGGTGGTGATGGGTTGGTGCTGCGGTCCTGCGCCCACCCATCACGGAGCGCAGGACCGCAGGTAGAGAGGCGACTAGGAGTCGCGGGTGTAGGGGAACGCCGCCGAGGCGCCCACGGAGTTCGTGACGACGACGTTTGCCGCGCCAGCCGCGCCGGCGGGCAGAACCGCGGTCAGCTCGGTGTTGGAGACCACATCGAAGTCGGACACTGCCGTGCCGCCGATGGTGACAGCCGTGGTGGTCGCGAAGCCGGTACCAGTGATGGTCACCAGCTCGCCCGTTCCAGCAGGGTCCGGGGTGCCCTTCACCGCGGTGATGCTGGCGGCCGTAACGGATGCCAGGGCCGGGATCAGCCACTCACCGAAGTGTTCGTTGTTCACGAGCGGGGAGCGGTGGATGGTCAGGGTGACTTCGTAGCCGAGGACGTTGCCGCGCTCGTTCTTGTCTTCCTTGACCGTCTTGATACTGACCTTCGGAGCCCAGCGGCGGCGGATAACGCCGTTCTTGAAAATTTCCTCCGTGAACACCGAGTACTGCACGGCGTGTCCGCCGGCGTCGACGGTCATGTAGCCGTTCTCGTCGGCGGTCTTGCCGCGGGTGATGGAACGGACAATCTCGTCCGTCTGGGCCAGCTTCAGGACCAGCTCAGCGGTGGCGATACCGGTAGGCAGGGAGTAGCCGTCCTGCCAGAACACGATGGGATCGCCATCCGGCTCCAGGGTCCACTCGAAACCGCCGTCCTCCGTGAGAAGACCGGGAACTTTGTAGTCCGGGTCAAGGACGAAGGAGCGGGACGCGCCCGCCGCCGGCGTCGGCCCAACAGTGCCGTCTGGTGCGAAGCCGATGTGACCGGTTACCGGTACACCAACGGCAGAAACATCGTTGCCGAGTTCATCAGCAGCCATTATTTGCCTCCAAATAGAAAAACCATCCACAGGCGTGAATGGCTGGTTGATTGGTTTGGGTAGTGCTTAGGGGTAGGGGTCTCCCACAACGGACAGGTCGAAAGTCATGTACCGGCGGGGCTGCCCAGATTCCTCAGTCACTTTGTAGGGGCCGGTGGCGTTGATGACCCTGGCGACTGGGTTGCCGGGCTCAGGCCCTGCGCAGTTGGCCACGATCATGAAGACCAGATTGGCCAGCTCGGCGGCCTGCTGGCCTTGCGTGGGGTCATCACCGGCCAGCACGGTGATTCCGACACTGGGTTCCTTGGTGATGATGGATGTGGTTGGGCCGCTGTCGTCCCGGACAACCACAGTCTTTGGCCGGGCAGGGTTAGGGAACTGGTTGCTGACAAACACGTTTTGAGTGATCGGGGCGCCGATGGTGGCCAGCTCTGCGCGGATCCGGGCGGTCAGGTACAGCTCCAAGTCGCTGAACAGGACCCGGCTACCCACCCCTTTTCACCTGATTCAAAGCCCTGGCGAGGTTCCCGGTTTTGGATTCAATAAGCAAGGACTTCGAATCCTTGGCTACCACCAACGCGACATTGCGGCGGCCCCGCTCCACAACTTCAACGCTGATGCCGTCGGCATAATCGTTCGTGTTTCTAGGAGCGGTTGCTCGTGCCGTCGAGGCGACCTCGTTAGCGACATCGGAACAAAGGTCAGTGACCTCGGCAGACTTGCCCAACCGTTCAAAGAAGGCGTCGTTGTACTCCACACCTGCCATCAGCCCACCACCTTCTTTACACGGAACTCCACACCTGGATTCCAGCCCGTCAGAGCGTTCTTCCAATCGGCGACTTCACCTTCGACCTCCCATAAGCCCGAGCGGGCGCGGATGCGATCGAAAGGAAGTACGTCGATTCCTGGCGGTCCGTAGAGGCTCATCGATGTCGTGACCGTGTTTCGATCCGAGGCCAGTGATTCATTGCTGCTAGACGGGGCGATGGCGACACCGACGAGGTCAATGGTGGCTGGGTCTGACCATTCGCGAACGGTTTGTTCTCCCGAGAAGGGATCTTCGGCGAGCGCCGCACGCTCTCGTTGGACGGTTTCGCCGTTCGGTAGGGGGAACATCAGTCTCTGCCTTCCGGCCATTCGAAGAGGTTCTCGTACCTGCCTGATGGTGGAGCGTGGAATTGTGGAAGGGCGGTTCGTCGCCCTTCTATGACTTCCACCATCCAGTCTTCGATGTTCGCGGGGTTTGTGCTGCCGGCTTGCAGCGTCGCTGAGCGCGACATCGGGCCGACGGATTCTGAGAAGGACTTTGCGCCTCGGACGGGTGGGCCGTCTACAGCGCTGAGCACCATCTGCACCACGACATCGGAGACATCCTCAGCGGTCAGTCGGTCGTCGGGGTTGGTGATGCGCTGGTCAACGTCCTGCCAGCGCCGTCGGATGGCCCGCGAGGCCATGCCCAGGTAATACTCTGCCCGGGGCCGTTCCGCAGCGGTGAGTGGGCGCCACGCCTGTTCCAGCGTCTCAAGCTCAGCCAGATCCTCGGCCATGACGCCCACCCCCTCTACTTGGTTGCTGCTGTCTTGCCGGCAGCGGTCTTGGCGTCCGCTGCG
The DNA here is from genome assembly GCF_044748905.1 of Paenarthrobacter sp. NPDC089714. NCBI lineage: Bacteria > Bacillati > Actinomycetota > Actinomycetes > Micrococcales > Micrococcaceae > Paenarthrobacter > Paenarthrobacter sp. NPDC089714. The sequence goes on from NZ_JBIVGX010000001.1 coordinate 669,671, forward strand.
GCTTTCGCGTCAGCGGCGACTTTCGCGTCGGCCGCGGCCTTCGCATCTGCAGCTGCCTTGGCATCGGCGGTGGCCTTCGCCTCGGCTGCAGCTTTCGCGGCGGCCGCCTTGGCGGCTTCCGACTCTTCCGCGGGTGCGGGCTTGACCCTTTCGATGCGGCCGAGCTCCTCGAGCTTGTCCAAGAGGTCCTGATCGACGCCGTCGGGGATGATGTCCCCGCGGTCCACGAAGCGTGCGATCCGGTTGCCGTCAGCGGGGCCGACAGACACTTTCACCACCGGGGCCTTGGCCTTATAGGTTGCCTTGATTTCAGCCATTGCTTAGGCCCCCGTTCCGGTCAAGTGGAACCCGGCGAGCGGGTTCGCTACGACAGGCACATGCGGGTTGCGTGCCTGGATGCGGGTCTTGTCCGACTTCTCACGGAAGGACGCGATCTCCACGCCCGTGTCACCGCCCACCGGGCGGTACTCGGGGGAGGGGATCTTCTCCCGGCCAATGCCGCCGAGGCGGCGGCGGTCAACAAAGAGCGGATCGGAGAACTCGTCGTCATCACTGGCAACCCAAGTCAGGCCCCCGATGGTGGGGAAGGCGCCCGTGACTGCGGTGTTGTCGTTGTCAGGCAGGACGTCCAGCAACTCAGGGATAACCTCAGCGTGCTGTTCCCCGTTCAACACCACGGTGTCCAGGGCATATCCCAGCTTCAGCCGGCGGGCAGCAGCCTGGACACGCAAAGCGTCTTTGAGGATCTGCTTGCCGTTCGTCCAAGCCGCTCCCGCGGTGAGCGTCTGGGTGATGGCAGACATGATGACGCCGAGAGCCAGCTCATTGGCACTGAAGACCAGCTCCGTCTGCAGGAACAGCATGGCCTCATCGATGGGGCGGCGCAGGCTGCGACCAATTTCCTCATCGGTGATTTCGGTGGCAATGCCGTCCTTCTGGGCAGTGTAGATTTCGTACTGCTCGGCGCTCAGCGGCGTGAGCTTGTACTCAGCACCCGGGGCGACCTTTTCTGCGCCACGGTCGGTGCGGATCTTCTCGTTCACCGGAACCGCGATGGCCCCGCCTTGGATGTCGTATCGTCCCTGCAGGAGGAACAGCCCGAGGAACTGCTGAGCCGTCAGGATTTCACCAAGCCGGCGGGCCAGCTGCGTGGGGCTCTGAGTGAATGCGATCAGCTCGGTCGCAGTCGCCTGCGATACCTGGCTTGGGGTGAGGGGGTAAGTCCTCATCTAGCTACCGTCCCTTCTAGAGTTCGAGAGCCTCAACGGCAGCGCCGTCAGCGGCCGATGTGAGCGCGATGTAGTACGCCGTGCCGGCGGCCAAGGTGCGGACCTTGCCCGCGCCGGCTACTTCCAGCCGCTGGCCGCGGGTGACGGCCCCGGAAGCCGTGAGCAGGTGGACCGTCTTGTTGATCTCGACGGTTACCTTGTCGCCGACGGCGGCGTCATGACCGGCGACGCCGATGACCTTGGTGGAGGCAGCTCCCGCAGGAGCCACCGAACGGTCAGACGCGCCGACCTCGACCGGGTGACCGCCGGTGACGGCGGTAGTGACCCCGAAGGTCACGGTCTGGCCGGGGCGGAACAGGGGCAGGTACTGACCCATAATCAGGACTCCTTCGGGAAGATGTGGTCGTAAGCGCGGGCTTCGTCCGTGGAGTCCTCCACGCCGCCCGTGTAGCCCACCGTGTTTACCGGGACCAGACCCGGTTCAAGGGAGGCGAGGGTGTCAGCCATGCCCGGATCCGCCTCAATGGAGTTGAGCCAGTGATCACGGCGGGCCGGGGGGATGCGGCCGTCCTGCACGGCGGCGTTGACGAGCGCGTTGCGTTCGTCCGCCAGCTGCTGCTGACGGGCCAGACGGCCATCGTCAGCGGCGTTGCGCAGCTCCTGATACTGGGCTGCGTCCAGTACGACCGTTCCGGGCGCGTGGGCGGCTGCTGCGGTTGCTGGGGCCTCTTCGGCCTCCTGCTCTTCGAGTGCCTCATCCAAGGCTTCGAGCAGCTGGTCTTCGTCGAGTTCCGTGTCAGCCCGGATGCCGAGCCGTTCACGAAGCCCCTGGTTCAGTTTTGCCGACATAGTGCCGGTTCCTTTCTCTTCGGGGGTGATGGTGTCCTTCGGCTCGGCCGGAGGTTTCTGGATGGTCTTCTCGACCATGTGGGCCGCCGCTGCGAGCGCTGAGCCGTTGACCAGGCTGAGCTGGGGGCGGCGTTCGCGGTGGCTGTTGACTGCCGGTGCCGGCGCGTTTTGGCGTCCGGCGTGGGCAAAGATGGAGAGGTCGAAGCGGTTGCTTGCGTCCTCGGTCTCGGGTTTCTTGGCGATTTTGGCGACGCGGTCAGCGAGCCCGGCGGTAACGGCTTCATCGGCCGTGTACCAGGTCTCTGCTTTCATGGCCTCGCGCCATTCGTCTTCGGTGCCGCCCGCTCGTTCGGCGTAGATCTCGGCGATGGTTCCGGAGATCCGGTCAAGGTCTCCGGCGACTTTCTGCAGCGTTTCGGCGTTGCCGTAGGCGAATGACCAGGCCTCGTGGATCATCAGCTCGGATCCTTGGCCCATGACCACCTCGTCGGCGGCCTGGATGATGAACGAGGCAGCGGAGGCTGCCAGCCCGTCCACGGTGGCCACGACGGTGGCCTTGTGCCGGCGGAGGGCGTTCATGATGGCGACGCCGTCATAGACCGAACCGCCGGGGGAGTTGACGTAGAGGTTGATCGTGGAGACGTCCAGTTCGGACAGTTCGCGGACGAACCGGGACGCGCTCACGCCCCACCAGCTGTCGATCATCTCGTAGATGTAGAGGTCCGCCGTGTCGGTCTCGGTAGAGGCTTCCATCCGGTACCAGGGCCCTGACGCTGCGGAGGGCTTGAGCATTTGAAGTGTCATGTTGTCTCCGTTGCGGTTCGGGGGAGTGGTTCCCGTGCGGTGGCTTCATCGAAGCCGGGCAGGCCATAGACCGTGCGCAGGAAGTCGTCCAGCTTCTGGTCTGCTTTGATCGCCCCGCAGTCGATGAGCATCTTTATCGCCTCGGCCGTGGGCGCGTGCCGGGAGCCGATTTCTTCGAAGACCAACTTGGGGGCTGGTTCGTTGGCTCCCCAGTTGACGTCCACGATGTCTTCGATGATGTGCTGGGTGGCGGTGTCGGCGATCTGCATCGCTAGGGTCTGCAGCGAGAGAGTGAAGAAGTCCGCGAAGGTCGATCCCAGCGCCCAGGAACCTGTCTCGGTGCCGAGGTTCAGGAAGTGCGCGAGGACGGCCCGGGCGATCTGTTCGTCGTAATAGCGGATCGGTACGTCAGCATCCGGCAAGGTGCCGGTGACGCCTTTCAGTTCCAGATCGGCCCCGTTTGGTGCAGCGCCGCCGGAGTTGTCGCCGGAGCGGATGCCCTTGGCGAGTTTCAGGCCCGCTTCGATTTCCTTGTTCTCCCGCGCAACCCGGTCTTCCCCCGTTACTGAATCCGGGAGCTTGGACGCCTTATAGAACGGGACGCCCATGCCTTGCCGGTCCAGCGTCTGGGCCTGAACGCGCAGCGCCCGATCCTTCAGCAGCCAGTTCTTGTACGCGGGCCGCAGGATGGACTGGCCGAGCCAGTTGCCGCCCTCCCGGTCGTTGACGTAAACAACCAGCCGCTCCACGCCCATCGGCTCTTTGGCGTTGTGCTGATGGATGGCCACCAATCCGCCATCCGGTGCCACGTCGATGCGGGAAAGCGTCTTGGGTGGGCGCCATGCCAGCTTCCGAAGTCGGGCTTGGCCGGCTTCGTCGATGCGGTACTGCTGCTCGAAGACCGAGTGGCCGAAGGGGAGCATCAGCAGGGCGAGCCTCAGATGCTCGGACCAGGAGAACCGGTCACGGGTCCGGATCACCGGACTGTTCTCGGCTCCGACCAGGGGAAGTCCAAGATCGTCGGCAACCCTTTGTGCGACCTCGGGGCGGCAGCCGTTCGGGTCGATCCGCCATTTGGTGCGGCGGATGGGCAAGGTCATGGCCCGCAGAACGGAGGTGATCTGGGCGTCTTGGCGGCGCATCCGGTCGTAAACCTCGACGTTGTGAGGCCACCGCAGTTCCGGCGTTTCCTCGACGTCAAGATCAGACCACCACTCACTGGCTGTCGTAGCGTAGCCAACTTCCGTGACGGGAGCCGCTGTGACGGGTTCGGCTTTGTTCTTGCGCGAGCTTGCCGATTTGAACCACTTCACCAAGGCGTACTCCTTTCATCAAAAGCCCATGTGGGCCACGTTGTCTTCGACGTAGGTGGATTCCTCGGTCGTCACCGCAGCTGGTGGCGGCGGCGGAGGCGGCGGTTCGATCACCCGGCGGCTCATCAGCCACTTGGCTGCGATGAAGGCCATAAGCGGGGCGATCTCCGCCGGGGACGCGTTGCGGTCCGGCAGGGCAGCGCCGCCGCTGAAAATCTTCAGAACGGCTACGGCGGCCGCCGTGTCCAGGGGTGGCTGCGGGTTATGCCTCACGGTCCCATCACGCACAGCGTCAAAGACATCGGCCCAGCCGCTTGTGAGGTCGCTTCCGGACCACTCGACAACCGGGATGGTGAATTCTTCGTCAGCGTCGAGATCCTCCATCAGCGGGGAGATCGGTGCGCCTCTGGACTGACCGGCAACCGCCTTGATCCTGCCCTGGCGCTTGTCGTCCATAAGCCATTCCTTGACCCAGTCCGAGCCGGGCCGGGCGGTCACTATTTCGACCTGGTACTTTCCGTCTGCCCTGAAGCCGCCAAAGGCGATGTAGGTCATGGACCTGTCATGGGATTGATCCACGCCCGCCCAGACAGGTGAGCCCGGGATGATCCGGTCCTCCTCGGCGACTGTTACGGTGCCGTCGTCGAGTTTGACCAGCTCGTTTTTGCCCTTGTCCCACGCCCCCGGGGGGAACGGCCCCAGTAGGGTGCCTTCTGACCATTGACAACCGACCTCGGTGCGGAAGACCCATTCGGGGTCAGTGCGGCAGGCCGCTGCGATGGTGCGCTCGGTGAAGCCCGGGTTCCAGTTCAGCGAGGGATTGGCCTGTGCCCAGCCTTGACGGTCACGCTTGTCTGTTCCCGGGGCCATGGACCATTCCCACAGACCCAGGGTGTCTTCGTCCTGTTCGAACTCGGCCAGCTCGTCATCGTCGATGTCGTCAAGATCGCCCTCAACCAGATCAGCGACGTCGAGCGCCGTCGGCCCTGCAGCTCCGATTTCCTCACAGATGCCGTCCGGATCCCCGATGGCCTCGTGGGCCATCTTCCGCAGGTACTTCAGGACGATCGAGGTCATATCGCCGGCGTTGGACAGGGCAAGAATCAGGGCCTCGGCTTGCGCCATGGTCGTCTTGGTGATCGCGCCCCAAGCTTCCCAGTTCTGATGCTCACGCAGCTCGTCAAGCATGATCAGGTTGCCGGTGAAGCCGCGGCCAGCGCGACGGTTGGCTGCCTTGACCTTGTACCGGCTGCCTGCCTTCAGCTCAAGGGCCTTTTTGCCGTTAACCTTCACGACGCGCTTGAGGAGCTTGGATAGTTCCTCGTCCTCTTCCACGAGGTCTACAGCGCCCTGCCAGACTTCCTCAGCGGTTTCGAGATCCTGCGCAGTACCCATGACCAGGGGCCAGCCCCAGACGATCATGAACCACAGCGCCAGCACCTGTGACAGCGTGCTCTTGCCGTTCTGGCGGGCGATCAGGACGACCGCCGTGCGGAACCTCAAAGAACCATCCGGGAGCAGTTCCAGCATCCGGCACAGCAGCACCTTCTGCCACGGGTACAGATCCACGCCCAGGACGTCCCGGGCGAAGTCGATGACGTCATAGCCAAGTGTCGTTTCCGGGGTCAGTGCCCGCAGCGGAGGGGTGCAGATACGCGGTTCGGCGTACCCGTAGATCTTCTTGCGCTTAGCCCCGGACTGATCCGGTTCAGGAACGTGGCAGATCTGGCGGTAGTAGTCGCCCGGGTCTACCGCGTTCGGTCCACTAACCGGAGCGGCGTGCCCTGGCGCGATCTTGGAGGTCTGAGACACTGGCTACCCCCGGCTTGGATTCTTTGGCCGGCTTTTCGTCCTCAGCTGGTGCAGGGACAGGAACTCCGACACCCGGGATCGAGGCCGGTGTTACCTGCAGCTCGGCGCAGGCTTTCAGATATTGGGGAACGGTCGTGGTCATGGCCTTCTGAAGGGCTTCCATGCTGTCCCGCTGGGCTTCGTCGATCATCCACGCCAGCGTCTTCAGCGCAGCCACGGGGCCAGCGAAGCGCGCCCCGTGCAGGTGCTTGGCCTCGGTGATGGTCCGGGCGGTCGCGTCGGAGATGTAGCCGCTCTTCCTGGTCGGCTTCACGAGAGGGGCGAACCGGTCGCCCCACACTCGGATCTGCTCGGCCGTGGATCGCTCAACGGCGAGCGCGGGGTGAGGGATGACCTTGCCCCGGGTGTCGGTGACAACCATGCCTTCGTCTTCGATCCGGCCACGGGCTTCGCGTAGGCGGGCGGTGAGGGTGCAGTAGGTTTCCAGTGCGACCCGGTCAACCTTTCCCACGAGGTCATTGCTGGCGACGATTTCGCGCCACACGTCCGCAACGGGTTTGGGCAGGTGGTCGGGGGCCTCGACCGGCTCAAGGGCGTCGGATGGTTTGCGTTTGGTCATAGGTTCAACTCCCCGATCTTCATCTTGCCGACGTCGAGCGGCTTTGTGGCCAGGCGACCGATGGTGATCGAGTGCAACGGGCGGGCCTCAATGGCGGGCCATTCGGAGACGGTCCGGGGACGCAGCCGGGCCACCAGGTCTGACAGTTGCCGTCGGGACTTCCGCCAGTCGATCAGCAGGGCGATGTCGGAGACGCTCATTGCCGGGTAGTCGGCCAGAACGTCCCGTACGGCCGGTTCGGCGTCCTCGGATGCCGAGGGCCGATAGTAGCTGTCCCTGGCCCCCGGGCGCAGCGCTCGGCGTACGGCGTTCCGCGACGCCCCGCGGTCCCGGCTTATCCCTCGGATGGATTCGCCGCTCTTGTGTGCTGCTTGTAAGGCTTGACGGTCGTGCATTTAGAAGTAGCCGACGACTGCCGGTTCTTTGCTTGTCAGGACGAGAGGCGCGAGCGCTTCCATTTCGCTGTGGTTCACGCTGGCGGGTATGTAGATGCGGTCAAAGCTGTAGTTGTTCCGAGTTCCCCGGGTCGCCAGGAACCGGATGAATCCTCCGCCGCGGAAGTCGATCCCGGCCCTGCCGTTGACCTTACTGACCCTTTTGACCTCAACGTCATCGCCTAGGGCTTCAAGGAAGCTTTCGACCAGTTCCTGCGCGGCCTCGCGGTCGAAGGCGAAAACGCCGATGCGCGATCCACCCGCCGCCCAAGCAATGACGTCCTGGATGGGCGGCCCAACCTTTGGCTTCGGGCGTCCGGCCCCGGTCAGCTCATCACCCACTGCAGTGGCGAAGTCTTTGAGGCGGTCGGCCAGTTCAGCTTCATCGACGCGGACACGTGCGGTGATGGAGACGTTGCCGACTGTATGGATCTTCTCGCTCACGACAGGCAACTCGATTTCGCCAATGTCGGACGGTTCGCCGTCGCCGATACGGGCGGAAATGACCAGTGTGAGATTGCCAGCAATTGCCATGTTCAAACCGACCTTTCGGGTAAGATAATGGGTCCGTTTTCCCCGCCAATTCAACGATCTAGGGGCAATTCCACGCGGCGCGACCCCGGGGGGAGAGGGAGGTGCAGGCGGGGAGTGTCCGGGGCGGCGGCGGGCTGGATTTTTTGGCGGTCTACCAGTCGTCGGACACCACACCAAGGTCCGGTTCGTGGACCCCGGACCAGCCGGGGAAGTCCCTGACGCCGTCGGCCCGGTCGAATCGTTCAAACCAAGTCCTGACACCAACAAGGGTGTTGACCTTGTCGGCCCGATCTCGTTGCCTGATGCGATTGGTCAACTCGTTCTGATCGGCGGTCAGCAAGTAGACATGAGTGGCAGCCACCAGCTGCGCGGCTTTGGCCCGGGCCGCTGACGTGGCACCGGTCCTGATGACCACAGCTCGAGCCCGTCGATCCGAGCTGAGCGCGGCGAGCGCCTCGGTGAACTGCTTCTCACTCGACCACTGCCGGTCGTCGCGGTCGAAGACCTGCAGGCCTGACTGCCTGGCCGCCGTGGTCTTGCCGGCACCTGGTGGGCCACACAGCACAACGACTGTCCGGGCCACGGTTACCAGTCCTCGGACGTGACGCCCATGCCGAGGTCTTCACCCGGGCCAGCTGCTTTGTTGCACGAGAGGTGAGCGGGTTCCCAGTTGCTGGGCTCCCACGTCAGATGCGGGTACAGCTTGCGTGACTTCACGTGCTGCACGCTGCAGGACTGCTCATGCGGGTAAGTCAGGGAGTAGTCGATGCCTTGCTTGCAAATGCAACAGGGCTTGTCCTTCCGGCGGCCCTCGGCCTTGACCTTGAGAAGCGCCTCGCCTGCCCGGCGTCCTGACCAAGCGGGGATGCTCATGCCGTTCACGCCAGCGTCACCACCTCGGACACGACAAAGGCCTCGACGGTAATCCGTCGAGGCCTTCATCCAAAGCTTTGGGGACAGCTATCCCCTCGGATTTAGGGTACTACACTTTCAGACTCGTATCCGCCTCCGCTCTTGCATGTGCTCGAATACCTTGAGAACGTCCCCCGGGTAGTAGATCCGCTGGGCCTTGGCCGAGGTGGTGACCCGGTCCAAGACGTACTGCAGCCTGCCCAGCTGCACCCAGTTCTCGAAGTCCTTCTTGAGGATCACTATCCTGGTCTTCCGCTGTAGGAACTCTCGCACTGCCCGAGGTGGCAGCGGTTCCCCTCTGGCTTTGCGTCTCAGCTTGTCCATGACTTCGCTGACGTTGTGGACGGTTTTGCACTCAGGGCACTTGACCGTCACGTCGTCCGGGTGGGCTACCAGTCGGCCATCGCAGGAGATCGGTTCATCCGCTTCTCCTTCGCCATCGAGTGGTTCTTCGCAGCGGCCGTAGACGCGGGAGTCCTCCGGTCCCCACACCAGATCGCGTGCTTTGCCTACCCAATCCCGCGCCATCCACAGAATCTCGCCAGCTTTCGGGTTGTCAGCCGCCGTGTCATAGGCTCGGGCCGGGAGCTGGTGAAGCCATGCCCGCAGCAGGTAGGCATCAACGTTCATGGCAGGCCGGGACTTCGCGACACCTCCACCGCCACCGCTTGCGCCCGGGCTCCTGGTCACAGCGGTCTGATCGATGGCCCCGCCGATGAACTGCAGCAGCGGACCAACGTCAGCCAGCAGCGAATCCAACTCCACGATGCAGTCAGTGCACAGGTAGAGCGAAGTCTGCCGGTTGCAATCCTCTGTTGTGCAGGTGGTCATTTGTCCCCTCTCAGTTCTCGCTGGATACGGCCGCTCCGCAGATCCTCGGGACGCCACACGCCGACATCGAGGCCGGCCAATTTGAGGATCTGCATGCAGAGGACCTGGGCAGGACGAACGCGGCCCGTTGAAGTCTTCAGCTCTCGGAACAGGACACGCCTCCTGGACAGACTGCCGAGGACGAGATCCGGGAAGCCAGCCTGCGAGCGCCGGCTATCCGGGTTGTGGTAGCGCAGTTCGTAACTGAGGTACTGGGCAAGGTCCAGGACAGACCCTTGGAAGTCGTCTTCTGATGGTGAGTTGTGCGATGAAAGTCGTTTAGTAGGCATGTTCAGTTCCGTCCTCGGTTGCGGGGGCGTCTTCTTCTGGTTTGGTTCTTGGGTTTGCCCTGGGAGGTGTGCGGGGCTTCCTGCCCTGCACTTCCCTTACCTGCCTGACCCGTCCCGTCCCTACCCGTCCCGACATATCCAGATCCGGGATACCTGTGTCCTGGGTCTGGATTTGGTCTGGTGTTGGTCTTTGGTGCCGTTGCAGCCGGGTGTGCCGTTGCTGCCGGGGTGTGCTTGACCGTGGCTGTGTGGGCCGTGGAGTCGTTGTTGGGGCCGGAGTGTGCCGTTGCCTCGTTGTGTGCCGGAGCGGCCTGCGTGGGCTGCTCTACGGCGTGCGTCTCGTCCGTTGCCGCCTTTGGGGCGGCCGGTGTGCCTGGTCGGGTGTAGGTGGGTTCTATCGGGGTGCCGTGTTTGGCGATGAAAGCGGCCGTTGCTTCGCCGATGATTGGCTCTGCCGGGACTGAAAGGGTCTTCCAGTTGCTTTCGGGGTCGTCTTGTCTGCGTCCGTTGCACTCCCGGCAGCAGACAACAAGGGTGTCTACGGTGCCGGCCTGGCCGGGGTTGGTGTGGTCGTAGGTTGCGCCGCGTCCTGATTTGGTGTCTCCCCAGGCGACGGACTTGCCGCAGTAGCGGCATGCGTCGCCGTCGCGGGCTCTGACTCTCCATGTGAGTTCAGGGTTGCGGGTATCTCTCTTTCTCTGGTTGTTCCACTCTCTTTCGGCTTTGAGGATCATGTGGAAGAGGTCGTTGTCTTCGACCAGCTTGAAGGCCTTGCGTTCTTCGCCTTCCACGGTGATCTTGGTTTCGGTGAGGTAGCCGCAGAACTTCGCGGCCTTGATCAGCTCGTTGTAGCGGCCGAGGGAACCGGCCATCTGCCGGGCGGTGCCAACGCTGATGATGTAGTCCTGCTCATACGCTGCGGCTTGAGTCGCGCACCGGGCCACGAAGCCGAAGCACTCGTTGAGGATCCGGTCATCGGCGTCGTCCATTTCCACGGCCGAGAGGACGATGGGGTGATTCGCCGCCGCGTCGCCCTGCTTCAGCCATGGCACTGGATGGACCTTCTTTCATGGTTTGCGCCGCTCTCGGCAGTGTTGGATTCGTGGTCACGCGGAGCGCCTCCGTGCTTGTCTGTGGATGCGATCGGTAAGGAACTGAGTGAGCGCACGATCGGGATTCGCAGGTGCTTCAGCGTGCGGGGCTTCGGTCGGCGGCGGGAGCTGCTCCCAGCTGCTCGCGGCTGCAAAGGCGAGCGCCCTGGTGATTGCCGCCTGCTCGTGGCGATTTCGAGCTACCCTCGGCTTGTCCCACAACAGTAGGTATAGGGCACGGATCTCGCGCGCGGTTTTGGCGCTGCATTGCGTCCGGTCCATGACCCGCGCAAAGTTCCCATGGTCTCGTCCGAGGCGCTTACCCTGCCAACCAATCGAATACCCGAGACATACAAGGTGCTTGATGCGATCTTGGGTTGGCCCGGCCTTGATCGCTGTCGTCTCTCCCAGCGTGGTGAGAGACGGCTTGATGGCAAGTATGCGAGCGGCGACTCGCTTTTCCACCCTCGCCCGCGGAGGCATGTTCCGCGACGGATCGCCGTAGATGATCTTTCCGAGCGTGGCGTTTGATACCTTCGCGATCTTCGCGATGGTCTTCAGTCCGTAGCCGGCCTTTTTCAGCATGGCTAGGTGCTGTCGGACCTGCTCAGCGTCGACGCGGCCGGAGTCATAGGTGCCAGCTGCCTTGGCCGCGGCCCGTTCGTTTTCACGGCGAGTGTTGGCCTCGGTACAAGGGGTGCAGCGGCACTGATCCAACACGTAGGCCTGGGGGGTGCCGTGCTGATGTCGGGCCTTGGGGTGTTCGCAGTCTCGGATGGGGCGATCGCTCATGACCTCTCCTTTCGTTCGGTTCTTGGGCCGGTGCAAGCACACCGGCGTGCGCCGCCTGATTCTGAGTAGTAGATGCCGTTACAGGATGGCCATTGGTTGCCAGCGGCTCCGTGATAGTGCCAGCAGTCAGGGCAGCGGATCACGTTCCCGCAGTTCCGTTGCCGAAGCCGTCAGCAGCGGCGAGCGCGGCCCTGGCTTGGCATTCGAAGGGTTCACGGTCTGCGGAGTGGAGTTCGTGCCATTCAGTGTTGTCGTAGGGGTCGTCGCGGACGTCGAAGATGGCCTTGGCGGCTGCTTCGAGTCGTGTCCGCGGCTTTGGATCTTCCTGGAGGGTGCCGCCGCCTTCGATTGGGGTGTCGTCCTTCCAGTCGTCCTGCCAGGAGTTTCCTTTGCCGCTGTCGAAGTGTGAGTAGCGGTGGCCGGGGTGGTCCGTGCAGATCGTGCCCCACGGGCCGGGTTCGTTGCACTGGCCTCGTCTTGCCTGGGTCATTGGTCCTCCTCGGTTGCTGCTTGTAATACGTTTCGAACGTTGTCGATCCAGATGGCTTGCCCTCGTCCGCTCATCTGCGACCAGTTGCGGGTCATGTCGCGCTTGGAGAGCGCGTCCCAGGATCGCCCGGCGGTTCGCTTGAGTGACTCTTCGTCCAAGCCAATGCGATGGACCTGGGCAGCGGCGTCGGCCGCGTCAGCTGCGGCGAGGATCTTGCCGGAGTATTCGTAATCAATGGCGACCGTTGGGCCGCCACCTGCGAGCTCACCGAACTTCTTGGCCGCTGCTTCCTCCCGGCTCATCGTCATCAGACGGCTTCCTTCTCCGTCGTGGTGATGCTCTGGTCTTCGCCGTACAGCAGCACCCGGAACGTCGGCCCGAACAGGCGGTAGGCCCGGGCCGAGGACAGGTATCCGTCATTGCCTGGGGACTTCCATCCATCGGCAAGGTTCTGCAGGATCAGGCCCGCGTCATCCATGACGACAACGTTGCGGTCGCAGTCGTAGAGATTTTGTAGCTCGTCCGCCGTGGTGATCGTCGGGTTCTTCCAGAAGCCCAGATCGGCGAGCGCTTTTGTTCCGTGGAAGATGAACGGGAGGGCTTGTTCGCGGATGGTGTTCTTTTGGTCGGCGGTGAGTTTGTCCCAGGTTGGGCCGCCGGTGTGGCTGGCCCGGGAGTTGACGACGCCCTCAGCTGCGGTTTCGACGCAGATGGTGAGTTCGTGGTCGGAGAGTCTTTCGAGGGTCATTTCTTGTCCTTCGTGGGTGGGAAGATCTGGGCGTAGAAGTCGGGGTGGTCGTTGAGCAGTTGCGCGAGCTTCGCTGTCAGGACGGGCGTCTCGTTTTTTGGCGGCTCGTCCTCGGCGGTCATGACGTCGCCGCCAGGTTCCAAATGTTGAGCTTGCCGACTTCCGGGAACGGGCAGGCGATGGGCCGAGGCTCCCGCAATTCCCAGTGATAGAAGCCCGGGCGCGCCCATTCGGAGCAATAGGTGTCTTTCGTCTTGCAGTCCGTGGAGTAGTGGCAGCCAACGACTTCCACCGTCCCGAGGACGTAACCCTGCAGCTGCAGGTGATTCCTGGTGGCCTGGGGAGCTTCGGCCCGGGCGCGGCGGATGGTCTCGTGCTCGTGGCCTGCTTCGTCGTCGCGCTTGGCTACGTGAATGTAGAGCGTTCCACGGTGGCTGGTGGGCTGCGAGCGGTTTTCTACGTCCTTGCCGGCGTTGATGATCGCCCACGCCCACGGGTTCTTGACCGTGAGGGCCTTCAGCCGCGGTGGCTCGATAGCGACGGTCATGAGCAATCACACTCGTCCTGGCCGTTGAGCGCCTTCCTGCAGGCGTCGCAGGTGGCGATCTTCTGAGGGCGGCTGAGCAGCTGCGCGATCATCGCGTCTTCGTTGTCCTGGGTCATGGTCTACTCGCCGCTCAGGACGTCGTTGGGCAGCCGCACCGGCATGATCAGGTGCCGATAGGTGCTTTGCTTCTTGCCCTTCTCCGGGGCTGGGGTGATGCAGGTCGGCTTCGTCAGGCTGAAGAACGAGAACCGGACGGCGTCGGCTTTGATGGACTTGATGGCGTCCAGGAGGTAGTGCGGGTTGTATCCTACGGTGGCCGATTCGTCGATGTTGACCGTGTCAGCCAGCAGGACGGGAGTCGCCGCGTGGTCAGCCCCGGCGTGGAAATTCGGAGACACCGACACGGAGCCCGGGCCGATCTTGACCAGCGCCGGAACGTTCCGTTCATTCAGTTCGCGGGCGACAAGGATCTGGTCCAGGAGATCGCGGCGGTTGACGCTTAGGGTCTGGGTGTAGACCTCGGCAAACAGGGTTTCGAGCTTCGGGTAGTCGCCGCCAACCGGCGAGAGGGTGAACGCCACGTCGCCGGAGCCGATGTGCAGCGTCTCGCATCCGCCGCTTCGGCCAGCAATGTCACCAGCAGCAAGGACGCTCACGGTGATCTCTTCACCCACCAGGTGCTTCGTCATGGCCTTCCACTGGGCCGCCTGCAAGAGGAATGCAAACTCCTGCACGGTGCGGGGCAGCTGCAGCGTCTCAGCTGAGAGCCGGTAACGGTCAGTTGCCCAGACGGAAAGCTTCTTGCCGCTGCAGGCCAGCCGGATCGAGGTCAGCAGCGGCAGGGTGTCGTCCTTGCTGGCCGCGACGGTTGCCCGGTCCAAAGCGCCGGCCAGATCCGCCCGGTCGAGACGGAACGAGTCCAGCTCGCCGTGCTCGGGCAGGCGCGGATACTCCGAGAGCGGGATGCCGTGCAGGTAGGGGATCGTGTAACCGGCGGCCGTGACCGTGACCATCTGCTGGCCCAGCAGCTCCTTCGAAGCGACCGTGACCGGGATGTCACGCTTGCGGGCGGTCAGGACGCGGATCGTTCTCACAAGCCACTGGAACGGCACGAGGGCCTTGGCGTTGTGCAGCGTGCCCAGGGCCTCGTGATTCAGCTTGGCTACCGCCGTCGTGGCGTAGTCATAGCCCGCGAGAGTGGCCTTGCCGCGGCTGCACTCCACAACCATGAAACTCAGAACCGGCACCGGCGGCCGAGACGAGACAGCGACTCCGACGGCGGCGAGCTTGCGCAGCCATTCAGTGCCGGTAGCCGTGACTGTCAGATCGGCGAGCGCCGTCTCGGTTGTTGTGGTGGGCTCGGTGGTGGTGGCGGTCATCTTCTGGCCTCTCGTGGTTCGTGGGTGTAGTGCTGGGCTTCCTCGCCTTCGAGGGCTGCCCAGGCGGCTTGCAGGTTGGTGCGTGCAAGGTCCAGCTCGTCGTCCGTCTGGCGGAGTCGGCGGGACTTGGTGGTTGTGTCGAGCCCGTCAAGGTCGTCGGCGAGGATCTCTGTCAGGAGGTTCTGCCGGCGGGCGTTGAGCGCGGCGCTGATTTTGATGGCCTCGTCGTATCGGCTGCGGTAGACGCGGATCTTCCGGTCCTGTCGGTCGGCGATAACCCGTGCCCAGGTCATCAGCGACCCATCCCGTCTAGTCGAGTGCCGGCCTTCCAGTGACTGCTGATGATGAACTGGCCGAAGTCGAACGCTTCCTGGGCTGTGTCGTGCCATTGGCTCTTGAAGGGCAGCGGATGCATGACGCCTTCCTCATCCCAGAGGGTGAGCTTCCAGCGGCCGCTTGCGCCCGGGCGGACACCTGCCCGGGGGAACCGTCGGTCAGGGCCGCCGTCGAACGGTGCCGAGGGGCGGAAACCGGACATCGCGTCGACGTGGTCAAGGACGTCGCGCTTGGCCTTCCACATGACTCCTACCGGTGCGGGGTCATCGAGGATTTCCGGGCGGAAGCCGAAGCCGCATACGGGCTCGTTGTCGGGGTTGCGCTTGAGCAGGTGGCTAAGCGGAGTGGGCATTGTCGCCGCCTTCCTGCTGAGCAGCTTTCTGCTCTGCGATGTGCCTGATGGCATCCAGTTCGGCTTCGGTCCACTGGTAGCCGTAGGAGTGCTGAAGGGATTCGCGCCAAGGGCCGGTGGACATGTAACCGGTGTCGCGTGCCCATGATGCGAGTTCGGTCAGCAGCTCTTCCCGGCCATGGCGCACCAGGTGCGTGAGGACGATGAGCTGGTCGGTGCTGAGCTTGGCGATCTCGTCAACGACTTCCTGATCGTCGATTTCCTCGTGTTCCTCCATGCCGAGCCAGTAGGCGGCCTGCGCGAGGTCGAGCTGCTCGGCCATATCCAGGGCAAGGTGATGCAGCACCTCGGCGGTCGGCTTCTTCAGGATCCCCCTCAGGAAGGACTCCCGGACTGGGGCGGCCAGTTCGAGCCCTCGGATGATCTCGCTGCGGCGAACGTCGGCCGCGATTTCCTCGGGCGTGCGCTCCGGGGGAGTCCAGGGCTTCCTTTCTTCGCGCTTTCGCGCCCAGGTGATCTTGGGGAAGTCGGGGTGAACGATCGCGATGAGATCCTGCTCCACGGCCTCGGTGACTTCATGGTCGTTGTAGGTGGGGTAGAAGTCCTTCCATTCCCACTGCGGCCCCTCCGGGCGGTCAACGACCTGAACACCAGCGCCCTGCAGCTCGGCCGTCAGGCGTGGCAGGTTCTCCCGCCAAGCCCGCAGCTCCTTCTCCGCAGCCAGACGGACTTCCCAATCGTTGGGCTTGTCCGAGACCTGCAGCAGGCGCTCTTCGGCCTTCTCATCGTCAGCGAACGCGAGCAGCTCCAACGCCTGATCAATGTTCAGGGTCGAGTCCTCGATCTTGCCCTGCGCGGCCGGTGAGAGCTTCGTCATCTTCGAGCGGGAACGGACGTACTTCTCACCGCGGCTGAGCGACTTCGCGACTGCCTTGACGTTCATGCCCTCGCAGTCCAGCAAGGACTGCACGCCGCGGGCCGTGTCCATTTCCGTGAAGTTCTCACGGTGGGTGTTGGCGGTGATCATGAAGGCGATCTGCTTGGCCTTCGTGTCCAGGTCATGCCGAATCTTGCAATCCAGCTCTGCAACATTGCCCAGCAGCGCTGCGGCCTTCCGGCGGTGGCCCTCCAACAGCATCCACTTGCCGGCGTCCTCGCCGTCTGCCACCGGCACGACGTGGCAGTCGTCCGTGTTGCCGTCCTTGGCGAGGCTGTTCGCCAACTCCACGAGATCCTGATCCGGCCCAAGATCAGAACGAGGGTTGTCAGGGTTGTTGATCAGATCCGCGACGGCGATTCTTCTGGTTTCGATGGTGGTCATGATTGTCCTTCGCAAGGTGTCGTAATTGCTTGCTCCGCCAGGGCAAGGGTCAGCGCAGCCTGTAGTCGGCTGATGGCAGCATCGAGTTCGCCATCCTGCAGCGCAGAAAGGGCGCGAGTGGTGGTGCGTTCGATGCGGAGAAGGCGCAACGCAGCGTCATCACGGACTACTGGGTTGCCAAGCCACTCTTGTTCGGTGGCTGGTACCTGCCTCTGGCGGTGGACGTTCTCCTGGTCCTTCTGAGCAAGGACCGGGACAGCGTCCGCTGTCTGGGGTGATGGGGTGGCGCCAGGGCGGGCGCCAGGTGGTCTATCTGTCATCGGCGCCCCCAATCGCCGGTCATCATCTTCTGCGCCTGGGCTGCGGCCCGGACTCGAGAACGAAACCGCCGGCACCAGCCAAAAGAATCACTAAGCCAGCGAGGTAAGCGCCGTTTGCGGTGCCCGTCGTCATCAAGACCAACGCAGCGCCGAGGATGACCAGAGGCCCGTACAAGAAAGCGCGGCGGCGATACAGGCCGACCCGCGCCGACGGGCGCATCACTGGCCCACCCCCGGCAACGTCGCAGTCTGACCGCCGTGATCCCGATACTCATGCAAAGAGAAGTTCGCGCGAGGAGTCCCGTCCACGATGATCTGCTTCGCGTGAATATCCACGGCGACCTTCTGCGGAGACGGCCACTTGGAGCGCGCATACGTCGTCAACTGGGCCGCCAGCTCCGTGTTGTCACGGAAATGCAGATCCGCATGCTCCCGGTACGGGCGATGCCCAATCGGCTGCACGACGGCGAAGAGTTTCTTCCTGGTCTTCATCTTCTGCCGCCACCCTTCAGCTGCTCCGCCCGACGGCTGGCAGCACGGTCAAGAGCCGCCAGTTGCTCCGAGGTGGATCGGTTCGGATCGAACATCGTCACGGATGCCAGATGCGGCCCGGGCTTCGGAGAGGCACTGTCGGCCTTCTGCGGGCGATCAAAGGTGGGCAGGACATCCACATACGCGACACCAATGACGGACCCGCCCGCAGCCGTGTCGGCCGGCTCTTCGGGCTGCCCCCCGGCAGCCTCGGATGAGTCGGAAGTGGTCTTGCGGTAACGGTCCGTGCAGGTCTCCACATCCGCGATGAAGTTCCTGGTCTTCGTCACGACATCGGCGAGCGCATCGGAGATCTGGGGGAGTACGAGTTCGATGTTGCCGTGGCGGTCGAATTGGCGCGTCGTCTTCAACGCGCTGATCAGGTTGTCGGCGTCCTGGATGGCTGACATCAGGAGTTTCTGCCGGCGGCCCTGTTCGTGCGGGATCATCTTGTCCACGAAGGCCTGCGTTTCTCCTTGCCGATCCATGGCGTTGAAGTACGAGTGGCGGGGGAGGTCCGCGGTATCGATCCGGGTGCCCATCAGGCGACCTTCGTCGAAGGGACGGTTCGGACGGACTGACCCATGAGCCGCGCTTCGGCAAGCAGTTCAAGCTGTTCAAGGGATGGGCCACCCGGCGTATAGGCGGCTTCGGCAATCTCTCGGGGGCTCATGGCGTTCATCCGGGCTGTTGCCTGGGCGAGCACTCGGCCAGCGGCGGCGATATGCGGGCGGGATTCCGGCGGGAGGTGCCGGAGTCTTCTGATGACCATTTGTTAGACTCTTTCTGATTCGAGAGCCAGGCCTTGTTCAGATCAGGTGCCTGGCTCTTGGGTTATCTGCGGCGGTCCAGTGAGTTTCTTGGCGGAATGACACTGGGCCGCCTTTTTCTGTCCTCAGCGATTGGCTGGGGAACTTGTGACCGATGCGGCAGCAGTGGGGGAAGGTGCTGCCGCATCGGAGTCTCTGTGAATCCCGAGCATCCGGGCAGTCTCAGCTTCGACGGTGCGGAGACAAGCGGAGGAGACGTTTCGGGTGTTCATCCGTGCAACCTGCGAGTCGCGCGGCTTGCGTGAGACCGGTTGTGAATCTTGTTCGTCTGTCCGCTTTGGACATCCGAACTGTCCACTTTGACCAAAAAAAGATCGTCGATACCGACGCCCAGATAGGTGGCGATTCGGGCTGCTGGCTCGGGTTCGACATTGGTTGCAGTGCCAGCAAGAAGGCGCCCCAGATACGAATGGGCCTTCCATCCAGCGGCCCGCGCAAGCTCCCTCTGGCCTACGTCCTGGATCACCATGAGCTTCGCAAGCTTCTTGGGATCTTTGAGGATCATCCAGATATCTCCTAATTTTGCTGCCGGTCGGGCGATCGACGTGATAGTCACTGTACTGCCTTCCTGTCCTTGTGTCCAGTCTGTGTGTCCATGCTAATCAGACTGGTGTCCACTCCGCAAGTCCAAAAACACTTAGTCCTATGGCAGAGTTGGGGAAAGTCGGCAATTTCTTAGTGTCCACCGAGCATCCAGCCCTAGTGTCCACTCGTTCGACATTCCTATCCGGTCGCAGAAAGATTCATGTTGTGAAGCAACGCCACGCACTAGCAGCACTCATTGACGACGTCCGATCAGCCAACGGCTGGTCAGATCCCGACGTCGTTGCCCGCGCTGCCAGCAAGGGGCACAAGCTAAGCAAGTCGAATATCTCAAGGATCAGGAACACCCCAGTAGTAACGCTAAACATCGAGACCGTCTCCGCCCTGGCGGACGGACTAGGCGTCAGCAAAGCGATGGTCGCTCAGGCAGCATTGGCCAGCATGGGCATCGTCACCTACAACAGCGCCGACCTGACAGCAGAAGAAGCCATCCGCCGCGACCCCTCATTAGGCGAGCGCGACAAACGGATGCTCCTCTCAGTCCTGGCCGGCCTTCGGGTCTCACCTGACGCGATCGATCAGGAGCAAAGGAATGCAATCGTCCACGGACTCAACGAACCCATCGACTTTGGCCGGGCCAGCGAGCGCCGTAACGCTCGCCCTGGACAGAAGACGGTCCGCGCGGCAGAACAACCGGACGACGGAAACATCCCACTGCCGGAGAACTGGCAGGACCTGGCCGCGTATTCAGGTCCCGCAACGCATCGAGATCGCGAACAGGAGTGGGAGCAGCGGGGCGAGGAAAGTCAGGATGAGGGTCAGTGAAAACCTTGAATGAAGACGACTGGCTAGTCTACGGGAGCCAGGAGTACAACGAGCGGTGGCGGCGAATCCAAGAGGTCGCTGAAGGCTTCAACGACTTGGCCGAGATGCCTAGCAGGGTGACGGATCAAGGCGACGCTTTATACAGCAAGGTTGCAGCCATCTCTAGGGCATGGGCGAGTGTACTGAGTGATGGTGACGTCGCGCAAGGGTATGCAAGGCTGCCGATGCGCCACGAGGACTACCACTGGCTCACTACTCAACTTCTTGAGACGCTCAACGACAAACGTCGAAACCTTCGGGAAATGATGCTAAACGTCGCGGCCTACAGTTTTTTGGGTACGGCCGCGGATGAACTTGCAACCGATCTTCGCCAAGCGGGCCTAATGAATGCGGATCGCAACTACCTAGGGCCTATTGGAGCGCAGGACAACTCGCAAGTCCTGCAGCGAGCTTTCAATGACTACACGTTGGAGGAAGCCGAGCGCAAAAGGCGCGAGGAGGCGATAGCTCGGGATGCGTTGAACGAGATCCGCGCCAACGCGGAAGAGGGCAAGCAGGCTCTAGCGGAGGGCAAGCAAGCACTGGACGCGCTCAAACAATCAGCCGGTGAATACGGAGATCTTCAACTCGAGAAATACTTCCGAGGCCTAGCAGATTCGCAGACCACGACCGCCAACGCTTTCCGCGGTTGGACGATTACGCTGATCGTCCTAGGAGCCCTGTGTGCCCTGCTCTTCTTGCTTGCGCCCTCAGACTGGTTTTCCGCTGCTACAGATCTAGATCGCGTCGTCCGCATGGTGCAGAAAGGCATATTCGTTGCAGGCGTGTTCGGCCTGGCAGCCTACCTTGGGCGACAGTCTCAGCATCATCGGTCGCAGGCCCACTGGGCTGATTCTTTGGCCGTGCAGCTGCGAACCTTTGATGCCTTCCTGGCGCCTGTGGTAAATCCCGAAGTCAGGGACGACCTGCGAAAGACCTTCGGGGCGCGAGCCTTCGGTGAGCATCCTGCTATGAAGGGTGAACCGCAAACTGAGTCATCGACATTCGAAGCGGCCGCTTCGTTGCTCGCCAAGATCCTGCCCGGTTCAAAGGGGCCGAGCTAAAACGTCTGCCCCGCAATCTACTGTAGAGCCCGTGTTTCATCCATGGGGGATACTTCGAGCCTTAGCCCATATCCGGCTCTCCTGGGTCGTCATGCCGGACGGCGCCCCAGGCCGCACCAACGGCATCGACATCATCTGGCTCAACAAAGCCCTCGACCAAGTCGAACGTCGCTGTGCACTGACTCATGAATTGATCCACATTGAACGGGAACACACTGGCTGCCAGTCGGCCACAGTTGAAGCTGAGGTGCGCGCCGAGGCGGCACGACGCCTCATTCCCCTCGACCAACTCATCAAGGGTTTGCGCTGGGCCCGGTCTCACTCAGAGCTAGCCGACGAGCTATGGGTTACACCCGAGGTCCTCCAGGACCGCTTTGACCACCTAGGCGACGCCGAATGGCAAACGCTTCTGGACGTCGAGCTACAGCACTAGCCACACCTAGAGAAAAGCCACACAGCCATGCCAAAATCAAGGCCGCACCTCAAAGCCGTGCCCGCATCACCACAACGGGTCGTCGCGTACATCCGCGTTTCCAAGGAACGCGACGGCATGATCAGTCCCGAGCTGCAGCTAGCCGCCATCGAACAGCACTGCGAGCGCAACTCTTACCGAATTGTCGAAACGATTACTGACCTCGATATGACCGGCCGGTTCTGGAAGCGCCGCCAGGTTGAGCGAGCCATAGGCATGATCGAATCCGGCCAAGCTGACGTTCTGGTTGTTTGGAAGGTCAGCCGTGTTTCGAGGAACCGCAAGGACTGGGCCATTGCAGTTGACCGCGTCGAAGGTATCGGCGGGCGCCTGGAGTCGGCGACAGAGCCTATAGACACCTCCACGTCATCGGGGCGGTTCGCCCGCGGCATGCTCGCGGAACTTGCCGCGTTCGAATCGGAGCGGATGGGGGAGCAGTGGAAAGAAGTGCATTCGCGCCGGGTAAAGGCCGGCATCCCCGCCAACGGCAAACCGCGCTTCGGCTACCAATATTCCAAAGCAGACGGATTCTCTCCGGACCCCGTCACCGGACCAGTCCTCGCTGAGCTGTACCGCCGCTACCTGTCAGGCCAGACCTTCTACTCGCTAGTGAAGTGGCTCAACGATGGGCCGACACGCCCTGTTACCGGCTACGGGGTTTCATCGGATGGAATGTGGTCGGATCGCACGGTTCGCCGCCTCATGGATCAGGGGTTTGGCGCCGGCTTCATCACCCGGCACGGCGAGCGACTTCCCGGAGTCCACGAGCCGGTCATCACCCAGGACGAGTGGACTGAATACTTGGCGCGACGCGAAGCACGTCGGGTCTACCGCCGTAGCGAACGTTCCCAGTACCTCTTCTCCGGGATGATCCGCTGCTCCTGCGGGGCAACGATGCAAGCCGGACTCTTCGGTGCTGGCAGGACCCCGAAATACAAATGCTCGGCCGTGAATGCCAAACGAAGGCACTCCGGCGGGTATGTCATGGCCACGACGGTGGAACAGGAGTTCCTGAACTGGCTTGAAGGCGTCTCGGCCAACATCGAGGCTGAGGCTGACCTTGCGGCGAAGGCCGAGCAGCAATCATCCAAGGCGGCTGACACTGCCGCGCACCTGAAGAAGGAGCTCGCGAAGATTGGTGGTCGCTTGGATCAGCTCACAAACAAGATGCTCGATGGGACCATTCCAGAGGACACCTATCGTCGTCTAAGGGATGATCTGGCGGATCGACGGGGCGAACTCGAAGTCTCAATCAGGGATGCTCAAGTGGTAGCCTCGCGGCCCCCCGCTTCCCTCGTTCCCGACTTGCTGGAGAACTGGGCCATCCTCCCCATGGACACGAAACGAGATCTCCTGTCCAGGCTTATTACTCACGCCGAGGTGGAACCAGGGCGGCCTCGGTCGCGCGTCACTATCCACCCTCGTTGGTAGGTGAGATTAGGGACAGTCACATTAATGTCCGCGATCCTCGTGGCGGGTCTCCTTGCCATCGCATCGCCTGCCTTGGAAAACCTTTTCAGCCAGGCGATGTCCAAGGTGGGCAACTAGTGCCGGAAAGCTGCGCGAAAGCCGGAACGGGAGTCCACAGAAGGGAGGTCACGCGGGGACCCGCCGACCAGACCGCGGCGGGCGAGCGCGGGGCTGCCGTGGTGGACTTCGTTCTGGTTGGTTCGGTGATGACGGCCCTGTTCGTTGCCGTGGTCCAACTGATGCTGGTCCTCCACGTTCGCAACACGCTCATTGACGCTGCTGCGTCCGGCGCCCGCTACGGGGCCATGGCAGACCGTACGGCGGCCGACGCCGAGGAGAGGACCACCGAACTGATCACCGTCGCCCTCAACGAAAGGTTCGCGGAGGACATCACGACGGCAGTGGTCGAAGCAGGGGGCATCCGCACGCTGGAAGTGCGGGTCACTGCGCCGCTGCCCGTGGTTGGACTCCTGGGCGCCGGAGGCTCGTTGAAAGTGGTCGGGCATGCCGTGGTGCCTTGAGGCCGAACGGGGAAACGCCTCCGTGGAATTCATACTTCTTGGCCTGTTGCTCATGGTTCCGCTCATCTACTTCGTCGTGACCATCGGCCAGATCCAAGGGGGAATGTTTGCCGTGGTTGGAGCGGCCGACCAGGCCGCGAAAGCCTACATGCAACAGGCCGAACCCGGCGCGGCCCGGGCTGCAGCCGAGCAAGCCGCCCTGGTTGCGGCGAAGGACTACGGATTCCTGCCGGACGCCGTTGCCTTGGATGTTTCATGCGATCGTCACGACTGCCTGTCCGCGGGTGCCGCTGTTACGGTCTCCATCCAGGTCACTGTTCCGTTGCCCATGGCGCCTTTTGGGGATGCCTTACACCTGGATGCCGCCCGCCTTCATGCTTCAGCAACCCAAAAAGTCGGGCGTTTCCGTTGAGCTCGGAACCGGCTTTGAACGAGGCAGCGCCTGCCTGCAGAAGCCTCTCTTTCCGCAAAGAACGCGAAGCAGGGCAGATCACGGTCCTGACGATCGGATTCATCCTGCTGGCGTTGCTCCTTGCGAGCGTTGTCATGGCCGTTTCCGCCGTTTACGTGGAACATCAACGGCTGCTCTCGATGGCCGATGGTGCCGCGCTCGCCGCGGCGGACACGTTCAGGCCCGAAGACATCGGCGCCCAGGAGGTGCCGGGTGCATTCCTGGTGGACGAACGCGTGGTGGCCGCGGCAGGGGCGTACCTGATCGACATCGACGCCTATGCCAGCCATGATCGGCTGTCCGTTGCGCCGGGAACCGGCAGCTTTGCCGGCGGTACCGCGGTGGTGGTTCTCACCGCCGTCGCGCATCCTCCGGTGGTCAGTTTCCTCCTGCCGGAGGGAATACGCGTTGAGGCGCGGTCCACGTCGAGGTCCCGCCTGACGCAATAGCGGCGCCCAGCCGGGTGAGCGGCGCCGATAGCGTACGCTGGAAAGATCATGGCTGAGATCGACTTTCCCGCAGAAATCCGTGCGCTTCGCGCTACCTACAGTTCCATCGAGAACGTCAGTGATGTCGATGCCTTGAAGGCCGAGATCGCCGAGCTGAGCGAACAGGCCGGAGCACCGGACCTGTGGGACGACCCCGCTTCCGCGCAGGTGGTCACGTCCCGGCTGTCGCACAGGCAGTCGGAACTTGAACGCCTCACCAGGCTCTCTGCACGGATTGATGACGTGGAGGTGCTGGTTGAACTCGGCCAGGACGAGGGCGACGAAGCCTCCTTGGCGGAAGCCGCAAAGGAACTGGCCTCGATCGGCAAGGCCTTGGCGGACCTCGAAGTGGTCACCCTGCTCTCCGGTGAGTATGACGAACGCGAAGCCGTGGTGACCATCCGGGCCGGCGCGGGTGGCGTCGATGCCGCGGACTTCGCAGAGATGCTCCTCCGCATGTACCTTCGGTGGGCCGAACGCCACGGGTATCCCACCACGGTGATGGATACGTCCTATGCCGAAGAGGCCGGGTTGAAGTCGGCCACCTTTGAAGTCAAGGCTCCGTATGCCTTCGGGACGCTCAGCGTGGAGGCAGGAACACACCGCCTGGTCAGGATCAGCCCGTTCGATAACCAAGGCCGGCGCCAGACGTCGTTCGCGGCGGTGGAAGTCATCCCGCTGATCGAGCAGACCGACTCCATCGAGATCCCGGACAACGAGATCCGCGTGGATGTCTTCAGGTCCTCCGGGCCGGGCGGGCAATCCGTTAACACCACGGACTCCGCCGTCCGGCTGACGCACATTCCCACGGGGATCGTGGTGTCCATGCAGAACGAAAAGTCGCAGCTGCAGAACCGGGCAGCCGCGCTCCGCGTCCTTCAGTCCCGGCTCCTGTTGCTGAAGAAGGAGCAGGAAGATGCAGAAAAGAAGGCGCTGGCGGGAGACGTCAAGGCATCATGGGGCGACCAGATGCGTTCGTACGTGCTCAATCCCTACCAGATGGTCAAGGATTTGCGAACTGAGCACGAAGTAGGCAACACCTCCGCAGTGCTCGACGGGGATATCGACGACTTCATCGACGCCGGGATCCGCTGGCGGACCAGCAACCGCAACGCCGCCGACTAAGCACAGGTTCCGGGGTTGGCCCCGTTTTGGCGACACGCCCCCTAAAGCCCCGAAATCACCGTGGGGTCGTGCGTATAGTCGGAAGGCCGGTGCTCTCACTTCCCCCACCGAAAGCCCGCGCTCCGGCTGTTGGACTGGGCCAATCAGTCATGTCCGGCGGGGTCAAAAGGGCCATGATCAGATTTGAGAATGTCACCAAGGTCTATGAGCAGAATGCCCGACCGGCGCTCGACTCTGTGAGCCTTGAGATAAACCGCGGCGAATTCACCTTCCTGGTGGGGGCGTCGGGATCCGGCAAATCCACTTTCCTTCGCCTGATCCTTAAAGAGGACAAGGCCTCCTCGGGTTCCGTCTATGTGGCCGGCCAGAACGTGGCCAACATTTCCAGTTGGCGCGTGCCCAAACTGCGGCGCGGCATTGGTGTGGTTTTCCAGGACTTCCGCTTGCTGCCCCAGAAGAATGTCTTCGCCAACGTGGCGTTCGCCATGCAGGTGATCGGCAAAAGCCGGTCCATCATCAGGGAAACCGTTCCCGAGGTCCTGAAGACGGTGGGCTTGGAAGGCAAGGAACGACGGATGCCACATGAACTGTCCGGCGGTGAGCAGCAGCGTGTGGCGATCGCCCGGGCAGTGGTGAACCGTCCGGGAATCCTCCTGGCGGACGAACCGACCGGAAACCTGGACCCGATCACTTCCATGGGCATCATGGGTGTCCTGGACAAGATCAACCAGAATGGGACCACTGTGGTCATGGCAACCCACGACGACGACATCGTTAATGAGATGCGTCGCCGCGTTGTGGAACTCAAGGACGGCAAAGTGATCCGGGACGAAGCCAAGGCGCTGTATACCTCGATGATTCCCGTGGTGGGTGAATCGCGACGCCTGCGCGATGCCAGCGACGAGGAAATCACCCGCGCCCAGGGGGCCCAGCTGTGAGGTTCCTGTTTATCCTGGGGGAAATCGGCAGCGGCCTGCGCCGAAACCTGTCCATGGTGATCTCCGTGGTGCTGGTGACGTTCGTGTCGCTGACGTTCGTGGGTGCTGCCGGCATGCTCCAGATGCAAATCAACCAGATGAAGGGCTACTGGTACGACAAGGTCCAGGTGGCCGTCTTCCTGTGCAACGATGGCTCAACCACAGTGGGCTGCGCATCGGGTCCGGCTACGAAGGAACAACAGGCCAACATTCAGGCCATGCTGGAATCGCCGGCGGTCAAGCAGTACATCAACGACTTCCAATTCGAATCCCAGGCAGAGGCCTACAAACACTTCAAGGAGCAGTTCTCCAATTCGCCGATCGTTGACTCGGTATCCGAGGACCAACTGCCTGCCTCCTTCCGGATCAACATGAAGAACCCGGAGAAGTACCAGATCATCAGCGAAACGTTCTCTTCGCAGCCGGGCGTGGAAACGGTCAGCGACCAGCGCCAGGTCCTCGAAAGAATCTTCTCCTGGATGAACGGCGCTTCCGTGGTGGCCGTGGGCATCGCCGCCGTGATGATCTTCTGCGCCGTGCTCCTGATAACCACCACCATCCGGCTCTCCGCCTTCAGCCGTCGTCGCGAGACGGGCATCATGCGGTTGGTCGGGGCGTCGAAGGCGGTCATCCAGCTGCCGTTTATCCTCGAAGGCGTCATTGCCGCCGTGGTCGGTGCGTTGCTGGCCTCTGCGACGTTGTGGCTCATGGCCCATTTCTGGCTCAACGGTGATCTTTCCAGGCAGTTCCTCAACACGCCTTTCATCTCTTCCACCCAGGTCCTGGTGATCGCTCCCGTGCTCATCGCCCTGGGCGGTGGCCTGGCCGGGATATCCTCGTTGTTAACCCTCCGCCGCTACTTGAAGGTTTAGTATGTCCAACGGACGGAACAGCACAGACGATGCCGGTGAATGCAAAGGACTCATGATGACCACGTTGGACCGGATTTCACTTCGTCGGCACCTGGCAGGCGGAAAAGCCCGGATTCTCGGCGCAGTCCTGGCCGTGGGCCTGGCTGCCAGCATCCTTTCAGGTGCTCCTGCGGCCCAGGCCGACAACCTGGACGACCAGCAGGCAGCGCTTGAGGCGGAGGCTGCACGGGTCCAGGCATCCCTCGAGTTCGTGGACGCCAAGATCGCCAAAGCAGCTGCTGACCTGGTGGTCTACCAGGGGCGGCTTCCCGGTGCCCAGCAGGCGCTGCTGGAGGCACAGGGCCGGGTCGCGAGCGCGGTCAAGGAAGTTGAAGCCCTGGCGGCAAGGGTGGAGCTGGCCCAGCAGAACAAGGCGAAGATCACCGAGCAGCTGGAAAGCGACAAGCAGAAGATCACCGATACCAAGAAATTGATCGGCCAGATCGCGTCGCAGGCGTACAAGTCCGGCGGCGTCCCCACCAACATCGCGCTGTTGTTCGGCTCGAACGAGTCCGGCAGCCTTACTGAGTCCATGGACCTCGCCGACCAGGCCATGCGGAGCCAGAACGCCGCCATGACCAAGCTGACGCAGCAGAACGCCACCAACGTGAACTCCCAGGCGCGCCTTGCGGCTGTCGAGGCCGAGATCCAGGACCTCAAGGCGAAAGCGGACGAGGCCTTGAACCGGGAGAAGGCGGCCCGCGATGAAGCCGCCAGCAAAAAGGCCGAGGTGGATAAACTCATCGAGGACACCACCCGGCTGAACGGGCAGCTTCAAGCCGCCAAGCCCGGAATTGAAGCCGACTTGGCCCGCGTGAAGTCGGAACAGGATTCGGTCGCGGCGGAGATCGCTGAGCGAGACCGCAAACTCCGCGAAGCATGGGAAGCGGAACAGCGCAGGCTCGCTGCCGAGGCGGCAGCCGCCGCGGCCGCTGCCGCAGCTGCGCAAGGCAAGCCTGCACCGCCGGAAACCCCGTTCGTCCCGCCGGTGGGCTCGCCGTCGTCCTTTGGCCTGCGGCACCCCTTCGCCAGTTACGTTCCCATCACCTCAGGATTCGGATGGCGTGCGACGCCGCCCGGAACCATCGACTTCTACGGCACCGGCGGCTACATGCACACGGGTATCGACTTTGGAGCGCCTTGTGGAACTCCGGTCTACGCTGCTGCGGCCGGTGAAGTCTTCAACTCCGGGTGGAATTCGGCGGACGGCGGCGGCTGGCGCGTCAAGCTGTCCCACGGTGTGGTGCAAGGCAACTCATTGACCACTATCTATTACCACAACAGCAGCATCGTGGTGGCGAACGGACAACGGGTCTCACAGGGCCAGCTCATTGCCTACTCGGGAAGCACGGGTAACTCCACTGGTTGCCACGCGCACTTTGAGACGTGGCTCAATGGAGTTGCCGTGGACCCCATGACGCTGCTGTAAAGGCTTTCCCCGTCAGCGAAACTGCTTCCCTATGGCGCGGGGCCTTGCTGGCCCTGGCGTACACTAAGGGAAATCCGCATCAAACAAGGAGTTCTACCGTGCCCAAGGAAAGTGGCCGTAAGGTAGTGGCCACCAATCGGAAGGCCCGGCATAACTACCATGTCCTGGATACCTACGAGGCAGGCATTGCCCTGATGGGTACCGAGGTGAAGTCCCTCCGGGAGGGGCACGCCTCGATGGTGGATGGGTTCTGTACGTTCTACAACGACGAGTTGTGGATGGAAGGTATCCACATCCCCGAGTACAACCAGGGGAGTTGGACCAACCACGCCGCCCGCCGCCGTCGTAAGCTCTTGCTGCACCGCGAGGAACTGGACAAAATCTCGCACAAAATCCGTGAGTCCGGATTCACCGTGGTGCCGTTGCAACTGTACTTCCTTGACGGCCGCGCGAAAGTGGAGATAGCCATAGCCCGCGGTAAGAAGGATTACGACAAGCGCCAGACGCTGCGTGAGCAGCAGGACAAACGCGAGTCGTTGCGGGAACTCCGGGAGCGCAACAGGCGCTGACCGGTCACGGCGTGTCCAGGGAATGAACGTTCCGGTAGATGCGTTATGATGGATAGTCCGGTGGAGCTTGGTAAGGCCGCCGGTTTGGTAACAAAATACGGGGATGATCGGTTTCGACGATGTTAGTCGCGACAGGTGAAGCGGGCCGAGGATGCAGAATTATCTCGTAAACGCTGTCTGCAAACCAATAAGTGCCGAATCTAAGCGCACTGACTTCGCTCTCGCTGCCTAAGCAGTAAGACAGTCCGTCAGCCCGGGGTTGCTATCGCCCCGGTTCCTGGCGTCATTTAGATAGCCACTGCTGTTTGCCTTTGTCATTGGGGTAAACGGGACTTTTAGATGACTGGGCCCGGATCAGCCACCTGTTTGCAGGATGGCTGGGGCCGAGAAAATCCGACGCAAACTGCGCCCGGAGAAGCCCTGACAACACGACATCGGACGGGGGTTCAATTCCCCCCATCTCCACCTGCGAAAGCCCTCGGACATTGTCCGGGGGTTTTTTGCTGTCATGCCCCAGGCGGCGGGCCGGGAAGCCCCGTTCACCCACGGCGTATCCAAACGTGGACTACCAGTCCCTTCCTGCTGGTTGTAGTGGATAAGCACGGTGGGTGGCAGGAGGCATGTGATGGGCACCGAGCCGGAAGAACTCTTCCCGGAGGAGCAGCAGGACGATGACCGGATCCTTGACGCCTACTCGGAGACGGTGGTCCGTGTAGCGGACACCGTCACGCCCCACGTTGCCGCCATTGAGATGACCAGCAAGAGCCGCACCGGCCGTGTCCGGATGGGCAGTGGCTCGGCCGTGGTTTTCACCGACGATGGCTACATGCTGACGAACGCCCACGTGGTGGCCGGGATCCAATCCGGCAGGGCCGTGTTTGCCAACGGAAAGCACAGCGACGTCGAACTGGTGGGAGCTGATCCGTTGTCTGACCTGGCCGTTGTGCGTGGGCTGAAGGCAACGCCGCCGCCAGCGGCGCTGGGCAACGCGGACTCCCTGAGGGTGGGCCAGTTGGTGATTGCGGTTGGCAACCCCCTGGGCCTGGCGGGCTCGGTGACTGCGGGCGTGGTGAGCGGCCTTGGCCGTTCCATCCCTGTCCGTGCGGGAGAACACCGGCGGGTGATCGAGGATGTGATCCAGACGGACGCTGCCTTGAACCCCGGCAATTCCGGAGGTGCCTTGGCGGATACAAGGGGTCGGATCGTGGGGATCAACACTGCGGTTGCGGGATTGGGGCTGGGGCTCGCGGTACCCATTAACGCGACGACGCGGCGCATCATCGCCTCCTTGCTAAAGGACGGGCGGGTGCGGCGAGCCTACCTCGGATTGGTCAGTACGCCCATTCCGCTCGATGCCAGTGCAGTGGTCCGCACAGGCCAAAAGGAAGGCCTTCGCGTAGTGGAGGTCATGGCAGGCTCTCCGGCCGAGCAGTCCGGGCTGGAACCGGGTGACCTGGTGCTTCAAGCGCAAGGCCGGGCGGTATCGAGCGCCGAGAGCCTCCAGAAACTGCTCTTCGCCGATGCAATCGGCCAGTCCTTCCCATTGACAGTGCTTCGCGACGGCAGGGTGGTCCAGCTCCTCGCGATCCCGTCCGAGATGGGGGAGTTCGGCTAACGGTCCTCGCGGACGTCCACGACGCCCACAAAGCGGCTGCCGATGCCCTCGTATTCGCTTCGGACATCACCCAGGAACAGTTCCGGAAGCTCGGAGTTCCGGTGGTGCCCGCAGTAAACGAAGGAGAAGTCGGGCCACCACTTCTTGGGCCGGGCGGCCTCGGAAAAACCACAGACAGCGCAGGTGAGCTGTACCCAGACCGGACGCTTCCCGGTTCGGTTGGCACGGGACTGCACCAGCCATGGCGGCGGGTTGTCCTGGAGATCGCGGAGGCCTGCCTCGGGCAAGCGCGACGGGATGCCGTGGCGCTGGGCCATTTCCATGGAGATATCGAGGGCAACGGCCACATCACGTCTGCTGATCACCACTCAACGATACGGCAAGCGTAGGCTGTGCTCATGACTGAACCGGAGGCCATACAGCCGAGCACGGCCCTGCAGAAGAAGGTGCTGCTGGTGGCTATTGTGGCTTCCTTCATCGCCATCCTCGACGGTTTCGTGGTCAATCTCGCTTTGCCGGCCATCGGGCGTGAACTGGGCGGCGGGCTGGTGATCCAGCAGTGGGTGGTGGATGCGTACCTCCTCACCCTCGGTGCCCTCATCCTGGTGGCCGGTTCCCTGTCCGACCATTTTGGCCGCGCCCGGATCCTGCAGTGGGGCCTGGCTGGTTTTGCACTGACCTCCGTGATGTGTGGACTTGCCTGGAACGGCGAGGTGTTGGTGGTCTCCCGGGCATTGCAGGGCATTGCCGGGGCACTGCTGGTGCCCAGCTCCCTTGCCATGATCGTCACGTCTTTTTCCGGTCCGGCGCAGTCCAAGGCAATCGGCCAGTGGTCCGGGTGGACCAGTGCCGCGGCGATCGTGGCACCGTTGATCGGTGGAGTGTCTGTAGACCTCTTGTCCTGGCGGGTGATCCTCTTTATCAACGTGGTTCCGGCCGCCGCCATCTGGCCTATGTTGGCTGGCCTGCGGGCATCGGATGCACCCCGGGACAAGAGCAAGAGGATCGACTACCCGGGCGCCTTGCTGGCCATGATCGGCTTGGGCGGCCCGGTCTTCGCGTTCATCGAACAGGGCAGGCTGGGGTGGACGAGCCCCTTCGTGTGGGTTCCGTTGCTGCTGGGCGGTGTGGCTTTGGGGTTCTTCCTGTTCCACGAGGGCAGGACCTCCGAGCCCATGCTTCCCTTGGGGCTCTTCGCCATCCGGAACTTTGGCTGGGGCAATCTCGCTACCTTGGCCATCTACGGAGGCATTTCGCTGGGCTTCTTTGTCCTGGGCATCTACCTGCAACAGGTGGGCGGCATGGGTGCTACGGCGGCGGGAATCGCGTTGCTGCCGGGGACGGTGATCCTGATGCTCGCCGCTTCCTACTTTGGCGGCCTTGCCGGAAAGTATGGTCCGCGGTGGTTCATGACCGCGGGACCCCTGTTGTGTGGGACAGGTTTCCTGATGTCCTTGTCCGTCCAGGAGCCACTCAATTACTGGACACAGGTGTTCCCCGGCCAAGTGGTCTTCGGACTGGGGCTTGCGACCCTCGTGGCCCCGCTCACCGCTGCCATCCTGGGTGCCGTTCCACCTGAAGAGGCGGGGATCGGTTCCGCGGTCAACAACGCAGTAGCCCGCATCGCCGGCTTGATCTGCATCGCCTTCGCGGGCTTGATCGTGGGCCCGGTCTTTACCCGGGATGGCCTGTACAACGCGTTGCTGGTCACGGCGGGACTGTTCGTCCTGGGGGCGGTGGCGTCCGCCGTCGGAATCCGCAACCCGGAGCGCGATGAGGCAGGTGCCGCTGTTCCGGACCAAACGTCCGACGACGGCGGTCCGCTGGGGGCGGCGTCCTGACCTGGGGCGGTGCCCGTCTCAGACGTCAGCGAGGACGCAGCCTTCGTGCACCTCGGTGCTCTGCACCCACAAGGCCGAAGTAATTTCATCGGCGAGGTCGAAGTCGCGCCGCTGGGCACCACTGCCGATCCTTACCACCAGGGCGCCCCCGAACGGCTTGCGGCCTACAATCTCGATGCGGGCGTCCAAGGCAATGTCTTCGGCGGCCAGGTAACGGAGCAGGTCAGGGTTTTCGTCGCTGATACGCGTGATGCGGCCTGCGTGTCCCTGGTCCAGTTCGATCATGCGGTAGGCGTGCGGTAGCTCCACGGAGCCATCGGATGAGGGAATGGGGTCTCCGTGCGGGTCCCGGACAGGGTGGCCCAGCTTGGCGGACATGCGTTCAATGAAGGTGTCAGAGACTGCGTGTTCCAACATTTCCGCTTCGTCGTGGACCTCGTCCCAGCGGTAGCCGAGTTCCTCCACAAGGTACGTCTCGATGAGCCGGTGCCTCCGCACCATGGCCAAGGCCAGTCGCATGCCGTCGGGCGTCAGGCGGATGGCGCTGTAGGGCTGGTGGTCCACCAGGCCCTGGTCCTTGAGCTTGCGGACCATTTCGGACACCGAGGAATTGGCTACGCCCAGCCGTTGGGCCAGCTGGGAGGACGTGATGGGCTTGTCCTGCCACTCAGTGAAGGAGTAGATGACCTTGACGTAGTCCTCGATCGAGGAGGAGGGCGTACTGGTCTTCACGTTCCAAGCCTACCGTGGGAGGGCGGCTCAGGCCTTGCGGGCCCGCCACGTCTGCGTCACGTACGGCAGGGCCAGGGTTTGGCCAGGGGCGTGGCCGAGGTGTTCGTAGAGGTACCACTCCAGGTTTCCCATGACCTTGGCACGGGTCGCCTCGTTGGCTCGAAGGTAATAGCTGCGCGACTTGGTCAATTCCATGATGTCCCCGGGGGACACAGCATCCTCCCAATGGGTGACATGGCATTCCAAGCCGGTGAACTCCGGACCGATGGCCGGCCGGAAACCCGGTTTGTGTACGTCGCCGGCATGCATGATGCGTGAAAGGCGGTGCACCCAGGGGACGGAAGTATCCAATTGGTTCCAGATCAGGCCCAGGACGCCATGCGGACGGAGCACCCTGGCGATTTCCGTGCTGGCTTTGACGGGATCGCACCAATGCCAGGCCTGGGCAACACTGACGACGTCGAAAGCTGAGTCCGCCAGTCCGCTCGCCTCGGCGGTGCCCTCCAACGCATGGACCTGCGGGCACGACAGGCGCAGTTGCGCCAGCATGTCCGTGGAAGGATCGACGGCGGCAACCTCAAGACCTCGGTCCACGAGCAGCGTGGTGAATTTTCCCGTGCCCGCGCCGATGTCGGCCGCGGACTTCGCGCCGGCAGGAAGAAGCCAATCCACGGAGTCTGCAGGGTAGCCGGGACGCACCACGTGGTAGTGCTCGCCGCCATCCTGGAAGCTTTGCCCCAGTTCCTTGCGCCGGACCGCGTGCAGCTTGGGGCCGCCGGGTTGATGCGAACCCTTGGAAGGGTCTTGGGACCGCATGGTGTGTACAGACTCCTCTACCGCGAACGCCGGAAATACCCTACGAATTTACAGCAAGGCAGGGCTGGCCGGGTTACGGCAAAGTGCGGTCAGTCCACGGTGCAGGGAGCAGCGCCTGCGGTACCGGGCGTGTTGGGGGCCCATTCGGGATAGCTGCGGTGGTCGTTCGCCGGAACCCAGCGGCCCTCGTCCACCACGTAGTCCCAGCCCAGCCCGGTGCCCTTCAGTTCCTGGATTCCCTTGAGCAGCCGGGCGGCGTCCTCCAGCCGGGAACCCACGCCGAAGCTGGCGCGCAGGGAACCGGACGGCAGGCCCAGGCGCTTGAGGAGCGGGTGTGCGCAGAACCGGCCATCGCGAAGGCCCACTCCGTGTTCCGCGGACAGGTAGGCGGCTACCAGACCGGCGTCGAATCCCTCCA
The DNA here is from genome assembly GCF_044748905.1 of Paenarthrobacter sp. NPDC089714. Classification (NCBI taxonomy): domain Bacteria; kingdom Bacillati; phylum Actinomycetota; class Actinomycetes; order Micrococcales; family Micrococcaceae; genus Paenarthrobacter; species Paenarthrobacter sp. NPDC089714. Next base: position 704,380 of record NZ_JBIVGX010000001.1, read on the forward strand.
CCGAGAAGTTGACCACACCGATGGTGTCCGTGGAATCACTGAAGATCTGGTGGACGGTTACCCCGTCGATGGCCTGCAGGCCCTCCACAAGGTAGGAGCGGATGGCGGCCTCGTGGTCGTGCCAGGCCTGCTGGTCAAGGCCGGCCAGGACCTGCGTGGCGCGGGCCAGGGTGGCGGCGCCAAGGACGTTGGGGGATCCGCCTTCATGGCGGGCCGGACCTGTCGCCCAGCTGACGGAGTCGAGGCGGGCTTCACGGACTGCGCCACCGCCGGCAAGGTGCGGCGTTCCGGCGTCGAGCCAATCGGGGCGGCCTACCACTACGCCGGCACCGAAGGGTGCATACAGCTTGTGGCCGGAGAAGACCACGTAGTCGACGTCCGCTTCGGCGATGTTGATCCGGCGGTGCGGGGCGAGCTGGGCAGCGTCCACCACGATGCGGGCACCGAATTCGTGGGCAAGGGAGGCCAGTTCCGCGATGGGCAGGATTTCACCTGTCACGTTGGAGGCGCCGGTGACCGCGAGCAGGGAGACTCCGCCTTGGGCCAGTTCGTGGCGCAGGTTGGCGAGGGTCGCAGCAAGCGTGGAAGCGGCTACGACGCTGCGGTGCGGTACGCCCTGCCACGGCAGCAGGTTGGCGTGGTGTTCGATGTCCAGGTACAGGACTTCGCCGGTTGGCGTACCGTCGATCTGCGGAAGGCAGCCGGCCAGCAGGTTGAGGGAGTCGGTGGTGTTACGGGTGAAGATGACGGAGTCATCGGGGCGCCCGCCCACGAAGTCGCGCACGATCTCGCGGGAGTTTTCATAGACGGACGTGCTGATTTGGGACGCGAATCCGGCTCCGCGGTGCACGCTCGCGTAGTACGGCAGGACCTCGTTCAGGTACGCGGACACGATGGTCAGCGCCGGCGCGGAAGCTCCATAGTCGAGGTTGGCGTAGCGGACGTGGCCGCCCTGGATCAGGGGCGCCTGCAGTTCGGCGCCAGTCACGGCGGCAAGGGGCCTGGCGGCCGCGGCTTCCTGCGTGGCAGTGGGAAGGACGGTGGATTCGAACGTAACAGTGCTCATGGGACCTCACTCAAGAGGGACCCCCTTGCGGGGGGATCCGCGCTTGCCGTATCCGTTCCGGACCGGCCTGGTCGTCACCCGGGGCACCCCACCGCGAATGGAGGGTTGCCGGCCAGCAAACCGGGGTTTAGCGCTGGCACTCGTGACCTGTAGTAGACATTAAGGCACCCCGCATGCCGGACACAAAGCCGTCCACTTTGTTAAGCGCATTGTTACGCAGGATGCGGAAAGGGCGGATTTGGCGAATAAAGTGCGGCGGACACCTCCCAGGGGAGGTGTCCGCCGTCGAAAATTCAGAGGAGATCGTCGATTCCCGGATTGAGGCGTTTCAGGACCTCGGAGTGCAGGATCGAGTTGGTTGCCAGTGCGTTGCCGCCGAAGGGGCCATCCTCACCTTCAAGGGAAGTGAACCGGCCGCCCGCCTCCGTGACGATCGGCACGAGGGCCGCCATGTCATAGAGGTTCAATTCGGGCTCGCAGGCGATGTCAACGGCGCCTTCTGCCACCAGGCAGTAGGACCAGAAGTCCCCGTAGGCGCGCGTACGCCAAATGTCCTCGGTGAGGCCGAGGAACTCGTCAAGGTTCCCGCGCTCCTTCCAGCCGGAAAGGCTCGAGTAGGACATGGACGCATCCGCGAGCGTGGAAACGTTGGAAACCTTCAGCCGGGTGGCCGAGGCCAACGAGCGGCCCATGTAGGCGCCCATGCTTTTGGCCGCCCACCAGCGCTTGCCCAAGGCTGGTGCGCTGACCACGCCCACCACGGGTTCGCCTTCGTCGATCAGGGCGATGAGGGTTGCCCACACGGGGACGCCCCTGACGAAATTCTTGGTGCCGTCGATGGGGTCGATGACCCAGCGCCGTGAACCGTGGCCGCTGCTTCCGAATTCCTCACCGAGGACGGCATCGCGGGGGCGTGAACGCGACAACTGTCCGCGGATGGCTTCCTCAGCGGCCTTGTCCGCATCCGTGACCGGCGTCAGGTCGGGTTTGGTTTCGATCTGCAGGTCCAAAGCCTTGAACCGGTCCATGGTCTGGGCGTCCACGGAATCGGCCAGGACGTGGGCCAATCGCAAGTCATCGTTGTAGCTGGAAACGGGTTGGGTCATGCCACCAAACTATCGTGAATCCTCCACGCCCCGGGGGAGGTGAGGCTCCGACCCTCAGTTGACGGTGCCCAATTCCTTGGTTTCCTTGGCCTCCAGGCGGGGGTCGGCACCGAGCAGGCGCCTGAGCGAAGCCAGCCGGGCCACGCCGGAAGGACCGGCGTTGCCTTGGTTGACCCACTCATCCAGCCCGCAGTTCACTGCACTCGCGTCATGTTTGCAGCCACGGTCGCAGGCTTCCGTGCCGGGCTCCAGATCGGGGAAGGAATGCAGGATGCGGTCGGCATCAACGTGGGCAAGGCCGAACGAACGGATGCCCGGGGTGTCGATGATCCAACTGCCGGAAGGAGCGTCCGCCAGTTTGAGGGCCAGGGCGGAGGAGGAGGTGTGGCGTCCGCGCCCGGTGACGGCATTGACCCCACCGGTCGCCCGTTCGGCTCCTGTGAGGGCATTGACCATGGTGGATTTGCCCACGCCGGAGTGTCCCAGCATGACGGTTACCTTGCCGTCGAGGTGGGAACGCAGGCGGGAGACGGCGTCGCTGTCCAAACGGGCGGAGAGCCCGTCGTCTGAACGTGCATCGATGCCGGAGGCCTGCGAATCCGCCGTGCGGCTGATGATGACCGGAAAGTCGAGGCTGAGGTAATTGGCCAGCAGTTCGGCAGGATCCTTGACATCCGCCTTGGTGACGAGGAGCAGCGGCTCGATGCCGGCGTCGTAGGCTGCTACCAGTGCGCGGTCGATGAAGCCGGTGCGAGGCTCCGGGTTCGCTGCAGCCACAACCACCACCAATTGGTCCGCGTTGGCCACCACGACGCGCTCGATGGGATCGGTGTCGTCCGCGCTGCGGCGCAGGAGCGTCCGGCGTTCCTCGACGCGGACCAGCCGCGCGAGCGTGTCCGGGCCACCGGAAACATCACCCACGAGTGCCACGAAATCACCCGGGACCACCGGGTTCCGGCGCAGTTCGCGGGCACGTGCGGCAATGACCACCCGCTCATTGTCGGTGTCCTCACCAACCACTGCGGTATATCGGCCGCGGTCCACCGTGATGATCCTGCCGATCACGGCGTCGTCATGGCTGGGCCGATCCTTGGTGCGGGGGCGGGAACCCTTCTTGTTGGGCCGGATCCGTACGTCCGATTCGTCCCAGGAGCGTGCGTCGCGGCCCATGGTCAGCTCGTGGCCCCGCCCGATGAAGCCTCAGCCGGGGTCCGGCCGAGCATCGCTGCCCACATCTGCGGAAACTCCGGCATGGTCTTCGACGTTGTTGCGATGTCCTCCACTTGAACGCCCTCAACGGCGAGGCCCAGGATGGCCCCGGCCGTGGCCATGCGGTGGTCCGCATAGCTGTGGACTACACCGCCATGAAGGGCGGCCGGGTGGATGATGAGGCCGTCGGCCGTCTCTTCGGCGTTTCCGCCGAGTCGGTTGATTTCGGCCACCAGTGCGGCAAGGCGGTCTGTCTCATGGCCCCGGAGGTGCGCAATGCCGGTGAGGCGGGAGCGGCCCGTGGCCAGCGCGCACAATGCGGCGACGGTAGGGGCGAGCTCGCTGGTTTCGTCGAAATCGGCGCCCAGGATCTCGGGTCCGCCCTTGACCGTCAGGGTTCCGTTCTCCAGCGACACCTCAGCGCCCATGGATGCCAGGATGCTCCGCCACAGGTCACCCACCTGGGTGGTCTCGAGGGGCCAGTTGGGGATCCGGACGGTGCCGCGCGTGGCAAGTGCTGCCGCGAGGAACGGACCGGCGTTCGACAGGTCCTGTTCGATGCGCTGGTCGAAGGCCCTGATGGGACCGGGGGCCACGCGCCAGTGGTTGGGGACGGAATCGTCCACCTGGACACCGACGCTGCGCAGGACTGCGACCGTCATGTTGATGTGGTCCAGGCTGGGCACCGGCTTGCCGACGTGCTCCAGGTGCAGCCCCTCCGTGAAGCGGGCGCCAACAAGCAACAGGGCCGAGACGAACTGGGAGGAAGCGCTGGCGTCAATGACCAGGTGCCCGCCGCGGACTTCGCCCGAGCCCTCCACCGCGAACGGAAGGGCCGACGGCGTCCTGCCGCCTTCGCTGCGGACGGGCACGCCGAGTGCGACCAAAGCCTCGATGATGGTTCCCATGGGGCGTTTGCGGGCGTGGGGGTCGCCGTCGAACACCGTGACGCCGGCGCGCAGGGCCGCCAGGGGTGGGACGAAGCGCATGACCGTTCCCGCGAGTCCACAGTCGATCGCTGTTTCGCCGCCCGCGACGGACGGATCCATCGGTGTGATGTCCAGGTCCGGGCCGTAATCGCCGTCGCCGGGTACTTCGGTGACCGTCGCGCCGAGCTGGCGCAAGGCCTGGATCATCAGCACGGAGTCCCGGGAATGGAGTGGTGCCCGCAGGCGGGAGGGTCCGTCGGCCAACGCAGCCAGGACCAGGAATCGGTTGGTCAGTGATTTGGATCCCGGTACCGTCACCGTGGCATCCACCGGAACCGTGGCATAGGGTGCTGGCCACAGGGGGAGGGGTGTGCCGTTCTTCGGGTCGGCGTTTGCTGCGGTGGTACCTGTCATGCTTCCTTATGCTCCAACTGCGTTATCTACGGCCTTGCGAACTGCTTTGTCTGCGCGCTTGATCTGCTTGCCCGTTGCTTTGCGGGCGTCCGTGGCGAGGTGTTCGGCGCGCCATGCCAGGCTGGGGCGTCCCTCGGTGTCAACTGATGCCAGCAGCACGCCGCCCGTGAGGGAGATGTTCTTCAAAAGCTGGGCCCGGCGCGCGCCGCGGGCTTCCTTGGTGCTGATGTCTGCCGAACGCCACTCGACATAGGTGTTCAGTGCGGACGTCACGGCCAGGACGGTGGCCGCGAAACGTGAGAGCTTACCCAAGCCGAGCAGGGCGCCGGCGCCAAGCTGCGCGCCGCCGATCACCCGCGCGAGGACCTTCTCATCAGCTGGGAACGGCAGGGACTCGGAGGCACGGCGCAGGACCGGCGAGAGTTGCCGGGCAGTATCGTCCGCGTTCTTGAGCTTGTCCAAACCTGCGATGACAAAGCTGGACGCGAGCATGGGCCGCGCGAGAAAACGGATTACTGACATGTCTTGCCTCCTGGATGGCTTGCCACAAAAGTCACTGAGCGTTGTGTTCAAGGGGTGCAGTCTGCTCTAGTCTTGCACCTTTGCGGAATAATTACCCACCGGGACCCGTTGTGAACATCAGGCGCGGTGAAGACCGGGCTGCGGCATGGTGTTTGCCGCTTCGCGAACGGAGTTGGTTTTTTGACCCTGGTTGAGGACCGTCTGGATTTACTGGGCGCCCGGGTACCGGCGCAGCCGGATTCCCTGAAGCTGACAGTAGACTTGGCTTCGATGAGCACCATTGAACCGGCCGCAACGGCCATGGACCAGGCAGCCGGCGGGCTGGACGACGCCGGGGCGGCAGCCGACGTCGATCCTGCCAAGGAGACACCCGAACAGCGGCGGGCGCGCTTTGAGCGCGACGCCATGAAGTACGTAGACCAGTTGTACTCGGCGGCCATGCGCATGGCGCGGAACCCGTCCGATGCCGAAGACCTGGTCCAGGAGGCCTATACCAAGGCATTCTCGGCGTTCCATCAGTACAAGCCGGGTACCAACCTCAAGGCATGGCTGTACCGGATCCTGACGAACACCTACATCAACCTCTATCGGAAGCGCCAGCGCGAGCCGCTGCAGTCCAACTCGGACACGATCGAGGACTGGCAGTTGGCCAAAGCGGAGTCCCATACCTCGTCCGGACTCCGTTCAGCTGAAGCCGAAGCCCTGGACCATCTCCCGGATTCGGATGTGAAGAACGCCTTGCAGGCCATTCCGGAGGAGTTCCGCTTGGCCGTGTATTTCGCGGACGTCGAGGGGTACGCCTACAAGCAGATATCCGAAATCATGAACACCCCCATCGGTACCGTGATGTCGCGCCTTCACCGCGGCAGGAAGATGCTGCGGGACATGCTGGCGGACTATGCCGCCGAACGGGGCTTCAGTGCCCAGACAGAAGACCAGGCCTCGGCCGGTAGCAACAATCAGGAGAAAGAGAAATGAGCGACTGCCAGGGATTGGGCGATTGCGACGATACGCGGATGCAGCGTATTTATGAGTACCTCGACGGCGCCTTGACCCGCGAGGACCTCAGCGAGATCAAGCAGCACTTGGACGGTTGCGAGGAATGTTCCGAGCAGTACGACCTCGAGTGCCTCATCCGCACCATGGTCAAGCGCTCCTGCACCGAATCGGCGCCGGAAAACCTCAAGAACTCCATTCTGGACAGGATCCATTCGATCAAGCCGGTGGACGCCTGAGTTTGGCCCCTTGATGCTGGTTGGACCTTGAACGCCAAGGGCCCCGGAAACCTGATGGTTTCCGGGGCCCTTGCGGTTAAGCCTTGACGCTAAGCCTGTGCTTAGGTGTTGGGGCGCTTGCCGTGGTTCGCGCCGCCGCGCTTACGGTCACGACGCTTACGTGCACGCTTGCTCATAGCTGGCCTCCTTCAATGATTGATACTCAATAAAGCTGCCCTCCAGTTTCGCACATCCGGGCATGGGCTAGCGAACCGGGACGGTGCTGGTCAGCCGTGCAGCGAATTTCGGATGGAGATCCGGGCCTGGTCCAGCACGGTGCGCACTGTTTCCAAGGTCACGGGGGAGAGCGGGTGTGAAGCGCCGTGCTTCCTGAGCTCCACGCGGACATCGTCCCTGAAGGATTGCACCATGAGCTCGGCTTCTTTGAGGATGCGCTGGCCCTCGGGTGAGTATCCGGAGGGCCGGCCCGGGGCCGAGGTGGCCGTCCTGGCGTTGGTCCGCGCAGCTTCGGCCGTCGCCGCCAGGTCCGCCCGCAGGCCCTGCATGTTGCTTCGGATATCTGCCCGCAGATCGTCGGCGAGTCGCCTGACGGAGGCCGAGATGGTGTCTTCCACATCGGCCAGTTCCTGGCGCCGGCGGTCAAGCTCCGCGCGGCCGGCGTCGGTGATCAGGTACTTCGTGCGCCTGCCTTCGGTCTCGGTAGCCACCAGCCCTTCCTCTTCGAGTTTGGCCAGGCGGGGATAAATGGTTCCGGCGCTCGGGGAGTAGGTGCCGCCAAAGCGGTCGCCAAGGGCCTTGATGAGTTCATAGCCGTGCTTGGGCGCTGCCTCCAGCAAGGCAAGAAGGTACAGGCGGAGTGCTCCGTGGGCAAAGACCGGGGGCATCAGAGCCCCGCTTCGCCGGGGAACGGGTGCTCGCCCTCCGCTGCCGGTGCGGTGGCGTGCATGACGAACGTCTTGCCCGAGACCGTGTTGGTGCGCAACAACATGAGCTTCTCGTCGGGGCCCACGATCGTGTGTACATTGCTGCCTGGCTGGGCATAGAGCTGATCATCGATGACAACCGATCCGCTGGCCGATTTCGCCACCACATCGAGGCCTACATCGTGGGGCAAGCGGATGGTGAGGTCGCCGGAGACAGAATTGGCGCCGAAATCGCTGGTGTAGTCCTGCAGGTCGAAGCTGAGGTCGCCGCTGACAGTCGTGGCGCGCACGTTCGAAAACCTGCCCGAGGCGGTTACTTCGCCGGAGACGCTCTTGGCGGTCAGGACGCCGTCGTGGTTGCGGGCGATGACCTCGCCGCTGACTGTATTGACGTGCAGTTCGCCGCTGGTGCCGTCGGCCATGACGGATCCCGAGACGGTGTTCAGCCGCACGCGGCCGCTGATGCCGGAGACCAGGCCGTCGCCGCTCACCGTCCCCGCCTCGACGTCGACACCGGGTGGAAGCGCGATCCCGACGATCACCGAATTGGTGCTCGTGTTGTTCACGGTGCCCATCAGGTTGCGGAACCAGCCCTGCGGTCCCTGCAGTTGATGGCGGACTTCGAGTCGGCCGTTGACCAGCGTGACCGTCAAGGGGTCGCCACTGATCTCGCTCACCTCGATCCGGACAAAGGGCTCGTCGTGGGTCACCACGTCGAAGCGGCCTTTTACGATTCCCAGTTTGAGTGAGCGGACATCGTCCACGTCGATGGTTTGCGGGCCCGTCACGGTCCAAAGCTCGTCTGACATGATCCCTCCAGAGATGCGATATATCGCGTTGATAGAAACACGATATATCGCGAATCCCGGGTTGGCAACAGTCACATGGCTTCAAGCGGCCGGTTTGCGGACCCTGGCGTGTTCGACGCCGTGGTTACTCAGGTTGGGCGATGTTAAGCCATTGGAACCAGCCCCGGTGAAGTACCAGCCACGCAATCAGCCCGTAGCCGGCCTGTCCCGGCGTGCCCCCATTGGCTGCGAGGTCCGTCCTCCACTGCTCGTGGTTGAGCAGCGGGGAGAAAGTGTCAACGTAATGGTGGTTACGCCTGGTGGTGACATCGGCGAAGGCGGTGTTGAGCTCGGCCAGCCGTTTGTTGCGGGCAGGATCCAGCGTGGGCGGCGGGCCCACGACAAAAACCTCCACACCGCTGTGCGAGGCCCCGTCAAGGATGTTCGCCAGGTTCAACCGGCTCCGGGCGGTGGACAGGCCGAACTCCAGATCACGCCCGGACAAACCGATGACCAGGCGATTCTCGTGCGTATCGCTGAAGCGCCGGCCGGCCTCGTCCTGCCACCGTGCCGCCAGGCCCTCGGTGCCTTCCATGGGGCAGGGGAGCGAAAAGCATTCCACCGAGACGGATTCCTGCGGTGTACGGGCCAGCACCCGGCCCAGCCAGCCCAAGGCACGGGGATCGCCCAGTCCGGCCAGCAGTTCATCTCCAACAGCCGCGATGCGCAGCTTCCTGTCTTCCACGGTTACCTCTTCACACTCGTTACGGTCCATGCTCGGCTTATGCGGTCAGCGCCGGTTAGCGAACCGGGTATCTGTCCCATTAAACAGAAAATGCCCGGCCCGCGGCGCATGACAGCGCCCCGGGCCGGGCAGATTTCCTTACTTGCGTTCGAACGCCTGCTTGATCAGGGTGTCCTGTTCGGCGGCGTGGCGCTTCATGGAGCCAGCCGCGGTGGAAGCAGAAGCCGGGCGCGATACGAGGCGGACCTTGCGGTCCAGCTCGGGTGCCAGGTTGAGGCCCATGAACGGCCACGGACCCTGGTTGGCCGGCTCATCCTGTGCCCACACGATGTCCGCGTTGGGGTACTTGGCAAGCTCTGCCTCGATCTCGGCCTTGGGCAGCGGGTAAAGCTGCTCAACGCGGATGATCGCGGTGGAGGTATCGCCGGACTTCTGCCGGTTGGACAGGAGGTCGTAGTACAGGCGGCCGGAGACCAGGATGACGCGGTCAACGTTGGCAGCCTGGACTTCGTTCTCGCCGATCACCGGCTTGAAGCCGCCGGTGGTGAAATCCTCGACGGCGGAAGCGGCGCCCTTGAGGCGGAGCAGCTGCTTCGGCGTGAAGATGATCAACGGCTTGCGCGGGCGGCTGTAGGCCTGGCGGCGCAGCAGGTGGAAGTGCGAGGCCGCCGTGGTCGGGTTGGCCACGATCATGTTGTCCTCGGCGCACAGCTGCAGGAAGCGCTCGATGCGTGCCGACGAATGGTCGGGTCCCTGGCCTTCGTAGCCGTGCGGCAGCATCAGGACCAAGGAGGAACGCTGGCCCCATTTCTGCTCGGCCGAGGAGATGAACTCATCGATGATGGTCTGGGCACCGTTGACGAAGTCGCCGAACTGCGCTTCCCACAGGACCAGGGCATCCGGGCGCTCTACCGAGTAGCCGTATTCGAAGCCCATGGCTGCATATTCGGACAGCAGGGAGTCGTAGATCCAAAGCTTGGCCTGGTTGTCCGAGAGGTTGCCCAAGGGGAGCCACTCGTTGCCGTTGGCGCGGTCATGGAACACCGCGTGGCGCTGCACGAACGTACCGCGGCGGGAGTCCTGGCCGGCGAGGCGGACGGGGACGCCCTCCATGATGAGCGAGCCAAAGGCTGCGATTTCGCCGAAGCCCCAGTCGATGCCGCCCTCGCGGGACATCTGCTCGCGCTTCTCAAGGAGCTGCTTGAGCTTGGAGTGGACCGTGAAGCCGTCCGGGATTTCCAGATGGGCCTTGCCGATGCGGGCGAGGGTGTCCGTGGAAATCGCCGTGGAGGCAGGCGAGTTGGTGCCGAAGTCGGCCTGCTGCGCGATGGGGCGCTCGATGTCCGAGACCGCCGCGGAATCCGCGGTGATGATCGGGATCGGGGAGGTCTGGGCGGCATGCGTCTCCGCGAACACGCGCTCCAGGCGTTCCTGGTAGTCGCGGAGCAACTGCTCTGCTTCTTCCTCGGTGATATCGCCACGACCGATGAGCGATTCGGTGTACAGCTTTCGGACGGAGCGCTTGGCTTCGATCAGGTTGTACATCAGCGGCTGGGTCATCGAGGGGTCGTCGCCCTCGTTGTGGCCACGGCGGCGGTAGCACACCATGTCGATGACAACATCCTTGTGGAAACGCTGGCGGAACTGGTACGCCAACTGGGCCACGCGGACCACGGCCTCGGGGTCGTCGCCGTTCACGTGGAACACCGGCGCCTGGATCATCTTGGCGACGTCCGTGGAGTAGGTGGACGAGCGTGAGGAGGACGGAGCCGTGGTGAAGCCAACCTGGTTGTTGACGATGACATGGATGGTGCCACCGGTACGGTAGCCACGCAGCTGGGACAGGTTCAACGTTTCGGCAACCACGCCCTGGCCGGCGAACGCGGCGTCACCGTGGACCATGATGGGCAGCACGGGGAACGATTCGCCCTGGTCCAGGCGGTCCTGCTTGGCGCGGACGATGCCCTCGAGTACAGAGTCGACGGCTTCCAGGTGGGACGGGTTGGCGGCGAGGTAGACCTTGGTCTGCTTGCCGTTGTCCGAGGTGAACGTGCCTTCGGTACCCAGGTGGTACTTGACGTCACCCGAACCCTGCACGGAGCGCGGGTCCTGGGTGCCTTCGAACTCGCGGAACACCTGGGCGTAGGTCTTGCCCGCGATGTTGGTGAGGACGTTGAGGCGGCCACGGTGGGCCATGCCGATGGCGACTTCGTCGAGTCCGTCGTCGGCTGCGTCCGAAATGACGGCGTCCAGCAGCGGAATCAGCGACTCGCCACCTTCAAGGGAGAAGCGCTTCTGGCCCACGAACTTGGTCTGCAGGAAGGTCTCGAAGGCTTCTGCGGCGTTGAGCTTGGACACGATGCGCAGCTGCTCTTCGCGGCTGGGCTTGGAGTAGGGGTGCTCCAGCTCATCCTGGAACCACTTGCGCTCGGCAGGCTCCTGGATGTGCATGTATTCGATGCCCGTGGTGCGGCAGTACGCGTCGCGGAGGACGCCGAGGATGTCGCGGAACTTCAGCTGCGGCTTGCCACCGAAACCGCCCGTGGGCCATTCGCGGTCGAGGTCCCAGAGGGTCAGGCCGTAGGTGAGGACGTCCAGGTCCGGGTGCTTGCGCTGCACGTACTCCAGGGGATCGGTGTCAGCCATCAGGTGGCCGCGCACGCGGTAGGAGTGGATGAGCTGCTGGATGCGGGCGACCTTGTTGATCTCGTCGGCCGGGTCAACCTGGAGGTCCGGGCTCCAACGCACGGGCTCGTACGGGATGCGCAGGGCTTCGAAGATCTCGTCGTAGAAGTTCTGCGCGCCCAGCAGGAGCTGGTGCACGAGCTTGAGGAATTCGCCGCTGCCGGCACCCTGGATGACGCGGTGGTCGTAGGTGGACGTCAGCGTCAGGATCTTGCTGATGGCGTTCTGGGCGATGATCTTCTCGCTGGCACCCTGGAACTCGGCGGGGTAGTCAAGGGCGCCGACGCCGATGATGGCTGCCTGGCCCTTGGACAGGCGCGGCACGGAGTGGACGGTGCCGATGCCGCCGGGGTTGGTCAGGGAGACCGTGGTGCCGGCGTGGTCGTCGGCCGTCAGCTTGCCGTTGCGGGCGCGCTTGATGAGGTCCTCGTAGGTGTGCCAGAACTCCGCGAAGTCCATGGTCTCGGCCTTCTTGATGTTGGGAACCATCAGGAGGCGGGTGCCATCAGGCTTGGGCATGTCGATGGCGATGCCGAAGTTGACGTGGGCGGGCTGGACGGCGCTGGGCTTGCCGTCGATCTCGTCGTAGTACACGTTCATGGACGGGAACTGGGAAAGTGCCCGGACTACGGCGTAGCCAATGATGTGCGTGAAGGAGACCTTGCCGCCGCGGGCACGGGCAAGGTTGGAGTTGATGACCACGCGGTTGTCGATCAGCAGCTTGGCTGGAACGGCGCGCACGCTGGTAGCGGTGGGAACCTCGAGGCTGGTGACCATGTTGGACGCAATGGCCTTCGCCGGTCCGCGAAGGACGGAAACGACGTCTTCCTCGGGTGCGGTGGGCGCCTTGGTGCTCTTGGGGAGCTGGGCCGGAATGGGCTGTGCTGCGTTGCCGCCGGAGGGCTTCTTTGCCCCGTCCCGGGCAACCGTGGCAGGTTCCTTCTTCGCCGGCGCGGGAGCTGCGGCAGCGGCGGGGGCTGCCGCCGGTGCGGCCGGGGGAGCGGCCGGCGCCGGTGCCGGAGCCGCTGCAGCCGGGGCTACAACCGGAAGTACTTGGGTGGGGGGATTGGCAGCTGCTGGGGCTGCGGAGGTTCCGTTGGAAGAAGTGCCGTCACCGGTGTCAAAGGATTCGAAGAGCGGCCACCACTTGGCGTCGACCGAATTCTTGTCCTGCTGATACCGCTCGTACAGTTCGTCAACGAGCCACTCGTTTCCGCCAAATTCCTCTGGTAGACGGTGGCTGGGCTGCTCTGGCACTTGAAATACGCCTCTTCCATGAGTGTTGATTTCCCGCTGGCCACGTTGCTTTTCCACAACAATGCGCCAGGGTCCGGGTCCCGCGAACTCAGACCCCTGTCAGTCTAGTTAGGATCGTTGGTTAACTGCCAATAGTGGTGACCTAAATCATGTTGCGGCTTCCGGCGGAGGATTTCAGGCCGTCACCAACCCCTGAAAATGAGTAAGGTACGGTCAGGTCGGCCTGTAAACTGGAATCCTTATGGACAGTAAATCCAGGTGCCGGCCTGGGTACTGCTGGGGGAGCCTGAAGGGCATCTCTCCACAGCGTGCCCCGCGAGCCGGCAACACCCGTTCACATGCCCATCACCCGCCGGCCCTCCATGCCGGTGGTCCGGCAGGTTCCAGGCCTGCGGGACCGGACCAGCCTCCGCCGGCCCACCGCCGCCGACGCCGGGCGGGCGCCCCAACCCACGCGCCGGCCCTGGGAGGGATCCGCTAAGTGGAATGGCTCCTCCTCCTCGCCGGCTTTGCCCTGATCCTGGGCACCGGTTTCTTTGTTGCCGTTGAGTTTTCCCTGGTTGCTTTGGACCAGGCCAGCGTCCAGCGCGCGGTGGACAACGGCGACCAGGCCGCGGCGCCCTTGCTCAAGTGCCTCAAGTCCCTCTCCACGCAACTTTCCAGTTGCCAGCTGGGCATCACCCTCACAACGCTCCTGACGGGTTTCGTTATGGAACCCTCGGTTGGCCAGCTGCTGTCCGGCCCGCTGGGGCTGCTGGGGCTGGCTCCCGAGGTGGCCCGTTCCGTGGCATTGGTGGTGGCCATGATGCTGGCAACCCTGCTGTCCATGCTCTTGGGTGAACTTGTGCCGAAGAACATGGCGATCGCCCTCGCCTTCCCCCTGGGCAAGCGCCTTGCCCGCCCCCAGCTGGTCTTCACCGCCGTCTTCAAACCTGCGATCGTGGTCCTCAATGGGTTTTCGAACAAGGTCCTGAACCTCTTTGGGCTTGAGGCCAAGGAGGAGATTTCCGGTGCCCGTACCCCGGCGGAGCTCGCCTCCCTGGTGCGGCGTTCGGCTGAATTGGGAACCTTGGACGCTGGAACTGCCAACTTCGTGGCCCGCACGTTGAACTTCTCCGGCAGGACTGCGGCCGACGTGATGACGCCCCGCATCCGCATGGAAACCATCGATGCCGACCAGCCTGTCACCGATATCCTCGATGCCGCCCGCCGCACCGGCTATTCACGTTTTCCCGTGATCGGCGACTCCGCGGATGATATCCGTGGAGTGGTCCATGTGAAGAAGGCTGTTGCCGTACCGTCCGACCGCAGGGCCAAGCTGGAAGCCGGGGCGATCATGACTGAAGTCCTCCGCGTGCCCGAGACGATCCACCTGGACTCGCTCCTGGCTGAACTGCGCGAAGGAAACCTGCAACTCGCCGTCGTCCTGGATGAATACGGCGGTACTGCGGGCATTGCCACGCTCGAAGACCTTGTGGAGGAGATCGTGGGCGAAGTGTCCGACGAACACGACAAGGTCCGCCCGGGACTGCTCCAGAGCGCGTCCGGGGATTGGTACTTCCCTGGCCTCCTGCGGCCGGACGAAGTTTCGGAGCAGATTCCCGGCCTGACTGTCCCTGATGAGGCAGCCTATGAAACCGTTGGCGGTTACGTCATGAGCAAGCTGGGCCGGATCGCCAAGACAGGCGACGTGGTGGACGCCGGCGGGGGGACATTGACGGTTACCAGGATGGATGGCCGCAGGATCGACAGGATCTGCTTCCACCACATCGAGGAGCCGGAAGAGGCCTCCGACGATGGCCGCGCACAGTCCCACGGGGCGGGGACCCTGTGAGCGACTGGGCAGGCCTGGTATGGCTGGTTATCCTCCTGGTTGGCAATGCCTTCTTTGTCGGTGCTGAGTTCGCGGTCATGTCCGCGCGGCGCAGCCAGATAGAACCCTTGGCGGAGGCGGGGTCCAAGCGCGCGCAAACCACCCTTGTGGCCATGGAAAACGTGTCCTTGATGCTTGCCTGCGCGCAGTTGGGCATCACGGTGTGTTCGCTCCTGATCCTGCAGGTTGCGGAACCGGCAATCCACCACCTGCTGGCTGAGCCACTTGAGCTGGTGGGTGTCCCGGTGGAGTTGGCCGACGTGATTGCCTTTGCCATCGCCCTCCTGTTTGTCACGTTCCTCCACGTGACGTTTGGCGAGATGGTGCCCAAGAACATCTCCGTATCCGTGGCGGACAAGGCGGCATTGCTGCTGGCGCCGCCGCTGGTGTTCATTGCCCGGGTAGTCAAACCCATCATCTGGACGCTGAACTGGCTGGCAAACCACATCCTGCGGCTCATGAGGATCGAACCGAAGGATGAGGTTTCATCCTCCTTCACCTTGGAAGAGGTGCAGTCGATCGTGCAGGAGTCCACCAGGCACGGCCTGGTGGATGACGAGGCCGGGTTGCTAACGGGTGCGTTGGAGTTCTCTGAACACACGGCCTCGCACATCATGGTGCCCCTGGACAAGCTGGTCGTCCTCAAGACGGCGGCCACTCCGGTGGAGGTGGAGAAGGCGGTCAGCCGCACCGGCTTCTCGCGGTTCCCCATGGTGGACGACGACGGCGAACTCGCTGGATACCTGCACGTCAAGGACATCCTTTCCATCCCGGATGAAGGGCGCCGGCACCCCATTGCCGAAGGGCGCATCCGTTCTTTGGCCAACCTGTCCCCGGATGACGAGATTGAACGGGCCATGTCCGTGATGCAGCGGACGGGTTCACACCTGGCGCGTGTGGTGGGACCGGGTGGGAATACGCAGGGGGTGCTCTTCCTTGAAGATGTCATTGAGCAACTTGTGGGCGAAATCCGCGACGCCACCCAGGCCACCGGAATCCGCCGCTTGGGCGGTGGCGCACAGCAGTCGTAGCGGAGGGATCGCGTCAGGCGATCCGTGGAAAGCGAGGCCGACCGTTGGCCCTAAATAGGAATGATTCCTATTTAGGGCTACACTGGAGTCATCCACTTGTTGTGTTTGATTCTCATTTTGAGTAGATCCGAGGTTTTCGTGCGTCGTAACGCCGCCCGCCTGTCCATGGTCGCCGTGGCCGCTGCTGCTGCCCTGTCCCTGTCCTCCTGCGCCGGCAATGCCGGGGCGGGTTCGCCGTCGTCGTCCGGAGCGATCGAGGTGGTGACCTCCACCAATGTCTACGGGGACATCGTCAAGGCGATCGGCGGGGACAAGGTCAACGTCAATGCCATCATCACCAAGACCAGCCAGGACCCCCATTCCTACGAGGCAAACGCCCAGGACAAACTGGTGATCTCCAAGGCCAGGCTTGTGGTGGAGAACGGGGGAGGCTACGACGACTTCCTCCATAAGATCGCCGATGACACCAACATTGGCCATGACAATATGATCAGCGCTGTGGAGGTATCCGGGCTGGCTCCAGAGGAAGCCGGCCACAGCGAGGAGGCACACTCCGACGGAGCCCACAGCCACAGCCACGGGGAATTCAACGAGCACGTCTGGTACAGCCTGGACTCCATGGGCAAGCTGGCGGATGCCGTGGCGGCAAAGCTTGGGGCCCTGGACAGCGGATCGGCGGCCACGTTCAAGAGCAACGCGGACTCCCTTAAAGGCAAGCTGGCCGACCTGACCGGAAAGCTCGAAGCCCTCAAGGCAAGCAACCAGGACGCGCCCGTGGCCATCACCGAACCGGTTCCCCTCTACCTCCTTGAGGCCGCCGGACTGGTGAACAAGACGCCGGAAGCCTACAGCGCCGCCGTCGAGGAAGGCACGGACGTCCCCGCCTCCGTCCTGAAGGAAACCACGGACCTCGTCCCGGGCGTCAGGCTGCTGGCGTACAACGAGCAGACGGAGGGTCCGCAGACCGAGGCCGTCAAGAAGGCGGCGGAGGCTGCCGGCGTTCCGGTGGTGAACTTTACTGAGACGCTGCCTGAGGGCAAGGACTACGTTCAGTGGATGGCCGGCAACGTCGATGCCATCTCGGGAGCATTGGCCAAGCAGTAGGCCCCGACAACCTGCGCCGCCTTGCCGCGGAGGCCCCGCAAGCGTCCTAAGATAATCAGGATGGCTGCGGGGCCCACGCTTGCCATCACCTGCCCCGCGGACCATCGCGGCACCCAACTACCACGGCCAAGCGCCGTGCACGGATCGAGGACACCTTTTGACACCGGTTGTGAGCCTCCGCGGAGCGAGCCTGAAGTTCGGCAAGAGGACACTCTGGCAAGACCTTGACCTCGACATCCATCCGGGGGAGTTCTTCGCCGTGCTCGGGCCCAACGGCAGCGGCAAGACCAGCTTCCTCAAGGTCCTCCTGGGGCTCCAGGAATTGCACTCCGGAACCGTGGCCCTCGGTGGCCAGCCGGTGGAACGCGGAAGCAGGCGCATCGGCTACATTCCGCAGCAGAAGTCGTTTGCGCCGGACACGCCCCTTCGTGCCAGGGACCTGGTGGGTCTGGGGATCGACGGACACCGCTGGGGCCTCAGGTTGGCTTCGCGTGCCGTCAACAAGCGCGTGGATGAACTGCTGGAGCTGGTGGGCGCCGCGGATTACGCCAAGGTTCCGGTGGGCCAATTGTCCGGCGGCGAACAGCAAAGGCTCCGGGTTGCCCAGTCCTTGGCCACCGAACCGCAGGTCCTGCTCTGCGACGAGCCCCTGTTGTCATTGGACCTGCACCATCAGCAGGCCGTCAGTTCGCTCATCAACGAGCAATGCCATTCCCGCAACAGCGCCGTGGTGTTCGTGACGCATGAGATCAACCCTGTCATCGACTACGTGGACCGTGTGCTCTACCTCGCCGGCGGCCGGTTCCGGGTGGGGACCCCGCAGGAAGTGATGACCACCGAAGTCCTCTCGGATCTGTACAACAGCCATGTGGAGGTCATCCACGCCAACGGAAGGATCGTCGTCGTGGGACTTCCCGACGCCACCACGCACTTCCATGACGATGCCCACGCGGCTTCCGGGGAGGAGTTCTGATGGACTGGGGAAGCGTCCTGCAGACGATCTTCAATTTCGAGAACTACGGCGAGTTGCTGGTCCTGGTGCAGAACTCCATCTGGGCCGGCGCCGTCCTGGGCCTGCTGGGCGGGCTGGTAGGCACCTTTGTGATGAAACGGGACCTTGCCTTTGCCGTGCATGGCATCTCCGAGCTCTCCTTTGCCGGTGCCGCGTTCGCCCTGCTCATTGGTGCCGACATCATTTTCGGCTCACTCATTGGTTCCGTGGCCGCGGCCGTCCTCCTGGGCTTCATGGGAGTCAGGGCGCGGGACAAGAACTCGATCATCGGCGTCATCATGCCCTTCGGACTAGGCCTGGGGATCCTCTTCCTGGCCCTCTATGAAGGACGCGCGGCCAACAAGTTTGGCTTGCTGACCGGACAGATCGTGTCCGTGGACACCGTCCAGCTGCAGGTCCTCGCCGGGACGGCCGTGGTGGTGATGCTCGCCCTGGCCGCCATCTGGCGCCCCTTGAGTTTCGCGAGCGTGGATCCGGACATGGCCGAGGCCCGGGGCGTGCCGGTGCGTGGTATCGCCATCGGCTTCATGGTGCTCCTGGGTGTGAGCGTGGCGCTGTCCATCCAGATCGTGGGCGCACTCCTGGTGCTCGCGCTCCTGATTACTCCGGCGGCGGCGGCCCTCCGGGTGACGACGTCACCGCGCTTGGTGGTGTTGTTGAGCGTCGTTTTCGCCATCACAGCCACGGTGGGCGGAATTCTCCTGGCACTCGGCAGCCGCATCCCCATCAGCCCCTACGTCACCACGTTGTCCTTCCTGATCTACGTGGTGTGCCGGGTGATCGGCCGGGTCCGGGCCAAGCGGGGACTCAACGGACGCGTGTCGCGGGACCAACCGGCGAGGGCGCTCTAAAGCTTGCCTTCGGCCTTCCGGGCGGTGCACTCCGGGCACAGTCCGAAAATCTCCACGGTGTGGGCCACCTCCGTGAAACCGTGCTCGGCAGCCGTGCGGGCGGCCCAGGTTTCGACGGCGGGCGCCTCGACCTCCACGGCTTTGCCACAGTTGCGGCACAGCAGGTGGTGGTGGTGCCCGGTGACGGCGCAACGCCGGTAGACGGCCTCGCCATCACCGTTGCGCAGGACGTCGATCAAGCCGTCGTCAGCGAGGGACTGCAGAATGCGGTAGGCCGTCGCCAGCGAAACCGAGATGCCCTTGTTCTGCAGGAGGCGGTACAGCTCCTGCGTGCTGACGAAGTCGTCCAGTTCATCCAACGCAGCGCTGACCGCCAGGCGTTGCTTGGTGACGCGCTGTTCCTTGACGCCGCCGGAAGCAGGCGCAGAAGAACCACTCGTGGCGGACTGGGTGCCGTGGGGCATTGTGGAAGGCTCCGTTTCCTGGGGTGCTGGCGAGTCCCAATTTTACCAGCCGGGCTGCTTGGAAACCCTTTGCGGCGGACCATAGGCTGAGACCATGAAGCTCACCAAGTACACGCATGCCTGTGTCCGCCTGGAAAAGGACAACCACGTCCTGGTCATTGATCCGGGGACGTTTTCCGAATCGAAGGAAGCCTTGGAGGGGGCGCAGGCAGTACTTATCACCCATGAGCACGGCGACCATATAGATCAGCCTGCGGTCCTTGAGGCCATGGAAGCCAACGGAGGACTGGAGTTGTATGCCCCGGCAGGGGTGGCCAACACGGTGAAGAAGGCCGCGGAGGAGGCGTCCGCCGGAAACGTGGCAGACCGCATCCATGCCGTCGATCCCGGCTCGGCCTTCGAAGCGGCCGGATTCGACGTCAGGACCTTTGGTGGGCAGCACGCGTTGATCCATGCCCAGATTCCGGTGGTCTCCAACATCGGCTACCTCGTGGACGGCAACGTGTTCCATCCGGGCGATTCCTTCGTGGTACCGGACGGAATCGATGTCAAGACACTCCTGGTACCCATCCATGCGCCGTGGTCCAAGGTGGGCGAAGTGGTGGACTTCGTGATCGCGGTCCGTGCGCCGCAGGCATTCCCCGTCCACGATGCCTTGCTCAACGACCTGGGCCGTGGCCTGGTTGAGGGCCATGTGACGCGCATCGGTGCGCGGTACGGAACCACGTACGCATCACTGGCTGCGCGCGAGAGCGTCGAGGTCTAGGCCCCGGAGTTCCAGAGCCCGGTCTCGTGGAACCTGTCCAGGACGGTTTCGAACGCGGTCGGGTCCAGTCCCTTGCCGGCCAGCCATCCGGCGTCGTAATAGCTGCCCGCGTAGCGGTCGCCCGCGTCGCACATCAGCGAGACGATGCTGCCCGTCCTGCCTTCGGCCACCATCTCCGCAACCAGCTGCCAGACGCCCCACAGATTGGTGCCCGTGGACGGTCCCGCGTGCAGGCCGGTGAGTTTTTCCAGGTGCCGCATGGCCGCAACGGAGGCGGCGTCCGGGACCTGGATCATGTGGTCGATGACCGCCGGGACGAAGCTTGGCTCGGCCCGGGGGCGGCCGATGCCTTCGATACGGGAGGGCAAGCCCGTAGCGGTCCCGGCAGTTCCGTCCCGCCAGGCCGGGTAGAAAGCTGAGTTCTCCGGATCCACCACTGCCAGCCGGGTGCTGTGCCGGTTGTAGCGCAGGTACCGGCCGATGGTGGCGCTGGTCCCGCCGGTCCCGGCGCCCACCACGATCCATTCCGGGACCGGGTGGCGTTCCAGGGTCAGCTGCTCGAAGATCGATTCTGCGATGTTGTTGTTGCCGCGCCAGTCCGTGGCCCGTTCGGCGAAAGTGAACTGGTCCATGTAGTAGCCGCCGGACGTCCGGGCTGTCTCTTCGGCAACCGCGTAGACCTCCGAGGCATGGTCGACCAACAGGCAGGCGCCGCCGAACTCCTCGATCAAGGCGATCTTCTCGGCACTGGTGCTTTTGGTCATCACAGCGATGAAGGGCAGTCCGATGAGCCGGGCGAAGTAGGCTTCGGAGACGGCGGTGCTGCCGCTGGACGCTTCCACGATGGTGGTGCCTTCGGTGATCCAGCCGTTGACCAGGCCGTAGAGGAAAAGGGACCGCGCCAGGCGGTGCTTGAGGCTGCCGGAGCGGTGGGTCGATTCGTCTTTGAGGTAAAGGTCCACGCCCCAGTGTTCGGGCAGCGGAACCGCGTAGAGGTGCGTGTCCGCCGATCGGTTGTTCTCGGCCTCGATCTTGCGGATGGCCTCGTGGGCCCAGGCCCTGTCCTGAATGCACGAATTGCTCACCGGTCAAGCCTACCGGCGGTTCCAGCCTCGCCCGCCGGACTAGGCTGGAACCGGACATCAGCAGGGAACTGCATATCGAAGGAGAATGATGGCGATCCTGATCGACGCAGCCGGGCTGCAACACCGCCTCGAGGCGGGAGAGCGTACTGTGCTCCTGGACGTGCGGTGGGTCCTGGGCCGGACTGACGGGCACAGCGAATACGTGGCCGGGCACGTGCCGGGTGCGGTTTTCGTGGATCTTCCCACCGAGCTCGCCGACCACGCGCAACCGTCCCTGGGCAGGCACCCGTTGCCCTCCGCGGCACGCTTCCAGGAGGCCGCGCGGCGTTGGGGCATCAACGACGGCGACACCGTGGTTGCTTACGACAACAGCGGCAGCATGGCGGCCGCCCGGGTCTGGTGGATGCTCCGGAACGCAGGGGTCTCCTCGGTGTACCTGCTCGACGGCGGCCTGGCCGCCTGGCGTGCGGCAGGGAACCGCGTGGAGGCAGGCGAGGTGAATCCCGACGTCGGGCAGGTCACCCTGGGTGAGGGAGCAATGGCGACGATCGGCGAGGGCGAAGCTGCCCAATGGCACGGTGAACGCCTGCTGCTCGATGCCCGTGCGGGGGAGCGGTACCGGGGCGAGGTGGAACCGATCGACCCGCGGGCCGGACACATACCGGGCGCCGTGAGTGCGCCGACCACGGCCAACGTGACCGCCGAGGGCGCGTTCCTGCCCGCCGCGGAACTCAGGGAGCGATTCGAGGAGTTGGGCGTCGGAGCGTCATCCGAGGTAGCTGTCTACTGCGGTTCGGGTGTCACGGCCGCACACCAGATTGCCGCCCTGGAAATCGCCGGCTTCGAGGCCGCGTTGTTCCCGGGATCGTTTTCGCAATGGTCGAACAACGACGCGAATCCCGTCGCGGTGGGTGACCAACCCTTCGAAGCGGAACGCCTCGACGGTCCGAGTGGCACCGGCAGTGCTGCCGGGAGTAGCGTCAAAGCATGACCCCCGGACGCCCTGTGCCCCCGCCCCTTGGAAGAACAATCACCCCTGAAGCATCGCCGTCGTTCGCCGGATCCCTGCTCGCTGCTGCCTATGGTGCCACATCGCCGGAAAGCGGATTGGTGCCGCTGACCGTTTCCCGGCGGGCGCCCAAGGAAGACGACGTGGAGATCGCGATCGAATTCTGCGGGCTCTGCCACTCCGATGTCCATGCCACCCGAGGCGAGTGGCGCATCCCCCCGTACCCCTTGGTGCCAGGCCACGAAATCGTGGGACGGATTACCCGGGTCGGTTCCGCGGTGCAGGATTTTGCGCCAGGCGACCGTGTGGGCGTTGGCTGCATGGTGGACTCCTGCCGCGAATGCGACAGTTGCCTCGAAGGCCTGGAACAGTACTGCGAGCGGGGAAATGTTGGCACGTACGGGGCCAAGGATCCCCGCAACGGCGATGCCGTTACCCAAGGCGGTTACTCGTCCTCGGTGGTGGTGGACCGCCGGTTCGTCCTGCGCATTCCGGAAGGCCTGGACCCGGCGGCCGCAGCGCCGCTCCTGTGCGCCGGAATCACCACCTACTCCCCGTTGCGCTACTTCGACGTCGAGGAAGGCGACGCAGTGGGCGTCGTTGGACTCGGCGGGCTGGGGCACATGGCCGTCAAGATCGCCAAGGCCATGGGTGCCGATGTCACGGTCTTCACCACTTCCGCTGCCAAGTTTGAGGCAGCGCGTGAGCTTGGTGCCAACCATGTGGTGCTGTCCACGGATTCCGAAGCAATGGAAGCCGCCAACAGGAGCATCGACGTGATCATCGATACCGTTGCCGCACCCCACGACCTTAACCCGTACTTCAAGACGCTCCGCCTGGACGGTGCGCTCTTCCAACTGGGCCTGCCCGCGGAGGAGATGCCGCCAGTGAGCCCGGGGCTCTTGATCCGGCGCCGTTTGGCCTATGCCGGCTCCTTGATCGGCGGCATCGCGGAGACCCAGGAAATGCTGGACTTCTGTGCCGCGCATTCGGTGGCCAGCGATATTGAAATCGTCGGAGCCGATCAACTGAACCAGGCCTACGACCGCATGGTGGCGGGCGACGTGAAATACCGGTTCGTGCTGGACACTTCAACACTCCAGGAACCTTCGGAAAGGGCAGACGCATGAGCACGCTGTTTACAAGGATCATCAACGGGGAGATTCCCGGCCGCTTCGTGTGGAAGGACCCGGAGGTGGTGGCGTTCCTGACCATCGCGCCCATCACGTCCGGGCATACCCTGGTGGTTCCACGCGAAGAGGTGGACTCGTGGACCCATGCCAGCCCTGAACTGCTGGCCAAGGTCATGGACGTCGCCCAGAAGATCGGCAAGGTACAAGAAGACGTGTTCGATGCCAAGCGTGTCGGCGTCCTGATGGAGGGCTTCGAAGTGGACCACCTCCACGTCCACGTGTGGCCGGCCTATTCGATGGCCGACTTCGAAGTGCACAACGTGGACCACAACCCGGACCCTGCCATCATGGACGCCACAGCCGTGAAGCTGCGCGCGGCGCTCCGCTCCGCCGGTCACGGCGACGTGGTGCCCGAGGACTGATCCCTTACCTCTTAACCCGGTGGTGCTTTTTCGGCGCCACCGGGTTCTTTTTCAGGAGCAGGCCCGCCGGTCAGTCCCCGGACGGCCGTCAGGCCGGTGCGAGGGCCTGGTTGAGGACGGTCCGGATGCGCTTTTCGGACACGGAATAGGCTGTGCCAAGCTCCACCGCGAACAGGCTCACCCTGAGTTCTTCGATCATCCAGCGCACCCGGGTTAAATCAGGGCCGATCCTGCGTCCCGGCAGGAGCGCGGAGACGGCATCGTCGTAATCGTCTTCCAGGCCCTGGATCGCCGCCATGCTGAGGCCATCGCGTTGGACGTTGCCGGGCAGCTTTTCGAGGCGCTTTTCCATGGCCTGCAGGTAGCGCGGCACTTGGCTCAACTGGGCGTAGCCCGTCTGTGCCACGAACCCGGGAAAGACCAATTGCTCCAACTGGCTCTTCATATCGTTCAAGGCACTGATCAGGGCGAGGCTGGTACTGCCCTTCAGCTGCTTCTGGATCCGGCGCGTGCTGGCCAGGATGCGCTCGACGACGGCAGTCACGGTGAAGACCGTATCGATCAGTTCCGCACGGACAGCCTCGTACAACGCATCGAACGCTCCCTTGTCCCAAGGAAGGTCCTGGGGCGTCAGCTTGTCGATGGCGGCCAGGGCACAATCGGCGATCAGGGCATTGACCGAGCCGTGTGGATTCTGGCTGAAGGTCAGCTTCTCCGTGTTGCTCAGGTGTTCCAGGACATACCGGTCCGGCGAAGGAATGCGGAGGGCCAGGAGCCGGATTACTCCGCCACGCATGGCGGCTTCCTGCTCCTGCCGCGTCTGGAATACCCGCAACGAAACGGATGATCCTTCGTCCACCAACGCGGGGAAGCCCGTGACGGCATGGCCCTTGACGGTCCTGGTGACCTGGCGTTCCACCGGGCCGAAATCCCAGGAAGTGATGCCGTCGCGCTCGGCAACGGCGCCGTTGGCCGGAGTGTTTGAAGCCGCGGGCGCCGGTTGGGAACCCTTGCCAGCAGGGCGGGCCGGACCCTTGTTCGAGGCCCGGGTGGTGGCCGGCGTGGCTCCGAGCGACTCTGCAATGGCGCGACGGGTGGCCGGGGCCAGGGCTTCCTGGAGGCCCGCGAGGTCCTTGCCTTCGCCCAGGACCTTGCCGCGGCTGTCCACCACTTTGAAACTCACCCGCAAATGCTGGGGGACTGCCTCCCAATTCCACGAACCCGGCGGAATGATGTGCCCCTTCAGCCGGCGCAGGACCAACTCGAGGGAAGCCTCCAGTTCATCCGTGGCGGTGTCGAAGTCCGCTTCAAGGGCAGCGGTAGCCTGCCGCGCGACGTCCGGGGCCGGAACAAAGTTCTTCCGGACCTGCTTGGGCAAGGACTTGATCAAGGCGGTGACCAGGTCCACCCTCTGGCCCGGGATCTGCCACCGGAAAGGAGCATCCTCCATCTGGTTCAGGAAAAGCACGGGTACTTCTGCCGTGACGCCATCCGAGGGGTTGGGCGCCGAACCAGGCGCCACCGGGTGGAACTCGTAGCTCAGCGGAAGCTCGAATCCCTTGTGCACCCAGACCTTGGGGTAGGCCGAGTCATCCAGGTCATCGGCGTCCTCGGTCATCAGGAAGGATTCATCGAAGTCCAGCAACGTGGCGTCGGACTGGCGGGCTTCCTTCCACCACTTGTCGAAGTGCCGCTCGGACACCACGTCCTTGCCCACACGGGCATCGTAGAACTCGAAGAGCGTTTGGTCGTCCACCAGGATGTCCCGGCGCCGCATGCGGGTCTCCAGTTCCTCGACTTCCTGGAGGAGGGCGCGGTTCCGGTGGAAGAACTTGTGGTGGGTGCGCCACTCACCCTCCACCAGGGCATGCCGGATGAACAACTCCCGTGACAATTCGGGGTCGATCCGGCCGTAGTTGACGCGGCGGTTGGGGATGATCGGCACCCCGTACAGGGTGACTTTCTCGTGCGCCAGCACTGCACCCTGGCGCGATGACCAGTGCGGTTCACTGTAAGAGCGCTTGACCAGGTCCGGGGCCACTTGCTCGGCCCACAACGGATCAAACTTCGCAGCCACGCGGGCCCAGAGCCGGCTGGTCTCCACCAGTTCCGCGGCCATGACGAAGGCAGGAGACTTCTTGAACAGCGCCGAGCCGGGGAAGATCGCGAAACGGCTGCCGCGTGCGCCGGCGTACTCGCGCTTGCGTTCGTCGTAGATGCCGATGTGGCTCAACAGGCCGGACAGGAGGCTGATGTGGATACCGTCGTGGTGCCCCACGGGATCGGCGACCCGGGTGTTGTCCAAGGTAATGCCCAGTGGCTTCGCCAATTGCCGAAGCTGGGTGAAAAGGTCCTGCCATTCCCGGATCCGGAGGTAGTTGATGAACTCCGTGCGGCATAAGCGCCGGAACTGCGTGGAGGACAACTCGCGCTGTTTTTCCTGCACGTAGTTCCACAAATTGAGGTACCCGGTGAAGTCGGAATTTTCATCGCGGAAGCGGGCGTGCTTTTCCGAGGCAAGCTGCTGCTTGTCCGTGGGTCGTTCGCGGGGATCCTGGATGGTCAGTGCCGCGGCTAGGATCATGACCTCGCGGACACAACCGCGCTTCCCGGCCTCCACGATCATGCGGCCGAGCCTGGGGTCCACAGGCAGCTGCGCGAGTTTCTGCCCGACGGCGGTCAGCCCGCTGCCGCTGCCGCCTTGGCTGCCGCGGCGGTGACCGCCCCGGCCCGTGGCCGGCTGATCCTGGGCGTCTTGTTGCCGGGGCGCGCTCAAGGCGCCGAGTTCGCGGAGGAGGGTGACGCCGTCGTTAATGGCACGCGAGTCCGGCGGCTCCACGAACGGGAAGTTTTCCACGTCCTTGGGACTCCGGGCGACGCCCATGGCGGTCATTTGCAGGATGACGGCCGCGAGGTTGGTCCGCAGGATTTCCGGGTCCGTGAATTGCGGTCGTGACTCGAAGTCCTCCTCCGAGTAGAGGCGGATGGCAATGCCCTCGGAGACGCGTCCGCAGCGTCCGGAGCGCTGGTTGGCCGAGGCCTGCGAGACCCGCTCGATAGGCAGCCGCTGGACCTTGGTCCGGTGAGAATACCGCGAAATGCGGGCCGTTCCGGTGTCCACCACGTACTTGATTCCCGGAACGGTCAGGGAGGTTTCCGCAACGTTGGTGGCCAGGATGATGCGACGCTTGCCGCCCGGGTTGAACACCCGGTGCTGTTCCTGCAGGCTCAAGCGTGCATACAGCGGGAGGACCTCCGTGCCTGCCAGGCGGCGATTGCCTTGGATCCGGCTGTTGAGCGCCTCGGCGGCATCGCGGATCTCGCGTTCGCCGGAGAAGAAGACAAGGATGTCGCCGGGCGCCTCCTTGGCAAGCTCATCCACGGCGTCGCAGACGGCGTCCAAGGGATCCCGGTCCTCTTCGAGTTCGTCGTCGGTGTCATCGTCGTCACCGCTTGGCTGGGAGAGCGGGCGGTAGCGGATTTCCACGGGATAGGTCCGGCCCGAGACCTCGATGATCGGAGCCGGCGAGTCCTCGGTGCCGAAATGCTTGGCGAAGCGTTCGGGGTCGATGGTGGCCGAAGTGATGATGACCTTCAGGTCCGGGCGCTGGGGGAGGATCCGCTTCAGGTATCCGAGGATGAAGTCGATATTAAGGCTGCGCTCGTGGGCTTCGTCAATGATGATGGTGCTGTATTTGCGCAGCAGCTTGTCCCGCTGGATTTCGGCCAGCAGGATGCCGTCGGTCATGAGCTTGACCTTGGTAGCCGCGCTGACCTCGCCGGTGAAGCGGACCTGGAACCCGACTTCCGCGCCGATGTCCACGCCGAGTTCGGAGGCGATCCGTTCCGCTACCGTCCGGGCAGCGAGCCGCCGCGGCTGGGTGTGGCCGATCAGTCCCTTGTCGCCCAGTCCGAGTTCCAGGCACATCTTGGGAATCTGGGTGGTCTTCCCCGAGCCGGTCTCGCCGGCGATGATGGTCACCTGGTTCGCGGCGATGGCCGCCATCAAATCCTCGCGGCGCTCGGAGACGGGGAGCTCGGCGGGGTAGGAAATATGAAGTGTCATGGTTGATGCCAGTCTACTGCGGGGTACCAGGCGGGAACGGCGGCGCCGTCACATCCCCGCTGCCGCGACAAGCCGGCGGGACAGGTCCAGGGCAAAGGACTTGAACTCCGCCGGCCCGATGATTTCAAAATCCATGTCCAGGGCGGCCAGGTGCGCCGCCGGTGCGGCGAGGTTGTCCCAACCGGCCCGGAGAATGGTCGACTGCGGCCCTTCCGCGGTGAGGGACGCGTGCGGGCCCACGACGGCGGCAACGTCGGTGAGTGGGGCACGCAGCCGCACGACGACGTCGAAGCGGTACGGAGACCGCGTGATCGACTGCTGGACGTAGGCTGCCAAGTCCTCGGCGGGAAGGGGCCGTGGTTCGTACTTCTTTCGTTCCGTGGGCAACGACGCCATCCGGTCAGCGCGGAAAATCCGCCAGTCGCCCCGATCCACGTCCCAGGCCACCAAGTACCAGCGCCTGCCTGTGTCCACCAGGCGATAGGGCTCAACCAGGCGCCGCGCCGAATCGCCGTCGGATTTCACGTAGTCGAACGTGATGTAACGGCGATCGGAAATGGCTGCGGAGAGTGCCGTAAGTTGCTGGGGGTCCACGGATGCGGCGTTGCTGGGCAGCGTGGTTACGGCGGCCTTCAACATGGCGAACTTCGGGCGCAACCGTGCGGGCAGCACCTGTTCAAGCTTCGCCAGCGCGCGGACGGAGGCTTCGCCGATGCCTGCCACCGGTCCCGCGGCAACAGAGTTCAGCCCCAGTGCTACGGCCAGGGCCTCGTTGTCGTCCAGGAGCAGGGGTGGAAGCTGGGCGCCGGCACCCAACTGGTAGCCACCTGTGATGCCGGGGGAAGCGTGGATGGGGTAGCCAAGGTTGCGGAGTTTGTCGATGTCCCGCCGCACGGTCCGTTCAGTGACGCCCATGCGGTCAGCCAGTGCGGCGCCGGTCCATTCCCGGCGGACCTGGAGCAGGGACAGCAACTGGAGTAGCCGGGCGGAGGTTTGGATCATGGAGGAGAATCTAGCCCACGCGTCGGCGTGCCGCACAGGGCAGGGGAGGCGTAGAAGGACGCCCGTCAGTTCAAGGAGTCCTGCAGTAACTCCGTGAACGTACGGGCGTCGGATGGATGGGACAGGGAGGGGATGATTGGCAGCGTTCCGGGGCCGGCCGCTCAGTAGATCCGCGGGTTCCAGTAGGGGCTGCTGGGGGCCTCGAAGGCGCTCCACGGTTCCTTGGAGGAGATGGGCGGGTTGTGTCCGCGGCCGTCCTTCAGGAGGGCAGCGATGGTGGCTGAAACGGCGGTGATGAGGACGATGAAGAGGATGATTCCGAAGATTTCCATGCCTCCATCCTTCTCTTGCAGGCACTGGGAAAACAGTGGCAGAAATGACCCAAATAAACAATTTTCTGCCACAATAGAGAGATGTTGACATCAGTAGCCGTGATAGTGGTTCCCGACTTCTCCATCTTCGAGTTCGGCACTGCCTTTGAGGTTTTCGGCATTGACAGATCGGACAGGGGAGCCGGTGTTCCCGCCTTCGACTTCCGCGTGTGTGCGCCCGAACCCGGCGATGTCCGGATGAAGTCGGGGCTCTCCCTCCACGTCAATCGTGGCTTGGAGGCAACGGCGGACGCTGACTTGGTGATCATGGCGCCCTTTGGCAGGGACCAGGAAGTGCCGGAGTCTGTCTATGCGGCTCTCCGCGCTGCCCACGAGCGCGGGGCCTGGGTGATGTCCATCTGCTCGGGAGCCTATGCCTTGGCGCGTGCCGGCCTTCTGGAAGGGCGCCGCTGCACCACCCACTGGCATTACTCCCAGGACCTCGCCAGCCGGTACCCCGGAGTGATCGTGGACGAAAATGTCCTCTACGTCCAGGACGGCACCATCATCACCAGCGCCGGAACCGCCGCCGGCATCGACGCGTGCCTGCACCTGGTCCGGGTGGAGTTGGGGGCCAACGTGGCCGCAGCCATTGCACGCGACATGGTGGTGCCCCCGCACCGCGACGGCGGACAGGCCCAATTCATCGACAGGCCCATGCCTACCTGCGGTTCGGCGCCGATGGAGGCACTCCTGCGCTGGATGGTGGAGCATTTGGACCAGGAGCACAGCGTGAACGATCTTGCTGCCAGGCTCCACATGTCCCCGCGCACCTTCGCCCGACGCTTCCGCGCGGAAACGGGCGCAACGCCGGCCGCGTGGTTGAACTCCCAACGGGTTCTCCGCGCACAGGAACTGCTGGAAACCACGGAACTGAACATCGACGAGATTGCGCGTGAGGCCGGCTTTGGGCATTCGGTGCTGTTGCGCCACCATTTCACCAAAGTGCTGGATACGAGCCCCCAGAGCTACCGCAGGGCCTTTCGGGGGCAGTTGGCCGAGGCAATCTAGCGGCTGTCCGAGCTGGCGGCTGTCCGAGGCGGCGGGGACTAGCGCCGACCGCCCACGCGCCCACGCGTTTCGGCGCCCTCGGCCTTGGCGCATTCCACGAGGTCCTGCCACGGTCCGGTCACGGCCCTTTCGGGCAGGGTAGCCCGGCGTTGCCCTGCCCGGATGGAGTACATGAAACGGTCGGGTTCGTTCAACGCGCGGGCCTGGCTTTTGGCTTCCTCCCAAGGGCAGGCCTCCACCATGGGCAGCCAGCGCTCTTTTTGGTCGGCGGACACGGCCTCCACGCTCCAGACACGGGTCATGGCGGCGACGCCCCCGCTGCGTTGGATGGTGATCTTCATGTCCGGCTGCTTTCCCGTTTACTGGCCTGAGGCAGCCAGTCCGGGGCGGGACCGCAAGGAGCGCGCAATCCCGCCGGCTGGCCTAAACCTTCACCTTCACAGTGTCCCACGCCTTTCGGACGGCGTCATGCTCTACCGAACCGGCGCCGAACAGTTCCTCCGCCGTGGACAGTGTGGTCCTGGCGAACTTGCCGAACGTGCAAGCAGGGGGCAGGGAGCCGCTGGTCAGCGTTCCGTACCAAATCTGGCCCGGGGCGCCCCAGGCGTTGCCGCCGAGCTCGGCTGCCACCAAGTAGAAGGCACGGTTGGGGATTCCGGAGTTGATGTGCACCCCGCCGTTGTCGGCGCTGGTGCGGACGTAGGTGTCCATGGAGTCGGGCTGCGGGTCCTTGCCCAACACGTCGTCGTCATAAGCGGTGCCGGGAGCTTTCATGGACCGCAGTGCAGCCCCCTGGACTTTCTCGGTGAACAGTCCTTCGCCGATCAGCCATGACGCTTGCGCGGTGGTCTCCTGCTTCAGGTACTGCTCCACCAGCACGCCGAAGACGTCGGACATGGACTCGTTCAGCGCGCCGGCCTGGTTGCGGTAGGCGAGTCCGGCAGTGAACTGCGTGACCCCGTGTGCGAGCTCGTGGCCAATGACGCTGACCGACTTGGTGAACCGCTGGAACACTTCACCGTCGCCGTCCCCGAAGACCATCTGCCGGCCGTCCCAGAACGCGTTGTCATAGAGATTGCCGTAGTGGACGGTGGCGTCCAACGGCAAGCCGGCGCCGTCGATCGAATCGCGGCCGAAGATGTCCGCGTAGAGGCGGTGGGTGCTGCCCAGGCCGTCATATGCTTCGTCCGCGGCGACATCGCCCGTGGCAGCAGCGCCTTCCTTGCGTACCAGCCTGCCGGGCAGGTTCTCCGACGTGTCGGCGTCGTAGATGGTCCGCTTGGGTGGCCCGGGCTGGGCCTGCCGGGCGCTCGGCGGTGTGGACGGTGCAGGAGCCGAGCGTACGGCCTGCAGTTCCTTGATATGCAGCAAGGACTCTTTGGCAGCCCTTGCGACGGCCCAGAGCCGCGGCTCACTCCGGGCGGCAAGCTTGCGCAGCATGTATGGCGGAACGATTGAACAAAACACGGCAACCCCTTTGGCTGGAAACGTCTGGCGGGCAACTTGTATCCAGCCTAGGATCGGGGGCCGACATTATGGCCGCGGGCCTCCGGCAAGCCTCGAACTGATAGCCCTGCCTTGCGTTGCCGGGCTGTGCAGCGGGCTCCGGCAGAACGCCCGTGCGGGCATGAAAATACCCCGCCAGCTTGGCTGGCGGGGTATTCACTGTGCCCTCGATAGGATTCGAACCTACGGCCTTCTGCTCCGGAGGCAGACGCTCTATCCCCTGAGCTACGAGGGCAACCGGGGTTCCCTCCGTTGCCGGTGGGACGTCCTAGAGCTTAGCAGTCCACGCGGTGCAAAGGAAAACCGGGCGCCACCTCGGCAAACACGCAGCGGTCCTGAACGTCTCAGTACCCGGCGAACGAGTCCACATGCACCTTCCGTGCCCCGGCCCCGCGCGCGGCTGCCCGCAATGAATCCACGCTCGCCGGAGACCCGGAGACGTACACCTCCCGATCCTTGATGTCCGGAACCAGCTCGGCAAGGCGCGCCGCATCGATCCTTGGGCTGCCGGCGTCGTGCATGAACCCCGGAGGAGTGGAACCGTCCGCCAACCGGGCAATCACGTGGGCACCCGAGGCCTCCAGTTGTTCGCAGGCAGCCAGTTCGTCACGGCTCTTTGCGAGGTACAACACCACAGCGTCCCTGGACGCCTCGGACGCAAGATGGGACAGGAAAGGCGTGATCCCGATGCCGGCGGCTATCAACAGGACCGGCCTGCCGGCGTCGTGGGGCAGCAGGAAGTCGCCGCCCACGGCCGTGCCGGCCACCCGGTCTCCCGGCTTCAACGCAAGCAGCGATTTCTTCGCCGAAGACAGTGGCTCGGCAGTTCCCACTCCAAAGGTCACCTCCGGCGAGCCAGGGGCGCTGGTGATGCTGAATACCCTGCGCCGTCCTTTGCCGTCCGAACCCGAATGGGGGAGGTTGAGTTCCATGAACTGCCCGGCCGCAAACCGTACCGGCCGACGTGGTTCGAAACGGAACTCCGTGGTTCCAGGAGTGAGCTTCCGCGAGTCCTTGAACGTCAGTTCCACGCCACCGCGCTGGCCGAGGAAGAACGCCAACGCGTTGCCCACCAGCAGGGCCAGTTCGGGGGAGTTGGCAACGAAGCCCAGGTTGTATGGAACAGCAAAGATAAGGCCCACGACGGCGGCAAGCGCCAGTTGCTGCCACCGGCGCGGAGGCAGGGTCAGCGGTTCCGAAAGCATGAAGCCCACGAAGAACAGCAGGGGGCGTTGCGCCAGCGGCTGCCACAGGGCCTGGCCTGCCGTCATGCCGCGGCTGATCAGTTCAGTGAAGATGATGCCCGTGGCCACCACCAGGAAAACCGAGGCCATCAGGAGTTTGCGCGTCCGGTAAAGCACGACGAACACTCCCGGAACCAGCAGCCACAACATGGCCGGAGTGGCCGCCCACCATGTTGCGATGTTGAGCCCGGTCAATCCGGTGATGAAGGCCCCGGCAGCAGCAGGGTTGAAGATGTGCCGGCCCCGGAAGGCCAAGGCATACTTCGATGCACTGGCGAGCACACAGGCCAAGGCAACCCCGAGCATGTCCATGGCGCCGAACGCCGGCCAGAACAGGAAGTAGAGCAACAACCCGGTGATGAGCGAGGATTCTGAATGCGGCCGCGTGCGGAACAGCGGCGCCAACAAGCGGTTGGAGGCGTACGTCAGTCCCAGGCACAAGGCCAGGTGCACCAGCATTTCGGGAATGCCGAACGTCAACCAGCCCAGGACATTCAGCACCAGGCTGTACACCACCAGGATCCCCAGGACCCAGAGGATCAGGCGGTACATGGTGAAGCGGCCCAGCCACGTGTCCAGTCGCGACTTAACGGCAATCATGAGAACAGTCTCCCCTCAAAGCCGCCAGAGAACGTGGCGGCACCATTCGAAAAAACCCGGAGCCAGGAAAAGTCGAACACGGTTTCCAACGTTTCCGGTTCAACCATGAAAAGTGCCGTCGCCAAAGCATCGGCCGCCAGGGCATTCTCCGCCATGGTCCAGGTGGCAACCGTGGTTTGGATGGGTTCCCCGGTGGTCGCGTCCAGGACGTGGTGCAGGCCATCGCCCCACGCGCGCCTGTTGGCGGCGGAGGCGCACAATGCGGCATTGTCCAGTTCGACCGTTCCGATGGCCTGCTTGGGGTTGTAGGGATGTTCCAGCGCCACGGTCACTGCTTGGCTGCCGGAATGCAGCATGTCCCCGCTGCCATCCACCAGGAAATCCGTGTGGCCGGCCTCGCGCAGCACGCCGCCCAGCAAATCCACGAGTTGTCCCTTCCCGGCTGCGCCTATGTCCAGCACCACTGCGTCACTGGCCGTGATGGTGGTGCCGTCCCAGTCAAGGACGTCCTCCCAACGCGGCGCGGGCTCGGGCGTTCCCGAGGGAACCAGCGTGTACGCCGCGTCGTAGCCCAAGCGGTTCAGGCTGCTGCCCACGAGGGGCGTCATGGCACCCCGGCTGAGCCGGTACAGATCGGCGTAAACCCGGTGCAACGCCCCGGCATGCCGGGGCAGCGTGATGGTTCCAGGTGCCTTGGCCAATGCAGCGACGAGGGAGTCCGGCCTGAACCGCGAATACGTATGGTCGTAATCAGCGACCGTGCCGAGCAGTTCCTCCCGTACCTCCGGAGCGAGCTGTTCCGGCGTCGAAATGTCCCAGTGGGTACCGATGCCCTCAAAGCCGAAGGTACTCCAGCCCGGGTGCGGCATGGCTGCTACTTGGCCTGGGACTTGATCTGCTGGACGGCGTCGTTGAAGCCGCCCGAGGTCAGCGAGGAGCCGGCCACCTTGGACACATTGAGTTCATCGATGTCCTTGCCCACGATCTGGGCGGCGATGCCGCTGGCGAACTCGCCCTGGAACTTCCTGGTGTTCGGGTTGGACGGGTGCGTGGTGATGTTGACGGCCGAAACCTTGTCCCCGGCGAGGGTCAATTCGACACCGACTGTTTCCTGGCCGTTCGGAGACGTATAGGTTCCGTCGGCGCTGTACGTGCCGTCCTTGTAGGTGGAGCCGGTGGTGGTGCCGCTGGACGCAGCCGACGACGCGCTGGGGCTGGTGGTGGATTCCTGGCCGCCGTTCTGGCTGGCAGGGGTCTGCGAGGGGGCCTGCGTGGTGGGCGCGCACGCTGCAGCCGTACCAATAATGGAGAGGCCTGCGAAGCCGGCGTAGAGGGTCTTGCGGAGTGGCGTAGTCATGGTTCTGCTCGTTTCAACTGGACAAGATTCGTCTGGACAAGATTCAACTGCTGGGATGGGTCTGGATTCGGTTTGATCGTTGATGACTTCATGGCCACCTCTTACGTCTTCAACAACGTCGGATTCAGCGTAATGGTTCACCCTGTGCCGGCAGGCGTCCTTTCCTGTGTCCCCGCTGTGGGCAGGTTACCCACATACGGCCGTCCAAATTCCGCGTCTTTGCGGGCCCCCGGTAGGCTAGATGCGTGACTCCCGAAGAACTCTCCACTGCCATATCCACCTGCCTTAAGGACGCCGTAGCCGCCGGTGAAATTGCCCTGGCGGAATCTGCCCTTCCCAACGACGTCCGAGTGGAACGACCCAAGAACAGGGATCACGGAGACTGGGCCACCAACATCGCCCTGCAACTGGCCAAGCAGGCAGGCACCAATCCGCGGGAATTCGCCGGAATCCTCAGCAACCGCCTGCAGGAAATACCTGGAGTGACCGGCGTGGAAATCGCAGGTCCCGGCTTCCTCAACATCACGGTGGATGCCGCTGCCGCCGGGGCGCTCGCCAAGGTGATCGTGGAAGCCGGTCCGTCCTACGGAACCAACCAGGCGCTCGCAGGCCACATCATCAACATGGAATTCGTGTCCGCCAACCCCACCGGCCCGCTGCACATCGGGCATACGCGCTGGGCTGCCCTGGGTGACGCGATCGCACGGGTGCTGCGTGCTTCCGGCGCAGACGTCACAGCCGAGTACTACATCAACGACGCCGGTTCGCAGATGAACGTCTTCGCCAATTCCGTGCTGTCGCGGCTCCACGGCCGCGGGGTACCCGAGGGTGGTTACCCCGGGGAATACATCATGGAACTGGGTGACGAAGTCCTGAAGGCCCACCCGGACATCCGTGAATTGACCGACGAGGCCGCGCTTCCGGTGATCCGCGCCGCTGCCTACGAAGCCCAAATGGTGGACATCAAGAACACGCTGGGCGAGTTCGGCGTGGACTTCGACGTCTTCTTCTCGGAAAAGGAACTGCACGACGCCGGCGCGATCGAGGCTGCCGTGGCCCGCCTTCGGGAGCAGGGCCACGTGTTCGACGACGGCGGTGCGGTGTGGCTGCGCACCACAGATTTCGGTGATGACAAGGACCGGGTCATGATCCGTGCCAACGGAGAACCGACGTACTTCGCCGCAGATGCCGCCTACTACCTTTCAAAGAAGGACCGCGGCTTCATCGAGAAGATCTACCTCCTCGGCGCCGACCACCACGGCTACATCAACCGCCTCAAGGCCATTGCAGCCTGTGCGGGTGACGATCCCGAGGTGAACATCGAGGTCCTCATTGGCCAGTTGGTTTCCGTCAACGGTGCCAAACTGTCCAAGCGGGCCGGCAACATCATTGAGCTCAAGGACCTCATTTCCTGGCTGGGCAAGGATGCCGTGCGCTACTCCCTGGCACGCTTCCCCGCCGATTCGCCGCTGACGTTGGACCCGGAGCTGCTCAAGAAAAACAGCAACGAGAACCCGGTGTTTTACGTCCAGTACGCCCACGCGCGCTCACGCGGCACGGCCCGTAACGCGGCCGAGGCCGGCGTGGACCGCTCCGTCTTTGACGCGGCATTGCTGGATCACGCCACCGAGAATGAGCTGCTCTCCTATCTGGGCAGCTACCCGTCGATCGTGGCGAAGGCGGCCGAACTGCGCGAACCGCACCGTGTGGCACGCCACCTGGAGGTCATTGCCGGCGCTTACCACCGCTGGTACGACGCCTGTCGTGTGTCGCCGCAAGGCGATGAACCGGTCCAGGACGTCAACCGCACGCGCTTGTGGCTCAATGACGCCACCAGCCAGGTTTTGGCCAACGGACTTGAACTGCTGGGCGTTTCGGCGCCGGAACGGATGTAGGAACCATGACTGAACACTCCTCCCCGCTCGCCCCCGGGTGGCTCGCAGTACCGGAAAACCTCAATGCCCTGCAGGAACCCCTGTGGGCTGCAGGGGTTGAACGGAACCACGCTGGCGAGGTCACCATCGATGGCCTGTCCGTCAGCGAACTCAAGGCGCAGTTCGGCACCCCGCTCTTCGTCATGAGTGAATCGGACTTCCGGTCACGTGCCCGGGCGTTCAAAGACGCTTTCGACGCCGCCTTCGCCGACATTTGCGGGGGAGTGGACGTCTACTACGCCGGAAAGTCCTTCCTTTGCACCTCCGTGGCCAGCTGGGTTACCGACGAGGGCCTGCGCCTGGACACCTGCTCAGGCGGCGAGTTGGCCGTCGCAGCGCGTGCCGGGGTGCCGGGCGGCAACCTGAGCCTGCACGGCAACAACAAGTCCGATGCCGAAATCAACAGGGCCCTGGACATGAAGCTTGGCCGCATTGTGGTGGACAGCCTCGACGAGCTGGAACGCGTGGCCAAGATCGCGTCCAGCCGGGGCGAAACCGCCAAGGTCATGCTCCGCCTGACGCCCGGCGTGCACGCCCACACCCACGAGTTCATTGCCACCGCCCATGAGGACCAGAAATTCGGGCTGTCCATGGCCGGTGATTCAACTGAGGAAGCGGGCCTGTCCGCAGCCGAGGAGGCCGTGGCAGCAGCAACCTCGTACGCAAGCATTGAACTTCTGGGCCTGCACTGCCACATTGGATCCCAGATTTTCGAGCCCGATGGCTTCGCCCTCGCAGCCAGGAAGCTCCTTGCTTTCCAGTCGGCCATGCAGTCCAAGTACGCCATCGTCATGCCTGAGCTCGATCTCGGCGGCGGCTACGGAATTGCCTACACGCCGGTGGACACTCCCCGCCCCGCAGCGGAAATCGCGGAGGCGATGGCCGCCGTCGTACGTTCCACCTGCTCGGAACTTGGTATCGAGGCCCCGCGCATTTCCATCGAACCCGGCCGGGCGATCGTGGGCAGCACCACGTTCACTCTGTACGAAGTGGGAACCCTTAAGACGGTCCGCGTGGATGCCGAAACAGGGCATGAAGGCCAGGAGAACGTTACGTATCCCCGCCGCTATGTGTCGGTGGACGGTGGCATGAGCGACAACGCCCGTCCGGTGCTTTACGACGCGGATTATTCGGCCGTTTTGGCTTCCCGCGGCTCCGAGGCGGCTGCGCAGCTGTCCCGCGTAGTGGGCAAACATTGCGAGAGCGGCGACATAGTTGTTAGAGATGTATATCTGCCCGCGGATGTGGCAGCCGGTGATTTGCTCGCAGTACCGGGTACCGGCGCCTACTGCTGGGCCCTCTCCAGCAACTACAACTACCTGGCCCGGCCCGGCGTTGTCGCTGTAAGCGACGGAGCCGCCAGGCTCATTGTCCGCGGGGAAACCGAAGAAGATCTCTTGAACCGCGACATGGGAGTGGCGAATGTCTGAAGTGCGAAACCTGAAGGTGGCCCTGCTGGGCTGTGGCAACGTTGGGGCCCAGGTCGCGCGGATTCTGATTGACGACGCCGACGCCCTCGCCGCCCGCAGTGGTGCCCGCCTGGAACTGTCCGGTATTGCCGTGCGCACCATCGACGCGCCCCGTGATGTGGAACTTCCACGCGAACTCTTCACCACCGACGCCGAGACCTTGGTCAAGGACGCCGACCTGGTGATCGAGCTCATGGGTGGCATTGAGCCTGCCCGTTCGCTGATCCTCACGGCCATCCAGAACGGCGCCTGCGTTGTCACCGGCAACAAGGCCCTCCTGGCGCAGGACGGTCCCACGCTCTACGAAGAGGCGGACAAGGCCGGCGTGCAGTTGTCCTACGAAGCCGCTGTAGCCGGGGCCATCCCCATCCTGCGGCCCATCCGCGACAGCCTTTCCGGCGACCGCATCACGCGCGTGCTGGGCATCGTCAATGGCACCACCAACTTCATCCTGGACCAGATGGACAGCACGGGTGCCCAGTTCGCCGACGCCTTGGCCGAGGCCCAGCGCCTTGGCTACGCCGAGGCTGATCCCACCGCCGATGTCGAGGGCCACGATGCTGCTGCCAAGGCCGCAATCCTGGCTTCCCTGTCCTTCCACACCCGCTTCTCGCTGGATGACGTCTACTGCGAAGGCATCACCAAGGTCAGCGCCGAGGACATCGCGTCTGCCAAGGAAGCCGGTTTCGTCATCAAGCTCCTGGCCATCGCGGAGAAGATCGAGGCCTCGGACAACGGCAGCGGCATCTCGGTTCGTGTCCACCCCACCCTGTTGCCGCGCGAGCACCCGCTCGCAGCAGTCCGTGGCGCGTTCAATGCCGTCTTCATCGAGGCCGAGAACGCCGGTGAGCTGATGTTCTACGGCCAGGGCGCAGGCGGAACTCCCACGGCTTCTGCCGTCCTGGGCGACCTCGTCTCCGCCGCGCGCCGGTTGGTCCTTGGGGGGCCGGGCCGCACCGAAACCACCACGGGCCATGTTCCGGCTCTCCCGGTTGATGCCTCGAACACCAGTTACTACATCGGCCTGGACGTCGCCGACCAAGCCGGTGTCCTGGCACGCATCGCCCACATTTTCGCGGAGAACGGTGTCTCCATCGAAATCATGCGACAGACGATCCACCGGGATTCCGCATCCAAGGTTGAGTCGGCTGAGCTGAAAATCGTGACGCACCGGGCATCCGAAGCTGCACTCGCAGCAACCGTCGAGGCCATGAAGGGCCTTGACGTCATCAATTCTGTGACATCCGTACTGCGGGTAGAAGGGGTCTAAGTGGCTCACCAATGGCGCGGAGTAATCCGCGAATACGCTGATCGTTTGCCGGTAACGGAAGCCACAAAGGTCATCACCCTCGGCGAGGGCGGCACTCCTCTTGTCCACGCACAGAAGCTTTCTGAGCTGACGGGCTCCCAGGTGTACCTCAAGGTCGAAGGCATGAACCCGACCGGTTCCTTCAAGGACCGCGGCATGACCATGGCAATGACGGCCGCCGTGGAGGCCGGAGCCAAAGCGGTTGTTTGCGCATCCACGGGCAACACCTCCGCCTCTGCTGCGGCCTACGCCACGGCCGCCGGCCTCAAGTGCGCCGTGCTGGTGCCCGAAGGCAAGATCTCCATGGGCAAGCTGAGCCAGGCCATTGCCCACGGCGCCACGCTGCTGCAGGTGGACGGCAACTTTGACAACTGCCTGGACATCGCCCGCAAGCTCGGCGAGTCCTACCCCGTGTTCCTGGTGAACTCCGTGAACCCGGCCCGTATCCAGGGCCAGAAGACGGGTGCGTTCGAGGTAGTGGACTCCTTGGGCGACGCCCCGGACATCCACGTGCTGCCGGTCGGCAACGCCGGAAACATCAGCGCCTACTGGAAGGGGTACAAGGAGTACTCTGCCCCCTTCGAGACAGCCAATGGCACGCTGCCTGCGGTTTCCACCAAGACTCCGGTCATGTGGGGCTTCCAGGCTGCCGGGGCTGCGCCGTTTGTTGCCGGCCACCCCATTACGGAACCGGACACCATTGCCACGGCCATCCGCATCGGCAACCCGGCTTCGTGGGAGACTGCCGTGGCAGCCCGGGACGAATCCGGCGGACTGATTGAAGCCGTGACGGACGAGGAAATCCTTGCCGCGCACCGCTGGCTTTCTTCCAAGGAAGGCGTCTTCGTCGAACCTGGTTCAGCGGCCGGCGTCGCAGGCTTGATCAAGAAGCACGCCGCGGGCGATGTGCCCACCGGGAAGACCATTGTCATCACGGTTACCGGCCACGGCCTCAAGGACCCGCAGTGGGCCCTCCGCACCGAGGACGGCAGCGATGTCCAGCCGGTCAAGGTGCCGAACGACGTCGTCACCGTTGCAGCAGAACTGGGACTGGAAGAAAAGTAAGAGTGGAAACAACGCAGCCCACCGCGACTGATCGTGCGCTCGTCGCGGCAGGCCAGCGGCTGACCGTCAAGGTCCCCGGAACGAGTGCCAACCTGGGTCCCGGCTATGACAGCCTCGGCTTGGCCCTGTCCATTTACGACACCTTGACGGTGGAAACCCTGTCCACCGGAGAGCTCGAATTCGAGCTCTCCGGTGAGGGGGCCGATACTTTGCCTCGCGACGCGTCGCACCTGGTGGTACGCGCCATCGACCTGGCCCTGGCACGCCTCGGGTACGTCCGCGGCGGCCTGAGGATCATCGCTGACAACGTGAATCCGCACGGCCGGGGCCTGGGATCGTCTGCTTCGGCAGTTGTTGCCGCAGTAACCGCCGCAAACGGGCTGGTTCCCGAAGAGGCCCGCAAGGACCGCGACTGGATCCTGCAGCTGACCAGTGAAATCGAAGGGCACCCGGACAACGTCGCACCCGCGATATTCGGCGGACTGGCGCTGTCATGGCAGGACAGCGAGCAGTACAGCAGCACCCGCGCGGACGTCGCGCCATCGGTGGTTCCCGTGGTGGCCGTTCCGGACTATGAGCTCTCCACCGAGACGGCCCGTGGCCTCCTGCCGGCCTCCGTCGGCCACCACGCCGCTGCCATGAACTCGGGCCGGGCCGCACTGCTGGTCCACGCCCTGACCACACAACCGGCGTTGTTGCTGCCGGGCACCGAGGACTACCTGCACCAGAGCTACCGCGCCGAGGCCATGCGCCCCAGCGCCAACCTGATCGCGTCCTTGCGTGCGGCAGGTTTTGCCGCGGTGGTTTCGGGCGCAGGACCCACCGTCATGGTGCTGGCCAATGGCCCGGCTGAGGCCGATGCCGTCACCGAACACATCACCGGATTCACGGTGGCCAACACACCCGAGGTTGCCTGGCGTGTGATGACGCTGGCTGTGGACGTTGAAGGTGCTAGAGTGGAAGTGCACCGGCGGTAAAGCCGCGGGCAGTTCCCTGAATTTGGATCTCGGTGGTTTCGCCGTACCTTTCGTCAACTGTGCCAACGTCTGGCGGTGCCGTCTCCTTCCGGCCTGTCTCAGGTGCCGCAGAACTCTCTCTGTTTCCTGAAAATTCAGTCGGCTGTCCGGGCAACTGGATCCAGTGAAGACGATCAGTATCCGGCCCTGTTGGCCACAATCCATCAGGCACGGCCAAAATCAACGGTTGCAGATCTGAACTGCAGCCTAGAACAAATCATCGCGTCCGGCTCTTGTTCCGGGCGCCGTCGAGGGGGAAGGATCCTTCGTGACAGAAACCACTGAGCTGGCTTCAGCTGTGGACACCACATCTTCTGCTGCCGAGTCGTCAACGGCAGCAACCACCAAGAGCAGCGGCCTTGCCGGCCTTAAGCTCGCCCAGCTCCAGGCTCTTGCCAGCCAGCTGGGCATCTCCGGGGGATCCCGTATGCGCAAGGGGGACCTGGTCAACGCCATTTCCGCCCACCGTGCCGGTACATCCACGGCAAAGGCGCCCACCAAGGCTGCTGCCGCAAAGTCGGCCGCACCCAAGGAAACCCCTGCCGCCGAAGCAAAGCCGGCTGACAGCAACGCTCCTGCAACCGAGGCCGCTCCGGAAGCAGCGGCCCAGGAGGCACCCCGCCGTGGCCGTGGCCGCAGCCGTCGTGCCACCAGCGACGGCGTCGTGGCCGCAGCAGAAGCTGCTGCAGCTACCGCCGAGGCCGCTTCTGCTCCCGCCGCTGAGGCTCCGGCAGCGCCTGAAGCAGCTGAAGCCGGAACCGAGCGCCGCCAGCCGCGGACGCGCAACCGCCGTCGTAATGACGCTCCCGCAGCCGAGACTGCAGAGGCACCCGCTGCCGAGCAGCCGGCACCGGAAGCCCGCGGCACCGAGCAGCGCAGCACCGAGCAGCGTGCCACCGAACAGCGCGGAACCGAACAGCGCGAAGCCCGCACCGAACAGCCCCAGCGCGAAACCCGCGGTGAGCGTTCCGAGCAGCGCGAACAGGCCGAGAGCGGTGACCAGCAGCGTGAACGCCGTGACAATTCCCGCAACCGCCGCGAGGACAGTAACGACGCCGAAGACGGCGGCAACCGCCGGAGTCGCCGCAACCGTCGCGACCGCAATGACCAGAACGACCGGAACGATCGCGGTGATCGTCGGGGAGGGCAGGACAACCGGGACGGCAACAGCCGCAGTGACCGCTTCCGCGACCGCAACGAGCGTCGCCGCGGACGTGCGCAGGGACCCGATGTGGACGACGTCGAGGTTACCGATGACGACGTCCTTCTGCCCGTAGCCGGCATCCTGGACGTGTTGGAGAACTACGCATTCATCCGGACGTCGGGCTACCTCCCGGGTGCCAACGATGTCTACGTCTCCCTGGCGCAGGTCAAGAAGTACAACCTCCGCAAGGGCGACGCCGTTGTAGGTGCCATCCGTGCGCCGCGTGACGGTGAAGACCGCAACCAGCAGTCCTCCCGCCAAAAGTTCAACGCCCTTGTCCGCGTCACCTCGGTCAACGGCAAGACGCCTGAAGAACTGAAGGACCGCGTCGAGTTCGCAAAGCTCGTCCCGCTGTACCCGTCCGAGCGCCTGCGCCTGGAAACGGACCCCAAGAAGATCGGCCCCCGCGTCATCGACCTCGTGGCCCCGATCGGCAAGGGCCAGCGTGGCTTGATCGTCTCCCCGCCGAAGGCCGGTAAGACGCTCATCCTGCAGTCCATCGCGAACGCGATCACCACCAACAACCCTGAGGTCCACCTCATGATGGTGCTGGTTGACGAACGTCCCGAAGAAGTCACGGACATGCAGCGGACCGTCAAGGGCGAGGTCATTGCCTCTACCTTCGACCGTCCCGCCGACGACCACACCACGGTTGCCGAACTGTCGATCGAACGCGCCAAGCGCCTGGTGGAAATGGGCATGGACGTGGTGGTCCTCCTCGACTCCATGACCCGCCTGGGCCGTGCCTACAACCTGGCGGCACCGGCTTCCGGCCGTATCCTGTCCGGTGGTGTGGACTCCGCAGCCCTGTACCCGCCCAAGCGCTTCTTCGGTGCTGCCCGCAACATCGAAAACGGCGGCTCGCTCACCATCCTGGCCACCGCGCTCGTCGAGACCGGTTCCAAGATGGACGAGGTCATCTTCGAAGAGTTCAAGGGCACGGGCAACATGGAACTTCGCCTGTCCCGCCAATTGGCGGACAAGCGCATCTTCCCGGCCGTGGACGTCAACGCTTCGGGCACGCGCCGCGAAGAGAACCTGCTCTCGGCTGAAGAAGTCAAGATCATGTGGAAGCTGCGCCGCGTCCTCTCCGGCCTGGAGCAGCAGCAGAGCCTCGAGCTGCTGACCAACAAGATCCGGGAAACGCAAAGCAACGTCGAGTTCCTCATGCAGGTCCAGAAGACGACGCTTGGAGCAAAGTCGGACAACGACAAGTAGCTGCTCTGGTGAGCCGCTGATTCTGCTGCCCCCGCCCCTTAGCGTGGTGGCAAAGTCCCTTCGGACTTTGCCACCACGCTCCGGCAGGCCCTAAGAGAGATGACGAGGGCCCCGACCTGAGCTTGCGAAGGTTGGGAGTCATCGAACGCACTCCCGGGGCAGCAGAATCAGCGGCTCGTTCCGCTTTCCGCCCGCCTTCGCGGGTTGGCAAAATGCTCGACGGCGGCACGGGTCTCCTGAAGGATCAATGTGGGCTCCAGCCCTGTGTCATTGGCCCGACGCCGCAGTTACTAGACTTGTACGAGTCGAAAGAGGTTTGAAAATGTTTGAGTCCGTCCAGGGATTGCTTGATGAGCACGCTGCCATCCAGGCACAGTTGAGCGATCCTGCTGTTTACGCCGACCAGTCCGTAGCCCGCAAGTTGGGGCGGCGTTCTGCCCAGCTCCAGGGCATCGTGGAGGCGTACAACAAGTGGCGCGGGCTCAACGATGACATGGAAGCCGCCAAGGAGATGGCTGCCGAGGATCCGGACTTC
This sequence comes from Paenarthrobacter sp. NPDC089714, assembly GCF_044748905.1. Taxonomy (NCBI): domain Bacteria; kingdom Bacillati; phylum Actinomycetota; class Actinomycetes; order Micrococcales; family Micrococcaceae; genus Paenarthrobacter; species Paenarthrobacter sp. NPDC089714. The sequence goes on from NZ_JBIVGX010000001.1 coordinate 748,916, forward strand.
GCTGCCGAAGTGGAGCAGCTCGAGGAGCAGATTCCCGCGGCGCAGGAGCGGCTGCGGCGGCTCCTCATTCCGCGTGACCCGGATGACGCCCGCAACGTGATCCTTGAAGTCAAGGGCGGTGAAGGCGGCGACGAGGCTGCCCTGTTCGCCGGCGACCTGCTGCGCATGTACATGCGCTACGCGGAATCCCGCGGCTGGAAGACGGAAATGATCTCCGCCACCGAGTCCGACCTGGGCGGGTACAAGGACGTTTCCGTCGCCATCAAGGGCAACTCGAACGATCCCGCCGAAGGCGTCTTTGCCCGTTTGAAGTTCGAAGGTGGCGTGCACCGCGTGCAGCGTGTTCCCGTGACCGAATCGCAAGGACGCATCCACACCTCTGCCGCCGGCGTCCTGGTGCTGCCGGAAGTCGATGAACCCGAAGAACTTGAGATCAACCAGAGCGACCTCAAGATCGACGTGTACCGTTCCTCGGGTCCTGGCGGTCAGTCCGTGAACACCACCGACTCCGCGGTCCGCATCACCCACCTGCCCACAGGCATCGTCGTGGCCATGCAGAACGAGAAGTCGCAGCTGCAGAACCGTGAAGCCGGCATGCGCGTCCTGCGGGCAAGGCTCCTTGCGCACCAGCAGGAGCAGATCGACGCAGCGAACTCCGAGCAGCGCAAGTCGCAGATCCGTACCATGGACCGCTCCGAGCGCATCCGCACGTACAACTTCCCGGAAAACCGCATCGCGGACCACCGCACCGGCTACAAGGCATACAACCTGGACGCCGTGATGAACGGTGACCTGGAACCGGTCATCCAGTCGGCGATCGAAATGGACGAGCAATCGCGGCTTGACGCCATCGGCGAGTAAAGCCGGTAGCACAAGCCATGCCGTTCTACCCTGGCCAGAGCCTCGCGGACGCCGTCCGTGAGGCCACGGCTGTTTTGTCCGACGCCGGCGTTCCCACCCCGCGGGTCGACGCCGAGCTCCTTGCCGACCACCTCCTGAACGTGGGCCTTGGACGCTTGCGTGCGTTGCTCCTTGGCGATTCGCCGGCACCGGAGGGTTACGCCGCCTTGGTGGCCGAGCGTGCCGGACGCGTGCCGCTGCAGCACATTACCGGCGTCGCCTACTTCCGCCACCTGGAGTTGCGCGTGGGACCGGGCGTCTTTATTCCCCGGCCCGAAACCGAATCCGTGGTGCAGTTGGTGATCGACCGGCTGGCAGGGGTGTCCGCCCCCAAAGTGGTGGACCTCGGAACGGGATCGGGCGCAATCGCCGGTTCGATCGCGCATGAGATCCCGGGGGCCGACGTCTACGCCGTTGAATTCAGTGCCTTGGCCCACGCCTGGGCTGCCGGCAACCTGGAACCTTTGGGTGTGACCTTGGTGGCGGGCGATCTCCGGGATGCGTTGCCCGAGCACGACGGAACCTTTGACGCCGTCGTTTCCAACCCGCCGTACATTCCGGCCGAAGCCATTCCCAACGAACCCGAAGTCGCCCTGCACGATCCCCCCGAAGCGTTGTACGGCGGGGGAGCCGACGGGATGGAACTTCCGACGGCGGCAGCCGCCTCTGCGGCCCGCCTCCTGAAGCCCGGGGGCTACTTTGTGATGGAACACGCGGAAGTCCAGGCGGCATGGATCGCCGGCATGCTGCGGCGCGCCGGCCACTGGCAGGATATTACGACGCACTTTGACCTCAATGGCAAGGAACGTGCCACGAGCGCAGTGCTGGCAAAGACCGCTCCCAACGAGTGAAAGAATAGCGCTGTGACCACAACCTACAATTGCACTTCCGATGACCAGCGGGCTGAAGGGCTGCAGCACGCTCAGCGTGCCATCAGCGAAAAGAAGTGCATCGTGATGCCTACGGACACCGTCTATGGCATCGCGGCAGATGCCTTCTCTCCGCTCGCAGTGACCATGCTGCTGGCATCGAAGGGCCGCAGCCGCCAAATGCCTCCTCCTGTTCTGATCCCGCGGATCAACGCCTTGGATGGACTGGCCACCGATGTTCCGGCTGATGCCCGGGCCCTGGCTCAGGCTTTTTGGCCGGGTGGCCTGACGCTCATCCTCCATGCGCAGCCTTCGCTGGACTGGGACCTCGGAGACACGAAGGGCACCGTGGCCCTGCGTATGCCCGATGACGAGCTCGCCCTGGAACTGCTTGGCCTCACCGGTCCGCTCGCCGTCTCCTCGGCCAACCGCACTGGCCAGGAAGCCGCGCAAACCGCTTCCGAAGCACGCCTGCAATTGGCGGAATCGGTGGAGGTGTACCTTGAGGGTGGCTTCCGGCCGGTCCAAGGCACGGCCGCCGTCCCTTCGACGATCGTGGACGCGACCTCCACCCCCTTCAAGGTGGTGCGCCAAGGAGCCATTTCCCTGGACCGCTTGCGGGACATAGTGCCCTCCGTGTTGGGCGTGGGCGAAGTGGCGGCTCCGGAAGCATCCGCGGACCAGAGCGAGGCCGACGCCGGGAGCGTCACCGAGGCAGCGCCCGACGGCGTTGCGGAAACACTGCCCGAAAGCGTTGCGGAAACACCGTCCGAAAGCGACCTTGGGGCTCCCTCTGAAACCACGCCCACAACGGCTGCGGCGGACGGGGAAACAGGACCATCGTCCGGGGCCGCGCGCGAAGCCACCCCCGAATGATTCCCGAACGCCAGCGCGTCCCCGTCCTTGACGTCGACGCCACTCCGCTGCGCGCCGACGGGGTGGTTGCAGCGCTCGGACGCCTCATCGCCGATGGCAAAACCAGCACCGTCCTGGGGCACAACCTGCACAGCGTCACATTGTTCCATTCCCGTCCGGACTTCCGTGGGCTCTATGACAACAGCGAGATTGTGCTTCTGGATGGTGCTCCGGTAGCCATGCTGTGGGGCCTTGCCCACAGGGAGCAGTTGAAACCCCTGGGCCAGGGAACCATGGCTTTCCGGATGGGATCCATGGACTGGATTCCGGAATTGGGCCGCGTGGCAGGACTGGAACGCGTGGCAGTGATCGGCGCCGGACGTGACGCCAATACCAAGGCAGTCGCCAAGCTCCGCACGATCATCCCGGGTGCTACGGTGGACGGCATGCCCGGCGAAGGCTGGGACGGAAAACTTGAGGACGCCGTGGCTGACTGGCTCGCGTCCTATCGCCCCCAACTGGTTTTGCTGGGCCTCGGCATGCCGTTGCAGGAAATGGTCCTGCAACGGAGGATCCAACAGCTGCCACCTGCCGTCTATTGCGCTGTGGGTGGAGCGATCGAACAAGTTGCCGGTGTCCAGAAGCTTGCACCCCGCTGGCTGGGACGGCTGGGCCTCGAATGGGCCTGGCGCCTGGTGCTGCACCCGGGCCGGGTGGCCTACAGAGTATTCGTTGAACCGTGGAAGCTGGCGGGCCTTTTGATCCGCAGGCGTTTCCAGCCATCCCAGACCAAAGGGAAGTAATGTCAAAACCCGTGGTGGTCGCCGTCGTGGTGACCTATAACCGGCGCGAACTCCTTGAGACAACCTTGGCGGGCATCGCCGCCGGCACGCAGGTGCCGGACGCCGTCGTCGTTGTGGACAACGCCTCCACCGACGGAACTGCCGCCTTCCTGCGCAGTTACGCGGGTCCGGTGCCCACCGATGTAGTCACCTTGAACACCAACGTGGGCGGCGCCGGTGGGTTTGTGGTGGGGATGGAACGCGCCGTTTTGGACCATGGCGCCCACCATGTGTGGATCATGGACGATGACACCGAGCCGCAACCCGGTGCCCTCCGTGAAGCCCTGGAGGTGTCCGAGGGCTACGCCCGGCAAACGGGGGAGACTCCGGCCTTCATTGCCAGCCGGGTGGTGTGGACCGATGGCCGCGACCATCCGATGAACCGCATGCGGCCGAGGATCGGCGCCGCTGAATCGGCGCGGGTTGCGGCCACTCGCGTGGGTGCGACCCAGATCCGCAGTGCCTCGTTTGTCTCCGTGCTGGTCCATGCGGAGGAGATCAGGCGCCACGGTTTGCCGATTGCCGACTATTTCATCTGGAATGACGACCTCGAGTTCACGGCCCGGGTATCCCGGCGCGGTGTGGCGCTGACAACCGACGCGTCCGTCGCCAACCACCACACGAAGGTATTCGGCGACGCATGCGCGGATCCCGGTCCCCGCTTCTATTACGAGGTCCGCAACAAACTGTGGGTCTACACGCGGTCCAACGCCCTGGCCCCGTGGGAGAAGATTCTTTTCACTGGTGCATCGCTGCGGAATTGGACGCGGACCATTGCGTCCTCATCCAACCGGAAAGTCCTGGTGGCAGGGTTCCTGAAGGGCCTGCGCGACAGCTACCGGCCGCCGCGGTCCAATGAAAAAGTCCTGGAGGGGATCTACGCCTTGCGGGACGTCACGGGTCCGCAAAAGTAGCGGGAACGCAGCTAAAAGGCGGCCAAAAGCAGGGCCGCCGGCGGCTGCGTCGCGCCGGTGGTCACGGCGGTTGGCATTAGTATCGTGACTAGAGTCCACAGAAAACCAGCAACATTCGGCACGGCCGGTGCAGGCATGGCGACGGAGTAGTTCCATTTATCCACAGACAGCGTTCCACACACCAAGCTGCCCCGAACCATTCGATTTTTCAGCGGCCACCGCGCTGCGTTCCGGAGCCGCATCATGATCATGTATCTGCTGATGGCGCTCACGGCTGCCGTGGTGTCCTATGCGGGAACATGGGGTGCCCGGGTCCTGGGCAACAAGCTCCGGCTCTACCGCCCCATCCGCAGCAGGGACATGCACTCGTCCCTGATTTCCAAGCTTGGGGGCCTTGGCATCTTCGCGGGCTTTTTCGTTGCGCTCGTGGTGGCCAGCAACTCGTTCTTCGTCAAGGACATCTTCAGGCATAACGATGCCCCGTGGGGGATTCTCGCCGGCGCCGTGGTGATCGTCGCGGTGGGCGTGGCGGACGACATCCTGGACATCCGGTGGTGGATCAAGCTCCTTGGCCAGGCCGGAGCCGCCTTCATTGTGGCGATCTGGGGCGTCCGGATGTCCGTGGTTCCCTTCATCCCCGAGCCGATCTTCATCCAGTCCGAGCTGGTCCAGATCGTCCTCACGGCAGGGTTGATCGTCACCACCATGAACGCGGTGAACTTCATCGACGGCCTGGACGGCTTGGCTGCCGGCGTGGCGACCATCGGCGGGGGAGCGTTCTTCCTGACGGCGTACTGGGTGCACCGGAACAATCCCTCAACGGACAACTCGGACCTGGCCACGCTCCTGATGGCCATCCTGGTGGGTGGCTGCATCGGGTTCCTGCCGCACAACTGGTTTCCTGCCAAGATCTTCATGGGTGATTCCGGGGCCATGCTGATTGGCCTCCTCATGGCCGCGGCCGGCGTCGTGGCCACCGGACAGATTGGTTCCGGCCTCTACGACCGCGCCAACGGTATTCCCACCATCATTCCGATCCTCCTGCCCTTTGCCGTTTTGTCGCTGCCTCTGCTCGACTTCGGCATGGCCGTGGTCCGCAGGACTGCACGTGGACAATCGCCGTGGTCAGCGGACCGCGGGCACCTCCACCACAAGCTCGTGGACCTCGGGTACTCGCACCGTACCGCCGTCGTGATGCTGTACGTGTGGACCTGCATCCTTGCCTTTGGCGGCGTCGCGTTCGCTGTCTTTCCCTGGCAGATCGTCCTGATCGTGGATGTTGCCGCGGCCCTGGTGATGGCAGCTGTCACAGCCTGGCCTTACTTCACCCGAAACACGGCGCAACCAGGGGAGTAGCCGGAAGCCCCCGGTTAGGGTCACAGTTCTATCTCGTGTAGAATTCTTGGTGCGGACAGTCACTCGCCCGTAACCCCACTTTGAGAATATGGCTCCCCTGCCACGAGGATTGGTATCCCCATGACATCCAACGCCGAAACCGGACGTCCGTCCGGCAAACGTGGTGTTGGGGTATTCGGGCGCGTCTCATCTTTGTGGTTGAGGCTGCTCCTGCTTAGTACCTCCGTCGCGGCTATCGCCGCTGCGGTCACTTCGGTGATCGCCGCCGCGCTCGACGGCGGACCGGCTTCGCTTTCGACGGCGGCCGGCGCCCTGCTGGTCATGCTCTTCTTTGCCATCAGCCTGCTGATTGGCCATTTCGTCGGCCGGAACAATCCTTCCGGGGCTATCGGTCTCTTTGTTGCGACGTATTTCGTCAAAGTCGTCGGGTTCGCAGTCGTGCTTTTTGCGCTCGGCAGGCCTGACTGGCTCAACGGCCGGTGGTTCCTGATCGGCGCCGTGGTCAGCGTCGTGGCTTGGCAGGCAGCCGAACTCTACGGTTTCAGCAAAGCCCGCCTCCAGATCTTCAACGATCCTGCGGACCGGAAGGGGGGCCCTGGTGGCACTGCGTAAGCGCAAGTCTTCTCCGGCAACTCCCGCTTCCGGATCGACCCACGCAGCCGATGATGCCGAAGTCCGGAATGACGGCGGATACAACGCCGGCCTCGCGGTCTTCAGCTACATCATTGGCGGGATCATTGTCTGGAGTTTGATAGGCTGGGGACTGGATAATCTGTGGGGGACCCGCTGGATTGTGCTCCTTGGCGCTCTGCTGGGAGCCGCAGGAGGGTTCTATCTTTCCCATATGCACGGCCTCACCAAGCAAAGCACTTCTGCCGGAGAGAACAACGCAGACAGCGGCCCGTCCAAGGACGGGGACAGTAATGCCAAATAATTTCACATGGAATGGGGATGCGATGAACGTGTCCGCGTTCCGCCCAATGCCCAATGATGGACACAGCAGAGAGGAAACGCGTTGATCGCGCTTGCGCTCCCAGCCCAGGATTCGGGGTCCTTCACCCCACCCGGAATCGAAGAAATGCACCTGCCGGCAATCCTGCCCTGGGGTGCTGCGGACGGCTTCTCCAAGCAAATGCTGCTGGTGATCCTGTCGGTCGTCATTATCGCCGCCTTCTTTGTGGCCGCCGCCCGGAAGCAGCAGTTGGTTCCCGGCAAGCTGCAGTTCGCCGGCGAGATGGCCTACGGCTTTGTCCGTAACAGCATCGCCAAGGACATCATCGGCGGCAAGGACTTCATCAAGTACGTCCCCCTGCTGTTCAGCCTGTTCTTCTTCATCCTGGTGAACAACATCTACGGCGCCATTCCGGTGATCCAGCTCCCGAGCTTCTCCCACGTGGGCGGCGCCTACGTGCTGGCAGGCATCGTGTACTTCACCTGGATCATCATCGGCATCAAGAAGAACGGCTTGAAGTACTTCAAGCTCGCAACCGTTCCCTCCGGTGTTCCGTGGTACATCCTCCCGATCGTCGTTCCGATCGAAATCATTTCCAACTTCCTGGTCCGCCCGGTAACGCACAGCCTCCGTCTGTTTGCGACCATGCTGGCCGGCCACTTGATCGTCATGCTCGCCGGGTCCGGCATTGAGTTCCTGGTCATGCAGGAGAACGTCCTGCTCAAGGGAACCTCCGTCCTGGTGCTGGTCGGCGCCATCGCCATGTACATGCTCGAAGCCCTGATCATGGCGCTGCAGGCTTACGTGTTCACGCTGCTGACCGCGATCTACATCGAAGGCGCCCTGCACGCCGACAGCCACTAAGGCACCCACACTTCCCCTGTAGGGGATTGAAGTAAACCAAACAACCTGCCACATGGGTGGCATCTTGAAAGGAAAAAAATGGAAGGCAATCTCAACCTCGTAGGTTACGGTCTGTCCGCAATCGGCGGTGGTATCGGTGTTGGTCTCGTGTTCGCGGCTTACATCAACGGTGTTGCTCGTCAGCCGGAAGCTCAGCGCGTGCTGCAGCCGATCGCGTTCCTTGGTCTGGCCCTGACCGAAGCTCTTGCCATCCTCGGCCTCGTCTTCGCTTTCGTTCTCTAGTTACAACTTCAGAACACAGCGAATTCCGCAACCGAGTAGATAGGACGGGTGAAACATGAATCAGCTGATCATCTCAGCCGCCACTGAAGGGGCAAACCCGCTCGTTCCCAACGTTTGGGAAATGGGCGTTGTCCTGGTCGGCTTTGCTGTCCTCCTGTTCATCGTGGTCAAGTTTGTTGTCCCGATGTTCGAGAAGACGTTCGCAGAGCGCGCCGAAGCAATTGAAGGTGGCATTGCGAAGGCCGAACAGGCCCAGGCAGAAGCTTCTGCAGCTCTTGAAGAGTACAAGCAGCAGCTCACCGATGCCCGTGCCGAGGCCAACCGCATCCGCGAAGAAGCACGTGCCGAAGGCGCCCAGATCCTCGCGGACCTGAAGGCCAAGGCAGCTGCCGAGTCTGCACGCATCACCGAGCAGGCACACGCCGCCATCGAGTCCGAGCGCCAGGCAGCTGTTGTCTCGCTCCGCTCCGAGGTTGGCACGCTTGCTACCACGCTGGCAGGCCGCATCGTCGGCGAAGCACTCAACGACGACGAGCGTTCGGCACGCGTCGTGGATCGCTTCCTGGCTGATCTGGAGACCCAGAACGCAGGTGCAGCTAAGTAATGGCAGGAATATCGAGCGAATCGCTGACCACAGCACTGGCAGACCTGGAAGCCAAGCTTCCTTTGGCCTCGCTGCAGTTGGCAAAGGACCTCTTCGGAATCCTGGGAACGGTGGACAGCTCGGCTGGCTTGCGCCGCGCCCTGACTGACCCTTCCCGCAGCGGGGACGAGAAGTCGGCGCTGGTCAAGCAGCTGGTTGGCGGAAAAGTGTCCGCTGATGCTGCTGAGATTGCAGGCGGACTGGCCAGCTCGCGCTGGGCATCCGCACGCGATATCGGCGATGCACTCGAGACGCTTGCCGCCACGGTCGTCATTGCGGTAGCTGAAAACAAGTCGGCCGTTTCTGCCTCCGGTATTACGGGGCTGGAAGAGCTGGAAAACGATCTGTTTGCCTTCAACCAGGTTGTCGCTTCCAGCCACGAAGTACAGCGGGCTTTGTCTGAGCCGCAGGCATCGGGTGCCGCCAAGACTGCCCTTGCCGAGAAGCTTGTTCCTGGCATCAGCGAGGAAGCCAAGGTTCTTATTGGCCAGGCAGTTTCGGAGCCGCGCGGTGTCAAGCCGAGCAAGCTCGTCGAATCCTTCGCCAAGCTTGCAGCCAAGCGCCAGCAGCGCTGGATTGCAACTGTCAGCGTTACCCGTCCGTTGACGGAAACGCAGGCCAGCCGACTGCAGGCCGGGCTCAACGCCCTCTACGGCCGCGAACTGAAGGTCAACATCACTGTTGATCCTGCACTGATCGGTGGAGTCCGTGTCCAGGTAGGCGACGAAGTGCTTGACGCTTCGGTCATCGCCCGCTTGACCGAACTCCGCCGTCAGCTCGCTGGCTAGTGAAGACAAAGCACAACTAACTGATATAAACCCGGTCATCGTGAGCAACGATGATCACGAAAACAGGAGAGCAGGGACTGCAGATGGCCGAATTGACCATCAACGCCGACGACGTCCGTAATGCGTTGAACGAGTTCGCGGCGTCCTACGAACCCGGTAACGCAGAGCGCGTAGAGGTTGGTCGCGTGACCACCGCAAGTGACGGCATCGCCCGTGTTGAGGGTCTTCCCTCGGTCATGGCGAACGAGCTGCTTCGCTTCGAAGATGGCACGCTGGGCCTCGCCCAGAACCTTGACGTCCGCGAAATCGGTGTCATTATCCTCGGTGACTTCACCGGAATCGAAGAAGGCCAGGAAGTTCACCGCACCGGTGAGATCCTGTCCGTGCCCGTTGGCGACGCCTTCCTGGGCCGCGTGGTTGACCCCCTGGGCCAGCCGATCGACGACCTCGGCGAGATCAAGGCCGAGGCCACCCGTGCACTGGAACTCCAGGCTCCGGGCGTGACCGAGCGCAAGTCCGTTCACGAACCCATGCAGACCGGCCTCAAGGCCATCGACGCCATGATTCCGATCGGCCGTGGCCAGCGTCAGCTGATCATTGGCGACCGCCAGACCGGCAAGACCGCCATCGCGGTTGACACCATCATCAACCAGAAGGCCAACTGGGCTTCGGGCGATGTCAGCAAGCAGGTTCGTTGCGTTTACGTTGGTGTTGGCCAGAAGGCTTCCACCATCGCAGCCGTCCGTCAGACCCTCGAGGACCACGGTGCACTGGAGTACACCACCATCGTGGCTTCCCCGGCTTCGGACCCCGCCGGCTTCAAGTACCTCGCACCGTACGCAGGCTCGGCCATCGGCCAGCACTGGATGTACGGCGGCAAGCACGTCCTGGTGATCTTCGACGACCTGTCCAAGCAGGCCGAAGCCTACCGCGCCGTGTCCCTGCTGCTCCGCCGCCCGCCGGGACGTGAAGCATACCCGGGTGACGTCTTCTACTTGCACTCCCGTCTCCTGGAGCGTTGTGCAAAGCTCTCCGACGAGCTCGGTGCGGGTTCCATGACCGGTCTGCCGATTGTCGAGACCAAGGCAAACGACGTTTCCGCCTACATCCCCACCAACGTGATCTCCATTACCGATGGCCAGATCTTCCTCCAGTCGGATCTCTTCAACGCCAACCAGCGTCCTGCTGTTGACGTTGGTGTGTCCGTCTCCCGCGTTGGTGGCGCCGCACAGGTCAAGTCCATGAAGAAGGTCTCCGGTACCTTGAAGCTGGACCTGGCCCAGTACCGCGACATGCAGGCTTTCGCCATGTTCGCCTCGGACCTGGACGCTGCTTCCCGCCAGCAGCTGACCCGTGGTGCTCGCCTTATGGAGCTCTTGAAGCAGGGCCAGTACTCGCCGTTCCCGGTTGAGAACCAGGTTGTTTCCATCTGGGCCGGTACCAACGGCTATCTGGACGACGTTCCGGTTGAGGACATCAGCCGCTTCGAGTCCGAGTTCCTGGAGCACCTGAAGCACCAGTCCTCCATCCTGACCACGCTGGCCCAGACCAACGTCCTGGATGACGACACCGCCGCAGCGCTGAAGGAAGCAGTCGTTTCCTTCAAGAAGGGCTTCTTCGGAGAGGGCGACAACCGACTAGTTGGTGCCGGACACGAAGAGCACGAAGCGATCTCGGGCGGCGACGTCGACCAGGAAAAGATCGTCAAGCAGAAGCGCTAGTTTCGATGACCTGCTCTGCCGGGGTCCGCAAGGGCCCCGGCAGGGCGGTACGTCGGGAACTTAGGAAAGGATAAGTATGGGAGCCCAGATTCGGGTCTACCGTCAGAAGATCAGCTCGACGACGTCGATGCGCAAGATCTTCAAGGCGATGGAACTGATCGCTACCTCGCGCATCGGTAAGGCCCGCGCCCGCGTAGCAGCTTCACTGCCTTACGCGAACGCCATTACCCGTGCCGTTTCTGCTGTCGCGACCCAGAGCGAAATCGACCACCCGCTGACCACCGAGCCGGAGCAGATCCGCCGTGCCGCCGTCCTGATCATCACCTCGGACCGTGGCCTTGCAGGATCGTACTCGGCAAGCGTGCTCAAGCAGGCCGAAGGCCTCACCGAGCTTCTTCGCGCAGAAGGCAAGGAAGTCAAGTCGTACCTGGTTGGCCGTAAGGCCCAGGCTTACTTCGAATTCCGCAACCGTGACTACTCCCGTGTTTGGACGGGTGGTACGGATGCTCCGGAATTTGGAACGGCCCAGGAAATCGGTGCTGCACTTCTCGAAGACTTCGCCACTGACTACGCCGAGGGTGGCGTGGACGAGATCCACGTCGTCTACACGCGCTTCAAGTCGATGGTGACGCAGGAGCCGACGGTTATCCGTTTGCTTCCGCTCGAGGTCGTCGAAGAGGAAGCAGCCTCGGAGTCCGAGCTGTTGCCGCTTTACGAATTTGAGCCGGAAACGGAGCAGGTCCTCGACGCCCTCCTCCCGCGTTACATCGAGTCCCGTATCTTCGCAGCCATGCTGCAGGCAGCAGCTTCCGAGCTCGCCGCCCGCCAGCGGGCCATGAAGTCGGCCGGTGACAACGCAACGGAACTCATCAAGAAGTACACGCGCCTTCGCAACACGGCCCGCCAGGCCGAGATTACGCAGGAGCTTTCCGAGATCGTGGCCGGCGCCGACGCCCTCGCGTCCTAGCCGGTACGGATCCGGCTCGAAGCCGCACCTGCACCAAACAGATAAACTTAACCCCACGCCATCTACTGAGTGAAGTGAGAGAGATGACTGCCACTGCTACCGAACACGTAGCAACGGCCGGTGCCACCGGCCGCATTGCCCGTGTTATTGGTCCGGTTGTCGACGTCGAATTCCCGGCTGACGCAATCCCCGAGATCTACAACGCTCTGACCACTGAGGTCACCCTCAACGGCCAGACCAAGACCATCACGTTCGAGACCTCCCAGCACCTGGGTGACAACCTCGTTCGCGCCATCTCCCTGCAGGCAACCGACGGCCTGGTCCGCGGTACCACCGTGCAGGACTCCGGCGCTCCGATCTCCGTGCCCGTCGGCGACGGCGTCAAGGGCCACATCTTCAACGTCCTCGGTAAGCCGCTTGACGTTGACGAGTCGGAGATCAAGGCTGACGCCTACTGGCCGATCCACCGCAAGGCCCCGAGCTTTGCGTCCCTTGAGGGCTCCACGGAGATGCTCGAGACCGGTATCAAGGTCATCGACCTCCTGACCCCCTACATCAAGGGTGGAAAGATTGGTCTGTTCGGTGGCGCCGGTGTTGGCAAGACCGTTCTGATCCAGGAAATGATCACCCGTGTTGCCCGTAACTTCGGTGGTACCTCGGTATTCGCCGGCGTTGGCGAGCGTACGCGTGAAGGCAACGACCTCTGGGTTGAAATGGAAGAGGCAGGCGTCCTCAAGGACACCGCCCTTGTATTCGGCCAGATGGATGAGCCGCCGGGAACGCGTCTGCGCGTGGCACTGTCCGCACTGACCATGGCGGAGTACTTCCGCGATGTCCAGAACCAGGACGTGCTGCTCTTCATCGACAACATCTTCCGCTTCACGCAGGCAGGTTCCGAAGTTTCCACGCTGCTCGGCCGCATGCCGTCCGCCGTGGGCTACCAGCCGAACCTTGCTGACGAGATGGGCCTCCTCCAGGAGCGCATCACCTCCACCAAGGGCCACTCGATCACCTCGATGCAGGCAATTTACGTGCCTGCTGACGACTACACCGACCCGGCTCCGGCAACCACGTTCGCCCACCTCGACGCGACCACGGAACTTTCCCGTGAAATCGCCTCGCGTGGTCTGTACCCGGCTGTTGATCCGCTGACGTCCACCTCCCGTATCCTGGACCCCCAGTACATCGGCAAGGACCACTACAACACGGCTGTCCGTGTGAAGCAGATCCTGCAGAAGAACAAGGAACTCCAGGACATCATCGCCATCCTCGGTGTTGACGAACTGTCCGAAGAGGACAAGATCGTCGTGTCGCGTGCACGTCGTATCCAGCAGTTCCTGTCCCAGAACACCTACACCGCCAAGCAGTTCACCGGCGTCGAAGGCTCCACCGTCTCCATCAAGGACACGGTTGAAGGCTTCACCGCCATCTGCGACGGCGAGCTGGACCACATCGCAGAGCAGGCGTTCTTCAACGTCGGTGGCCTGGATGACGTCGAGCGCAACTGGGCCAAGATCCAGGAACAGACCAAGTAGTATGGCTGAGCTTGAGGTTGAGATTGTCGCAGCGGACCACTTCGTGTGGTCCGGAGCGGCCAAGATGGTGAAGGCCCGCACCAGCGATGGTGAAATCGGAATCCTGCCGGGCCACTCGCCCCTCCTGGCCATCCTGGCCGAGGGCGAGCTGGCAATCCAGCCGGTTTCCGGTGACCGCATTGCGGTAGTGGTGGACGGCGGATTCTTCTCCGTCGACAACGACCGCGTGGTCATTGTTGCTGACAACGCCCAATTGGGCGAAGCGGCTACAGCGGGGATCCGATAGCACGACCTTGATGGACGATTCCCTTATTCCGTTCATCGCCCTGGCAACGGCGTTTGCGTTGCTGATTTTTACACTGTGCCTGTTTGGGGTGCGCCGCTTCAATCTGCGGCGCGCCCTGGGCACGGTAGACGCCTCCATTTGCATGGCTGGAAACAGCTGGCAGATGGGGGTTTGTCGTTATCAGGACAATGAACTCGAGTGGTTCCGCTTGATGTCCCTCAGCGTGATACCCAAATACCGTTTCAAACGCAGTTCCCTGGAACTCCTTGGACGGCGTAAACCCACCGAGGACGAGCTCGTCCGGGTCCAACCCGGCGTGGTGGTTGTTGAGCTTCAATACGAAGGCCGCACCTTCATGCTGGCCATGAAGTTCGAAGCCTACGCCGGGCTTTCATCCTGGCTTGAAGCCGGGCCGGTCATCGGTGTTGGAACCTGGCGTTAGGCGTCATGGATTTCCTGTCCGACGTCAGCCTCGTTGACGGGCCGTTCTTCTGGTTCTCCCTTGTCTGTGGAGTGGTTGGCGCATCCTGGTTGCTTTGGCGACGCAGGCGCTGGTGGCCGTTGGTGGTGGTTGCTTCCATTGCGTTGGCTGCCGGCGTGGTGGCATTGACGCACTGGCTGCTCATCGACGTGATGGCCACGTTCTCTGAGAACCTGCCTTTCGAGACGTTGGTGTGGTCCACCGCTGCGGTGGCTGCACTTCTTCTTTGCGTTGCCCGGTTTCCCCGCGCTGCCTGGAAGGGCCGCTCCGCGAGCATCGCCGCAATGCTGGGTGTTGTCCTGCTGTCCGTGGTCCAGGTCAACTCCTACTTTGGCCTCAACAACACCGTGGCCGACCTCCTGGGCACCGCCGTAGCGCGTATCCAGCCGTTGGAAGCAGGACTGCAACGTGCTCCGGACAGTAAGCCCGGCCCGTCGCCGTCCGCTTGGAAGGCGCCCGAAACCATGCCCCGCGGCGGTACGCTGCGCCGGGCGGACATTCCCGGTACTGTTTCCGGCTTTACCGCGCGGGAAGCGTACGTTTACCTCCCGCCGGCGTACCTCACCGAAAACCGCCCCAGCCTTCCCGTCCTCATCCTGTTCTCTGGTCAACCAGGCGGTCCTGCCGATTGGCTCACGGGCGGGCAGCTCCGCTCGCAGCTGGACAAATTCGCCGAAGCACATGGCGGTATTGCACCCGTCACCGTGGTGGTAGATCCCAACGGCTCAGCCAATGCAAACACCATGTGCATGGACAGCAGGATCGCTCCCGCGGACGCCTATCTCTCCCAGGATGTCCCCACGTGGATCAGCAAGACCCTGGCTGTCTCCACAGACCACCGGCAATGGGCCGTCGGAGGGTTTTCCTTTGGGGGAACGTGCGCGGTCCAGATGGGAACCGCCCACCCGGAGCTGTTTCCTTCCGTGATTGGGTTCTCGGCCGAGCAGGAGCCTGCCCTCGCCAAGGACAGGAACAAGACGATCGCTGACTCGTTCGACGGCGACGTAGCGGCTTTCGAGTCAAGGACCCCTTTGGTCCTGATGCACCAGAGGCAGTATCCGGGCAGTGGCATGTACTTGACGGCCGGGGCTACGGACAATGAGTTCATCGCTTACATGCACACTTTGGCAGACGCTGCCCGGTCTGCGGGTTTCACGGTTGAGGACCACGTCATAGACCACTCCGGACACTCGTGGGACTCGGTGGTTCGCGGCATGCCCGGCGCCCTGGACTTCTTGTCGGCCAGATGGGGGTTGCCGCAGTGAGTCTCGCCCTGAAGGGTTTCATCCAGCCGGCCATGCGGCAGGCGGGGCGGCATTTGCGGGCTACGCCCTTGACGCTGGCCGTCGTCGGAGTGTTCGTCCTTGTCTCAATCGTTTCCGGAAGCATCGTCGCCGGTCCGCCCGAGTCCTGGCTGCCCGTTGCTGGTGTGACGCTGCGCGGACTGCGTGCCGGCGAATGGTGGTCCATCTGGACGTCCCTCTTTTTCACCACCAACGTGCCTGCCTTTGTCGTCGTTGTGCTGATGATCCTTTTCCTCCTGGGCCTGGCGGAGCGGCATTTCGGGTTCCTGAAAACGTCCCTGGTACTTATCGCCTGCCAGTTCGCGTGCGTCACGGCCTTCTTCCTGGTGACCCAAATAGCGCGGTATGCGGACGATGGCTGGATCTCCCGCATGGTGGACACCCGGCTCATCGGTCCCTACGGCGCCTTGCTGGCCACGGCCCTGGCTGCCAGCGCCAAGCTGCCAACGCTTTGGCAGCGGAGGTTCCGCACGGTGGCGTTGTCCATCACCTTGCTGCTGGTGCTTTTTGTTGGACACCCTGAGACGCTCATGGGCTTGTTGGGCGCCCTGATCGGGTTGGCGGCGGCGTGGTGGATGCAAAGCAACCAGGGACATCTCCACTTGCACAGGTCTACGGGCCGCGAGGTGCGGAACCTCCTGTCGCTGACCATGGCCATCTTTGCCGTAGGCCCCATCCTTACTGCCGTAGCCAAGAGCCCATCGGGGCCGCTTGCCTTGCTTCGCGATGTGATCCTCAACCCCCTGCCTACGCTCAGCCAGTTGGAGGGGAACTGCGGAGGGACTATCGATGTGGCGTGCCTGGAACTGGGCCGGCAGGGGTACACGGGGCCCTTCGGCCTGGCACTGGCCGTGGTTCCCGTGGTGCTGTTGCTCATCTGCGTTGACGGGATGCGCCGTGGACGCCGGCTGGCCCTGGGCATCGCTATCGGCGTCCAGGTGGTGGTGGTGGCCTTGTCCACGCTCTATCTCGGCCTGTTCGCGGGCATGCCGCAACTGCCGGGCCGTCCGCGGGTGGGCATGATGAACTCGGCTGTGGCGCACCTGATCCCACTGGTCATGGTTCCTCTGATACTGGCGATCCTCCTCTTCGCGTACCGGGGGCATTTCCGGGTTGAGTCTTCGACGCGGATGCGTCGCAGGGTTTTCTGGTTTGTCGGCCTCAGCGGTGTCGCCCTCGCGCTGGCTTACACCATTGTGTGGCTGGCCTCCGGTGGCATGGCGCGCGACGGCGGCCTGCTGGGTTTGGGTACCGAACTCGCCCGCCAATACCTGCCGGTTCCTTTGCCCGGCGTTTACCGCAAGGTATTCGCCGAGCGCGATGCCCTCGAAGTGTTCCTTTTCTCCTACTCCGGCACCGCCTTTTGGCTGGTGGCCCTCATCGGCGTCTGGGTGCTGCTGGTCCGCGGACACCACGCCGGTGGCCTTGACCACCAGTCCCGGGAACATGCCCGTTCGCTGGTAAAAGCCGGCGGCGACTCCTTGTCCTGGATGGCGTTGTGGGAACCCAACAAGTACTGGTTCACTTCGCAGGGGACCGGGGGAGTGGCCTACCAACAGCATGGCCACGTTGCGCTGACGTTGGCCGGACCCATTGGTGCGGCGGAGGGGCACCGGGCCACTGCCCTGGGTTTCCTGCAGCACTGTTCGCGCAACGCCCTGATCCCCTGCCTGTATTCGTGTACGGACGAGTTGTGGCCGGAGCTGCAGGCAAGGGGTTTCCGGAGGGTTGCCGTTGCGCAGGAAACCCGGCTCAGGATCCGTGGCCTGGAATTCCGTGGCAAGGAGTGGCAGAACGTCCGGACTGCCCTCAACAGGGCCAACAAGATGGGTATTACCGCCGTGTGGGGTGCCTTCGGAGAACTGCCGCACTCCTTGCGGGCAAAGGTGGGTGAGGTTTCCGAGGAATGGGCAGCGCAGAAACGCGTCCCCGAAATGGGTTTCACCTTGGGCGGCATGGATGAGCTTGAGGACCCGGATGTCCTGTGCTGCGTTGCAGTCGACGAAGCCGGCACGGTCTACGGTGTCACCAGTTGGTTGCCGGTCTACGACAACGGCACAGTTGTCAGTTGGACCCTGGACTTCATGAGGCGCAGTGGTGACGCATTCCCAGGAGTGATGGAGTTCCTGATCGCCTCGGCCGCGCTGCATCTGCGCGAGTCAGTGGAAATGATCTCGTTGTCCGGTTCACCGCTGGCCAGGGACAAGGATGAGCCGGACCAAAGGCCGGAGGGCCTGGCAGGAATTCTGGACCTCGTGGGGCAGGCCTTGGAACCGGTTTATGGCTTCCGTTCCCTGGCCTCCTTTAAATCGCGCTTCCAGCCCGACTACAGAACGCTGTACATGTATTACCAGGATCCCCTGCACCTTCCGGCAATGGGCCGGGCCTTGAGCCGCGCTTACCTCCCTGGTTTATCGGTTAGGCATTCGGCCCGGTTGTTGCGTACCTTGGTTGGTTGAATTGTCAACGCTCCATTCGGGGAGTCTTTTCGCAATTCTTCACCGTTAGTAACAGGGTTGTCAGAAATATCAGACATTTCCGTCCGCAATGAATGGCGCTTAAACAGCTTGGCCCCGGCTAAATGCCGGGGCCAAGCTGTTGGTGAATCTGCCATGGGCAGGTTCAACGGATCAAACTAGACGACGGTGACGCCGGTAGCCTGGGGACCCTTGGCGCCCTGGCCGATCTCGAACTGAACGCGTTGGTTCTCATCGAGGGTCTTGAAGCCGCCGGTCTGGATCTCCGAGTAGTGAACGAAGACGTCGCCATCCGAGTCGTCCGGGGTGATGAAGCCGAAGCCCTTTTCAGCGTTGAACCACTTGACGGTTCCGAGTGCCATGTATTTCTCCTCAATATGGAACATCAGTCCGATACACCGCGTACCGGCTTTGTTACTCCGCGAGAAGATCCGGATTCCCTCCGGGCTGGCCCGGTTGGTTTCGCAGGAGCCTCACGCTCGCAACTGGTCTTGCGAGCATGAAAACCACCTACACAAAGACTGCTACAACACTTTCATGCGCGGTGCCGGAGGTCAACGGTCTTTTTGGTAATTCGGGAAAATTTTCGGTTAAAAGCCGGTTACGACGCCCAAAGGAATTCCACTTGGACCTTAGGCCTATGACAACCATTCACCATTTCGCATGACGCCTGTGAGTCCCAGTTCCTGGTCCGCGGTCACGACGTCCGCCCGAAGACCCCGGCGCAACCCTCCAACTTCATCCGAGAGGCCCAGGACGCCGGCCGGAACCGCCGTGGCCGAACAAATGGCGTCGGGAAGGTCGACGCCGGCCGAGACAGTCTTGCGGACCACGTCCAGCAGGGTGGCGGTGCCGCCGGCGATGGAACCGGTGGCATCAAGGGTGGCTACGCCCTTGCTGACGGTTACCGGGGAGGGGCCCAGCATGTAGTGGCCGTCGGAGAGTCCGGCGGCCGCCATGGAATCGGTGACCAAAACGATGTTGTTTGCCCCCACAAGCTGGAAGACCGTGGCCACGGTGCTCGGATCGAGGTGGGTATCGTCGGCGATCAGCTCCACCACAGCCTTGCCAGCCTGGGCGGTCCGCAAACAGGCGGCCACCGGCCCGGGCGCACGGTGGTGCAGGGGAGGCATCCCATTGAAAAGGTGCGTCACGGTCGGGAGCGAGCTGACGCCGTCGAACCCTGCCGACTCCAGCCCCTCACGTGCGGCGGCCAACGACGCTGCCGCCGTGGCGTCGTCGCAATCCGTGTGGCCCAAGGAGGGAGTTACCCCGTGGGACGTCATCAAATCCACCAGGGCGGCAGCACCCGGAAGTTCGGGTGCGTACGTCATGGTGGCAAGCTTGCCTTCCGCAGCCGCAACGAGCTCGTCCATGAGGTCCAGGTCAGGTTCCAGCAAGTAGTCAGGGTTTTGTGCGCCACACCGTGCGTGGGAGAGGAACGGGCCTTCCAGGTGGATTCCTGCGACCAGGCCTTCGTCGGCGAGCTTCACGTACAGTTCGATGCCGCGAAGCAAATCCTCCCGTGGTGCCGTGACCATGCTGGCCAGCAAAGTGGTGGTACCGGAGCGGTGCAGGAAGTCCAGGGCCTTGCGGGCCGAAGATTCCTCCCCGCCGGGGAAATCGCCGCCGTTGCCGCCGTGGCAGTGCACGTCCACCAGGCCGGGGAGGATGTAGTGGCCGGCCGGGACGCCATGCCGGATGGCGCTCTGGAAACCGGGAAAGTCTTCGGGGACGAAGGCCGAGGCCTGCCCGGCGTAGGCGATCCGGTCACCCTCAATGGCCAGCAGACCGTCTTCCACCACCGTTCCGTCGGTGACGAGCGTTCCCACGAGGATCTGGTGGCTGGGCGCGGAAGGACGGACAGAAGAGTCTGCGGCAGTCATGGTTCTGATTCTAGTGGCCTGCCGCACACGCCCCGGGTACGGGGTCAGAAGAGTCGTGACTCGCTGTCATCCACGCCCCGCATTGCGTCATAATCCAGGGTCACGCAGTCGATGCCGCGGTCATTGGCCAGTACCTTGGCCTGCGGCTTGATCTGCTGCGCTGCGAAAATCCCCCGGACCGGTGCCAGGAGGGGATCGCGGTTGAGGAGTTCCAGATACCGCGTCAGTTGCTCCACGCCATCGATGTCGCCCCGCCGCTTGAGCTCAACGGCAACGGTTGCCCCGTTGGCATCCCGGGCGAGGATGTCCACGGGCCCGATCGCCGTGAAGTATTCGCGGCGGATGAGGGAGTAGCCGGTTCCCAGGGTCTCGATCTGTTCGGCGAGCAGCCGCTGCAGATCGGCCTCCACACCGTCCTTGATCAGTCCCGGATCGATGCCGAGCTCGTGGGACGTGTCATGGAGTTGCTCGTAGATGTTGATGATGAGCCGGTCGTCCGTCTTGGCGGACTGGACCGTCCATTGCTCCACGACGCCCTCTTCCACGTCTGTCTCCTCGGGAGAGGTGACACGCAGCGTGGCTGGCGGACTCATCCAGTTCAGGGGCTTGTAGGAGCCACCGTCCGAATGCACCAGCACCGAGCCGTCCGCTTTGACCAGGAGGAGCCGTGTGGCGAGCGGGAGGTGGGCCTTGAGGCGGCCAACATAATCAACAGAACAACGGGCTATGACGAGTCGCACCCGCCCAACATTACCGCGTGGAGACCTGGGGCTGGGGCAGAATGGACTCATGCCCCGCTCCAACCGTCCCCGCCGAAACGCGTCCGCAGCGCGTTCCAACAAGTGGGCCGATGCGGTCCCGGAGCTGGACCTGGAACGGTCCCGTGCCGGAATCGCCCGCCGGGAGAGCGCCCCGGACGGGGACTGGATGGTCCGCACCATGACCGCCCGGAAAGCGGAGAAGCAGTACATTTGCCCGGGTTGTTCCACGGCCATCATGCCTGGCATCGCCCACTTGGTGGTGTGGTCTGACAGCCACCTTTTCGGCGAGGCCGCGGGGCTGGCGGAACGCCGCCACTGGCACACCAACTGCTGGACATCGCGGACGTACCGTTACCGCTGAGTCGCTTAGGCTTGAAGGCATGACTTTCGATCCCGCCACGCTCGTTTTTGTGCCCCAGGACGCTCCGTCGGAGATCCGGGCCTCCACTGTGTTGCCTGCCCGTCGCGAAAACGTGGAGTTCACCACGGAGGACGGCAAGGTGCTGGTGGGCGAGTTGGCCCTTCCGGAGTCCGGTGATGTGGCGGCGACGCTCATCATGCTCCACCCACTGCCCACCCACGGCGGATTCATGGATTCACACGTCTACCGCAAGGCTTCCTACCGGCTGCCGGCGCTGGCCGGGGTGGCAGTGCTGCGATTCAATACCCGCGGGACTGCGTCGCCGCGCGGAACCAGCGAGGGCAGGTTCGAGGAAGGCATCGGCGAGCGGTACGACGTCGAGGCAGCGGTCCGGTTCGCCGTGGACCGCGGCCTGCCCAACCGGTGGCTGGTGGGCTGGTCCTTCGGCACCGAACTGGCGCTCATGTACGGGGCCGTTGAACCCGTTGTCTCGCAAGTGGAGGGAGCGGTCCTCCTCTCGCCGCCGCTGCACCGTGCCACCGACGTGCACCTGAAGGAGTGGGCTGCCTCCGGCAAACCGTTGACCGTGCTCGTCCCCGAGCACGACGACTACCTTCAGCCGGCCGAGGCCGCCGCCCGCTTCAGCCTGGTCCCGCAGGCCCGGCTGGTGGGGGTGGATGGCGCCAAGCACTTGTGGGTTGGCGAAAAATACGCCGCGCGGGTCCTGGATGAAATCGTCGACGACGTCACGGAAGCGGGAGCCGGCGTGGACGGCCTGCCGCGCGTCTGGGCGGGGCCGGTCGCCAACGGCTAGTCCGGTCGCCAACGGCTAGTCCGGTCGCCAATGGCTAGTCCGGTCGCCAGCGGCTAGTGCCGGTCGCCAGCGGCTAGGCCGGTCGTCAACGGCTGGTCCGGCTGTGGTCGGCTAGTGCCGGTCCTGGCGGACGATAAACACTTCCTTGATCAGCAGCATGATGGCCGCTGCCGTGGGAATGGCGATGAGTGCTCCGAGGACACCCAGGAGGCTGCCGCCCGCGATCACGGAAATTACCGCCACCGCGCCCGGTACGGCCACTGCCCGCTGCATGATGCGAGGCGAAATGAAGTACGCCTCGAACTGCAGGTAGGCGAAGTAGGCGATCGCGTAGATGAGGGCTGTCTGCCAGCCCGCGGTGAGGGCCACCAGGATCACGACGATGGCTGCGATCATGCCACCCACCAGGGGGATGAAGGCGAGCAAGGCCACCACGAAGGCGAGCAAGACGCTGAACGGCACGCCCAGGATGGTCATGACGATGAAGGCGAAGACCGCGTTCAGCAGTGCAACGCAGGCCTGGCCGATCACGTAATTGCCTACCGAATCCGTAATGGCCTCGGAGAGTGCCTCGACGCGGGGCCGGCGCGACCGCGGCGCCAGGCGGTAGGCCCATTTCTTCATGGAGGGCAGGGCCGCCAGGAAGTAAAGGCTGAGTACCAGCACGATCAGTGTGCCGAACAGTCCGTTGGCCACCGAGGAGCCGAAGCCAACCACTCCGCCGAAGATGCCTCCGACGGCCTCGGAGTTCTGCCCGAACTTGTCCAGCTCCTGGGTAATCCGGTCCCGGAGGCCGAACTGGCTGTCCACGTTCCGGAAGAAATCGGAATTGAGGAAGTCCCGGATCCAGTCAGGAGCTTGCCGCACGATGTCCGTGACCTGGTTGACGATGGTGGGGATCAGCGTGGCGAAGAAGCCCGCCACGGCCAGGACCAGGACAGATACCGAAATCAGGATGCCCGCCGGTCGGGGGATTTTCCGGGACTCAAGCCAACGAACCACGGGGTCCAGGCCGAGGGCGATGAACAGTGCGGTCAGGATCCACAGCAGGAGCTGGCTGGTATTGCTGGCGATATAGAACACCAGCAGGGCGACCCCCACTCCGGCGGTGCCCATGAAACCAACGTACAGAGGGTGCTGCGAAGACATTCTGGGGCCCGGTGATCCGAAGTCGTGGTCCTCGTCCCCGGAGGCGCTCTTGACGGCCACCTCCGACTCGTCCTCAGGCGGCATTTCGAAGCGGACGCGCGTCCTGGCGCCGGGAATGGGTTGCCGAAGGCGCCTGGCCACAGCTGCGAGCCGCCCGGTGCGTACCGGAACCGTCACGGAGGTCCCGTCGGACGGGGCATCCACCGCGGGCGAGCCGGACTCGTCGTTGGTGCTGGGTTCCAAGTGGTCTTTCACGCGGTTTTGCTGCCTTCTGGTTGTTCTCGCACTGTCTCTACCGGGATGTGACACTCTGGATACAGGTGGTTTTCGCCCCCAATAGCATGATCATCGCCACACTATCAGCACCCCGTCATGGCCCTTTGGCGGCACCACGGCGGGGTTTCCGGCGTGTCATGGCCGGTCGGCCGATCTGACTCTTTGATAACAAAACGGTTACCCTTGAAGTTCAACGACCGCTGATGATAGGTGATCCTGTGCGTTTGAAGACTGCAGCCTTGCTGGTGCTGCTGGGCCTGCTGACGATGCTGGCCGGCATTGGCCAGCTGACTTTCTGGGCTCCTGCCGAGACCGTGACGGCCTCGGTGCCCAGCGACACTAAAGCTGCCCCGTTGACGGTGATCGACCAGAAGTTGATCGCCCTCCACGAAGGGCCGGTGAAGATCAAGATCCAGGGCGAAGGCAACTTCGTCGTCGCCACGGGACGCCCGGACGACGTCGACGCCTGGGTAGGCAAGACTGCCCACAATACCCTCACCGGCGTTTCCCAGGACCAGAAGGCGCTGGAGGTTTCCACCACTGACGGTGAGGCAACCGCGCCGAGTCCGGCCGGTTCCGACCTCTGGGTCAACACCGAAGACGGCAGCGGCGAGCTGGACTACACGTGGAACCCGCCCGCCAGTGGCGAGTGGTCCCTGCTGGTAGCCAGCGACGGAACCAAGCCGGCGCCGTCGTCGATCTCCATGACGTTCCCCAACAGCGCAACCACGCCGTGGGCCATTCCGCTCATCGTGCTGGGCATCATCATCATCCTGGTTGGCGCAGCCCTGCCGTTCGTCGCCAAGGCACTCGGCAACCGCCGCAAGGACGGCGGCGATGAGGGTCCGAAGGGTGGCGGAGAAACGTCTGCCCTGCGTGTGCAGCCGTCCGCCGGCGACGCCGGTCGACGCGCCCCCGGCGCCGAGGGTTCAACCTTGCGTATCTCCGCCATCGCCGCAGCCCTGGTTGCCGCGTTGGTTGGTGGCACCGCGGTCGCGGCCCAGGCCAGCCCGGCGCCGGAGTCCAACAGCGGCAACCCGAGCCCGTCCGCATCCGCGGAGAAGGGCGGAACGCCGGTACTCCTCGAGTCCCAGCTGCAGCGTGTCCTGGAGCAGGTAGCCAGCACCGTGGATGCCGCAGACGCCGCCAAGGACGCCGCGAAGCTCGCGCCGCGCGTGGACAAGATGGAACTGCAGGTCCGTACCGCCAACTACAAGATCCGGACTGCCGTCTCTGCATACGATGCCCGGATGCCGGTGCGTGCCACCAAGCTGCAAAGCAGCGTGATCAGCACCAAGCGTGACTGGCCGCGCACGGTGTTCGCCCTGACCCAGGGTGACGGCAACGTGGTCCCGCAGGTCCTGACGCTGGTCCAGCTCTCGCCGCGCGAGAACTACAAGCTGTGGGGCACCGCTCCGCTGCAGCCGGGCACCAACTTCCCGTCCTTCCCGGTTCCCCGTGACGGCACGGCCCCCGTGGCCGCGGACGACAAGAACGGCTTGGCCTACAGTGGCAACGAAGCGTTGAGCATCCTCGGCGAAATGCTCACCACACCGGATTCCCCGAACCGCAGCAAGCTTGCCGATGGCCAGTCCTCGCCTTACATCGCCGGCGCCCTGGCCTACCAGGCGGACACCGTCAAGAACGGCACCAGCGCCAACTTCAAGTTCGCGCACACCCCGGTGACCAACCAGACCGTGGTGCTGCACACCGCCGACGGTGGTGCGCTGGTGGTTGGCCGCCTCGATTTCGCCTTCGAGGGAACGCCCAAGGCCTCCGGTGACAAGCTGATCCTTGAAGACGATTCGGCCGTGTTTGCCGGTGGCAAGGAAACCACCACGGGCATGTCGCTCAACTTCGCCGAATCCGTGGCGGTCTACATCCCGCCGGCAGGTTCCTCTGATCCCATGAAGCTCGTGGCCGCTACCCGCGGACTGGTCGGCGCCAGCTTCAAGTAGGGCGTGGCCCTGGCAGGGCAGCGGCTAGAGTGGACGGTATGAGTTCGCCCGGATACCGACCCACTCCAGCCGCTGCCAGCCAGCTCAACCTTCGCGGCGCCGTCGACCTCTCGTCGTTGCGCCGCCCTCCGGCTCCGCCGCAGTCGCCACCGGCCGCGCCGGCTGGTGATCCGGCAGCCTCCGGTAGCCCGGAAGCGGGCAGCCCTTCGCTGCGCGTGGATGCTACGGAAAGCAACTTCCAGGACCTCGTCCAATTGTCGGCGCAGATTCCGGTCCTTTTCCTTCTCTGGTCCCGCTATGCAGCCGAGTCTCCGGGCGTCCTTGATGCTGCACAGCGGGTTGTTGAGGGCTTCGGTGGCCGCCTCGTCCTGGCCGCCGCCGACGTCGACTCGTTCCCGCAACTGGCCCAGGCCTTCCAGGTCCAGGCCGTGCCCACGGCCGTCGCCGTGGTCAAGGGCCAACCAGTGCCCCTCTTCCAAGGCCCTGCCGACGACGCGCAGATCCGCAGCCTCGTGGAGGAACTCCTCCAGGTGGCCGCTGCCAACGGAGTGACCGGAAGCATCGGCGACGCTCCGCAGGACGGCGACGCCGAACCGGCCCCGCTGCCCCCGCTTCACCAGGCAGCGATTGACGCCATCGAGTCCGGTGACTACGCCGCGGCCGCGGCCGCGTACAAGCAAGCCCTCCTGGAGCAGCCGGCTGACGCCGATGCCAAGGCAGGATTGGCGCAGGTGGAACTGATGGCCCGGCTGGAAAAACTTTCCGCACCGGAGGCCGACAGCCTGCGGCAGTTGGCTGCGCAGGAACCGGACAATGTGGAGGCCCAGCTCGGCGTGGCTGACTTGGATGTCTCCGGAGGACACATCGAAGACGGCTTCAACCGCATCATTTCCTTCATTGGACGGAACTTTGGCCCGGAACGGGAAGCGGCCCGGGTGCGGCTCCTTGAATTGTTCGAGGTAGTGGGCACGTCCGACGAGCGTGTTGCCAAGGCCCGCCAGGGGCTCGCGAGGGTCCTCTTCTAGTGCCGTCTGCGCTGTTCAGCCCGCTTCAGCTGCGTTCGCTGACCATTCCGCACAGGGGCTGGGTGTCGCCGATGTGCCAATACAGCTGCCTCCCGGAGACCGGCGAGGGCGTGCCCAACGACTGGCATCTGATGCACCTGGGATCCTTCGCCGCCGGTGGTGCAGCCCTCATCATG
This sequence comes from Paenarthrobacter sp. NPDC089714, assembly GCF_044748905.1. NCBI lineage: Bacteria > Bacillati > Actinomycetota > Actinomycetes > Micrococcales > Micrococcaceae > Paenarthrobacter > Paenarthrobacter sp. NPDC089714. Next base: position 775,358 of record NZ_JBIVGX010000001.1, read on the forward strand.
ACCGAGGCAGCCGCTGTTAATGCCGCCGGACGGATCAGCCCGCGGGACGCCGGCATGTATTCGGAGGCGCAGGCAGCCGGTTGGGAGCGCATGGTGGATTTTGTCCACCGCCATGGTGCGGTGGACTGCAGGATCGGTGCGCAGCTGGCCCACGCCGGACGCAAGGCATCCACCTACTGGCCGTTCTCCGGGCAGTCGGGTTCAGTTCCGGAGTCCGACGGCGGATGGCAGACCGTGGGGCCCAGCACGTCACCCTTTGACGGTTATGCCTCCCCGGTGGCCATGTCCGAAACGGAGATCCTCGCGGTGATCCAGGACTTCGCGGCGGCTGCAGGACGGGCTGTTGCGGCAGGCTTTGACGTCGTGGAGATCCACGGCGCCCACGGCTATCTGTTGCACCAGTTCCAAAGCCCGTTGATCAACACCCGCACGGACAATTGGGGCGGTGATGAAGCCGGACGCAACCGCCTCATGCTGGAAGTCGTGGATGCAGTGCGCAACGCCATTCCGGATTCCATGCCGCTGCTGCTGCGCATATCCGCTTCCGATTGGGCGGACGGGGGAGTGGACGTTGAGGCATCGGTAAGGCTCGCGCGCGCAGCGGCGGAGCGGGGCGTGGACCTGGTGGACGTCTCGAGCGGCGGTGCCGTGGCCCACCAGGCGATCCAGGCGGCGCCTGGCTACCAGGCCGGTTTCGCCGAACGGGTCAAGCACGACGCCGGTGTCCCCACCGGAGCTGTCGGCCTCCTGACCAGCCCGGCCCAGGCCGAGGACATTGTGGCCAATGGCCGTGCCGATGCCGTGTTCATGGCTCGGGCAGCCCTGCGCGATCCGCACTGGTGGCTCCGGGCGGCGTACGAATTGGGCCACGATATTCCCTGGGTCCCGCAGTACGAGCGGGCCGTGCCACGCCACGGCTTCTAGGGACCGCCGCGGGCGTGCCTTGGCAACGCTAGGCTGTTGCCATGACGGAACCAGACCATCAGGCCAACCCCCAGTCATCCCACCTGCCCCAGGTGCCTGTTCCGCCGGCACAACCACCGGAACCAGCGAACGGCCAGGCCATCCCGGCTTTGGCCATCCGGGGACTTGCCAAGCGTTTTGGCGAGAAAATCGCCGTCGACGGCGTGAGCCTGGATGTGCCGGCCGGTTCGTTCTACGGAATGGTTGGCCCGAACGGCGCCGGCAAGACCACCACGCTGTCCATGGCAACAGGTTTGCTGAGGCCGGACTTCGGAACCGCCACCGTGCACGGCGTGGACGTGTGGGCCCGTCCCCTCGAAGCAAAGAAACTGATGGGCGTGCTGCCCGATGGCGTGCGCTTGTTCGACAGGCTTACCGGAGAGCAACTGGTCACGTATGCCGGACTGCTCCGTGGGATGGACCGCGACGTGGTCCTGTCCCGGGTCTCGGAGTTGCTGGCGGCTTTCGACCTCCAGGCTGACGCGGGCTCGTTGGTAGTCGACTACTCAGCCGGCATGACCAAGAAGATTGCCCTGGCATCAGCGCTGATCCACGCGCCGCGCCTCCTGGTGCTGGACGAGCCGTTCGAGTCTGTGGATCCTGTTTCCGCGGCAAATATCCGGGGGATCCTCGAGGGCTACGTTTCTTCCGGGGGAACGGTGATTGTCTCCAGCCATGTCATGGACCTGGTACAACGCATGTGCAGCCACGTGGCCGTGGTGGCGGGCGGACGCGTCCTGGCTGCCGGTTCCGTGGATGAGGTCCGGGCAGGCTCCACGCTCGAAGAGCGCTTTGTGCAGTTGGTGGGCGGCGGCCACCGGACAGAGGGGCTCGAATGGTTGCGCACCTTCTAAGGCTCAAGTGGCGCCTGCTCCTCAATGGCTTCAAACGCAGTCCGTGGCAGTTGGTGGGCATCGGCCTGGGGCTGCTTTATGCACTCGGCATGCTCACCATGCTGGTGGGCGGGTTGGTGGCGCTCCGCTGGGCCGACCCCGCAATCGCCCACACGGTGGTGGTGCTGGGCGGGGCGGCAACCATCATCGGATGGGGGGTCATACCCCTGGTTGCCTCGGCGGGGGACATGACGCTCGATCCTGCGCGGTTCACGACGTTCGCGATCCCGCCCCGGCAACTGTTGGCCGGCCTGGCACTGGCCGGCTTCATTGGGATTCCGGGATTGGCAACCTTGCTGGCCGCCTTGGGAACGGTTGGGACGTGGTGGCGGAGTGTTCCCACGGCGACCGGTGCCTTGGTGGGGGCAGTCCTTGGTGCCATGACCTGTGTGGTGTTGTCCAAGGTTGTGACCACCGCGACGGCGGGCCTGGCTTCCTCGCGTCGATTCAAGGACGTCAGCAGCATCGTGGTGTTTGTCCCCTTGGTACTCCTGGGGCCGATCATGGTGGGCATCGTTGACGGCATCCGGGGCAGCGCCGACTATCTTCCGGTACTGGCCCGGACAGTTTCCTGGACCCCTCTTGGAGCTGCGTGGTCGCTCGGCGGCGAACTGGACGCGGGCAATCCGGGCGCTGCCGGCCTCAAGGCCCTCATCGCCGTGGCCACGATCGGCGTCCTCCTGTGGTGCTGGCACGTCCTGTTGCAGCGCGCCCTGGTGACGCCCGCGTACTCGGGCGGTCCAACCCGGAAGGGCGGCAAGCTGGGCTTGTTCGGTGTGCTGCCCGGAACTCCGGCCGGAGCCGTTGCCGCCAGGGCATTGATCTACTGGCTGAAGGATCCCCGGTACGCGGGCTCCTTGGTGATCATTCCGCTCATGCCGGTGATCCTCTTCTTCGCCGGCAACCAAAACGGCGGCCAGGGGTTGCTGATGATCCTTGGCCCACTGACCGCGTTCATGATGGCTTGGTCGATCTCGGCTGACGTCTCCTATGACAACACAGCCTTCGCCCTCCATCTCGCCTCCGGTGTCCGCGGCGTGGATGATCGCTTGGGCCGCGCGATGGCTTGCCTGGCGATTTCCTTGCCGGTGGTGTTGGTGTTCACTGCCGGCCCACTCTTCATCACGGGGGACTGGGCGTGGCTGCCGAACCTGCTGGGCCTCTCGCTGGGAACATTGTTCACGGGGCTGGGTCTGTCCTCCGTCATTTCCGCCCGCTACAACATTGCCGTTCCGTTGCCTGGGGACAGCCCGTTTAAGAAACCGCCAGGAAACGTTGCCCAGACGCTCGCTGTCCAGGCCGTGGGCATGGGACTCCTGGCGCTCCTGCTCCTGCCCGAGCTGGCCCTGGTGGTTGTGCAAATGGTCAGCGGCGGACCTGAGGCAGGCTGGATCAACCTCGCGGTGGGTCCATTGCTCGGTGTCGTGCTCCTGGTGGTGGGTGTTCGCCTGGGCGGAAAGTGGCTGGACGCCCGTGGCCCCGAGCTGTTCGCCCAGCTGAGCGTGAATAAATAACGACGTAACACCCACCCCCGGTTGTGGGACATGGGATATCCTCGACTCAAACAAGCACCATCATCGTAGAAAGGCCGTGACAATGGAAGTTGTCATCCTCCCGGGCACCAAGCAGATCGGCGCCCTGGCTGCCGACGCCATCGAGGCACTCGTCCGGCGCAAACCGAATGCCGTGCTCGGATTGGCTACCGGCTCCTCGCCGCTGCCCATCTACGATGAACTGGCGCGTCGTTACGAGGCAGGTGGCCTGGATTTCAGTGAAGCGCACGGTTTTGCGCTTGACGAATACGTAGGGCTGGAAGCCGGCCACCCGGAGTCGTACCGTGAGGTGATCCGGCGGGAATTCACCAACAGGGTCAACATCAAGCCGGAGAATGTCCATGGTCCTGATGGGGCGGCTCAAGACCTCGAAGCCGCATGCCAGGCCTACGAGGACGCCATCAGGGGCGTCGGCGGCGTGGACCTCCAAATCCTGGGAGTGGGCACCGACGGGCACATCGGCTTCAATGAGCCCGGATCATCGCTGGCTTCGCGCACGCGCATCAAGACGTTGATCGAGCAGACGCGCAAGGACAACGCCAGGTTCTTCGACAGCATCGACGACGTTCCCCACCACGTGGTGACGCAGGGCCTGGGCACCATCATGGACGCCAAGCACGTGATCCTGGTGGCCACAGGTGCGCAGAAGGCCCAGGCGGTCCGGGATTTCGTGGAAGGACCCGTGGCCGCCATCTGTGCGGCATCGGTGCTCCAGATGCACCCGCATGCCACCATCCTGGTGGACGAAGCGGCCGCTTCCTCACTGAAGTTGGCCGACTATTACCGCCACACGTACGACAACAAGCCGGAGTGGCAAGGCCTCTAGACGGTAGGATGGATGCCATGACTACGCTTCCTCCGGATCCATTCGAAAACGACCCCATGCGCGAGCTTTCCGGAGCCGGAACGTCCACGGCCACCATTGAGCGCGAGGAAACGCGCCAGGAAGTGGAGCCCGGCGACCGCGAGCGGTTTGCGCACTATGTCCGCAAGGAAAAGATCATGGAATCGGCAATGACCGGCGAGCCCGTCATTGCTTTGTGCGGAAAAGTCTGGACCCCGGGAAGGGATCCGCAGAAGTTCCCGGTTTGCCCGGAATGCAAGGAGATCTACGATGGCCTCCGTCCGGGGAACGACGGCGGGAACGGCGACGGCCCGGGCAACTCCAAGTAGTGAGTGGGAAGACTGCACAGGCCCACATGACGGAAACACTTTTTGGTGGCCCCTCCCTGCCTCCGGCGTACCCGGAACGGGCGGCCTGGGGAACTGCTCCCAAGCTCCGTGCCTGGCAGCAGGAGGCCCTTGACCTCTACATGAGCCGTGGTCCGAAGGACTTCCTGGCGGTAGCCACCCCGGGAGCTGGAAAGACCACTTTTGCCCTCCGGATCGCCACCACCCTCCTGGACAGCGGCGTGGTCAACAGGGTCACCATCGTTGCGCCCACGGACCACTTGAAGCGCCAGTGGGCGGACGCCGCGGCGCGCGTGGGCATCGCGATCGACCCCAACTTCAAGAACTCCGACGGACAGCACGGCCGCGGCTTCGTCGGCGTCGCGGTGACGTATGCCCAGGTAGCGAGCAAGCCGATGCTGCACCGCGCCAAGACGGAAGCGGCCCGGACCTTGGTGATCCTCGATGAGATCCACCACGGTGGCGAGGCACTGTCCTGGGGTGATGGCCTTCGCGAGGCTTTCGACCCGGCAGCGCGCCGCCTGTCACTCACGGGTACCCCGTTCCGCTCGGACACCTCGCCGATTCCGTTCGTCGAGTACGCCGAGGACCGGGACGGCATCCGACGCTCCAAGGCCGACTACACGTACGGCTACGGCAACGCGCTCCGCGACCACGTGGTGCGGCCGGTGCTGTTCATGGCCTATTCGGGCCAGATGCGCTGGCGAACCAGCGCAGGCGATGAGATGGCGGCTTCCCTGGGGGAAGCCGCAGTCACGAAGGACATCACGTCCCAGGCATGGCGGACGGCGCTCAATCCGGCCGGCGAATGGATTCCGGCGGTCCTGGCGGCCGCGGACAAGCGCCTGAGCGAAGTGCGGCGCACCGTTCCGGATGCCGGCGCGCTGGTTATCGCAACCGACCACGAGGACGCCCGGGCCTACGCCGGCCAGCTGAAGAAGATCACCGGGGAATCGCCCACGGTGATCCTCTCGGACGACTCGAAGGCTTCCAGCAAGATCGAGGAATTCTCGGCCGGGGACAAGCGCTGGATGGTGGCTGTCCGCATGGTGTCCGAAGGCGTGGACGTCCCCCGGCTCTCTGTGGGTGTGTACGCAACATCGACGTCCACTCCGTTGTTCTTCGCCCAGGCCGTGGGGCGCTTTGTGCGTGCCCGCAAAAGGGGAGAGACGGCGTCGGTCTTCCTGCCGTCGGTTCCACCGCTCATGGGCCTGGCAAACACCATGGAAGCCGAACGCGACCACGCCCTGGACCGCCCCGAGAAGGACGACGACGGGCTGTTCAGCCCCGAAGAGAACCTCATGGCCGAGGCGAACCGCGAGGACAAAGCCTCGGACGAGCTCACCAAAGGCAAGTTCGAGGCCTTGGATTCCCAGGCTTCCTTTGACCGCGTCCTGTTCGACGGCGGCGAGTTCGGCACGGGAGCCGACATCGGTTCCGATGACGAGCTCGACTTCCTGGGTATTCCGGGGTTGCTGGACGCCGAACAGGTGGGAACGCTGCTGCGGCAACGGCAGCATGAACAGCAGTCCCGCAAGAAGCGCCAGGCTCCCGCAGCGGAGTCGGCTCCGGCCATTCCGGACCACCGCATGCTGATGGACCTGCGCAACGAGCTGGCCAAGAATGTCTCGGCCTGGTCTGCGCGGACGGGGACACCACACGGAGTGGTGCATACCAAGCTCCGTGAAGTGTGTGGCGGCCCGGCCGTGGCGCAGGCCAACGAAGAGCAGCTCCAGGCGCGCTTGCGCAAGCTGCAGGATTGGTTCATCGGCCGCAAGTGACCGGTGGCAAACGAAGGGCGCCGCATCAGCGGCGCCCTTCGTCGTCAGTCGGGTTGTCCTGCAGCCCGGATGTACTAGCCGCGTTCCACTTCGACGCCGGCCGATTCCATGTCATCGAAGGCCTCATCGAGGTCGTCCGATATGCCCGCCGTCAATTCGGCGATCACCGTGGTGGCATAGCCTGCCTGCACTGCGTCAAGGGCGGTTGCCTTGACGCAGTAGTCGGTGGCGAGGCCCACCACCACTACTTCTTCGACGTCGTGGCTTTGCAGCCAGTCGTCGAGGCCGATCGCGTCCTCGTCGAGGACTTCCGTCACCGTGGCGCCTGCCTTCAGGTCGCCGGAAGGAACGTCGTCCTCCGGTGCCAGCACGCCTTCGAACCCGGAATAGGCGGCCGTGTATTGTCCCTTCCGGAAGTATGCCTCGATGTATTCGGGGTCCAGGTCCTGGTGCAGTTCGGCGCCCTTGGTCCGTGCCCTGCAGTGCGGCGGCCACGAGTCCACCATGTCCGGCTCGTCCGAGAAGTGGCTGCCCGGTTCGATGTGCCAGTCCTGCGTCGCCACCACGTGGTCGAAATGCTGCTGGTTGGCGTCGAGGTACTCGCTGATGGCGCCGGCCACGGCTGCCCCACCGTCGACGGCGAGTTTTCCGCCTTCGCAGAAGTCGTTCTGGACGTCGACGATGATCAGGGCCTTGGCCATCAGTTCTCCTCGTAGATGGTAGGGATCGCTGCTTCGCCGCGTTGCAGGCGGTTCACGACGGCGGGCAGCTCGGCCATGCTGGCGGCGTGGCGTTCCTTGGCGCGGATGACGCCTTCCGGGCCGGTCCAGCCGGGCAGGAGTTCGCCGTTCTTGATGAATTGCTGGAGGAGGGAGCGGTCGTTCCCGTCGTCCTCGGGCCGGTGGCCGATTCCCACTACCTCGTGGGTGGCCCTGCCGCGTTCGTTGAGCTTGCGCAGGGCGTATTTGCGTCCGCCCACGCTGGCCTTGTTCTTGGCCGCCTTGGCCACCGAGATGAACTCACCGGAATCGTTGGTCCGGCTCACCAGCTTGTAGACCATGCTGGCAGTAGGCGCGCCGGAACCGGTGACCAGCGAGGTGCCCACCCCATAGGAATCCACCGGGGCCGACTGCAGGGCGGCGATGGCGAACTCGTCGAGGTCCGAGGTCACCACGATCCGGGTGTCCACATTGCCGAGGTCATCGAGCAGTTGGCGTACCCACTGCGCCTGGGCGATGAGGTCGCCGGAGTCCAGGCGGACCGCGCCGAGCTTGTTGCCGGCGAGCTCGACGGCGGTGCGCACCGCGGTTTCGACGTCGTAGGTATCCACCAGCAGCGAGGTCTCGGGCCCGAACGCGGCAATCTGTGCCTCGAAGGCCTCACGTTCAGTGTCGTGGAGGAGGGTGAAGGAATGGGCAGCCGTGCCCACCGTCTTGATGCCGTAGCGGCGGCCGGCCTCAAGGTTGGAGGTGCTGGCAAAGCCGGCGATGACGGCGGCGCGGGCGGCCGCCGTCGCCGATTCCTCCTGGGTGCGCCGGGAGCCCATCTCGATGCACGGGCGGTTCCCGGCCGCGGACGTCATCCTCGAGGCGGCGGAGGCAATGGCGCTGTCGTGGTTCAGGACGGACAGGATGTACGTCTCAAGGATGCAGGCCTCGGCGAAGGTGGACTCGACAATGAGGATGGGGGAGTTGGGGAAGTAGGCATCGCCTTCGGCATAACCCCAGATGTCGCCGTTGAACTTGTAGTTGGCGAGGTAGTCAAGGGTTTCCTGGTTGACCACCTTGTTCCGCGCCAGGTAGTCCAGCTCGGCTTCGCCGAACGTGAAGTCGGCGATTCCCTCCAGCAAGCGGCCCGTACCGCCCACCACGCCGTAGCGGCGCCCATCCGGCAACCTCCGGGCGAAGGCCTCGAACACGGAGCGGCGGTGCGCGGCGCCCGAATGCAGGGCGGCCTGCAGCATGGTCAGTTCATAGTGGTCTGTATACAAGGAAGTTGCGGGGTGATCCCAAGACGTGGCTCTACTCACGAATTCACTCTAGTGCGAGCCGCCCTAGAATGGACAGATGACCCCTAGCGTTGCGTTTGGCACGGACATCGATGAACGGACGGAAGCTGCAGAGCTGACCTCCACCGATGTCCTGACCGCCCCGGACATCCCCTGGAACCTTGTGATCTGGAACGATCCCGTCAACCTGATGAGCTACGTCAGCTATGTGTTCCAGAGCTATTTTGGCTACTCCGAGTCCAAAGCGCACAAGCTGATGTTGGAGGTCCACCGGAAGGGCCGGTCCATCGTGGCGCACGGAAGCAAGGAGCAGGTGGAGCAGCACGCCGTGGCCATGCACGGTTTTGGGCTCTGGGCAACGGTGGAAAAGGCCGCGAGCGGCAACCAGACTCCCGGAAAGGGCGGCCGCCAGAGTGGCTAAGGCATTCAAGTACGGACTCAAGGGAATCAGCGGCTACCTGGAACCGGCGGAGCGGGACCTGCTGCGGGGGCTGCTGGCCGACGTCATCTCCATGCTTGATTCCGCTGCCCGGGAGGACGAGGACCCGCTGGCGGCGATGATCGGCCTGGACATGGACGTGAAGCAGCCCACGGACCGCGCGCTTCTGCGGTTGCTGCCCAACGTCATGAAGGACGACGACGCCGGCTCGCTGGAGTTCCGGCAGCTCACCGAACGCTCTGTCCGGGAAAGCAAAATCGGCGCCTTGCGTGCAACGGCCATGGGGCTGGACAAGGACGAGCTGGTCCTCACGTCCGAGGACGCCAACCGCTGGGCGATGGCCCTGAACGACGTTCGGCTGGTCCTTTCGGAACGCCTGGACATCCGCGACGAAGCCGATGCCGACCATATCCACAGCATGCAGGACTGGAGCCAGGCGGAGGACGTGGAAAGCTATCTCGCGCTGGTGTACAACTTCACCACGTGGCTGCAGGAGTCCCTGGTGCAGTCCATCATGGCGGCCCGGCAGGCGGCAAAATCCTGATCCGGCCGTCCGCCGTTGCCCCGCACCGTGTGACAAATCAGACACGATGGGGGAGACGCAGCTAATGGCCGCAACCCAAGGGAAGCCTTATTCTCGAATAATCATGACAACAGCCACGGCCAACTCAACAGGCGTCTCCAATGAGCTCATGGGCGCGCGTCCGATTGGGGTCTTCGATTCCGGCGTGGGGGGCCTCACTGTTGCCCGGTCCATCATCGACCAACTCCCCAACGAGTCCATCCTCTACGTGGGTGACACTGCCAACGGCCCCTACGGACCCCTCCCGATCGCCGAAGTGCGGGCCAACGCGCTGGGCGTCATGGACGAATTGGTTGATTCGGGCGTCAAGCTCCTCACCATTGCGTGCAACTCGGCCTCAGCGGCCGTGTTGCGGGACGCCCGCGAACGCTATACTGCCCGGTACGGCATTCCCGTGATCGAAGTGATCCAGCCTGCCGTCCGCCGCGCTGTGTCCGCCACAAGGTCCGGCCGCATCGGCGTCATTGGAACCTCGGCAACGGTCGGATCGCGTGCCTACGAGGACACGTTTGCCGCAGCTCCGGACCTCGCCATCACGTCCGTGGCCTGCCCCGCCTTCGTGAACTTCGTCGAAGCCGGCATTACCACCGGGCCGGACCTCCTGGCCGCGGCCAATGACTACCTGGAACCGCTCAAGCATGCGGGTGTGGACACCGTGGTGCTGGGCTGCACGCACTACCCGCTGCTCACCGGGGTGATCTCCTTCGTCATGGGCGAGGACGTCACGCTGGTGTCCAGTGCCGAGGAAACTGCCAAGGACGTTTACCGCGCCCTGGCCAACGGGGGCATCCAGCGCACGGATACGTCGGCCCCCAGCCACGAGTTCATCGCCACCGGCGACGCCGCACAGTTTGAAACCCTCGCCCGCCGCTTCCTGGGGCCGGAAGTCCTGTCCGTGAAGCACGTGGACCACGTTTCGGCACAGTATCCCACCGGCAGCCTCGCCCGGATCACCCCGGAGATGCTGGCGGCCGCCCGTGCCGGTGGAGGCCTTTCCCGCCGTTCCTATTTCGTCCAGCCGGAGGCCGGCACGCGGTCAGATGCGGAGCGTGGCCTGTGAAGCTGACCATCGTGGGCTGTACTGGCTCTTTTCCCGGTCCCGGCTCCCCGGCGTCGTGCTATCTGGTGACCGCGCACGATGGTGAGCGCGAGTGGAAGATCGTGATGGACCTCGGCAGCGGCGCCCTCGGGGCCATCCAGCGCTATACGGACCTTGAAGACATCGACGCGATCTTCCTCACGCACCTGCACCCGGACCATTGCATGGACCTGTGCGGCCTCCACGTTGCTGTCCGCTGGAAGCCCGGCGGGTGGGGCCGCGACCGGCTCCCGGTGTGGGGTCCCGCGGCAACGGCGGACAGGATGGCCACCGCCTACGGGCTGGACCTGGATCCGGGCATGCACGAGGAATTCGACTTCACCAACTGGGCGGAGCAGAAGCCCGTCACCGTGGGTCCGTTCACGGTGACCCCGTATGGCGTCAACCACCCTGTTGAAGAGGCCTACGCCTTGCGCGTCACGGCCACGGAGCCCGGCAAAGACGGCACACCCGTGACCCGCGTCCTGACCTACTCCGGTGACACGGACTCGTGCCAAGGACTCGAAGACGCCGCCGAGGGTGCCGACCTGTTCCTGTGTGAAGCAGCTTTCGAGGAAGGCCGCGACGACGCCATCAAGGACGTCCACCTGACCGGCAAGCGCGCGGGCGAGGCGGCCACCAATGCGGGAGCCAAACGGCTGCTCCTGACGCACATCCCGGTATGGACCTCCCAGACCAAGGTGATGTCCGAGGCGAAGCCCGTCTTCGCCGGCGACGTGGCCGTGGCGGTCGCCGGAGTCCACTACACGATTTAGCCCGGGGACGGACAAGCGGTGTTCCTCGATAAGCTGGGGGCATGACTTCAGAAGCAACCGCAACACCCGTGATCCGCGCCGACGGCCGCACCCCCGATCAACTGAGGCCCATCAGCATCACCCGCGGCTGGTCCAAGCAGGCCGAAGGGTCGGCCCTCATCGAGTTCGGCAACACCCGGGTCCTGTGCACCGCTTCCCTGACCGAGGGCGTTCCCCGCTGGCTCAAAGGCGAAGGCCGAGGCTGGGTCACAGCTGAGTACGCCATGCTGCCCCGCGCCACCAACACCCGCTCCGACCGCGAATCCGTCAAGGGCAAGATCGGCGGACGCACGCATGAGATTTCCCGACTGATCGGCCGTTCGCTGCGTTCCATCATTGACACCAAAGCACTCGGCGAGAACACGATCGTCCTGGACTGCGACGTGCTGCAGGCCGACGGCGGTACGCGCACCGCTGCCATCACCGGAGCCTACGTGGCGCTCGCCGAGGCGATCCGCTTCGCCCGGGAGAACAAGCTGATTTCCCGTAACGCGGAGCCGCTGGTGGATACCATCGCCGCGGTTTCCGTTGGCATCATTGACGGCGTTCCCATGCTGGACCTGCCGTACGTCGAGGACGTGCGGGCGGAGACGGACATGAACGTGGTGGTGACGGGTTCGGGCAAGTTCGTGGAGGTCCAGGGCACGGCCGAAGGCGCTCCCTTCGACCGCGACGAACTCAACGCGCTGCTGGATTTGGCGCTCCTCGGCACGGGCCAATTGGCAGCCATCCAGCGCGAGACACTGGCGGAGGCTCCGTGAGCGGCGGCGCTGCCGGCGTAACACCGCGACTGGTTCTCGCTACGCATAACAAAGGCAAGTTGAAGGAGCTTCGGGAACTGCTCCGCGGCCAGGTTCCAGGGCTCGACGTCGACACCCAGGTGGTGGACGCTGCTGCGGCGGGTGCCCCGGATGTTGCGGAGACCGGAGTGACGTTCGCCGAGAACTCGCTCCTGAAGGCACGCGCCGTTGCGGAGGCAACCGGGCTGATTGCGATTGCAGATGATTCCGGACTGGCCGTGGACGTCCTTGGTGGCGCTCCCGGCATCTTTTCCGCCCGGTGGTCCGGACGGCACGGCGATGACGAGGCGAACCTGCAGTTGTTGCTGGCGCAGCTTTCCGATGTTCCGGATGCCTCGCGCGGAGCTGCCTTCGTGTGTGCTGCTGCCTTGGCCATTCCCGGCGACGGCGGCATTGCACGGGAAACGGTGGAGTACGGCGAGCTTGAAGGAACCCTGTTGCGCGAGCCGCGCGGTGAAGGCGGCTTCGGGTACGACCCCATCCTGCAGCCCAAGGGCATGGACCGCAGCTGCGCCGAGCTCAGCTTCGAGGAAAAGAACGCGATCAGCCACCGCGGCCAGGCCTTCCGAGCCTTGCTCCCGGCAGTCGTCGCGGCTCTCTCCGAGGCCACTGCCTAGGGCCGGACAAGCAGACAAGGAAAAGGCGCCCCACGTGATCACGCGGGGCGCCTTTTCCTTGCCTGGACAAGCGGGAACTCAGTGTTCGCCGTGCTTTTCCGTTTCATGTTCGTCGATGAATTCTTCCACCGGGTCCGTGCCCTGGGCGGCTGCTTTCCGCTTGGCTGCCATGCCGCGGAGCACCTCGATGCCCACCGGGACCACGGAGATCAGGACGATCACAATGAAGATGATGTCCAGGTTGTCGCGGACCCACGGAACGCGGTCGCCCAGGAGGTAGCCCAGGAGCGTCACGCCGCCACCCCAGAGGACGGCCCCAATGACGTTGAAGAGGAAGAACTTCCGCTTGTCCATCTGCGCCACGCCGACAATCACGGGGACAAACGTGCGGATGATGGGAACGAAGCGGGCCAGGATCAGGGCCTTGCCTCCGTGCTTCTCGAAGAAAGCGTGGGCACTTTCAACGTTTTCCTTCTTGAAGAGCTTGGAATCGGGCCTGTTGAAGATGGCCGGGCCGGCCTTCGAGCCGATGAGATAGCCCGTCTGGTTGCCGATGATGGCCGCAATGATGATGAGTCCTGCGAGGCCCCAGACGTTGAACTTGATGGTGTCCGTGGCCACGAGGAGTCCGGCCGTGAAAAGCATGGAGTCGCCCGGGAGGAAGAAGCCCACCAACAGGCCTGTTTCGGCAAAGACGATGCCGCAGACCAGCAGGACCACCCACGGCGCCAAGGCGGGGTCGGCGAGGAAGATCTGGGGGTTCAGCCAGTCAGGCAGGAACGAGGCCATGGGCGGCCGCACCGGTCCCGCGCCCCCAAAGGTGGATACGGCAAAGTCGCTCATCGCAGAAAGGATCACCCGTTAAGCCTACTGGACCGCCGCCGTCGGAAATCCTGGGAAAAACCTTGACGCGGCGTTGATTGCTTGTATGGTTAGTTACATGAGTAATGAACCAGTGAGGCGGTGGTGCTCATGATCGACGACAGCAAGCCGATCTTCATGCAGATCGCCGAGCTCATCGAGAACGGCATCGTGGACGGCAGCATGCCTGAGGAGTCACAGGTGCCTTCCACCAACGAGTTCGCCGCTTTCCACCGGATCAACCCGGCTACCGCGGCCAAAGGGGTAAATGTCCTGGTGGATTCCGGGATTCTCTACAAACGCAGGGGGATAGGCATGTTTGTTGCCACCGGAGCGCGCGCCCACGTGGTGGCCCGCCGCACCGAGGAATTTTTTGAGCAGTTCGTCAGGCCGCTGACGGCGGAGGCCCGAAAGCTGGGTATCTCCGCGCAGCAGCTCAACAGCATGATCGAACGCGGCGTGGACCTCGCTCCTGACGCCGGAACCGACAAGGAAAGGAGCGCGGCCCTGTGAACGAGATCGTCGTCGAGGCCCGTAACCTGAACAAGCGCTACAAAGACCTCAACGCCCTGGACAACGTGGACCTGAAACTGACGTCCAATCGCATCTACGGCCTGCTGGGCCGCAATGGCGCCGGCAAGACCACCCTGATGTCCATCCTGACTGCCCAGGCTTTCGCCACCTCCGGAGAAGCCCTGGTGTTCGGTGCCAGTGCCTACGAGAACGATGCCGTCCTTTCCCGGCTCTGCTTCATCCGGGAGTCGCAGAAGTACCCTGACGACTTCCAGCCGCGGCATGCCTTCCGCTCGGCGGCGCTGTTCTACAAGAACTGGGACCAGGACTTTGCCGACCGCCTGGCCGAGGACTTCCAACTGCCCGTCAAGCGGCGCATCAAGAAGCTGTCCCGTGGCCAGTTGTCCGCCGTAGGGGTCATCATCGGCCTTGCCTCGCGCGCGGAACTGACGTTCTTCGACGAACCCTACCTGGGGCTCGACGCCGTGGCGCGGCAACTCTTCTACGACCGCCTCGTGGAGGACTACGCGGAGTATCCGCGCACCATCATCCTGTCCTCCCACCTGATCGATGAGGTGGCCAATCTTCTGGAACACGTCGTGGTGATCGACCGTGGCCGGATCATCATGGACGCTGACGCCGAGGACATCCGCGGCTCGGCGGTCACCGTGTCGGGTTCCGCGGACAAGGTTGATTCCTTCCTTGCCGGACGCCGGATCCTCCACCGCGAGACCCTCGGTTCCCTGGCCTCGGTCACGGTGGACGAAGCATTGGATGCACGCGAACGGGCAGAAGCCCAGGAGTTCGGGCTGGAACTGGCGCCGGTCTCGCTGCAGCAACTGGTGGTCCGGAAGACCATGGCCGGCGCAGGCCTATCCGGCGCCGTGCCCAGCACCACAGATTTCGCCGATGGCAGCATGGAGGCAACACGATGAGCCGGGCAATTGCAGTGGCCAGGATGCAACTGATCAACAAATGGACGTTCATTGGGTGGCCACTGACCATCCTCGGCGCCTCGTTCCTGATGTCCCTGGCGATCTTCGCCCTGATTCCGGTCAATGAAGGCAAGTACGGCGGCGGCAGCCAGGCGCCCCTGTGGTACTTTCTGGTCCTGGGGATCCAGAGCCTCACCCTGGTGTTTCCTTTCTCCCAGGGCCTGAGCATCAGCCGGCGGGCGTTCTACCTCGGCTCCCTGGGCCTGTTCTCGCTGATCGCCCTCGGCATGACCGTCCTCTACCTGGTGGGCGGGATCATCGAGAAGGCCACCAACGGCTGGGGCGTCTACGGCTTCTTCTTCTCCATTCCGTGGGTCACCGACGGGCCATGGTATTCAACGGCTGCGTTCTTCTTCGTGGTGATGATGTTCATGTTCATCATCGGTTTCTGGTTCGCCACGATCTTCAAGCGCTGGGGAACCACGGGAGTGCTGGTGTCCACCCTCGGTTCGGTGGTGGTCCTGATCGGCATCGCCGCGCTCTCCACCCTCCTTGAATGGTGGGGCAGCATCGGCGGGTGGTTCGCGCAACAGACTCCACTGAGCCTCAGTGGCTGGGCTGCCCTCCTGTGCGTAGTGCTCGCCGCGGGTTCATACTCCACGCTCCGGCACGCCACCCCCTGACGCTCGGCTGGCGGCGTCCGCCATGTAGCGTTCGCCACATTGGTGGCCGAAAGGGCCGCCCCCGCCGGGTCACACGGCAAGGGGCGGCTCTTTCCGCCTGTACCCTTGACCAGTGGCATTGGACTTTACGGCGATCGACTTTGAAACGGCCAACGGCTTCAGGGGGTCGCCCTGCTCGGTGGGACTGAGCAAAGTCCGCAACGGTGTGGTGGTGGAAGAGGCCTCCTGGCTCATGCGCCCCCCGGAAAACCACGACCATTTCGAATTCCACAACACCCGCATCCACGGCATCCGTGCCGAAGACGTTGCCGGCAAGCCGCGGTTCGGTGAGCTGTTCCCCGAAATCGGCGCGTTCATTGGGAATGATGTCCTCGCTGCCCACAACGCCGCCTTCGATTTGGGCGTCATCCGTTCGGGGCTGGAAGTCTCGGGCCTGCCCGGCCCGGCCTACGAGTACGTGTGTACCGTCATGTTGTCCCGCCGCTGCTACTCGCTGGTGTCCAACTCGCTGCCCTACGCTGCGGAAGAGGCCGGAGTGCCGCTGGTCAACCACCACGACGCCACGGAGGACGCCCGCGCCTGTGCCGGAATCCTGATCGATATTGCCCGGCGCAACAATGCCAACAGCATTGCCGAGCTGTACTTGTCGCTGGGGCTTGCCGTGCCCAGGCAGCCGGCTTTCGATCCCGCCCAGAGCCTGTCCAAGGCCACCGTGGCCGCGCTTGCGGCAAAGGTGGCGGCGCCTGGAACCATGAGCCCCGCGGAACAAACACTGGGTGGGGCGGTTGTCCGGGGCTGGTCTGCATGGCCGGAGGAGGGCCCCAACCCGCTGCCCAATCCCAGCGCCGAGCCGGGACATCCGCTGTTCGGCCAGACCGTGGTGTTCACCGGAGACCTTGCCATGACCAGGCCCGAGGCCAAGTCACGGGCCGCGGACATGGGTGCCCGTCCCGAAAGCCGGGTGACCGCCCGCACCACGGTCCTGGTGGTGGGAGACGGATTCGACGCCGGCGACCTGCGGGCAGGGCGCCTGACCGGCAAGGCCAAACGGGTGCTGGAACTGCATGCCAAGGGCCAGCAGATCGAAGTGGTGTCCGAAGGCGAATTCCTCCAGATGGTGGGCGGCCGCTAGCTCCCCGGGGGTCATAGTGCGCAACAATGCTTCCGGCTGCGCCAAGCCCGCTCCTAGCCTTGGGGCATGACCAAGGAACAGTCCACGGGCATCGACTGGCGGTCCGTCTTCGCTTTCCCGAACCCCGTCAACGAGTACGCGGCCAGGATAACTGCCGGGCTGGTGGTGGTGCTCGCCGTGGTGACCTTGCTCACCGGCTCGGGCCTGGGACTGGTGGCTTTGGCCATCGGCTTTTGGCTTCGCGTGCTCTTCGGCCCGAGGATTTCCCCTTTCGCCCTCCTGTCCGTCAAGGTCCTGGCCCCGCGCATAGGCCATGCCAAGCTCGTGGCGGGTCCACCCAAGCGTTTCGCCCAAGGGATGGGCGCCGCCTTGACGAGTGCCGCCGTCGTGCTTTTCTTCGTTGGCCTTCCCCTGGGAGCCTGGATCGTGCTTGGCTTGCTGATCGTGGCTGCGTCGCTGGAATCGTTCGCTGGGTTCTGCCTGGGATGCGTAATTTTCGGTTTCCTGCAGAACCGCGGGCTGATCCCCGAAGACGTGTGCGAGGCGTGCAACAACATCAGCCTCCGCCAGCCGCAGGGCAACGGTAGCCGCAGCGTCAGCCGGTAGTCACTGCCAGGAGGCGGTTGGCCATGCCACGGATGACCTCTGGTGCTTCCAGCGCTTCCATCCAGTCTGCCGGGAGGCACTCCTCGCCATAGAGGGCGCCAAGGATGTTCCCCGCGATGGACCCCGTGGAGTCGCTGTCGCCGCTGTGGTTGATGGCCACGGCGATGGCCGCGCTGAAATGCTCCGCCGGCGTGCTGCCCGAGGTCGAGAGTACCGAGTAAAGCCCGACGGCGAGGGCTTCTTCGGCGACCCAGCCCTCACCCAGCGCCGTGGTCAACTCTTCGGGACCGAGGGTGGTGCCTTCGGCGGACAGCCGCAGTGCTTCGGTGATCCGCCCGCCCAACTCGGGGGCCGTCGCCGGGAGGGCGTCGATGTACTCCAACGCCGCCGTGGTGGCCGTGCGCACACTGCTGCCGGCCACGATGTGGTGGATCAGGAGGCTGAACGCGGCAGCCCCCAACCGGGCTGCAGGGTGCCCGTGCGTCAGGGAGGCGGCGTCCATGCTGAGCTTGGCCACGGCCTCGGGAGAGATGTGCGGGATCAAGCCGAAGGGGGCTGAACGCATCACCGTGCCACAGCCCTTGGAATCGGCGTTGACCGGCCTGGCTGCCGTTCCCATTTCCCCGGAAGCGAGGCCACTCAGGCAGGCGTTGCCGGGTGCCCGGCGGTGCTTCAGGACTTCCTGTCCATCGATCCACCGGGGTTGGGGGACCGGCGCGGCCGGGGAAGCCGCAACGTCCTGGGTGGCCAGCCAGCGCAGGTACGCCAGCCAGAGGCACGCGATCTCGTCGGCGGCCACGCCGTCGTTGGCCCATTCGAGCGCTTCCACCAGGCCATCCACGGTGTAGAGGGTCATTTGGGTGTCGTCCGAAAAGTGGCTGCCGCCGTCGAGCTGGTTAAAAGAGGTGAGGCCCGCATCGCCGAACCTGGCGCGTATGGCGCGTATGGCGTCGAACTCCACGGCGTATCCGAGGGAATCGCCCAAAGCGCCTCCCAACAAGGTGGCGTGGACGCGGGATTCGAAGGAGGGGGCTTCAACACTCATGCCAGTAACTTACCGTGCCCGCCAAGCGCCGCTGATATGGTGGGGAAGCTGTGCAGGCCTAGGGAAGCTGGAGAAAGAACGTGCGTGAACCCGCTTGGCGACGGACCGGCAAAACGCCTGACTACAGATTCTCCCTTGCCAACGAGCGCACGTTCCTTGCCTGGATCAGGACCTCCCTGGCCCTGCTCGCCGGCGCCGTGGCGATCGACCAGCTTGCCCCGAACATTGCCCCGCAGCCCGTCCGCCTGGTCCTCTGCGTGGTGTTGTCCGTCATCGGTGCCGGGCTCGCCATCCTTTCCTACCGCCGCTGGGGCCAGATGGAAGCGGCCATGCGCAACGACCAGGCGCTGCCGTTCTCACGCGTGATGCTCTTCATGACGATCGTGGTTGCCGTGGCCGCCTTCGCCTTTGCCGTCTTGATCCTGGTTGCCCGGTGATTGCTGCTGCTCCCAGGGTGAAGTGGTGAGCCTGGAAACCCGCGATCCCGGCCTGCAGCCGGAACGTACCACCCTGGCGTGGCGCCGAACGCTGATTTCGCTGGTGGTGGTGGACCTGTTCATCTGGCGCCGGTGGTTGTCCGCGGCGCCGGGTCCGCATGTTCCTGGAGTCCCGGGGCTTGATTACGAGGGTATTTGTGCGCTGATGGCCGCCGCTGCGACCATCGTCTGGGGGTGTGCGGTGTGGATCCGCTCACGGGAGTTGCACGCCGGCAACACCGCCCCGCCCGCGTGGTTGATGCTGCTCAGCACCGCCGCCGTGGTGGGACTCGGCGCTTCGGCCATCGCGGCCATCGCCTTGGGCGGGTAGGCTCAAAACGGCGCCATGGCCCGGACCACCCAGCCGGGATCCAGCATCTCCCCAGACTTCATTGGCAAGATACTCAAGGTTTTTGCCCCCAACCGTAAGGAATCCTTCGCCATGTCCTCCTCCGTCCCGGCCCCCGCAGAGCATTCACCCGGATTGATTGCCCGGCTGGGTGCCGAAGCCCTGGGAAGCCTGTTCCTGGTGCTCGTGGCGGCCGGCGTAAAGATCTTCCTGAACCCGCAGTCCGGGCCCATGCCGGCCAGCTTGGCTACGGGCCTCGCGGTCGCAGCCGCGATGATCGCCTTCGGTTATGTTTCGGGCGGGCATTTCAACCCCGCCATCACGTTGGGAAACCTCATCGCCGGACGCATCCGCGCCGTCGCGGCCCTTGCCTATGTGGTGGCCCAGGTGGTGGGAGCCGTGATCGGTGCCGCACTGGTCTACTTCGTGGTGTTGGCTACCCCCGTCCTGTCCGATCCCCGGGCGGCCCTTGGAACGGTTGCGGCAGGCTTCGGCGAGCACTCCGCTGCTCAGACCCAGTTGGCGGGCGTGCTGCTGGTGGAGGTCATCGGTTCGGCTCTCCTGGTGGGCGTTTTCCTGGGCGCCACCGCAGGACGCCGGGCGGTTCCGGCGCTTGCCCCGTTCGCCGTGGGCCTCGCCACTGCCGTGCTGCTGCAGTTCGGCGAGGTTGTAGGCAACCTCCCGTTCAACCCGGCCCGCGCCACCGGCCAGGCGTTCTTCAGCCCCTCCTGGGCCCTTGAGGGCCTGTGGCTCTTCTGGGTGGCCCCGCTGCTCGGTGCCGCGCTTGCAGGCTTCGTCTTCCGTGGCTTCAGTGACGCCGCCGCAACCAAGCCGGCCGTGGATGAGGCACCGGAGGCGGAAGACGGTGACGATGACCTGGGCGTCGAGGAACCTGCAACTCCCGTGGCTGCGCCCTCTGACGTTCCGGCCAAGCCGGCGGGCGCGTCGCAGTCCACGGACGACGCCCGCGATTTCTTCGACGGCAGGAAAGGCCAGTAACAGGACGGGTTCGACGGCGGGCGGCCAGCCTTCGCTTTATTGTCGGTGCCCACCGTTAGCTTGAAAATATGCGGTTACTTCATACCTCGGACTGGCATCTCGGGCGGTCCTTCCACGGCGTCGGCATGCTTGAGTCCCAGCGCAGCTTCGTGGACCAACTGGTGGCCTGTGTGGCGGCGGAGTCAGTGGACGTCGTGTTGATTGCCGGTGACGTCTACGATCGCGCACTGCCCGGGCTTGATGTGGTGACCTTGTTGGACGAAGCCTTGGTCCGGATCACGGAGGCCGGCGCCAGCGTGATGCTGACCAGCGGCAACCATGACTCCGCCATCCGGCTCGGTTTCGCTTCCCGTTTGCTGGAACGCGGGGGAGTGCATTTGAGGACACGCATCGAGGACCTGGACACTCCAGTGGTGCTGCCCGGCGGTCCAGGCCGAGAAGGGGAGGGGATCGTCGCCCTGTACGGCATCCCGTATCTCGAGCCGCGACTGGTGGCCGAACGCCTCGGCGTTGAAGATGCCAACCACTTCGACGTCACCAAGGCTGCAACGGACCGGATCCGCCAGGATGTTGCGCGGCGTCGGAAGGCCGGCTCCGTGTTTCCTGTGGTTCTGGCGCACACCTTTGCCAGCGGGGGCATTACCTCGGACAGCGAACGGGACCTCAGCATCGGTGGTCTCGGAGCCGTGCCGTTGGACCTGTTCGAGGACTTCGGGTACACCGCGCTGGGCCATTTGCACGGCCGGCAGGAGCTGGCGCCGCATGTGCGCTACTCCGGCTCTCCGTTGGCGTATTCGTTTTCCGAGGCCAGGCACCGGAAGGGCGCCTGGCTTGTTGACGTGGATGCCGGTGGCCTTGTGGATGTCCGGGAGGTGGTCTGGGACGCTCCACGCACCCTGGCCGTCCTTCGCGGAACGCTGGCCGAACTGCTCGAATCGCCGGACCACCAGTGGGCCGAAGAGGCGTTCTGCCAGATCACCCTGACCGACGCCAAGCGTCCGGTCCAGGCCATGGAGCAGCTCCGCGCACGCTTCCCGGACACGCTGGTCCTGGCCTTCGATCCCCAGGGCGTGGAGGCAACTGCCGAGGTCACCTACAGCAGCCGTTTGGCCGCTGCGGAGGACGATCTTGGCGTCTGCTGCGGTTTCCTGGAGCACGTCCGCGGACACGGTCCCGGGACCGTCGAGGACGCGGCCTTGCGGGAAGCGCTTGAAGCGGTGCGAGTGGGGGAGGCAGAACTGTGAGAATCCACCGCCTGGAGATTGAAGCCTTCGGACCATTCGCCGAACCCCAGCGCATCGATTTCGATCATTTGGGTGCCCAAGGACTGTTCCTGCTCAACGGCGCCACAGGTGCGGGCAAGACCAGCATTCTGGATGCCGTTTGCTTCGCCCTGTACGGTGCGGTGCCCGGCGCCCGCCAGGAAGGCAAGCGGCTCCGTAGCGATCACGCTGCTCCGGCGGCGGAGCCACGGGTAGTCTGCGAGTTCACCGCACGTGGGCGTCGGTTCGAAGTAACCCGTTCGCCCTCGTGGGACCGGCCCAGCGCGCGCGGCCGCAACGGCTACACGACGCAACAGGCGAAGACCCTCCTCCGGGAGCGCACAGGCGGAGCGTGGCAGGAAAAGTCCTCACGCAATGATGAAGTGGGCGCCGAGCTCTCCGACGTACTGGGTATGGACAGGGAACAGTTCACCCGGGTAGTGATGCTTCCCCAAGGGGACTTCGCTGCTTTCCTCCGTTCCAAGGCCTCGGACCGCCTGGACCTGCTGCAAAAGCTTTTTGGCACGGAGCGTTTCGAAGCCGTCGAAAAGCAGCTTGCCCGCATGGCTGCCGAGGCTGCCAAGGCCGTTGAGGATAATACGGCGGACTTGAAACTGCTGCTCGGCAGGGCCGCCGCCGAACGCGAAGCGCTTGGTTTGGAGCAGGACGTCCCGGAAGGAACCGGTGCCGCAGCGTCCCCGGAGGATTCCCTGGCTGACACCTCTCCCGAGGCATGGCTCGGTGCCCTCGGCACCAAAGCCGCCGCAGAACGGGACCGCCGCGAGCTCCAAGCCGACGCAGCCGAGGCCCATGCGGCCCGATTAACGGAGAAGCTCCACGAGGACCAGGACAAGGCCCGGCGCCACGGAAGGCTGGCCGCGGCCATGCAACGACGCGTCTTGCTCGAGCTTGCAGCGCCCAGGGCGCTGGAAGACAAGGAACGACTCGGCAGGCACCGCCGGGCTGCAGTCCTCAAGGGTCAGCTCGACGCTGCGGAGAACGCCGACCGCGCCTGCCTGGCGGCCGGCGCCAGGTCCGATGAAATCCATGGACTGCTCCAGGAAGCGGGCCTCGCCGAGGAAATCCCCGAGGTCGCCCTCGAATCGACCAAGACCACCATTGCCCTGGTGGAGGCCCGAGTGTCCGATGAACAGCGCATGGAGGCCATCGCCGGAAGGATAGAAGCCAAACACGCCGAACGGACCACGTCCGACGCCGCGGCCGCACAAGCGCAGGAAGCGCTGAAGGCCCTGGCGATCCAGGAGTCCGCGGTTCTTGCGGACATCGCCCGGCTGGAGCCCGTGGCCGCGAAGGCCGGTGACGCGGACCGCGCGGCCGCTGCTGCCATGGAAGTGCTGGACGTGGTGGACCGCTATGCCCGGGCAACAGCGGAACGTGATGCTGCCGAAGGACGGCACGCCCAAGCACGGACGGTATCGCAGGATCTCCGTCAAGGATGGCTGGACCTCCGGGAGGCCCGGCTGGCCAACGCAGCGGGCGAACTCGCCGCAGCCCTGGTGGACGGGGAGGCCTGCGCGGTGTGCGGCAGCGCGGAACACCCCCATCCTGCCTCGGCTGCGCAGTCAGCCCTGTCCCTCGCCCAGGACGAGGACGAGTCCCGCAAACGCTTCGAGGCCAGCGAGAAGGTCCTTGCCCGGCTGGCCTCCGAGTTGTCTTCCACTGAGCAGGAGCTTGCCGCATTGGCCGCCCGGGGTGGAGCCGTGGATGCCGCTGAAGCAGCATCCCTTGCCCAGTCGGCCAAGGCAGAGGCATCAGCCACGCGGGACGCTGCCCAGCAGTTGGAGTCCCTGAAGGGCCGGCTGGAGCAGTTGCACCGCCGGGCGGATGCGCACCGCGAAGAACATGGCTCATCAGTGGCAGCCGCTGAGCAGGCTGCCTCGCTTGCCGGGCTCCTCCAGGAACAGCACACCGCCATCCAGACTGAATTGGCGGGCCTCAAACAAGGCTTTCCGAGCCTGCAGGCCCGGCTTGAGGCCCTCACGGAACAACGGAGCCTCCTGCAGTCAGCGGTGGCCGCCGGGCAGGAAGTGGAACAGGCACAGCGCGCCAGCGCCGACGCCCTCGCCGTCCTGGACAAGGCTTTGCCCGAGGCCGGGTTCGGCTCAGCGGACGACGCCCGGCGGGAACTGCTCACGCCATCCGACGTCCTTGCCCTCGAAACGGCGCTCTCCGATTTCGAGAATGAAACCGCCCGCCTGGAGGAATTGTTCGCGGCAGAAGACCTTGTCCTGGCAGGCAAGGAGGCGAGTATTGGCGAATTGCCCCAAGCGGAGGCGGAGCTTGCCGGTGCTGCCCGGGAAGCCGCGGAGGCGGCCACCACCGCCAGGGAGCTTGCCTTGTCAGCCCGGCTCGCGGGGAAGGCTGTGCAGACCCTCGGACGGATCAGGGACGAGTACCGGCAACTGACCCTCACCGGACAGGAGCCCCGTGAACGCGCCCGCCTGCTGGCGGGCTTGGCGGACACGCTGCGTGGCGCCGGGGAGAATACCTACCGCATGAGCTTGAACAGCTACGTGCTGGCCGCCCGCCTGGAGCAAGTGGCCCTTGCGGCATCGGAGCGCCTGGTGACCATGAGCGATGGCCGGTACACCCTCCACCACACCGATGCCAGGGCCGCCCGCAACCAAAAGTCCGGGCTGGGCTTGGAAGTGGTGGACGAGTGGACCGGCCAACGACGCGATACGTCCACGTTGTCCGGGGGCGAATCCTTCATGGCTTCCCTGTCCCTGGCACTGGGTCTGGCCGATGTGGTGCAGCAGGAAGCCGGGGGAGTGGACATTGAGACGCTCTTCGTGGACGAGGGCTTCGGAAGCCTGGACGAGCAGGCACTGGAGCAGGTGATGGATGCGCTGGAGGGACTGCGTGACGGCGGCAGGGTTGTGGGCCTGGTCAGCCACGTCGCGGACATGAAGCAGCGGATCACCAGCCAACTCCACGTAGTCAAAGGCCGGCACGGCTCCACCGTGAAGATCGTCGAGGCCATGCCCGTCTGAGGCAGTATCCGATAGACTTGATTCGTTACACCGGGTCGCGCGCATCGGGAGGAGGGACGATGCGCAAACTTTAGCGAACCCGGAATGATGGAAAAATCTTCTTTGGCCTCCCAGCCGATGCCCGCTCCACACACCACGCCCACACCACGGCCTTCCCGCTTGCCCGGCCGTTTCGCCCGGCTGCCCGAGCTCGCGGGCCCCGGGTTCCTGCCGCTTGGCCTCTTTGCGAGGCTGCCCCTGGCGATGCTGACGGTGGGTACCCTGACGCTGGTCACGGCGGTGAGCCACTCCTATGCCATTGGCGGCATGGCTGCGGGAGCGGTGGGGATTGGCTCCGCCATAGGAGCCCCCGTGCTGGGTACCCTCGCTGACCGGGCAGGCCAGCGAACCGTGTTGCTTGTTGCCGCCGTGATCAACACCCTGGCGGTTGCAGGACTCCTGGGCGCCGCCTACCTCACTCCCGCCTACGCCTCACCGATGGATGCCCTGGCTGTGCTGGTGACGGCCTTCCTTGCCGGTGCGAGCTGTCCCCAGGTGGGTCCCATGGCACGTGTGCGGTGGATGGCCCTCACGACGCGCAACCTCGCCGCGCCGGTTACCGGCCACCGAAGCGTCGCTGCCAACCGCGCGGATCTGGACACCGCACTGTCCTATGAAGGAACCGCCGACGAAATCACCTTTGTCCTGGGGCCGGCGCTCGTGGGTCTCCTCGCGAGCTTGGTGGCTCCGTGGTTGCCGCTGGCACTTGCGGCCATCATGACCATCACCCTGGTCCCGGCGTTTGCCGTCCACCCCAGCCACCAAGCCGTGGTCCCGCACCCACGGAAGCCGGGTTCCGGCGTCGTAAGTTCCGAACGGCAGAACCGAGGCCGGCGGGCCACCGCCGTGGTGGCGGTTCCGGTGCTGGCCATGGTGTGCATGGGCACGTTCTTCGGGGCAACCCAGAACGGTTTGAGCGCCTTCGGGGCGGAGTTTGCCACGGCGGAGGTCGCCGGACTCCTGTATGCCGTGATGGGTCTCAGTTCCGCCGTGGCCGCGTTGTCCGTGGCCTTCTGGCCGCAGCGTTTCGGACTCCCCGCGCGGTGGGTGGCTGCCGCGTTGGCGATGTCTGCGCTGTCAGTCCTGCTGCTTCTGCCCGCGGGAATGTGGTCGATGGTCGTGGTGCTGCTGGTGCTCGGCATTCCGGTGGGGCCGGTAATGGTGACCGTCTTCAGCATTGGTGGACTGGTTGCGCCGCACGGCCGCATGGCCACGGTGATGACGGCCCTTGCGAGCGGCATCGTGGCCGGAACAGCCTTGGGCGCCTACCTGGGTGGGCAGTTGGCCCAGGACCAGGGACCGGGGGGAGCGTTCCTGGTGTCCATGGCCGCGGCACTGGGGTTGCTGGTGCTGGGGCTGGTGACGTGGCTGGTCCTGCGCCGCAAGAGCGCAGCCTGACTCAGCTGTAGTCCAGGCCGGCCGCCAACGACCGGGCCATGAGTTCCACCAGCCGCAGCGAACGGTCCTCATCGGGGTCCGCCAGGTGTTGCATGCTGATGCCGTCGATGCCTGAGATGAACAACCGGGTGACGTCTTCCAGGTTGTGGGGGAGCGGCTCGCCGGACGCCTGCGCTGCGTTGCGGAACAGCTCCAGGGTGGAGTTGACCCAGCCGTCGTACATTGAACGGTTCATGAGCAGTGCCTGGGGCTGGTCCACAGCCTCTACGCGGTACCGCCTGAGGAGCAGTTCGAAGGTAGTCACCTGCTCATGCGGGTTTTCCAGCATGCGGCTCCAGATGCGCCTGGCATGGGCGGCGATCATGGGGCGCAGTCCCAGGCCGGGGTCTGCCACGGGTTCCAGGGCCTTGGCGTAGTCCCTGCTCAGGAAGTTGTAGACCTCTTCGAGGAGTTCGTCCTTGTTGCGGAAGCAATAGTGGAGCGCTGCCAGTGGGGCATCTGCCTCACTGGCAATCCGCCGCGTGGTCGCTGACGCGAGCCCGTCCTGGGCGATGACCCGTGCCGCTGCCTCCACGAACTGCAGTCGCCGTTCCTCGGCGGGAACCCTGGCCATGCTCGGCCCCTCTCCTCATGTTCTGACCGGTCATGCCAACAGCCGGTCCCATCGATCCTAGGCGGTGTCCGCCCGGGCCCGCTTTCGGCGCCGCCGGGGAGGGTGGAAATGACCTCCAAAAGAAACTTTAGCCGAAAACCTAGTCAAATGACCTAGTCAAGCGACATACTTCTTTCAGGAACGTTGCCTGCATCACATTTCGTGGCTGCAGAAACCTGAGGAGACCCGATGCAAGAATTCGCCGATCTGGTGATCATCAATGCGGAGGTCCACACCATGGACCCCAGCGATCCCGGAAGCCTGACCGACTCTGTTGCCGTCAGAAACGGCCTGGTGGCAGCGCTGGGACGCGAAGACGTCGATGCCATGACCGGTCCTGGCACAGTGACGGTCGATGCTGCCGGCGGAGCAGTGATTCCCGGCATCAACGACGCACACCTCCACTTCGTCTCCGCGGCCATGGCCTCCTATGGTTACGTCCGCCTGGACGCAGCGGCGGCACCCGACTGGTCCGCCGTCGTCAAGGTCATCGAGTCTGCACCCGTGGGTGCCGACGGCTGGATCCGCGCCCACGGGTGGGATGAAGTGGCGCTGGGACCCGCCGTCGGGCAGTTGCTTGAATCCCGGCCCGGGACGCCCGTGGTGGCGTTCGACCAAACCGGCCACCAACTGCTGGCCAACCACGAAGCAATGCAACTGGCCGGAGTCACCGCCGCCACTGCGGACGTCGACGGCGGCGTGGTGGTTCGCGGTCGGGACGGTAACCCCACCGGACTGTTTCAGGACGGGGCCATGGAACTCATCTCCCGCGCCCTGCCACCTGTTCCCGAGGAAACCCTCCGGCCCGCGTTGCTGCGCCTGCAGGAACACCTGCACTCCCTGGGCATTACGTCCCTCACGGATCCCGGACTCGGTCCCGCCAGTGCCGGACTCATGGACGGGGCCGGCTCGACGGCGGCCCTCGGCTTGCTGGGCGACCTCGCCGGGGAGGACCTGCTCACTTTGCGGATCAACGTCCTCATGCTGTTCGCGGGGACGGGCGGTGCTACCGCCCACGCGGTGGAAGAGGGCTTGGGCAGCGGCCTTGCCGATGCCTACTCGGCCAGGGGAATCGACCCCCGCCAGTTGCGGATAGCCGGCGTCAAAGTCTTCGCCGACGGTATTCCGCGCAGCGGCACGGCCTGGATGACCGAACCCTACGGAAAGGCCTGCACCCACGGACGCCTGGTGATCCAGGGCGGCACTGACGCCGAGAGGGTGGCCGAACTCCACCGGATCCTGCGGCTGATCGACACGGCAGGCCTTCAAGCCGGTATCCATGCCACGGGCGACGCCGCTACCGGCGCCGCAGTGGAAGCCATCCTCGCTGCAGGAAACCGTGCCGGGGGTGCCAGGCACTACGTCATCCACGGGTCCTTCAGCGACTCCGGCGTCCTCTCCACCATGGCGGACCACGGCATTGGCTACAGCACCAACCCGCTGATCCGGTCCGAGGCGGGGGACATCATGCGCACCGTCCTGGGCGAGGAGCGCTTTACCCGCCACCAACCCCTCCGCTCTGCCCTCCATGCCGGCGTGCAGTTCAACCTGGCCTCGGATGCGCCCGTGACCAGCCCCGACTGGCGGCGCACCATCGTGGCCGCCGTTCGAAGGGGAACGGCGTCCACCCCCGGCGATCCTGCCGACCCCGAACGGATCACCGGACTGCAGGCCCTTGCCTCCATGACCGGCAAAGCGGCCTGGCAGGACCACGCGGAACATTTCAAAGGCTCGCTGTTGCCGGGAATGGCGGCAGACCTTTGCCTCTTGTCCCGTCCCTGGCCGGAGGACGAGGAGATCGAAGCGCTCCTCCACTCCGGGACCAGGCTCACCGTGGCGGGCGGGCGCATCGTTCACCAGTCCACCTCTTCAGACACCGGTTCTGAGCAATTCTCCAGTTCTTCCAACCGTTCGTAACCCAAGGAGCATCCCCATGAAACGCACTCTTCCGTTGGCTTTGGCCGCCCTGCTCTCCATGTCCCTGGCTGCCTGTGGCACCTCGTCCGGTCCGTCGGCAACCGCTGCGGCCGATGGCACCACCACGCTCAAGGTGGGGACCATAGGCATTGGTTCCGACGCCGGGATCAAGCTCGCCATCGACAAGGGCTACTTCAAGGAACAGGGGCTCAACGTGGAGCTCTCTGTCATTGCCAACCCACCCGCCGGCATCGCTGCTGCCCAAAGCGGCCAGCTCGACCTCACCTACACGCCGTCAATCCCGATGCTCAACGCCCTGAGCCAGAATGTGCCCCTCAAGGTGGTGGCTGCCGCCGATGGATACAAGGACGGAGCCAGCGAGGGCGCCGAGCTGAACCGGGTGGATGACACCGGTCTCCTGGTGCAGAAGGCCTCCGGCATTTCCCGGCCCAAGGACCTGGAAGGCAAGAACGTCAGCGTTCCGGCCCGCAAGGCGCAGCTTGAGGTCACGGTCAGCAAGCTCATCAAGGACGACGGCGGCGACCCCGCCAAAGTGAACTGGATGGTCCTTGATCCTTCCTCCGCGCTTCAGTCCCTGAACTCCGGCCGGGTTGACGCAGCCTCGCTCGTGGCGCCCTTTACGTCCAAGGCCGTCTCCGAGGGCAACCGCCTCCTGGCATCGCCCGGCGTCAAGTTCTTCGAGGAAGGGGCTATCGGCCTCTGGGTTTCCGGGGCGAACACCGTCAAGGGCAAGCAAAAAGCCCTGGAAGGCTTCAAGGCCGCCATCTACAAGGCCAACGCCTACGCCAACGGCCACACAGACGAAGCCCAGCAGCTCAGCGCAGAGATCACCAAGACTCCCTTGGACGTGGTGAAGTCCGGTGCCGTCAACTACTGGCCGGAAGAGGTCCGCATGGAGGACATCGAGCGTGCCAACACCAACCTTGCCGACCTCGGCTTCCTCAGCGCCCCGGTAAAGCTGCCGGGCGACCTCATCTTTGGTAAGTAGGTCCGGCGTGGCAACGGGAGACTCACCATGAAAACGTCAATGCGCCCCTTGGCCTACAGCGCGGCCGGTATTGCCGCAGCGTTGGTTGTGTGGCAAGTCCTGGCAACGGCCAAGGTGGCCGGCAGCGCTTTGCCGCAGGCCACGACGGTCTTCGGAATGCTGGCAGGGATACTCGGCACGGGAACCTTCTGGTCCGCCCTTGGATCAACGGTGGGGATAGCACTCTTCGCCCTTGCCGTCTCAGCCGTAGCCGGCGTCATCCTCGGACTGCTCGTGGGCAGTTTCGAGACCATCCGCTACGCCACCCTGGCGGTCCTTGAGTTCCTCAAGCCCGTGCCACCGATCGTGGTCTTGCCGCTGGCTGTGCTGGTCCTGGGCCCCACAGCCCAAATGTCCCTGTTCCTGGTGGTGTTCGGCTGCTTCCTGCCGATCGTCATGCAGACCGTCGATGGGGTGCAGGGCACCGATCCGGTGGCCCGCGATACTGCCCGCAGTTACGGAATGTCCGGAACCGAAATCCTTTTCCGCGTGGTCCTGCCCAGCGCCTTGCCCTACATAGGAACGGCCATGCGCGTGGCGGCTCCCGCAGCCCTGGTGGTCACGGTGGTCGCAGGGCTTCTTGGCGGCGGCCCGGGACTGGGCCAGAGCATCTACCAGGCCCAGGCCGCCGGGGACTACGCCACGTTGTACGCGCTGGTGATCGTCCTGGGCATCCTCGGTTTGTTGTTCCAAGGTGCCACCAGGCTGGCGGAACGCCGGGTCCTGCACTGGCATGAGTCCTACCGGGAAGTGGTGCCCTGATGAAATCCCTGACGCTTCGAAACTGGTTGATCGGAGCGGGCACTCCGGTGCTCCTGCTGCTGGCATGGTGGTTCCTGTCCGCCGGCTCGATCGACCCGTTCTTTCCGCCCCTGCAGGACATCCTGGTGCGGTTCCAGCAATTGTGGCTCTTCGACCACTTCCAGTCGGATGTCCTGCTGAGCCTGGGCAACCTGTTTATCGGTTTCCTGATTGCAGCCGCAGGCGGGGTTGCCTTGGGATTTGCCACGGCGCTGGTCCCGCAGGTGCGCTGGATGGTGGATCCCCTGATCCACTTCCTGCGGGGCATCCCGCCCGTCGCCCTGGTACCGATTTTCATTTCGCTGATCGGCTTCGGTACCCAGATGCGCGTCACCAGCATCGCGTTGGCCGCACTGTTCCCCACCATGATCGCCACTGTGGACGGCATCCGTGGAG
Organism: Paenarthrobacter sp. NPDC089714; assembly: GCF_044748905.1. NCBI lineage: Bacteria > Bacillati > Actinomycetota > Actinomycetes > Micrococcales > Micrococcaceae > Paenarthrobacter > Paenarthrobacter sp. NPDC089714. The sequence goes on from NZ_JBIVGX010000001.1 coordinate 806,205, forward strand.
TGGGGAGCGACCTGAAGGATGTGGCCCGCGTCTACAGGTTGACCCGCAAGGAGCGACTGGTCAACGTCCTCCTGCCCGCAGCCGCGCCGCAGATCTTCTCCGGACTCCAGGTGAGCCTGCAAGTGGCGTTCATCGTCATGATCGCCAGCGAAATGCTGGGCAGCTCCCAAGGCATCGGTGCCATGACCCTCCTCGCCCAGCAAAGCTTCATGACCGCCGATATGTGGGCCGGAATCCTGCTCCTTGGCGTTATCGGGTTCCTGGTCAATGTGGTGTTTGCGCTCATCAAGCGCCGGGTCCTGTCCTGGTACATCGGTTCCCGGGCCATGGCGCGTGCCGCATGAGCAACCGGCAGTCACTTACGCTTCCCCTCCAGAACAGAAAGTCAGCCATGCAGCAGCAACCAGAAGCCACCCGGCAGCCAGAAGCCAGCCAGCAGCAGAATGCTTCTGCTGTACCGCGGCTGGATGTTTCCCACCTCGCCAAAACCTACGGCAGCGGCGAGAAGGCCCGCACGGTCATCGAAGACCTCACCTTCACGGTGGATGCCGGCGAGATCGTCTGCATCGTCGGGCCCTCGGGCGTCGGCAAAACAACGCTGCTCAAGTGCCTGGCCGGCCTCCACCCTGCCAGCAGCGGCCGCGCCGCCATCGACGGGCGGACCATTGACGGACCACCGCCGGAGATGGCACTGGTGTTCCAGGACTACAACCGCTCGCTGATGCCATGGTTGACCGTCCGCAAGAACATCGTGCTGCCGCTGAAGCACCTCAAATTGCCCGCAGCGGAACTGAAGGAGCGCTGTGACAGTGCGCTGGCCGCCGTCGGGCTTTCCCATGCCCACAACCAGTACCCGTGGCAGCTGTCCGGTGGCATGCAGCAGCGCGTGGCGATTGCCAGGGCCCTGGCTTACCGCCCGGAAATCCTCATCATGGATGAACCGTTCGCCTCGGTTGACGCGCAAACCAGGTTCGACCTGGAAGACCTGTGCCTGAAAATCCGGCGCGACTTCGGGATGACCATCCTGGTGGTCACACACGACATCGACGAGGCCGTGTACTTGGCCGACCGCGTAGTGGTCCTCGGATCCCGTCCGGCGCGGGTGCATAAAATTGTCGACGTCGACCTGCCGGCTCCGCGGGAGCAGATCACCACGCGCTCGCTGCCGGCGTTTGCCCAGCAGCGCACCGAGGTGCTGTCCATGATCAAGAGGCCCGCATGAGTGCCGGCACACCGGATGGATCCCGGCGCCGGCCCAACGTGCTGTTCTTCATTGCGGACCAGCTCAGGGCGGACCACCTCGGCTTCGGCGGAAACGGCACGGTCCGAACGCCCAACCTTGATGCGCTCGCAGCCAAGAGCATGGTGTTCACCCATGCCACAGTGGCCAACCCCACGTGCATGCCCAACCGGGCCAGCCTCATGACCGGGCGCTGGCCATCGGCCCACGGAACCCGCTGCAACGGCATTACCCTGGACCCCCTGACGCAAACCGTGCCGGGGTCCCTGGCCTCTGGCGGATACCGGACCATTGGAGTTGGCAAACTGCACCACCAGAACATGGGCTGGGAGTTTGAACCGCACCAGGCGGAGGAAATCCGCCGGACGGATCCATTGCTCCTGGACAAGGCGGTGGGTGACGCCCACACCCGCAACATGGTGCCGGGCTGGGATCAATGGGAGAACCGCGCAGCCCATGATGAGCGCTTCATCGCGCTGCCCGCCGACTACTACGGGTACCAGCATGTTGACCTGGTGATCGGCCATGGCGACCGTCCGGGTGGCCATTACGTGCACTGGGCCCGCGAGCGTGGTGTGGACCCGGAGGCTCTGGGCGGGCCGGAACAGTCCGCCAGCACCTTCACCGGCTGGGACCAGGTGTACCAAACGGCCATCCCGGCCGAAGCCCATGCCACAAGCTACGTCAGCGAGAAGGCCATTGAACACCTCAAGGACGCTGCCGGCCAGGACCAGCCCTTCTTCATGTTCGTTTCCTTTCCGGACCCGCACCACCCGTTCTCTCCGCCGGCGGGGTACTCGGACCTGTACGATCCCGACGACGTGCCGTTGCCCTTGGGCTTCGATCAGGACCACGCGCGCTCACCGGGCCATGTCCGGACCATGATCGAACACCGGGGCACGCCGAATCCCGATCCCACCATGACCTGGGCCGCCACTGCCGAACAGTACAGGCACGCCGCGGCCGCCCAGTACGGCCTGATCACCATGATGGACGAGCACATTGGCCGGATCCTGGACGAACTCGAACGGCAGGGCCTGGCGGAGGACACGGTCATCGTCTTCACGAGCGACCACGGCGATCTGTTCGGCGACCACGGGCTGATGCTGAAGCACTTTGTCCACTACCGGGCAGTGACCAATGTTCCCCTGGTGGTGCACGTTCCAGGAGGTGCCACCGGACGCACGGACGCCCTGGTTTCCAGTACGGACCTTGCACCCACCCTGCTCGAACTCGCGGGGTCAACGGGCTTTCGGGGGATTCAGGGCAGGTCCCTGGTGCCCTTGCTGGACGGCAGCCTCCACCGGCACCGGAACGCTGTGCTGGTGGAGGAAGAGCAGCCCTTCGGCCTGGAGGGATTGCCGGGCCCCGTGCGGATGCGGACCGTGATCACCGAACAGGGCCGCCTCACGCGCTACTTCGGCACGGACGTGGTGGAACTTTACGATCACCATTCCGATCCCGGTGAGCTGGTGAACCTCGCCGGTGATCCTTCCGCCGCGGAGTTGGAGGCCCGGCTGCTGAAAATCATGGTGGAGGAGATGGCGGCACTGGCCGATGAAGGGACGGCGCCTACCGCAGCTGCCTAGCGGGAAACCGCCGGAAAGGTTCGACGGCGGTGGCGGAACCTCAGTGGCTGCTGCGGTAGCCGGTGGGGGAGTTCCCGAAAGCGGCCCGGAAGATCCGGCTGAAGTGGGCTGCATCGGTGAACCCCCACCGCGCTGCGATGGCGGTCACGGCCCGGTCTGCCAGCACCGGGTCCAGCAGGTCCCTCCGGCAGCGTTCCAGGCGCCGCTGCCGGATGGAGGCAGCAACGGTGGTCCCGATTTCCTGGAACAGGTCATGCAGGTGCCGCGTGGAGATGTAGTGGGCTGCAGCGATGGTTCCAGGGGAAAGCTCCGGGTCGCCGAGGTTGGCTTCGATGTAGTCGTGGATCCTGCCGAGCAGGAGCAGGTGCGGATCGCGGCCCGTTTCAATCAGGTGGTCCAACTCGCCATTGAAGAGGGTGGTCACCAGGTCAAGGGCGTTGTGGACCAGGCGAAGTCCGTTGGTCCCGGACAGTGCCTCGAGATTGTCGGCCAAGCGGACCAGGAAGGGACTGATCAGCTCGCCCAGGCCTTCGTCGCCGGGGATCCGCAAGGCGGTCACATGGCCCATGGCTTCGGCCGGCAGGTCCAGCAGCACATGCGGGAACATCAGCACCAACGTGCGGAAGTCGTCGTCGAACGTTAATTGGTACGGGCGGGAGGTGTCGTAGATGGAAAGGTCGCCCGGGTTGAGCACGGCCTCGCGCTCATCCTGGACCAAACGGCCGGTACCGGCGAGTTGGATGCTGAGCTTGAAGTAGCGTCCGGTGGAACCGGCGATCAGTTCGGGGGTCCGCAGGACGGTGTGGGGTCCGGCAGTGACCTCCACGACGGAGATCTGGCCAAGGACCCTGGCGCGCATGGCTCCATGGAACGTGGCCCCGCGCGGTCCCTTGGCCAGCAAGGGCACAAAGGAGGCCGAAATGGCCCGGCTCCATTCCTGGAACGAATCCGCGACGATGGTTTGCACGGTAGCTGGCCCGGTATCAGCCGCGACGGTCATCAAGCTCCCTTTCAATGGCCCGCCGTGCCGCTGGGTACCGGCAAGGGATGCCGCAGACCGGACGTGAGCTTGCCCACGATTCTACACCGCGGCCCTGCGCCACTGCGGCGTGCGTGGACAGACAACCACCTTGCCGTGTGAGACAAGTCACGCAGTGCCTGTCCAGTGGAAGATTGCGGGATGACCCACACCTACCGCGCCATCTCCCGCGGTATCGAGGCAGGAGCACACTTATGAGCGTGGACAACCCCGTGAAAGGCCGGACCGCCGGGTCCGTCACCACCAAGAGGCGTCTGGGCGTTCCGGCCGTGACGTTCATGATCATCGCGGCCTCGGCGCCGCTCACCGTCCTGGCCGGTGGCGTGACCACCACGTTCGCGGTAACGGGCGTCACCGGCGTGCCGTTGTCCTTCCTCATCCTCGGCGGGATCCTGGCCCTCTTCGCCGTGGGGTACGCCGCCATGAGCCGCTACGTCACCAACGCCGGGGCCTTCTACGCCTATATTGCCCAAGGCATCTCCCGGCCTGCCGGAGTAGGCGCCTCGCTCGTGGCGCTGATGGCCTACAACCTGATGCAGGTGGGCATTTATGGGCTCTTCGGCTTCACGGTGTCCTCGTTGCTCTCCGCGCGGCTGGGCGTCAGCGTTCCGTGGTGGATTCCCGTGCTTGTCTGCATCGCCATCGTTGGGTGGCTCGGAGTCAACCGCGTGGACCTGTCCGCGAAGGTCCTGGGCATCCTCGTGGCACTCGAATTCCTGGTGGTCATTGTGTACGACATCATGAGCCTGGCCGTTGCGCCGGAAGGTGTCAGCGCCGCGACGTTCACTCCGGAGAGCCTCTTCGTCCCGGGGATCGGAGCGGTGCTTTCCTTCGGCATTGCGGCGTTCATGGGCTTCGAATCGGCAGCCATCTACGGCGAGGAATCCAAGGACCCCAAGCGCACCGTAGCCCGGGCCACGTTTGCCGCCGTCGCCATCATTGCCCTCTTCTACGCCGTGTCCGCGTGGGCCATGACCGTAGGCGCGGGGCCGTCTGCCGTGATTGAGACCGCCACTGCCAACGGACCGGACATGATCTTCTCCTTCCTGGGCGCCAATGGTGGCGTCCTCCTCAGCGACATCGCGCAGGTCCTCTTCGTCACGAGCCTTTTCGCCGCCCTGGTCAGCTTCCACAACGCCGTCGCCCGCTACTTCTTCTCCCTGGGCCGCGAGCAGGTTATTCCCACAGCCCTCGCTGCGGTCCGTCCCGGCAGTGGAGCGCCCTTTGCCGGTTCGCTGGCCCAGACACTGATCGCCGTCGTCGTGACCGTTGCGTTCGCCATCGCCGGGAGCGGTTCCGAACTCGGGGAACTGTACCCCGTGCTCACCATGTTCACCTGGTTGACCAACAGCGGAGCGATGGGGCTGGTGCTGCTTATGACGGTCGTCTCCCTCGCCGTGATTGGCTTCTTCCGCAAGGAATCACACGGCGCCAGCCTGTGGGTCCGCGTGGTGGCACCGACACTCGGGTTCATCCTGCTGGCGGTGGTGTTCGTGCTGATCCTGGCCAACTTCAACGTCCTTCTGGGACAAACGGAGTCCACGGCGGCCACCTTTGTCCTGCCGCTGGTGGTGCTGCTCCCGGGTGTGGTTGGCATTATCTGGGGCTTGCGGCTGCGGCGCTCGCGGCCGGCGCTCTACGCCCGGATCGGCCACGGTTCGGAAAGCTGAAATAACGCAGCCCGGAGAGCTGAAAACGCAACAAGAAGGCGTCCCGGCAGATCCTGCCGGGACGCCTTCTGCTTTAGAGCGCGGGGTTTAGCCCGGGGCTGTGGTGGCTGACGCTGACCAGCCGGCCATGGGCGCCGAACGTGAAGTGGACGGGTGCCACTCCGGACTCGTCCCAGCCGAAGAGGCTCCCGTGGGAGCGGATGGCGTTGACATCGCGGTGATCGGCGATGGTCACCGAACCGCACGGAATTACCTTCTCGCGCCACGTGAAGACGAAGATGCCCGGCCTGACCTGGAAGACGGTGTTGGAGTCGGTGTCCGCCAGGCCGCGTTCGGGACCCGCCAGGCACTGCCACGTGTACCAGGTGGGGCTGAGATAGACGTGTTCGTACGCGTGGACGGGGCTGTAGACCCATTCCACGCGGCGACCGATCAGGCCGGTGCTTTCCTGGATCGGTTCGCCGCCGGTCGAGTAACCCTCAAGGACGCCGGCCCGGAAATCGTGCTCCACCGCAGTGGTACCGGGAGTTGCTTGCCCCAGCAGGGCGCCGATGTAGAGGGCCCGGCCGTTGGACAGGTCCAGGATGAGGGACACCGCCAGCCCTGTTTCCACGCTGCTGTGCCACTGTGCGTAGTAGAGCTGTTCGGCCACAAGGAAGGCTTCGTACTGCGCAGTGCCGGCTTGTCCTGCGGCTGCCCAGTTCACCTCTTCGTCGTCGAAGCTGAACGTCATGGGACCGCCGTCGCCATTGACGGTGAAGTGGCGGCCTGCAAGGTCCTGGACTGTCGGTGCCTTGTTGGCGTCGAAGCCAGGGGCCAGGCCGTCCAGCGGCAGCCAGTTGGACGTGTCAAGGAGATTCACGCTCATGGGGTTCCTTCCGAAACTCTGCAAGGGCAGGCCAAGCGGTCCTGTCCTCTTATGAGTATTCGAAATCCTTTGGGCCGCGGTCTTGTGTGCTGGGGCACACTCCTTGGCCTGGAGGGAATGACTTCAGGCGAGCTGGCTTTCGATCCGCGCAGCGCTTGCCGCGAGTGCCTGCCCCACGTGGTCCGCGTCCTGGTCCATCCGGATATAGACGACGGCGATCGCGGCCGGCCGTCCGCCGGGAACGTGGATGGGGGCGGCCAGCGAAGACAACCCGGCAATGACTTCGTCGTGGCTGGTGGCGTAGCCGACGCGCTTGGCCTCGTGTGCTTCAGCCCGGTACGGCAGGCCTGGTCCTACCTGCTGCCAGCGCTCCTCGGTCATGGTCGACTGGATGGCGATGCCCGGCGCGCCGGTGCTGATGGGGTGGCGGGTTCCGGGGTGTTGGGCGAGTGCCGCGCCGGATTGGCGGGGTTCCACCGTGACCAGGGTGACGCATTCCTGGTGGTCCCACACGGCAACGAAGGCTGTCATGTGCAGCGTGTTGGCCAGTTGCGTGAGTTCGGGGAGGGCTGCGGCCTGTAGGTTGCGCGACACGCCGCGGGCCAGGACAGCGAGTCCGGCCCCGGGCTGCACCCGGCCGGAGTCGTCACGGAACACGAGCGAGTGGTCCTCCAAGGTGCGAAGGATGCGGTAAGCGATGGAGCGGTGCACGCCCAGTGCTTCGGCAAGTTCGGCAATGGTCAGGGGGCGATCGGCGGCCGCCAGGATCTCCAGTGCGCGGATTCCCCGCGAGAGGGTTTGCGACGGCGGAGCCTGGGTAGGTGCCTCCGTCGGTCCTTTGACGTCGCTGCGGGAACTCATGCCACCAATCCTATGTCCCGGAAGCTCTGTGCTTTCGGTCACAGTATGTAGTACAGTTTCCTAACTGACCGTTCTGTCGGTTAATGCAAGTCACACGCCGACGAGTCACTCACACCCACTGGAGTTCCAATGACCGCAACTTCCTCTGTCGACTCCCTGTCAGGTCCCAGCAGTAAGCGCGAAGAGCGTCGCGTCCTGGCCGGGACCCTGGTAGGAACCACTATCGAGTGGTACGACTTCTTCATCTTTGCCCAGCTCACGGCCACCCTGTTGTCGCCGCTGTTCCTGACGCCGCTGGAAAAGTCCAACCCCGGAGTCGCGCAACTCCTTTCCTTCGCCACCATCGGCATCAGTTTCCTCTTCCGGCCGCTGGGGGCATTCGTGGCCGGCCATATGGGGGACCGGATGGGCCGCAAGGCTGTCCTGGTCATGACGCTGGTGATGATGGGCGCTGCGACCGCCCTGATCGGCCTGCTGCCGACGTACGAAACCATCGGCTTGTGGGCTCCCGTGCTCCTGATCTTCCTGCGCGTCGTCCAGGGGTTCTCCGCCGGTGGTGAATGGGGCGGAGCGGCCCTGATGGCCGTGGAGCACGCGCCAGTCCCAAAGCGGGGATTGTTCGGTGCCTATCCCCAGATCGGCGTGCCGATCGGCATGATCCTCGCCACCGGGCTGCTGTTCTTCCTCCAGTCGGGCATGTCCAAGGAAGACTTCAACGCGTGGGGCTGGCGCGTTCCGTTCCTGCTCTCCGTGGTGCTGATCGTGGTGGGTTACCTTATCCGGCGAGCGGTCGGTGAAAGCCCGGTGTTCAAGGAGATCGCCCAGCGCAAGGCGGAGAGCAAAGCGCCGTTGGGTGATTTGTTCCGCTCGAACAAGAAGGAAGTAATCCTCGCCGCACTGATCTTCATCGCCAACAATGCCGCGGGCTATTTGCTGATCGCATTCTTCATCTCCTACGCCACCAAGGCCTTGAAGATGCCCGCGCCGCAAGTCCTGCTGGCCACCACCATCGCTTCCTTCGGTTGGCTCATCTTCACCATGGTGGGCGGTTGGCTCTCGGACAAGATTGGCCGCGTCAAGACGTTCCTGCTGGGATACGCCCTGGTGTTCGTCTGGATGATTCCCATGTTTGCGTTGATCGACAGTAAAGACATCCTGCTTTACGGGACGGGGCTGTTCGTTTTGACGATCGGCCTCGGACTCTCCTATGGACCCATGTCCGCGATGTATGCCGAAATGTTCCCGGCGCAGGTCCGCTATTCCGGGATCTCCATCGGCTACGCCCTGGGCGCGATCCTGGGCGGCGCCTTCGCGCCCTTCATTGCGCAACTGCTCCTTGACCAGACCAAGTGGTCCGGTTCGGTAGGCATCTACATCATGGCCCTCTGCGTCATCTCCGCCGTGGGAGTGATCCTGGCCAAGGAAACCAAGGGCCGTCCGCTCGGCTTCAGCACGCACCACTAGCCGAAACCAGCAACAGGGGGCGCAGCCGACACACCAGCTGCGCCCCTTCCTGCGTTGCTAGGAATGCCCTTCCGTGCCCTTCAGCAATTCCATGACATCCTCGTCCGTCAATTGCTCGAAGTGCCGGTAAAAGGCGCCCACGGCGTGGAACTTGCCCGGGATGTGCAGGCTGAACACGGCGTCGCACACCCGGGACAGCGACGTTGATGCTTCGAGGGATGCGACAGGGACTGCGGCGACGACAGCGGCGGCACCTGCCGCGCGGACGGATTCGACGGCGGCCCGCATGGTGGCGCCCGTGGCCAGGCCGTCGTCCACCAGGATGACGTTCTTGCCACGCAGATGGTGGTTGATGCCTGGGTATCCTGCGGCACGACGGCTGAGTTCAGCGCGTTCGGCGGCCTCCACCGCATCGAGGGCGGACTCGGACATGCCTCGCGTCAGGAGCAGCGATTTCAGCTGCCTGTTGACGATCCGGACAACATCTCCCTGGCACCAGGCGAGGGCTCCAAAGGCCGTCTCATCCCGGCCGGGGATGCCGAGCTTCCGCACCAGGACGGCGCCAAAGGGCAAATACAGTTCTGCTGCTGCCGCCGCGGCGATGGGCACGCCGCCGCGGGCCAGGCCCAGCACCACGGTGTCCGGCCGTTCCCTGAACTGGGGGAGTCCCTGGGCCAGGCGTTGCCCGGCCTCAGCCCGGTCCCTGAAACGCATGCCCATTTGCTCCCATTCCCATGTTGTCCGGCGCTGGTTCAAGCCTACAGTTCATCCTTGCCCGGGGATTGTCACACTGGAAGCATGGCCTTGTGAACAAGCCCATCGGTTATTGGATCAAGCGGCTCGATGCCGCCCTTGAAGTGCAGTTGGACAGTACGCTTGCGCGGGTCAAGCTGAGCCGACGCCAGTGGCAAACGCTCAACGCCCTGTCCGAGACGACCATGAAGCCGGACGAACTGCACGAGGTCCTGAGCCCGTTCTGGGGCACGGACGTCCGGTTGCGGGAACGGGAGCTCGCCTCGCTGGTTGGCCGGGGGCTGATCACCATGATCGATGACAGGCTTACCCTCAGCGATCGCGGCCGGGAGACCTTCCATCAAGCCCAACGCCTGGTGGAGGAGGCGCGCCTGGATTTGTCCATGGGCATCGGTATTGATGAATACGCCATGGCCGTCAGTGTCCTGGAGCGGATGAGCCTGAACGCTGAGCGGCTGGCCCGGTAGGCCTGTCAGCCAAGACCGCTCAGGCCCCCAGGAACCGGACGGCGGCTTCCTTGAACGCGCGGCTGGTGATGACGTTGGTGTGGGTCCGGCCCGGAACCACCAGGGTTTCCACTGCGGCGCCGCGCTTCCCCGCCAGTTCTGCCAGTTGAGGCATACTGGCCGCGCGCTCGTCCTTTTCGCCGGCAACCAGCAGGAGCGGGATGTGGGGAGCGGCTTCTGCCGGGTCGAACGGTTCTCCCTTGATGGCTTCGATGAGGGACAACATGGCGAAGAGGTCGTTGCTGGGCAGGAGCCGGGCCATTTTCAGCAGCCCATCTGTGGACTCGTCTGCAATTGGTGTGCCGTCGGCCAGGTACCGCTGGGCCGCCGGGAGGTCGAAAGCGGCGAGCGGGTCGGCGGCGCTGGGCCCGCCCAGCACCACACGGTGCACCAGGTCCGGCTGCGTGGCGGCGAATTCCCACGCCAACCGCGAACCCAGCGAGTATCCGATGATGTCCAAACCGCTGGCAGGGTTCCCGTCCCGCAGCGGCCGCGCTCCGGCGTCGAACACTATCTGGAGGAGGTCGGCACGGATCCGGCTGGGCGTGTACGAGTCCAGGTCCTCGGGGGAGTGGCTGCGGCCGTGGCCGGGCAGATCTACGGTGATGACCCGCCGGCCCGCTTCCTGGAGGGTGGTGATCCAGCCGCTGTCGCCCCAGTTCAGCTTGCTGGAGGAGGAGAATCCGTGGATCAACAGCACGGGCCGCAACCCGGCATCCGTGGCAGGTTCGTGGACTTCGACGAACAATTCGGGATCAGTGCCTTCAACGGTGTGCCGCTGTTCCACTGTGTGCCTGCCGGTCATCATGTCAGTCCTCATCGAGTACGGCGCTCAGGCGGACCCGGCGCTTGGGTGCTTCGTCCTTCGGAACAGTGCCCACGATCCCGGCGGTGTCATCCGGTACCTCGAACACGATCAGCGGCTCGCCGACGTTGATGGTCCCACCCGGCTCGCCGTGAATACGCACCACTTTACCCGCCTGGGGGCTGGGCAACTCGAGGGCTGACTTGCTGGTTTCCACCTCCACCAGGGGTTGGTTCCGTTCCACCTGCTGGCCCGGCTCCACGAGCCATTCCAGGACGGTTGCTTCGATGAGGCCCTCACCGAGGTCGGGGAGGGGGAAGGAAATTTCAGCCACGGCGGTACTCCAGTACGCGTTGGATCCCATAGAGGATGCGGTCGATGGTGGGCAGGTATTCGTCCTCCAGGTCGCCGGAGGGGTAGGGCACATCAAAGCCGGTGATGCGCTCCACGGGCGCCTTCAGGCTGTTGAAGCATTGCTGGGTGATAAGTTGGGCGACTTCGGCGCCAAGGCCCGAGGTCAGCGGCGCTTCATGGACGACGACGGCGCGACGCGTCTTCGCAACGGAGGTAGCCAGTGCTTCGGCATCGATGGGTTTGAGCCAGCGCAGGTCCAGGACTTCGACGTCGATTCCGTCTTCGGCGGCCAGTTCGGCCACCTGCAGGCAACGTGCCACCATGGCGCCCCAGGCCACGAGCGTCACGTGCCGTCCCCTCCGCGCTGCGCGTGCCCCGGTAAGGCTGCCGCCGTCGTTCGTTTCTTCGGCGGGAACCGCTGTGGCGACGTCGACGGGTCCTTTCTGCCAGTAGCGGGACTTCGGTTCCATGAAGATCACCGGGTCCGGCCGGGAAGCGGCGTACTTAAGGAGGTGGTAGGCGTCGTGCGGGGTGGACGGTGAGACAACCTTGAGGCCCGGAACATGCGCGAACAGGGCTTCGAGGCTTTCGCCGTGGTGCTCGGGAGCGCGGATGCCGCCGAAGCTGGGAACGCGGAGCGTGATGGGCATGGGCAGCGCGCCACGGCTGCGGTAGTTCATCCGGGCGATCTGGCAGACGATTTGGTTGATGGCCGGGTAGGCGAAGCCGTCGAATTGGACCTCGGGGATGGGGTGGAAGCCGGCCATGGCCAAGCCTACGGACATTCCGAGGATGCCGGACTCGGCCAAGGGGGTGTCGAACACGCGGTCTTCGCCGTGCTTGGCCTGGAGGCCGTCGGTGATCCGGAAGACGCCGCCCAGTTTGCCGCAGTCTTCGCCGAAGATGACGGCCTTCGGATCTTCCGCGAGGACGTCGTCCAAGGCCCGGTTGAGGGCCTGCTGCATGGACAAGTGCTCAACACGGGTTTTGGTTTCCATGAGCGTCTCAGACATGGTCGGACTCCTTCCGCCACGCGGTGGCCTGGGATTGCAGGGCGGGGGTGGGTTCCTGGAAGACCAGGCTGAACATTTCAGCGCCGGGGCGGGGTCCGAGGGCTTCGATGCCAGCTCGGATGGCCTCTTCTTCTTCGTCTGCCTGGCGCTGGGCCAGGTCGAAGAAGGATTGATCTGCCACGCCGTCGGCCAGCAGCTGCTGCCGGAAGCGTGCAAGCGGGTCTTCCCCGGCATCCAGCCGTTCCTCGTCCAGCGTGCGGTAGCGGCCGGGATCGTCAGCCGTGGAGTGCGGACCGCGGCGGTAGGTCATGGCTTCGATCACCACAGGGCCATTGCCCGCGCGGCAGTGGGCCAAGGCCGAACGAGTGGCCTCGTGGACCGCCACCACGTCGTTCCCGTCCACCTGCAATGCGGGGATGCCGTATCCGGCAGCGCGTGCGGCCACGGAACCACCGGCAACCTGGCGCTCCGTCGGCACGGAAATGGCCCAGCCGTTGTTCTGGATGAAGAACACCACCGGGGCCTTCATGACCGCGGCAAAGTTCATGGCCTCGTGGACGTCGCCCTGGGACGAGGCGCCGTCGCCGAAGTAGGTCAGCGCCACGCCCTTTTCCCCGGACAACGTCTGGCCATGGGCCCACCCCACGGCGTGGAGGACAGAGCCTGCGACGACTGCCTGGATGGGGGCGAAGCGCGATTCGAGCGGGTTGTACATTCCGCCGTGCCACGTCGCTTTGTGGGTGGACATGTAGCCCACCATGTCCAACCCCATGGCACGGGCAACGCCCATCTCGCGGTACGTGGGGAAGACGAAGTCCCGGGAGCGGTCCACGGCGTAGCCGCTGCCAACCTGGGCGGCTTCCTGGCCCAGTTCCGGCGCATACCCAGGGATGATTCCCTGGCGTTGCCAGGCGACGGCAGCGGTATCCAGGTGGCGGACAGCGGCCATGAGCGTGTACAGCTCCCGCAACTGCTGGTGCGTGAGCGGTGCCTCGTCTCCTTCGACGGCGGCAAGCACTGGTGTGGTTGTCATGGCTGTGACACTAGTCACCAGAACAATGGGTGCGCAATCAGCTATGTTTTGGTCAAACAGTTTGTACAAAATGGCTACAAAAAGAGGCCCTTTGCAGGACAAACTGCAAAGAGCCTCTTTTATTCGCTGGACAAGTGGCTACTCGACGGAATGACCCACCCGGCCCGCTTTGGCGCGGGCGTTGAGGTAGCAGCCGAGCGCGATCACGAGGATCAACACCGCTGTGCCGAACAGTTGGCCGGCGCTCTCCGGATTGGCGAAGCCAACGGCGAAGATGATGCCCAGAAGGACGAGACCAAGGATGGTCAGGGCCGGGAAGCCCTTCATGCGCAGGGGGAGTTCCGTGCCGTCACGGTCTGCCCGGCGGCGAAGAATGAGCTGGGAAACCAACGCGGTGCCCCAGACCACCAGGCACGTGGAGCCCACCAGGTTCAGGAGGGCCGGGAGAACCTTGTCCGGGAACAGCAGTTCCAGCACCGTGGCGACGAAGCCGAAGGCAACCGAAATCCCGACGGCGGCAACCGGCACCTTGGAGCCGTTGATCCGCGACAGGAAGCGCGGCGCTTCGCCGCGCTCGGAGAGCGAGAACACCATGCGGGACGCACCGTAAAGGTTGGCGTTCAGCGCTGACAGCAGGGCAACAACCGCAACGAGGGTGATGGCTGCGCCGGCACCGGGGATGCCCGCGAGGTCCAGGACACCGGCAAACGGAGACTTCAGGCCTTCGGATCCCACTGGCAGGATCGCTGCGATAACGAAAACCGAGCCGATGTAGAAAACCAGGATCCGCCACACGACGGTCCGGATGGCCTTGCCGACACTGTGCGCGGGGTTCTCCGTTTCCGCTGCGGCGACGCTGACGATTTCGGTGCCGCCGAAGGCGAAGATGACCACGAAGAGCGCTGCCGCGATGCCGTCCAGGCCGTGGGGTGCGAAGTTTCCGAAGTTTGCGAGGCCCGGAGAGGTGACATTCGGCAGCCAACCGAAGAGGAGCGCTGCGCCAATGAGCAGGAAGATGACGATTGCGGCCACCTTGAGGATGGCGAACCAGAACTCGAACTCTCCGAAGTTGCGCACGCCCACCAGGTTGATGCCCGTGAAGACCACCATGAACACCAGCGCGAGGACCCACACCGGGATGACCGGCCAGACGGAGAAGAGGAGTCCCGCGGCCCCTAGGGCTTCGGCCGCAATCACCACCACCAACTGCAGCCACCACAGCCAACCGATGGTGCCGCCGGCGGTCTTGCCCATGGCCTTCTCGGCGTAGACGGAGAAGGCACCGCTGTTCGGGTTGGCCGCCGCCATCTCGCCAAGGGCCCACATCACCAGGATGATCAGGGTCCCGGCCACGAGATAGGAAACCAGGACCGCCGGACCGGCCGCTTGGACACCTGCGCCCGATCCGAGGAAAAGTCCTGCTCCAATCGCGCTGCCCAGGCCCATCATGGTGAGCTGGCGTGGCTTCAGGGAGTGGCCGAGGCCGGATGTCGATGCAGGAGCCGCGATGGACTTCGTTGTCATACGTGTCTACCTTCTATGGATTTCATACGGGTGTTGGCGTGCCTGCTTTGTGGGCTGGGCGCGCGGGGCGTCGACGACGCAGCAAGAGCCGTGGAATAATTCTCGCAGTTTGTAAGATACATCACTTTTTGCTGTGGCGATGTGATGGGTAAGGCTCCCCGGGGATAGGAACTTTGATGCTGGTCGATGCTCTTGATGCAAAAATTGTACGTTTCTTCACGGATTCGCCGCGATCCTCCGTCCTGGAGGCGTCGCGGGTCCTGAAGGTGGCGCGGGCAACGGTGCAATCCCGCATTGACCGCATGATCGAGAACGGCGTCATCGGCTCGTGGGTGCCGCAGCCGGACCCGGCAAACTTCGGATTCCCGGTGGTGGCGTTTTGCTCGGTCACCATTACGCAGGAGATCGGCCATGACGCCATCATCGAAGGCCTCAGTGCCATCCCGGAGATCATCGAAGTCCATACCGTCACCGGTAACTCGGATCTCATGGTGCGGATCGCCGCGCGCTCCAATCCGGATATGCAGCGGGTCCTCGACGCCATGATCGCCACCAAATCCGTGGTCAGGTGTTCTTCGGTGATCGTGCTGAACAGCCACATCCAGGGACGCACCCTCCCGCTCATGGAGTCTGCTGCGAAGCCTGTGTGACGAAAAGCATTTTGCCCTTCGCCCTTCGAGTCGTACCATTAGTTCTAGTCAATCTGACTTTAACTAATCCGGAACGGAAGGTTCCAGCGGCGACGAAGCGAGGTGAAGCCGTGAACGTCAACTCAGCCAACGTCGCCGAGCGGCGGCTCGCACCGCCGTCGTTGGCCATATCCACGGTGATCTTCGCCCTGAGGCCCAGCGAAAAGACAGGCCGCCCGACGCTGTGGCTGCCGTTGGTGCGGCGGATCCGCGAGCCGTACAAGGACCAGTGGGCCCTGCCCGGCGGACCGTTGGCCCATGACGAATCCCTCCAGGATGCCGCGTCCCGCAACCTCCGCGACACCACTGGCCTGGTGCCCGAATACCTTGAGCAGCTGTACGCCTTTGGGGGCTTGCACCGCTCGCCCAGCCAGCGCGTGGTCTCGATCGTTTACTGGGCCCTGGTGCAGCCCACCCAGGCCGCGCTCGCCGACGAATCGGAGAACGTGAAATGGTTCCGGGCGGACCGATTGGGGGAACTCGCCTTCGACCACAACGCGATTGTGGACTACGCCCTGTGGCGTCTCCGCAACAAAATGGCCTACGGTTCCATCGCCTACCACCTGCTGGGCGAATTCTTCACCCTGGCGCAGGTCCGCGAGGTCTACGAGGCCGTCCTGGACCGCCAGCTTGATCCGGCGAACTTCCGCCGGCAAATCAAAGCCACACCGGACATCGAAGAAACCGGTGAATACCTGCAAGGCGGAAAACACCGTCCGCCACGCCTCTACCGCTTCACCGGCACGCCCGGCCTCGGGCCAGATAACAGGAGTACACCATGAGCAGCGTCAACACTGCCGTCCAGCTGATCACGCGCGAAGAAGCCGAGAACGGTCTGTCCCGCGCGGGCGCAACCTGCAGCCCGGCCCTTGCCAAGGGCCCCTGGGAGTACGACCTCGCCGAGTCCCTCGCGGGCATGCCCGCCTACGGTCCGGGCGCCTCCAGCAGTGATGTCGCCCCCAAGACAACGCCGCGACAGGGGCAGCTTCCCGAGGAGTACAAGCGGGCCTCAGAGGCTGAACTCGACCAGCGAATCCGCGCGGCCAAGGAGGCCCTGGGGGAGCGCGCCGTGATCCTGGGACACTTCTACCAGCGCGACGAAGTGGTCCAGTACGCGGACTTCGTGGGCGACTCCTTCCAGCTCGCCAACGCCGCCCTCACCAAACCTGACGCCGAAGCCATCATCTTCTGCGGCGTGCACTTCATGGCAGAGACCGCGGACATCCTCTCCACGCCCGAACAGGCAGTCATCCTGCCCAACCTCGCAGCAGGTTGCTCCATGGCGGACATGGCCGACGAGGATTCCGTGGAGGAATGCTGGGAACAACTCGAGGAAATCTTCGGCACGGAAACCGATGCCGATGGACGCGTGCCGGTCATTCCCGTCACCTACATGAACTCCTCTGCCGCCCTCAAGGCATTTTGCGGACGCAACGGCGGGATCGTCTGCACGTCCTCGAACGCCAAGGTGGTGCTGGAATGGGCGTTCGAACGTGGCCAGCGCGTCCTGTTTTTCCCCGACCAGCACTTGGGCCGGAACACCGCGAAGGCCCTGGGCGTGCCGCTGGAGCAGATGCCCATGTGGAACCCCCGCAAGGAACTGGGCGGTAACGACGAACAGACCCTGCTGGATTCCCGCGTGATCCTCTGGCATGGATTCTGCTCCGTCCACAAGCGCTTCAACGTGGGCCAGATCGAGAAGGCGCGCCAGGATTACCCGGGCGTCAACGTGATCGTGCACCCCGAGTGCCCTATGGAAGTAGTGGACGCGGCAGACTCCGCAGGGTCCACCGACTTCATCAAGAAGGCCATCGCGGCCGCCACCGAACCCACCACGTTCGCCATCGGCACCGAGATCAACATGGTGAACCGGCTGGCAGCGGAAAACCCGCAGCACACCATCTTCTGCCTGGACCCCGTTATTTGCCCGTGCTCCACGATGTACCGCATCCACCCCGGCTACCTCGCCTGGGTGCTTGAGGAACTCGTGGCGGGACGCATCGTCAACCGCATCACCGTGGACGACACCGTGCAGGACAACGCCAAGGTTGCGCTGGAGCGCATGTTGGCCGCCAAGCCCGCCTAAACATGCTGCCTTCAGCAAGGCACAGGAACACCGGTTCACCGGACTAGCCGAATCGAGCCCCCCATGATCTCGACACCCCGAACGTCGAGCCTCTCCGGCCCCTCCGCTCCACGGCGACTGGTTGTCGTTGGCAGTGGTATTGCGGGACTGTACGCCGCGTTGCTCGCTGCCGAGGCGGGGACCGACGTCGTCCTGCTCACCAAAGGTGCCCTGGAGGACAGCAACACCTGGTTCGCCCAGGGCGGCATCTCCGCCGTCCTGGACGAACCCGCCCCGGGAGACACCGTGGCGGCCCACATCGCCGATACGCTCAAGGCCGGCGCGGGTCACTGTGACCCGGAAGCGGTCCGGGTGCTGTGCACCGAGGCGCGGCTGGATATGGCCGGCCTGGTGCGCTTCGGCGTGCGTTTCGACCTGGACGACGACGGCGACCCCGCCCTGGGGCTCGAAGCCGCCCATTCCGCACCGCGCATCCTGCACGCCGGCGGCGACGCCACCGGTGCCCGGGTAGCGGACGCACTCATCCGTGCCGTGCTTGCGTTCCAAGCCGAGGGCAGGCTGACGGTGATGGGCCACGCGCAGGTCACGGCGCTGCTCACCGATGAAGGTGCATCCGGGCGTGCGGTTACGGGCCTCAGTTACCTTCGCGACGGGCGGGAATCGAGGCTCATGGCCGACGCCGTGCTCCTTGCCACCGGGGGCGCAGGGCAACTCTTCTCCCAGACCACCAATCCCTCCGTAGCCACTGCCGACGGGTTGGCCTTGGCCTGGCGTGCGGGTGCTGCGGTGACCGACCTGGAATTTTTCCAGTTCCACCCCACCTGCATGGTTCCTCCTGCCGGAACCCGGGCAGGCGCCGATCCGCTGTTGATTTCCGAAGCAGTCCGCGGCGAAGGTGCCGTCCTGGTGGACGTCCACGGCCAGCGGTTCATGGGCGACTACCACCCCGATGCGGAGCTTGCTCCGCGGGACGTCGTGTCGCGCAGTATCGCCCTCCACCTGGCGGCCCTCGGAGATCCCAACGGACACGTCTTCCTCGATGCCACCGTGGTGGAGGAAGCGCGCGGCGCCGGCTTCCTGGAGAAGCGCTTCCCCACCATCAGCCAACGGACCCGCCAGGCCGGCATCGACTGGACCAAGGAGCGCGTTCCCGTGGCACCGGCGGCGCACTACTGGATGGGCGGGGTGGTGACGGACCTGTTCGGCCGCACTACTGTTCCGGGGTTGTACGCTGCGGGTGAGGTTGCTTGTACTGGCGTGCAGGGGGCTAATCGTTTGGCCAGCAACTCTCTGCTTGAGGGGCTGGTGTTTGCGCGGCGGGCTGTGAGTGCGTTCCTAGGGGCGGCTGGCGCGCGTGGCCGCGGCGCTGCAGGTCCCTCGGCGCCTGCGCTCGCGGCTCGGACCGGCGATCCCCTCGCAAGCTCGGCGGCCGGTCCGGCCGCTCACGCGACAACGGCGCTTTCGGGGCCTCCAGCACCGCTGGTTGGCGCCGGCGATCATGCGGTCCTGGACAACTCAAGTGAATCCCTGGCTGTGTCCGGCGCCTGGCAGTTCGAGTCGGTCCCCGGGCCTGGGCCGATTGAGGCTTCGTTTGCCGGCGAGCCGTTTTCGAGGGGTGCGTTGCGGCTGTTGATGACCGCGAAAGCCGGCGTGCTTCGCAGCGGCGCTTTGCTCCGGGAAGCCTCGGTGCAGCTTGCGGCCTGGGCTGAGGAGGTGCTGCCTTTGGGTGGGGCTGGGTCCTTGGTGGTGCGCGAGCACGAGGATGCCAACCTGCTGTTGGCGGCGCAATTGCTGGTGCATGCCGCGCGGGAGCGCCGGGGATCCCTTGGAGCGCACTACCGCAGCGACAGCGTGAGCGAACCTGCCGCCGTCGACGATTCTGACAAGCGTTACACCATGAGCCGGAAAGCGAGCCTCGTCCATGACTAACCTGACCCTCCCCGCCGCAGCCGTGCGGGACATCCTTGAGCGTGCCTTCGCCGAAGACGCGCCCAACGGGGACATCACCTCGCAAGTGCTGATCCCCGCAGATGCCCGTGCCACCGCAGTGCTCAATGCCCGTGTGGCCGGTGTGCTCAGCGGCGGCACGGTCTTCCACGATGCCATGAAGCTCATCGACCCTGATACCGATGTCCAGTTGCTGCTCGCCGACGGTGAAGCGTTCGACGCCGGTGCGCACCTCGCCCGGGTCAGCGGCAGTGCCCGTTCGGTCCTGTTGGCAGAACGCGTGGGGCTCAACCTGGTCCAGCGCATGAGCGCCATCGCCACCAAGACCGCAGAGTTCGTCCGGCTCGTTGAAGGCACCCGCGCAAGGATCACCGATACCCGCAAGACCACCCCCGGACTCCGCGTGCTGGAACGCTACGCCGTGCGATGCGGCGGGGGAGCGAACCACCGCTACAGCCTCTCCGACGCCGTCCTGGCCAAGGACAACCACCTGGCGGTCATGACCGGTGGAGACTCCACCAAGCTCACCGGGTTGCTGCTGGCGGCCAAGGAACAGCTGGGACACACCACCCACTTCGAAGTGGAAGTAGACAGGGCTGAGCAGATTGAGCCTGTCCTGGCGGCGGGAGTGGACACCATCATGCTGGACAACTTCACCACTGAGGAGCTTCGCGCCGGCGTGAAGCAGGTGGACGGGCGGGCGATCGTCGAGGCCAGCGGCAACGTCAACCTCGCCACCGTGGCCGAAATCGCAGCGACCGGAGTGGACGTCATCTCCGTGGGTGCCCTCACACACAGTGTCGCCGCCCTCGACCTCGGCCTTGACGTCGAACTCGAACTGAACCTTCCGTGATTTTCCTCGATGCCGCTGCCACCACCCCCGTCCGCCGCGAGGTTCTCGAAGCCATGTGGCCGTACCTCAGCGGCGACTTCGGCAACCCCTCAAGCCACCACAGCCTGGGCGAAGCAGCGGCGACGGCGCTCGCAGGCGCCCGTTCCGCCGTCGCCAAGGTCCTGAACTGCCGGGCCGGCGAGGTGACGTTCACCTCGGGCGGGACCGAAGCGGACAACCTGGCTGTCAAGGGCATCGCGTTGGCCCGGCAGGCTGCCGATCCGGCGGTGAACCGGGTGGCGATCAGCGGCGTCGAGCATCCGGCGGTCGAGGAATCGGCCCGCTACCTTGAACGCGTCCATGGGTTTGCCGTGGATGTCATTCCGGTGGACGGCGACGGGTTGGTTACTGTGGATGCCCTGAAGAGCGTGCTGCGCCCGGAGACGGCCTTGGTCAGCATCATGTACGCCAACAACGAGGTCGGCACGGTGCAACCCGTGGCCGAACTTGCGGCCGCGGCCCACGAACTCGGCGTCCCGTTCCACACCGATGCCGTCCAGGCGGCAGGATGGCTGCCCCTGGACGTGAAAGGGCTTGGCGTGGACGCGCTGAGTATGTCCGGGCACAAACTCGGTGCGCCCAAGGGCTCAGGAGTGCTCTTCACCAAGGGCAGACTGCGTCTTGAGCCGCTGGTCCATGGTGGCGGGCAGGAACGCGGGCGGCGCTCGGGAACCGAAAACGTGGCAGGGGCCGTTGCGCTGTCCACGGCGCTGACGTTGGCCAGTGCAGAACAAGACGATGCTGCCTTGCGGGTCTCCGGTTTGCGCGACAGGTTCATCGCGGCAGTCCTGGCCACCGTTCCGGATGCCGTCCTGACCGGGCACCCCAGCAAGCGACTGTCGTCCGTAGCGTCCTTCTGCTTCCCCGGTACCAGCGGCGAGTCGGTGCTTTTGGAACTCGAACGGCTTGGGGTGGTGTGCTCCAGCGGTTCAGCCTGTGCCGCCGGTTCGGATGCGCCTTCGCCTGTGTTGCTGGCCCTGGGACTCGACGCCGAGACAGCCCAGACAGCCGTCCGTTTCAGCGTCACGTCCGCCATTACCCCGGCCGAGCTGGAGCAGGCAGCGGAAGCCGTGGAAACCGCCGTCGGGCGTGTCCGGAAGCTCGCCCAAACCTGAGCCGCTGCTACCTGTCCGCTGCTACACGTGGCGGGCGCGGCGGAAGATCCAATGCCGCAGGAGCGTGAACCGCACTGCTGTGGCAACAAACCCTGACAGCGTGGTGGTCCAGAGTTCCTCGCTGACCGTGGCGTCAGGCCGGAACAGGTGCAGGACGCCCAAACTGCCACCGGTGATGAACAGCGCAATGACAATCACGATCACGCCGTTCAGGTGGTCCTGTGCACGCTTCTTGCCACCGGTGATCTTGAAGGTCAGCCGGCGGTTCAGCGCGGTGTTCATGAGCGAGGTCAGGATCAAGGCCACGGCGTTGGCGAGCTGGGGATCGATCCACGGACGGAGCAGGGCGTAGATGCCCAGTGAGCTCGCCGTGCACATGATTCCCACGCCCGTGAAGCGGATGAGCTGACGGACAACCGGGTACTTGAAGAGGCCGCGGTGGCGTTTGCGGGGCGGTTTGGCCGGGGGAGACGGGCGCAGTCCAGTGGCGTCCGCGGCTGTCTCCATGGCTTAAGCCTGACACATTAAGCCGGCTGGTTCTCCCACGTGGCCTCTATCACCGGGTTGCGCAGTTCTCCGATCCCCTCCACCCGGCACGACACGACGTCCCCGGGCTGGATCCGCGCGCACTCGGCGGGAAAGCCCGTGAGAACCAGGTCGCCGGGATACAGGGTCATGAAGGACGTCAGGTAGGCCAGGATCTCGTCCACCTTCCACCCAAGGTCCGCCGTGCTCGCGGCCTGGAGCTCCTTGCCGTTGTGGACGATCCGGATCGCGAGGTTTGAATCATCCAGATCGGTGACGATCCATGGTCCGGCCGGGGTGAAGGTGTCCTGGCTCTTGGCGCTGATCCAGAGTTCATCGGTTTTCTGGAGGTCGCGGGCGGAGACATCGTTACCAATGGTGAACCCCAGGACGGCCGACCTCGCCGTCTCGAGGGTCAGGCCCCGCGCTATCCGGCCGACAACGATGGTCAGCTCGGCCTCCGGGTCCACATAGCCCACGGTGGAACTGAGCTGGATGGCCTCATCCGGTCCGATCACGCTCGTGGCCGCCTTGTGGAAGGCCTGGGGTGGCAGGTCGCGTCCGGGCTGGCCCGTGTTGTGGGCCATGCCGAACACGTTGGCCGGAACCGAAGGAGCCAGGAAGGTGAAAAGGTCCTGGTGCACCACCGTGCCGGTTTCCCAGCCGGGCCGGGCCGGGCTGGCCGCGTTGGCGCGTGATCCGGGGAATGGAGTTTCGATGAGCGTCCACTGCTGTCCGGCGTCCGAATCGAAGTCCTTGTCATTGTTGGACGCGAAGAAGTGTTCATCCGGCGTCTGGGGTTCAAGGGGCCGGATGCGGGCGATGCGACGGGGAAGCGAGGTGGTCATGAAGACATCCTACGTCCTCCCATGCATTACCAGGGCCGTTTCACGCCCCAGGTCGCAGCCTGGGCACGCAGTGCGGGCCCCACAACGACTCGTGCGGGTCTCAGGCGAGCGGGGCCGATCCGAAAGCGACGCTGAATCGATCGCACCAAAGGACCACCGATGTCAGCCCGGCCACATCGGTTCCGGCAGGAATGTCGTAATTGTGGTTTCCGTGCGTGGCCTTGACCGGACCGAGGTCCACAGAGCGGCCTGAGCGGTACTTGAACCAATCGCCGCCCGCCTCCAGGCTGCTCAGCCACACCTTGACATCCGGCCCGTCGCTGCTGGCCAGATTTTCCAGGCGGAGCACGTGGCTGCCATCCGGGAGCTTCAGCAACCAGGCAGCGCCCGTGGTCTCGTGTTCCTGGGATTGGAACGCGCCCGAGCTGACGATCATCGGTCCGCTTGGCGTGGGCGTTCCCGTCGGGACAGCAGAAGCAGGCGTCACCGGCGATGAGCTCGCGGCCACCGGGGCGGCCGGGAGTGCTTCGTCCAGGCTGCTGCTGGTGAAGAGCCGCCACGGCTGGAACAGTGCTGCCCCCACCACTATGGCCACGGCCACGGCAGCTCCCGCCAGGGCAGTGGCTGTCTTGTGTGCCCGGACAAGACTCCGGAATCTGGTCATGGTTCAAGGCTAGGCTGCGGGCAACGGCCCTGGGGGCGCCATTGCTTACGGTAGTGTGACGCGGTTCCCGTGCGGCAGGCAGGTTGAGCACAGTACACGGGCTTAGAATCCGTTCCATGCGTCTGGCGATCATTGGTGCGGTCCTGCTGGTTGCCGGTGGCGTTGCCGCGGCAACGGGAATTCTGCCATGGGACCAAGTGGGCGTGCTCGTGGACCGGGTGGCTCCCATCATGGGGTTTGTTGCCGCGATGACCGTTGTCACGGAACTGGCCAGCGAGGCCGGTGTTTTCCAATGGATCGCAGGCAGGCTCCGGCACTGGGGCCGTGGTCGGAGCTACGCCTTATGGCTGCTCCTGGCCGTGCTCGCCATCCTGAGCACCATCTTCCTGTCCATCGACACCACGGCCGTGCTGCTGACACCGGTGGTCGTGACGGTCACCAGGCGGACCGGACTCCCGGTCCTGCCGTTTGCCTTGGCCACCGTGTGGCTGGCGAACACCGCGAGCCTGCTGTTGCCGGTGTCCAACCTGACAAACCTCCTTGCACAGCACAACCTGGGTGGCATCAGCCCTGCCGGCTTCGCCGCACTCATGTGGGCGCCTTCGCTGGCAGCCATCGTGGTGCCGCTGGCCTTCATCGCCATCGTGTTCCGGCGGGACCTGCGGCGCACCTATGCGCGGGTTCCCGTGAACAAGATCAAGCCCGACGCCGGGACCTCCGGGCAGCCGACGGACCGGGTGCTGCTGCTTGCGTCGGCCATCGTCCTGGCGCTGCTGCTTCCCGCCTTGGTTTCGGGACTTCCGCTCTGGCTCTCAGCGACAGCGGCCGCCGCTGTGCTGCTCGTGATGTTTGCCATCCGGCGTCGCCGGTCACTCACCATACAGCTGGTGCCGTGGTCCTTGCTCCTGTTTGCCGCGGGCCTGTTCCTGGTGGTGGAAGCCACTCGCTACCTTGGCTTGCCTGCGCTCATCGGACAGTTTTCCGGCCAGGGAGAAGGCTTCGTGGAACTGCTCAGGCTGGCCGCCACGGGAGCCCTGGGGTCCAACATCGTGAACAACCTCCCTGCCTACCTGCTGGCTGAGCCTCTGGCCGGGTCCCCGTTGCGGACGGGTGCACTGCTCATCGGCGTCAATGCCGGGCCCCTCATCACGCCGTGGGCTTCCCTGGCCACCTTGTTGTGGCACGACCGCCTCACCAAGATGAATGTCCTCATCAGCTGGCGTGGCTACGCGTTGTTCGGCTTGATCGTGGCGCCGTTGACGGTTGTGGCAGCTGTGGCACTCTTGGCGCTCGCCGTTGGTGCGGCACAGGTCTTCGGTGCGGCACAATGAACCATGCTCAGTCTTGAGGACCTGGACAACATTGTGGCCAACGGCGGGACAGTAGTGGACTCCGCCGGAGAGAAGATCGGTTCGGTGGAACAGATTTTCCTGAGTGGCGAGTCGGGCGACCCGGCCTTCGTCACGGTTCGGACGGGTTTCTTCGGCCTCTCAGAATCGTTCGCGCCGTTGGCCGGTGCCGAGGTTGAGGACTCCACCATCAAGCTGGCCGTGGTCAAGGACCAGGTGGAAAAGGGACCCAGGATCGACAACGACCGGGGAGTCATCACTGAGGGCCAGGAGAAGGAACTCTACGAGTACTTTGCCTTGATTGGATCGGGCCAGGATGCCACGGCGTCGACGTCCGGGACATCAGGCGCTGACGGCGGACCTGCAGCCGCGCCGGAGGTCGACAAGGACGGTTCGGAATCGGCCGATCGCCTGCCCGTACAGCCGCAAGGACACCCTGCGCCGCCACCCCTGCGCCACCCGTTTCCGCCGCCGCATCTGCGCAAGCACGTGCCGGGTGCTGTTCCACCACCCCCACCGGTGCCCGGCCCGCCGCGACCACCGCATGGCCATGGTGGACCTCCCGGTCCACCGCCGCCTCCGCCGGACCACGGACCGCTGCACGAGCACTAAGCGGGTACGTAAAGCTCCCCGACGGGGATCTCAGAGGCGAGCCGGTTGGCCGGGCCCGCGAGTGGACACGCCCACGCTTCGTTGTAGGCGCACGAGGGGTTGTAGGCGAAGTTGAAGTCCACAACGAACTCCTGTTCTTCGCCGCTGCGGCGGACTCCGTGGAAGGCTCCCTTGATGGTGTCCAGGAGGTACCGCCCCGCTCCGTAGCTCCCACCGTCCTTCCCTGCAGTGGCGTCCCGGAAAGGTACGAAGATTCCGCCGCCGTAACTGCGCAGGCGCCAAGCGGCCAGGGAACCGAGTCCCGGAAGCTCGAATGTGCCGATACGGACGAAGGGAACGACACCGTCCGTCCCCGTGGACACGTTCATTTCCTGTCCTTCGCCCTCCGGCGACAACGGAACGTACAAACGGAAGGCGGGATCGTAGTCGGCGGTCCGCAGCCCGGAGAAGGAGGCTTTGACGTCATCCGTCAGCGCCGAGGCCGGGTGGGTGGCGAACATGCGGTCCCGCTCCTGCCGCCAGTAGTTGTGGGCGTCGAAGGGATCGTGCGCCGCCAACTGCCGCACATGGTGGTACAGCGCGAAGGTCCGCAGGCGCCAGTCGGCGACGTCCACTGCGGACAGGGTGGGGATGTCGTCGTCGAACTCGGAAAATTCGTCGGTACTTTCGGGAGCCATGTCCACAGCCTAGTCCTGTGCGTGTCGCGGGACCTGCGCCGGATAGGCTTTCCCCATGGAGGGGATGACAAAACCCATCACCGTCGCCGGCCGGATCGCCGCCCTGGCTGCCGCCGTCGTGGTCCTCGTGGCCGGGACGACAGCCTGCACGGCCCAGAACAAGGGTCCCCAGGTTTCGGACACCGCCACGGCGCGGCCCAACAGCTCGGAGTCCAGTACCGTGCCCGCGTCGCCGTCGGGCGAAAGCACGACGCCGGCACCTCCTTCCGGAGGGAGCCTGCCTTCCGCTGCTCCCGGGGGTTCCGCGTCGCCGGAGGCCGTACCCACAGCACTGTCCTGGAAGACCTACACCGATCCGGCGAAAAGCGTCAGCTTCGAGGTACCCCAAGAGTGGATCGTCCAATCAGTGGCTCCGGATGCAGGTTCCCTTCCCGGTGCTTTGAAAGTAGAGGTGAAGGATGCCGCCGGAAAGTACGTGGCAACCCTGCAAACAGGTCTGCCCGCCGCTGCTCCCGCGGATTGCCCCGTGGGGCAGGCCAAACCCTATGTGGTGATCAGCAGCGTTCCCCTCGATGTGCCGCACTCCGGGGGTTCCGGCACGATCGAACCCCGCGTGGTGTTCAGGGTCCTCCAGGGGTACAAGTTCTTCGGCTCGTTCGGCATCACCAATGTGGTGGCCGGCGCGGATGGTCAGTCCTGCGAGCTTCGTAACCGCGTGCAGGGTCCTGCCGGCAAGGGGGATATTGCTTTTGGGGACGTCACCGCGCTGCACGCGTTCGCCGTGGATGAGAAGGTGGCGCCCGCCAAGTCCTTCGACACCTTGGACCTGGCCGCAAAGTACGTGGCGCATGGTGCCGAATTCGCAAACGTCCAGCGGATGCTACTGTCTCTGAAGGTCAATCTGTAGTCCTGCTGTTGGCCGATACACGCATGGCGGCATGGGGTGTCCCGCCGCAACCATCCCGGAGATCAATGGAACGCAACGTAGCTGCCAAGCTCGTTTTCAAGACCGTCGCGAACACCAAGGTTGCCATGGCCATTGCCGTGGCCCGCAACCCCGGCTACGAATCCCTGAGCGAAACGCTCTCCATCACCAGCGACGGCAATGATGTCCCGTTCGCCGAGCTTGCGGACCATCACGGCGGACGCTTCCACTACATGGAGTTCGCGGAGCCGAGCGAAGTTACTGTGGACTACCAAGCCACCGTGGTGGGCAGGGGGGAACCCGATGCCTCCGGGCCGATGGAACTGATCCGCTATGTCCGCCCGAGCCGGTACGCGGAGTCGGACAGGCTGCTTCCTACCTCCTATGCCGAGTTTGGCGGCCTGCACGGGACGGAACTCCTCTCAGCCGTGCGCAACTGGGTCCACGGGGAGCTGCGCTACGTCAGCGGCTCGTCGCGTGGCACGGACGGTGCGGTGGAGACGCTCCTGCACCGCCGCGGCGTGTGCCGCGACTTCGCGCACCTGGCCATCGCCCTCCTGCGGTCCAAGGACGTGCCCGCGCGTCTGGCGGCCGTGTACGCCCCGGGCCTGAGTCCCATGGATTTCCACGCCGTTGCCGAGGCCTACATCGATGGTGGCTGGCAGGTCATCGATCCCACAGGGCTGGCGCCGCGCGAAGCCATGGTGCGGATTACGGCCGGAAGGGACTCCTCGGACACGGCGTTCCTGTCCACGGTAGGGGGCAGCCTCTCCCTCAAGACGCTGAAGGTCAGTGCAGAGGTTAACGGCGAACTGCCCGGGGAAGACCCCGGGCAGCACGTCACCTTGGGCTGACTACTTCCCGCCTGCCACAGGATGGCCGGCCACGGACGCCCGCAGCTTCTCCGTCAGTCGGAGCAGCTCCCGCTGTTCCTCGGCAGTCAAGGCAGGGGCCACCAGGTGGGCAATGTCCCGCACGTGCTCGCGGCCGATGCTTTTTTGCAACTCCCTGCCCGCTTCGGTGAGGGAGAGCAGGACTCCCCGGCCGTCGTCGGGCGCTGCTGTCCGCTCCACCAGGCCGCGCTTCTCCAGCCGGTCGATCAGCCGGCTGAGGCTGGATTGGCTCAAGAGGACCTTGTCGTTGATCTCGTTCTGGCGCAGCTGGCCCGAAGGGCAGCGCGAGAGGGTGAACAGGACGTCGTACTCCTTGACGGGCAGCGCCTTGAAGGCAGGCCCCGATTGCAGCTTGCGCATCACCGCCACCTGGGAGCGGAACAAGGACTCCCAGGTTTCGGCGGCGAGGCGGACGGCCGAAGAAGCAGTGGCTGTTGGGCCGGACATCAGGATTCCCGTCCCGCGGTTCCGGCCTGGGCGGATTCGCTGACGCTGGCCTCCAAGGCGGCGGCCACTCGCGAGGCGTGGGTTGGAGCGTCGGGCACATGTGCCGGCTTCGAGTCAGCGTACTCCTTGCGCAGCACCGGAAGGACTTCCTCGCCAAAGAGGTCCAGTTGCTCCAGGACCGTCTTCAGCGGGAGACCGGCGTGGTCGATCAGGAACAGCTGCCGCTGGTAGTCGCCGAAGAATTCCCGGAACGTGAGGGTCTTCTCGATCACTTCCTGCGGGCTGCCCACGGTCAGGGGCGTCTGCGAGGTGAAGTCCTCCAGTGACGGACCGTGGCCGTAGACCGGTGCGTTGT
Organism: Paenarthrobacter sp. NPDC089714; assembly: GCF_044748905.1. Classification (NCBI taxonomy): domain Bacteria; kingdom Bacillati; phylum Actinomycetota; class Actinomycetes; order Micrococcales; family Micrococcaceae; genus Paenarthrobacter; species Paenarthrobacter sp. NPDC089714. Next base: position 834,948 of record NZ_JBIVGX010000001.1, read on the forward strand.
CGAAGTACGGGCGGAATTCCTTCACGGCGTCCTGCGAGTTCTTCCTCATGAAGAACTGGCCACCCAACCCGACAATCGCCTGGTCTGCCTTGCCGTGGCCGTAGTGTTCGTAGCGCTCACGGTAGAGGCCAATCAGCTGCTGGTAGTGCTCCTTGGGCCAGAAGATGTTGTTGGCGAAGAAACCGTCACCGTAGTAGGCGGCCACTTCGGCGATCTGCGGCGTGCGGATGGAACCGTGCCACACGAAGGGGGCCACGCCGTCGAGCGGACGCGGGGTGGACGTGAAGTTCTGCAGCGGCGTGCGGAACTTGCCGGACCAGTTGACCGTGTCCTCGTCCCACAGCTTGCGGAGCAGGCTGTAGTTCTCGATCGCAAGCTCGATCCCGTCCTGGATGTTCTTGCCGAACCAAGGGTAGACCGGGGCGGTGTTGCCGCGGCCAAGGACCAGGTCCACCCTGCCATCGGACAGGTGCTGCAGCATGGCGAAGTCCTCGGCGATCTTCACGGGATCATTGGTGGTGATCAGCGTGGTTGCCGTGGAGAGCGTAATCCGCTCGGTCTGTGCTGCGATGTAGGCCAGCGTGGTGGTGGGGGAGGAGGAGAAGAACGGCCGGTTGTGGTGCTCGCCGATGGCGTAGACATCCATGCCGATTTCTTCGACCTTCTTGGCGATGGCCACGGAGGCCTTGATGCGCTCGTTCTCCGTGGGCGTGCGGCCCGTGGTGGGGTCGGTGGTGATGTCGCTGACGCTGAAAACGCCGATCTGCATGATGTGCCTTTCTCCCTGCCCGAAGTCCCGGGCCCTGCTCAACAGTGTACCTGAAACTAGATGCATTTGCATCTATTACTGCCTGTAACAGGACAGGGCCGGGAAATGTTCCCGGCCCTGTCCTGTTGTTTCCTGCTTGGAGAATGCGGCTATTCCGCGGGGTTGTGGGCGGCCCGCCTGCCGGTGACCCGCGGTACGGCACCCGTGGTCCAGTCGCCGAAGTCGCCGAAGTCGCCGTCTCCGCCGTTGCCCTTTGCCGGTTCAGGCTTCTGGTGGAGGGCTTTCTGGAGCTCCTTCTTCTCCCGTCGGCCTTCCACCAGTTTGTAGAGGACCGGCACCAGGACCAGCGTCAGCGCCGTGGACGAAACCAGGCCGCCGATCACCACAATGGCCAACGGCTGTGAAATGAACCCCCCGCCGCCCGTCAGGCCCAGGGCCATGGGAGTCAGGGCAAACACCGTGGCCAGGGCAGTCATGAGGATGGGACGCAGGCGCTGCCGGGCACCGTGGGTGATGGCGTCCGCGACGCTCATCCCCGGCCTTCCATCGTGCGGTTTCCGGTATTGGTTAATGAGGTCGATCAGCACGATGGCGTTTGTCACCACGATCCCCACCAGCATCAGCATGCCGATCAGCGAGGGGAGGCCCAGCGGAACGCCCGTCAACAGCAGGAGCCCCACGGCCCCTGTTGCGGCGAAGGGCACCGAGACCAGCAGGATCAGGGGCTGGATGAGCGACTTGAAGGCCGCCACCATAATGACGTAGACAATCGCGATTGCCGCCAGGAGGGCCATGCCCAGCTGTCTGAACGACTCGGCCTGCTGTGTCGTGGCCCCGCCGATGGCGGCCGTGACACCGGCCGGCAGCTGTACGGAGGCCAGCCGCTCCTGCACCGCGGCGCTGACGCTGCCCAGGTTGGAGCCCGACGGCGTCACGGTCACCTTCGCGGTGCGCTGGCCGTTGCTGCTGGTGATGGACACCGGAGTGTCCACCTGCTCGACGGCGGCAATGGAGTCGAGCGCCACCGGACCCCGCGCCGTGGGCAGCTGGACCGCCTTGACCGCGGCAATGCTCGTAAAGCGGGTGCCCTTGCCGATCTGGACCGGGAAATCGTTGGTGCTGATCCGGACCGTACCGGCCGGAAGGGGGCTGACCGTCGAGGCGAGGAAGGCTCCCACCTGTTCCTCGGTCAGTCCTGCGGCCACGGTTTTGGCCCGGTCCACCCGGACCTGGACCACGGGTTGGCTGGCTGCGAGGTTGGTGGAGACTTCCGTACTTCCCGGCACCCCGTCCATTGCTTTCACCATCGCGTCGCTGGCTGTTTGCAGATCGGCGGAATTGGCCGCCTTGATGGTGATGTCCACCGTGGAGGACGTGCCGAAGCCACCCTGCTGTGAGCCAACGGTGATCTTGCCCGCTGCATCGGCCAGCTTGGCCCGGACGTCGTCCTGGAGCTTCTTCTGGTTGGCCTTCTCGTCGGTGACGATGGTGAAGGTCGAATTCGAAGCGCCGGTGGATGTCAGGGCCGCAAAGCCTGTTTGCGCGTTGCCGGAGGTCACCTGGACGTCCTTGATGCCCTCCGTGCCCCGCAGGATGTCCTCCACTTTGCCGGCTTCCTGGCTGGTCGCCTCAAGGCTGGTGCCGGCCGGGAGGACCTGGCGCACCGTCATGCTGTTCTCTCCGGACCGGCCCAGCAGGTCCGTGGCCAGCAGGGGAGACGCCGCCGCGGTGGCCACGAGGATCAGGACGGCGGCGGTAAGGGTGATGACCGGGTGCTTCTGCGTCTTGGCAAGTATGGGCAGGTACCCACGCTGGAGCCGGGTCCGCTGCTCGGCTTCCCTGGCCTGCTCGGCAGTGGTGGCGGTTGGCTCCGCGGCTTCCCGGGCCGGCGCAGCGAGGAACCAATAGGCGAGCACGGGAACGATCGTCAGCGAAACGAGCAGAGAGGACAGCAGGGCGATGGTGACCGTCAAGGCAAACGGCCGGAACAGTTCGCCGGCGAGATCGCCCACGAAGGCGATGGGCAGGAAGACCGCCACAGTGGTGAGGGTGGAGGCGGTAATTGCGCCGGCGACTTCCCGGATGGAGGTGACGATCGCCGTCAGCTTGGGCTCGCCGTAGCTCAAGTGTCGCTTGATGTTCTCAATGACCACGATCGAGTCGTCCACCACGCGGCCAATCGCAATGGTCAACGCACCCAGCGTCAGGATGTTCAACGAGTAGCCCGTGGCCGAGATCCCGATGAAGGTGATCAGGAGGGACAGCGGGATGGAAACGGCAGTGACCAAGGTGGACCGGACCGACATCAGGAACACCAGGATCACGGCCACGGCAAAGCCCAGGCCCAGGAGGCCCTCTGTGGTGAGGTCCTTGATGGACTTTTCGATGAACGGCGCTTGGTCGAAGACCGGGGTGAAGACCGCGTTGTTGCCGAGCTCGTCCTGCATCGGGCCGATGGCGTCGCGAACGGCATGCGAGATGGCGACAGTATCGCCTTCGGGTTTCTTGGTGACGGACAACGCAAGGGTCGGTTTGCCGTTGGTCCGCGTGATGGACGTGGCTGCGTCGTCCTCGATGCTGACATCGGCCACTGCCCCAATGGTTGCTGCGCCCTTGGCTCCTGTCAGCGGAAGGCCCTTGATGACGTCCAGCGAGTCGACAGGGCTGCCGAGCTGGAGGGAGAGCGTCTTGCCCTGGTCCTCGATGGTGCCCACCGGAACCAGTGCGCCGTTGTTCTTCAAAGCAGCGCTGATGGACTGGACGGAGGCCCCGGAGCTTGCCAGGTCCGCGGGCCGCGGTTGGACCAGGATGTGCTGCGTGGCGCCGCCCGTCACGTCGGCGCCACGGACGCCGTCGATCTTTTGGAGGCGCGGAACACTCAGGCGCTGGAGGTCGGCGTTCAGTTCGCTCAACGGCTTGTCCGAGGACACCGCCAGGAAAACGATCGGGAAATCGCTGATGTTCCCGGCAATGGACTGGGGTTCGACGTCGGCGGGCAGCACCCGCTTGGCGTTGGAGATGGCCCGGTCGATCTGGTTCCTGGCCCTGTCCAGGTTGGACCCATAGGTGAACACCATGGTGATCTGCGAAACGCCGTTGCGCGAGGTGGAAGTGGTGGACTCGAGCCCCTCCACGCTGTTCAGCGCCGTTTCGAGGGGCCGGCTGAGTTGCTTGTCCACCACTTCAGGGGACGCGCCCGGCATGGAGGTGACCACGGTGATCTGGGGGAACTCAATGGACGGGATGAGCTCCTGCTTGAGCGAACCCATGGTGATCACGCCGAACACCGCCGCAAAGACGGTGATCAGCGCGATCAGGGCCCGGTTTCCCAGGGACAGCGTGGCCAGGCGGAACATTGCATTGTCTCCTGAGGTCTACGGAAGTGTTCGGCTGACGGGAACCGGCCGCAGCCCCTGGATACTAGCTCTGGAGCGCGGGTGCGGTGTCCAATTGCAGGGAACGCGCAGTGCTGGCTTCGAGTTCCGCGGCAAGCTCCGGGTTCTCGTTGAGCTTGACGCCGTAGCCCGGCATCATGTCCTTGAGCTTGGACTGCCAGCCCTTGAAGTTCTTCGGGAAGGACTTCTGCAGCAGTTCGATCATGATCGGCACGGCAGTGGAGGCTCCCGGGGAAGCGCCAAGCAAGGCGCCGATCGAGCCATCGCGGGAAGCGATCACCTCGGTGCCGAACTGCAGGATGCCACCCTTTTGCGGGTGCTTCTTGATGATCTGTACGCGCTGTCCGGCGGTAATGAGTTCCCAGTCGCCACCGGTGGCCTCGGGGTAGTACTCGCGCAGGGATTCCACCTTGGCTTCGTGGCGCTTGGCCACTTCCTTGATGAGATAGGCCGTGAGGTCCATGTTGTCCTTGGCCACTGCCAGCATGGGAATGATGTTTCCAGGGCGGATGGACAAGGGAAGGTCCAGGTAGCTGGAGGTCTTCAGGAAGTTGGTGGAGAAACCTGCGTAGGGGCCGAAGAGGAGCGAACGCTTGCCGTCCACGAAGCGGGTATCCAGGTGGGGGACGGACATGGGCGGAGCCCCCACGGAAGCCTGGCCATAGACCTTGGCGCTGTGCTGGGACGTGATGGCCTCATCGGTGCAACGGAAGAACTGTCCGGAGACGGGGAAGCCGCCGTAGCCCTTGCTCTCCGGAATGCCGGAGGCCTGCAGCAAGTGGAGGGCGCCGCCGCCGGCCCCGACGAAGACGAACTTGGCGTGGATCCTGCCGTGCTCGCCGGACTTTGCGTGCTTGAGGGACAGGTCCCAGCCGCCGCCGGCGGCGCGGTTGATGTTGGTCACGTCATGGCCGTAGTTGACCTCTGCACCGCTGCTGCGCAGGTAGCTGGTCAGCTCGCGGGTCAGGGCGCCAAAATCGACGTCGGTGCCTTCAGCTGCGCGCGTTGCAGCGACCCGCTGCTTGCGGTCGCGGCCCTTGACGATCAACGGTGCCCACTTGGCGATCTGCGCCTGGTCCTCGGTGTATTCCATGCTCCGGAACAGGGTGTTGGGCTTGAGGGCCTCGTAGCGGGTCTTGAGGAAGTTCGCGTGGTCGTCGCCAATGACGAAGCTCATGTGCGGAACGGTGTTGATGAAGCCCTTGGGGGAGCCGATCACGTTGCTGTCCACCAGGTGGGACCAGAACTGGCGCGAAAGCTGGAACTGCTCATTGATGTGGATGGCCTTGGCGGGATCCACCGAGCCGTCCTTGGCCGCGGGGGAGTAGTTGAGCTCACACAGCGCGGCATGGCCGGTACCGGCGTTGTTCCAGGGGCCGGAGCTTTCCAGCCCGGCTTCGTCGAGGCGTTCGAACAGGGAGATGGTCCAGGTGGGTTCAAGCTGCTTGATGAACGCACCCAGGGTGGCACTCATGATTCCGCCGCCAATAAGGACGACGTCGGCATGTTGAGTCTTGGAAATGAAGGTCACAATCAATCTCCGATAGCGGCGGCACTGGCTGTCACAGAATATCCCCGTGCGCACCCAATACTGAAATTGCCGGGAATCGTCAAGGCTTTAAGCGGACGTTTGTGAAAACTTCGTTCAAGACCGGGGATGCAGGGTAGCTTTCCACCTTGTTGGAGAGCGCCAGGGCGGAGATCGGGAAGGCTATCGGCACGGCGGGTACGGACGCTGCGATCTCTGCGTTGATGGACTGGTACTCGGTGTTCCTGGCGTCACCGTTGGGAAGCGCGCGGGCACGTTCGATCTTGTGGAACACCTCCGCGTCCGAGTAGCCGAACTCGGGCCGCGCCTCGCCGAACAGTGGTCCCAGGAAGTTGTCGGCATCCGCATAGGAGCCGTTCCAGCCCAACAGGTGCAAAGCGTGGTCACCAGGGGACTGGACCTTTTGCAGGTAGCCGTCCTCCCAGTTGATGGGAACGGGCTTGACGTTGATCCCTACGGCGACCAGCTGACGGCTGATCTCCGCGTAGACCTTCTCCGGCGTCGGGAGGTAGGCCCGCGTGGCGTTGAGGGGGTAGTAGAACTTGAGTTCTTCGCCGTTATAGCCGGCCTTCTTCAGGAGTTCCTTGGCCTTGTCCGGGTTGTAGCCCAGCGACGGAGCGTTGTTATTGAAGCCACTGAGCTTCGGGGGTACGAACTGGGAGGCTTGGGCCGTGTTGTCGATGAAGAAGCGGCGGATCAGCGTTTCCTTGTCGATGGACATCTCAATGGCCTGCCGCACCTCAAGCTTGTCCAGCGGGGCCACGGCCTGGTTGATGCCCAGGTACATCACGGAAAAGGGATCACGCTGGATGATCTGGACGCCCTTCTTAACCAGTTGGTCGAAGGTGCCGGACGTCACGAGGTCGTAGGCATCGATCTTGCCGTCGAGCAAGGCCTGCTGCCTCGTTTCGGCGCGGTCATAAGGAATGAAGTTGATCGTGGCGATCTGGCCCCTGTTGCCCCAATAGGACTCATTGCTGGTCAAGGTGACCTTCTGCTCGTCCCATGCACTGAACGTGTACGGGCCGGTGCCAACCGGGTGGGTCGCGTAGGCGGAGATCGCCTGGCCGTTCCTTGTCGTGTCCAGGACGTTGGCCTTCTGGGCTTCCAGCGCCTTGGGGGAGGAGATCGCGAAGGCGGGAAGTGTCAAAGCCTGCAGGAAACCCGTGAAAGGACGTGTCAGGTTGATCTGCACCTTGGTGGGCGCAACAACTTTGCAGTCCTTGAAGATTGAGAACACCGGCTCATCCGAGTAGGCCTTGAAGACGCCCTGGAAGGAGATTCCCGGTGCTTGCTTGCGGAGGTCCGCGGAGAAGGTGAACCAACGGTTGAAATTGGCGCAAACGGCCGTCGCGTCGAAGGGCGTGCCGTCGTGGAACGCGACCTTTTCGCGAAGCGTGAAGTCATAGCTCAGCCCGTTGTTGCTGTCCTTCCATTCCGTGGCAAGCAGCGGAGTGGTCTGCCCGGTGGAGCCGTCCACGCCGACGAGGCCTTCGAGGACCTGCCGGGTCACCCTGTAGGCCTCGGAATCGGACGTCATGGCGGGATCCAGTCCCAGCGGCATGGAAGCCGTGCCAAAGTTGAAGGTAGCGGTGGGGGCTGCCGGGGCTGAACTTCCCGTGGAAGAAGACGGCGGGGGCCCGGGCGTTCCCGTGCAGGCGGCCAATCCAAGGGCCAGGATGACGGCACCGCACTGCTTGCCCAGTCGCCGTATCTTGCTGCTTGCCACTCTTGTCCCCTCAAGCCGGTTGGAAGTGGTCCTGACCGGCTTCGGCCAGACCGCATTCCAGTGTAATTGAACGTCCTGTGAGCCACCGGTCCACGAAGAAGGCACCCCCGGCAAGTGCCGGGGGTGCCACTGTGCGCAAGGGGGGACTTGAACCCCCACGCCCGAAGGCACAGGAACCTAAATCCTGCGTGTCTGCCAATTTCACCACTCGCGCTGGGTGGCCATGACCAACCCGGGGAAGGCCATGGCGGTGTATCGGGCTACAGTCTACCCGCTACTTATCGAGCTTGAGGTCCCGGCGCAGCTTGGCAACGTGGCCGGTTGCCCGGACGTTGTACTGGGCCAGTTCCACTTTCCCCTGGGGATCGATCACCACGGTGGACCGGATGAGGCCCATGTAGGTCTTGCCGTAGTTCTTCTTCTCTCCCCAGGCTGCGTACGCGTCGGCGACAGCGTGGTCCTCGTCGGAGAGCAGTGGAAAGGTCAGGTGTTCTTCCGTGGCGAACTTGGCCAGGGCTGCGGAGGAGTCGGGCGAGATTCCGAGGACCTCGTAGCCTGCACCCTTGAGCGATGCCAGCGAGTCCCGGAAGTCGCACGCCTGTTTGGTACATCCGGGTGTGGAGGCCGCCGGATAGAAGTAGACGATTGTTTTCTTGCCTCGAAAGTCCGAGAGGCTGATCCTGCTGCCGTCTTTGTCAGTCAGTGTGAAGTCCGGGGCTGGGTCCCCGGGAATGAGTCGTTCCGCCACAATTTGCTCCTAGATAACGTTCGCGATTCCCCAGTTTAGTGTGCGGAAGCCACGGCACCGGGTGCCCGCCGCATATACTGGCGGCATGCCTGATATGGAGAGATGGCCCACGACGCGACTGCTTTCGACCGCTGCGCGGCTCGTGGAAATCTCGTGGAACGAAAAATTAAAAGCTATTGGACTGACCCATGCAGGCGTTATTGCCATGCAGGTACTCGCGGTCAAAGGCCCTATCACCCAGGCCGCCCTGGCCGAAGTAGCGCGCGTGAAGGCCCAGACCATGGGCACCACCCTGGCGCGGCTCGAACTCCACGGGCATGTGACCCGGCACCGTAGCGACTCGGACCGCCGCAGCCATGTGGTCACTTTGACCGAGGCCGGAAGGGAAGCCCTCTCGGAAGCCGTGAAGCTCGAGCAGGACGTGCTGGCCCCGGTGGCCGTGGATACTGCCAGGCTCCGTGACGAACTGCGGATCGTTGTGCGCGGACTCATTGGAGCCCCCATCAAAGAAGAACCTACTGACGACATCAACCTCTAGGCGGTTCCTGGCTTCGGCCAGGAGCGCTTTGGGCATAAAGAAAAGGCTTCGACCGTCTGTGACGGTCGAAGCCTTTTCTTTTTGGTGCACCCCCCGGGACTCGAACCCGGAACCCATTGATTAAGAGTCAATTGCTCTGCCAGTTGAGCTAGAGGTGCAGCTGTTGTTTCGGTTTCTTCGAGGAATTGTTTTCCTCGTTGACCGCCGCAACGACAGACAACTCTACACTACTTTTTCGGCGGTGATGACCACTTTGTACAAACAGTGACGGACCGCACAGTCTTCCATTCCCAGGATCCAAAGTGGACAGCAAAAAGCCCCGAAGTGAAATTCACTTCGGGGCTTTTTCTTTGGTGCACCCCCCGGGACTCGAACCCGGAACCCATTGATTAAGAGTCAATTGCTCTGCCAGTTGAGCTAGAGGTGCAACTGTTGATTTCGATCGGCCTTGGGGCTTTTAGTTCCTTGGCGATCTCCGCAACGACAAGTAACTCTACACGACTTCCCCGGAACTGTGAAATCGTCCGTGGGATGGCATGGCTGGTCAGGGCTGAGGCTCCAAAACCAGCACGAAGTCAGGGTTTCTGTTGTTGCTCAGCACCCAAAGGGAGCCGTCAGGGGCCTTCGCCACATCCCTGAGCCGTCCATATTCCGCTGTGAAGAAAGCCACAGGAGTGCCTGCGGTTTCACCGTTGAGCGGGACCGCCCATAAGCGCTGTCCCCGAAGGGCGCCGGTATAGGCGACGCCTTCGACGATTTCCAGTCCGCTGGGCGAGGCGTCCGCCGTCGACGGCCACACCACCTTGGCATCCAGGAGACCGCTTCGGCCCGGTGCTCCCGTGACGGTGGGCCAGCCGTAGTCGCCGCCCGGGGTGATCAGGTTCAACTCGTCGTCCACGTCAGGGCCGAACTCGCTGGCCCAGAGCCGTCCGTCAGCGTCCCAGGCGAGTCCTTGGACGTTCCGGTGCCCGTAGCTGTACACGGGGTTGTCGCCGAACGGGTTGCCCGGGGCCGGGTTGCCATCGGGGGTCAGCCGCAGGATCTTTCCGCCCAGGGCCTTGATGTCCTGCGGTTGGTCCCGGCGCTGCGAGTCTCCCGTGCCAACGTAGAGGAATCCGTCGGGGCCGAACCGGATCCGGCCCCCGTTGTGCGTGGAGGCCTTGGGAATTCCGGAGAAGACAACGTCGGCTTCGCCCAGCGACAGTCGGCCAGCGGCGTCCCGGGTCAGCTTCATCCGGGCGATGCGATTGTCTGCCTCTGAGGTGAAGTAGGCGTACAGCCACCGGTCGGAGGCGAAGTCCGGCGACACGGCAAGTCCCAGCAAACCGCCTTCTCCACCGGGTTCGACGCCGGGGACCTCGCCGATGGTTGTGGCGCGGCCGTCGCGGATTTCCTTGAGGAGGGCCGAATCGCGTTCGGATATGACGGCTGCGCCGTCCGGCAGGAACACCACCGACCACGGAAGCCGCAGCCCGACGTCGAGCTTGTCCCTGAGCTGCGGGCTGGCCGGCGTAGCCGTCGACGCCGTACCGCCTTGTTGCTGCGTACCACCGGGTGTCGCGGCAGTTCCGGGAGACGATGGGCTGCCCGTGCAGGCGGCCAGGGCCGGCATCAGGGAGCAAGCCAAAGCCAGCGCACGCACCCTCAGGGAAAGGCGTTGCGCAGGCGATGGCTTGGACCCGTTCATCTCAGGTGCCGGGCACAGTTCACGGTCCGCTGTCCGGCTAGTGCCGGTTGCGCCGGGGCGCGCGGAACCCGGCCGCTTCTGCGTGGGCGGCCGATTCGAACCAGACGTCGGCCGGAGCCTCGGCGTAGCTGGCGGCATCTTCTTCGTGGTAGGTCATGGTGGTGGCATCGCCCTTGACGGGGTATCCCTCCGGGCCGGTTCCATCCGCGGCTGCTCCCGCCGAGCCGACGCCGTAGGGATGGTCGGCGGCAAGGTGTCCTGATGCGGAAGCAAGCGGTTGATCGGACTCTTCCGCAGCAGCCGTTTCCGCCCCGGGAAGCGTGGGGGAGTGGGGATCCGTGTATTCGTGGTGGTGGAGGGGAGCCCCGGCCGCGTCGGTCCAGGAGGATTCCCATTCGTCCTTGTCGGCTGCATCCTCGCCGGCGGTGTCTTTGACCGTGGCATCATCGGCGCGTGCAACGTCGTCCGCGGTAGGTCCTGACTGCCAATCGTCGACGTCTCCGGCATCGGCTGTTGCCACCGTGGCATGGGTGTCCACCACCGGTTCGTCCACTACAGGCTCATCGAGCACCGGAGTTTCCACCACCGGCTCGTTCGGAACGGTCTGCCCGGTTTCCGGCGTGGAATCGACACGGGCAGCTCCGGAAGGCCCGGCCGGGACCGTATCCGTCCCGGCCCCGGTATCTGCTGCTGACGCCGAATCCGGCTCTTCCTCGGCGACGGGTTCGGTGGGTCCACTGCCTTCGGCGGCAGCCTTCCCAAGATTGGTGACGCCCGCAATGCCTGCGACGCCGGAAACAGCGGCTGCGGTGTCAGGCATGGTGGAAACATTGCTGGGTTCCATCGCGGCCGGCGGGGTAGTTCCGGGCTGCCCCGGTGTTCCGGTTCCGGAGCCGTTCGCGGCAGGCGCCGAATTCCTTGCGTTGTTCCGGCTTGTAAGCCACCAAACAATGGCGACAACCAGCACAATGACAATGACCCAAATCAACCAATCCATGGTGATGCCCTTCTGCTTCCGGGGTTTGCAGCGTTCCAGTGAGTCGTGATTCCGACGTTACGTGGCTGCCTATTGACTGTCCAGCACTTCGGGTGTCCGGGGGATTACCGGAAATATTCTTCTTTTTGCGTTTTTCCCGGCTTGGGCCGGTTCCCGGGAGGGCGTGGACACATAGACTTTGGGGCATGAGTGAGACCAGCCAGATTGCAGATACCGCGCCGGACATCAAGCCCCGCAGCCGGGTTGTTACTGACGGCATTCACGCCGCTCCCGCACGCGGAATGTTCCGCGCCGTGGGCATGGGCGACGACGATTTCGAAAAGCCCCAAATCGGCGTCGCCAGTTCCTGGAACGAAATCACCCCTTGCAACCTCTCCCTGAACCGGCTTGCCCAGGGCGCCAAGGAAGGCGTCCACGCCGGTGGAGGGTTCCCCATGCAATTCGGCACTATCTCCGTCTCGGACGGTATTTCCATGGGACACGAGGGCATGCACTTTTCCCTGGTGTCCCGCGAAGTCATTGCGGATTCCGTGGAAACCGTCATGCAGGCCGAACGGATTGACGGTTCGGTGCTCCTTGCAGGGTGTGACAAGTCGCTGCCGGGCATGTTGATGGCCGCTGCCCGCCTGGACCTTGCCAGCGTCTTCCTTTATGCAGGATCGATCATGCCCGGCTGGGTCAAACTGGAGGACGGTTCCGAGAAGGAAGTCACCCTCATTGATGCCTTCGAAGCCGTAGGGGCCTGCGCCGCGGGGAAGATGAGCCGCGAGGACCTCAACCGCATCGAGAAAGCCATCTGTCCCGGCGAGGGCGCCTGCGGCGGCATGTACACGGCCAACACCATGGCATGCATCGGGGAGGCCCTTGGAATGTCTCTTCCCGGGTCCGCGGCGCCTCCTTCGGCAGACCGTCGTCGTGATGAGTTCGCGCGCAAGTCCGGCGAGGCCGTGGTCAACCTGCTCCGCCTCGGCATCACAGCCCGCGACATCATGACCAAGGAAGCCTTCGAGAATGCCATTGCCGTCACCATGGCCTTCGGTGGCTCCACCAACGCCGTCCTCCATCTGTTGGCCATCGCCCGGGAAGCCAACGTGGAGTTGACCCTGGCCGATTTCAACAGGATCGGGGACAAGATCCCGCACCTGGGCGACCTCAAGCCCTTCGGCCGGTACGTCATGACCGATGTGGACAGGATTGGCGGCGTGCCGGTCATCATGAAGGCACTGCTCGACGCCGGCCTGCTGCACGGTGACTGCCTCACCGTGACGGGCAAGACCCTCGCGGAGAACCTCGCGTCCATCAATCCGCCGGACCTCGACGGCAAGATCATCCGCGCTCTGGACAACCCCATCCACAAGACCGGCGGCATCACCATCCTCCACGGTTCCATGGCTCCAGAGGGTGCCGTGGTGAAGACTGCAGGCTTCGATGCGGATGTCTTCGAAGGGACTGCCCGCGTCTTCGAACGTGAGCAAGGCGCCCTGGATGCTTTGGACAATGGGGAGATCCACAAGGGCGACGTGGTGGTGATCCGCTACGAAGGACCCAAGGGTGGGCCCGGCATGCGCGAGATGCTCGCGATCACCGGAGCGATCAAGGGTGCAGGCCTGGGCAAGGATGTCCTGCTCCTCACCGACGGCCGCTTCTCCGGTGGTACAACCGGCTTGTGCATCGGCCACGTCGCGCCGGAAGCGGTGGACGGCGGTCCCATCGCCTTCGTGAAGGACGGCGACCGCATCCGCGTGGACATCGCCGCCAGGTCCTTCGACCTCTTGGTGGACGAGGCCGAGCTTGAGGCCCGAAAAGTGGGCTGGGAGCCGCTGCCGGCGAAGTTCACCAAGGGCGTCCTCGCCAAGTACGCCAAGCTGGTGCACAGCGCCTCCACTGGCGCCTACTGCGGCTAGCGGCAAGCCTGGACTTCGCCCGTCCAGCCGTGGCGGAGTCCGGCACTTGGACACCGCTGTCCAAATAGTGGGATACGATGGTGCTCGATTGACACGCATCTCACTTAGAGGGAACACTGAACGCATGATCTCATTCGTTACCGTCGGCGTCGTCGTCCTTACCAAGCGCGTGGCTTAGCCCGACTGGTAACGAACTGTCACGCGCAAACCCCTCGAAGAGCCGGAAGGCTGAGGGGTTTTTTTATTCCCAAAGACCCATCAAAGATCCACTAAGGAAGAGTCCGATGAGCAAAGGATCGCCGATCAGCCCCTCGCTGATGGCTGCAAAGTCCACTGGAGCCCCCAAAGCTCCGGAAAAGGTCGACCGTACGGCTGACACCGTCGTCGACGCTGCTGCACCTCTCTCTCCTGTACTTGGGCCGAACAACGTTGTACCCCCAACGGTGATGACCGGCTCGCAAGCAATTGTCCGTTCGCTCGAAGAACTCGGCGTGGACGATATTTTCGGTTTGCCCGGTGGCGCGATCCTGCCCACCTACGACCCCTTGATGGCCTCCAGGATGAATCACATCCTGGTCCGTCACGAACAGGGAGCCGGCCACGCCGCGCAAGGCTACGCCATGGTTACCGGACGGGTTGGTGTTTGCATCGCCACCTCGGGCCCCGGTGCCACCAACCTCGTCACCGCCATCATGGATGCCCACATGGACTCCGTGCCGATGGTGGCCATCACCGGCCAGGTGGCCAGTGGTGTCATTGGCACCGATGCCTTCCAGGAAGCCGACATTGTGGGCATCACCATGCCCATCACCAAGCATTCGTTCCTGGTGACGGACCCCAACGACATCCCCCACGTCATGGCTGAGGCATTCCACCTCGCCTCAACTGGCCGTCCCGGTCCAGTGCTGGTGGACATCGCCAAGGACGCCCAGGTTGGCCAGATGACCTTCTCCTGGCCGCCGAAGATCGACCTGCCCGGCTACCGCCCCGTGGTGCGCGGCCACAACAAGCAGGTGCGCGAAGCAGCCAAGCTGATTGCTGCCTCCAGCAAGCCTGTCCTCTACGTGGGCGGCGGCGTGGTCAAGGGCCATGCTTCGGCCGAACTCATGGAGCTCGCGCTGGCCACCGGTGCCCCTGTGGTCACCACCCTGATGGCCCGGGGCGCCTTCCCGGACTCGCACCCGCAGCACGTGGGCATGCCCGGCATGCACGGTTCCGTTTCCGCTGTCACTGCGCTGCAGCAGGCAGACCTCCTGATTACCCTGGGGGCACGCTTCGATGACCGCGTGACGGGCGTGCTGAAGACGTTCGCTCCCTTCGCCAAGGTGATCCACGCTGACATCGACCCCGCCGAGATCTCCAAGAACCGCACCGCGGATGTCCCGATCGTTGGCTCGGTCAAGGAAATCATTCCGGAACTGACCGAGGCCGTGAAGGCCCAGTTCGAGCAGGGCGGGACCCCGGACCTGGACTCGTGGTGGGCGTTCCTGAACAACCTGCGTGAAACGTACCCCTTGGGCTGGACCGAGCCCGAAGACGGCCTGAGCGCACCCCAGCGCGTGCTCAAGCGCATCGGCGAACTCACCGGACCTGAAGGCATCTACGTTGCCGGCGTGGGGCAGCACCAGATGTGGGCAGCCCAGTTCATCAACTACGAACGCCCGCATGCCTGGCTGAACTCCGGCGGCGCAGGAACCATGGGATACTCGGTTCCGGCAGCCATGGGTGCCAAGGTGGGCGAGCCGGACCGTGTGGTCTGGGCCATCGACGGCGACGGCTGCTTCCAGATGACCAACCAGGAATTGGCCACGTGCGCCATCAACAACATTCCCATCAAGGTTGCCATCATCAACAACTCTTCGCTGGGAATGGTCCGCCAATGGCAGACCCTGTTCTACGAAGGCCGCTACTCCAACACGGACCTGAACACCGGCCACGACACCATCCGCATCCCGGACTTCGTCAAGCTGGCAGACGCCTACGGCTGCGCCGCACTTCGATGCGAGCGTGACGAGGACATCGACGCCACCATCCAGAAGGCCCTCGAAATCAACGACCGCCCCGTGGTCATCGACTTCGTGGTGAGCCCCAACTCGATGGTGTGGCCCATGGTGCCCGCCGGCGTCAGCAATGACCAGATCCAGGTTGCCCGCAACATGACCCCGGAATGGGAAGAGGAGGACTAGGCATGACCCGCCACACACTGTCCGTTCTGGTAGAAGACAAGCCCGGCGTTTTGACCCGCGTGGCCAGCCTCTTCGCCCGGCGTGCATTCAACATCAACTCCCTGGCTGTGGGACCCACCGAGGTACCCGGCATGTCCCGCATGACGGTTGTCGTCGACGCCGACGGCGACCTGATCGAGCAGGTCACCAAGCAGCTCAACAAGTTGGTCAACGTGATCAAGATTGTTGAACTGACTTCCGAATCTTCCGTACAGCGCGACCACATCCTGGTCAAGGTACGTGCGGATGCCGCGACACGTCTGCAGGTTACCCAGGCTGCAGACCTGTTCCGCGCCGCTGTTGTCGACGTGTCCACAGACTCGTTGGTGATTGAGGCAACCGGTACCCCGGAGAAGCTCGCAGCGCTGCTTTCAGTGCTGGAGCCGTTCGGCATCCGTGAAATTGTGCAGTCCGGCACCTTGGCCGTTGGACGGGGATCCCGCTCCATGAGTGACAGGGCGCTCCGCTCCGCGTGAGCAGTGCCCCGTACCGCAGCACCACATCAATATCGAGAAATCCACTCAAGAGGAGTTACGCAAGTGACTGAAATGTTCTACGACGACGACGCAGACCTGTCGATCATCCAGGGTCGCAAGGTTGCCATTGTCGGCTACGGCTCCCAGGGCCACGCCCACGCGCTGAACCTGCGCGATTCCGGCGTCGAGGTTGTCATCGCGCTGAAGGACGGCTCGAAGT
The DNA here is from genome assembly GCF_044748905.1 of Paenarthrobacter sp. NPDC089714. Taxonomy (NCBI): domain Bacteria; kingdom Bacillati; phylum Actinomycetota; class Actinomycetes; order Micrococcales; family Micrococcaceae; genus Paenarthrobacter; species Paenarthrobacter sp. NPDC089714. The sequence continues at coordinate 851,185 of NZ_JBIVGX010000001.1, forward strand.
CGACCGCCAAGGCACAGGACGCCGGCTTTACCGTCAAGAACGTCGCCGACGCCGCCGAATGGGCCGACGTCATCATGATCCTCGCGCCGGACCAGCACCAGCGTTCGATCTTCAACGACTCCATCAAGGACAAGCTGACCGAAGGCAAGGCACTCGCCTTCGCCCACGGCTTCAACATCCGCTTCGGCTACATCGAGGCTCCGGCCGGCGTTGACGTCATCCTGATCGCTCCGAAGGCTCCGGGCCACACGGTCCGCCGCGAATTCGAAGCCGGCCGTGGCATCCCGGACATCATCGCCGTGGAACAGGACGCTTCCGGTTCCGCCTGGGACCTGGCCAAGTCCTACGCCAAGGCCATCGGCGGCACCCGCGCCGGTGTCATCAAGACCACCTTCACCGAAGAGACCGAAACGGACCTCTTCGGCGAGCAGTCCGTCCTGTGCGGTGGCGTTTCCCAGCTCATCCAGTACGGCTTCGAAACCCTCACCGACGCCGGCTACCAGCCGCAGATCGCCTACTTCGAGGTACTCCACGAGCTCAAGCTCATCGTGGACCTCATGTGGGAGGGCGGCATCGCCAAGCAGCGCTGGAGCGTCTCCGACACCGCCGAGTACGGTGACTACGTTTCCGGCCCGCGCGTCATCACCCCCGAGGTGAAGGAAAACATGAAGGCTGTCCTGGCTGACATCCAGTCCGGTGCCTTCGCCAAGCGCTTCATCGACGACCAGGACAACGGCGCCGCCGAGTTCAAGGCACTGCGTGCCAAGGCAGAGCAGCACCCGATCGAGGAAGTTGGCCGCGAGCTCCGCTCGCTCTTCTCCTGGCAGCAGCAGGACGAGGACTACGTCGAAGGCTCGGCTGCACGCTGATTCTTCCCCCGCAATGCCCGTCCGGCTTCTACATACCGGGCGGGCATTGCCCGTTCTACCCGCCCTCCGGCTCCCAACGGTGGGCTGTGAACTTCTTCACAACCGGCCCGGCCTGCCCGTAACATCCCCAACCGGGCACCGGCTTAGCGGCCCTGATTCGATATTCTGGGCAGGTCCCGGCGTCGTGCCCGGGCCACGCATCCGCTCCTTGTCCAGTACTGTTCCCAAGTTGTCCAAAGTAAGGTGCCACCCCGTGTCAGCCACCAAACCCGTCGTCCTCCTCGCCGAGGAACTTTCGCCCGCCACAGTCGAGGCATTGGGCCCGGATTTCGAGATCCGCCAGACCGACGGCGCCGACCGCTCCCAGTTGCTGTCCGCCATTGCCGACGTCGACGCCATCCTGGTCCGTTCGGCCACCCAGGTTGATGCCGAAGCCATCGCCGCCGCGAAGAACCTCAAGGTCATCGCACGTGCCGGCGTGGGGCTGGACAACGTGGACATCAAGTCCGCCACCCAGGCCGGTGTCATGGTGGTCAACGCTCCCACGTCCAACATCGTTTCCGCCGCTGAACTGACGGTGGGCCACATCCTGAGCCTGGCCCGCCACATCCCGCAGGCAAGCTCCGCCCTGAAGAACGGCGAATGGAAGCGTTCCAAGTACACGGGCATCGAACTGTTCGAGAAGAAGATCGGCATCATTGGCCTGGGCCGCATCGGTGCCCTCGTGGCTGCCCGCCTTCAGGGCTTCGACACCGAGATCCTCGCCTACGACCCCTACATCACGGCTGCCCGTGCGGCGCAGTTGGGCGTCAAGCTGGTCACCCTGGACGAGCTCCTGGCCAACGCGGACTTCATCACCATCCACATGCCCAAGACGCCTGAGACGGTAGGCATGCTGGGCGCTGACGCCTTCCGCAAGATGAAGGAATCCGCGTATGTGATCAACGTGGCACGTGGTGGCCTGGTTGACGAGGAAGCCCTCTACACCGCCTTGAAGGAAGGCCAGATTGCCGGCGCCGGTGTGGACGTCTTCGTCAAGGAGCCCAGTACGGACCTGCCCTTCTTCGAACTCGACAACGTCGTGGTGACCCCGCACCTTGGTGCCTCCACGGACGAAGCCCAGGAGAAGGCCGGCGTCTCGGTGGCCAAGTCGGTCCGCCTCGCCCTGGCCGGTGAACTGGTGCCGGACGCCGTCAACGTGGCCGGCGGCGTCATTGCCAGCGACATCCGACCGGGCATCCCGCTGATCGAAAAGCTTGGCCGGATCTTCACTGCCCTGACACACGCTTCCCTGACCCAGATCGACGTCGAGGTTGCCGGTGAAATCGCCGCCCTGGACGTCAAGGTCCTGGAACTGGCTGCCCTCAAGGGTGTGTTCGCCGATGTTGTCACCGAGCAGGTTTCCTACGTCAACGCCCCCGTCATCGCCGAGCAGCGCGGCATCAACACCCGCCTGATCACCACGCCGGACGCCGAAGATTACCGCAACGTCCTGACCATCCGTGGCGCCCTCAGCGACGGTTCCCAGATCTCCGTGGCCGGTACCCTGACCGGGCCCAAGCAGGTGGAGAAGCTGGTAGGCGTCAACGGGTACGACGTCGAAATCCCCATCAGCGAGCACCTGGTGGTTGTTGCCTACGCTGACCGCCCGGGCGTCATCGGCACCATCGGCCACATCCTCGGCATGAACAACATCAACATCGGCGGCATGCAGGTTGCCCGCCAGACCGAAGGTGGCCAGGTCCTGGCGCTCCTGACCATCGACAGCTCGGTCCCGCAGCAGGTGTTGGAGGCCATCAAGGCAGGCATCGGAGCGGACATGGTCCGCGAAGTGGACCTGGAGGACTAGGAGTCATCCTCAAAGCTGATTTTGGCGTGGTGGAGACACACTTCTGACACGCTTGCGTGGCCGGTCTGCTTACAATGGCTGGGTCCGGGATTCGGACCCGGCAGCAGGCCGGCCACTACTTTTTGCACATACAGCCCGGGATTCCTTTGTGTTTTCGAGGGGTCAGGGTCCATGTGTGCGCGCCCGCAATCAAGGTCTCAGGGAGCCCAATGAACGCCGTCCAAAGGTTCATCAGAAGCCGTGTGCTGCTGCTGACCGCGGCCATTTTGATCGTCGCGATGTGCTTGTCCGTCCTCGTCCAGAGCCAGTCGCAGGCGGCCCTGAACCGGACCGTGGACGAGAACTCGCGCGGTCTGTACGACATCCTGGTCCAGGCGAAGCCTGACCAGGCCAAGGACGGCGAGGGTGGTGCGCTGATCCAACCGGAAATCGCCAACGGCCAGGGCGGTATCAGCTTCGACCAGCTGGACAAGATCCGTGCCATGGGCCAAACGTCCGTGGCTGCCCCGATCAGCCTGGTGTCCCGTGTGTCGCAGAACCTTGAAGCGCCGCGCCTGAATGCCATGGACTACCTCGGCTACAACGCCGGGCTCGCCGGAGCCGTGACGGCAGGCGATCCGTCCGCCATGGATTCCAGCAAATGGCCTGCCGCTGAGTCGGTGTTGTCGGACACCCCCAAGAAGTACCGCTTGACGGCTACGGCCACGAGCTCCGACGGCGTCAACCAGCAGACGTTGTTCAAGACCAGCGCCGAAGGCACCCTGGGCAAGGGCCGCCTGGTGCAGGAACAGGCCGCAGGCGGCTCCAACGTCCGGATCTCCGGACCCGACGGCGAAACAGGCATCAAGTTCCCGGCCCCGGCCCTTGGTTCGGAGCACAACCTCTTCAACCTCTCCGTGGCGCTCCCGTTGGCACCTGAGGTGACCGAGTCCGTCGTCGCGGTTGATCCCGCTTCGGAGCGGGCCCTCCTGGGCTCCGCGGGCGATTTCCTGGCGCCGCTGGAGAAGGCTCCGCCGGCGGATGCCCGCAACGCCGGGGCGATCGGCCGGCACTTCGAAAGCCTGTTCACCACGGGCCTGAGCATGCAGCAGCTGGAGGAAGGCCCTGACTTCCTCGGCGTGAAGCTCAAGTACTGGGCTCCGCTCATGACGCAGTACCAGCAGGCAAAGCGCGACGGTCTCCTGACGGACGATTCCCAGGCCATCCCGCTGATTGTCCGCTCCGGTACGTCCCTGGACCTGCAGTACTCGGTCAAGATCGAGGAAATCGATTCGTCCGGCAAGGTAGTCAAGGACGTCGGTACGGTTTCCCGCTCCCTGGACAAGGACTACCTGCCGTTCGTTTCCAAGGCACCCTTCGCCCTGGAATGGCCCGGCTCCACCGACCACAGCCAGCTGCTGGGCAGCACGGCCTCCTTCGGCCAGGGCCTTTACGATCCGGCTACCTGGAGTACGGCTTTCGCCGCCGCGCCGAAGTACAAGGACGGCGACCAGGCCGCCAACGGTGCCTCGGACAAGTCAGCGACGCCGGGGGACTGGGTCACGGTCAACCGCCTGCCCGAGAAGTCGTCGTTCGGGGCCGCCGTGGACCAGACCCAGCGCAAGCCCGTTGACGAACGCTCCTACCGGGAAGACCTCGCCACGGGCAAGAAGCCGGCTACCCCGATGCCCATGGTGTACGGAACCTTCAACCCCGCGGACGTCCAGGCAGCGGCGGGCGATGTCAACAAGCTTCCGCTCGGCGGCTACGATCCCGCGCCCATGACCCTGAGCAAGGACGCCCAGGGCAAGGATGTGGACAGCACGCAGCTGAAGCCTTCCCTGAGCGCCACGGGCCTGGTGAGCCAGTCCGCCGGTGCCATCACGGACTACTACGGCCTGGCCGCAGCCCGCGGCTACGACTCCAACGCCAACGTCATCGACGCCATCCGCGTCCGTGCCAATGCAACGGGCAACTGGAAGCAGGCGCAGCCGGAGGTTGAGAAGCTCGCTGCCCAGATCCGTGAGCTCGGACTCGAAGCCACCGTGGTTGCAGGCTCGGCGCGTGAAGACGCCAACATCTTCGTCCCCGGCTACAGCAAGGACGACTCCGGCAAGGAATCGGCACTGGGCACCGTCCAGCAGTCGTGGGTCCGCCAGGATGCCGCCGATGCCGTGTCCGGCTCCCTGACGGGCACCAACGTCACCCTCCTCTTCCTGACCCTGCTCGGCGCCACGCTTCTCACGGGCGCATCGACGGTCAGCTACATCCGGCAGCGCCGGAGCGAAGCCGGCATCCTCCGGGCCATGGGCTGGACGCAGAAACGCATCCGGTCCTGGGTCCTTGAGGAATTCGCCGTGGGCGCGGCTGCCTTGGCTGCGGCCGGCATCATCCTGAGCCTGCTCAGCTGGAACCTCGCCACCGTCATCGTCTCGATCACCATGTTGATCATCTATGCGGGCGCTGCGTTCCTCGCCGCCCAGCAACTGCGCCACCGCGTTGTAGTGGACCAGGAACCCCAGCACGACGAACGCCTCGTCACCGTGGATTCGCCGCTGACGTTCGCCAACAGGCAGCTGACCACCAACCGGTTCAACTCGATCTCGCTGGCAGTGGCCGTGGGCGTCTTCGGTGCCGCCGTGGGTGCGCTGATCGCCTTGCTGATCGATATTCCCCGCGCCGCCGGCGCCAGCGCACTCAGCGGCCTGGCGGCAGCGAGCGTGGCCCTGCCCAGTGTGATCCTGGCCGTGTTCGGTGTGCTCGTGGGCCTGCTGCTGACCTTGGTCACCGGCCGGTTCGAGCTCCACGCCAAGCGTGAGTACCTCGGTACCCTGCGTGCCATGGGCTGGAACCCGGACATGCTGGGCCAGGTCCGCTTCTTCGAAAACGCCCTCGTGGGCACCGTGGCCCTTCCCCTTGGCGTCCTTGGCGCCCTGGGACTGGGTCTGCTCCTTGCTCCCTACGCGGCTCTGTGGGCCGGGCTGGCCGGTCTGCTGGCCGTAATTTGCTGGATTCCGATTGCAACGAAAGTAGTCAAATGACTGAGACTCCCAACCCCGAGCTGACGGCGACCCCGGAATCCACGGACGAGTCGCTGCAGACCCGCGCCAACACGATCGTGAAGGCCGCCGACCACGCCACTCCGCTGGAGCTGAGCCGTGTCACCATCCACTACGGTGGCGACAAGGGCGGGGCCGAGGAAGTGGACGTCGTCGATGACTTCAACCTCACGCTGCACGCCGGTGAGATGCACTGCATCGCCGGCCGAAGCGGCTCCGGCAAGACCAGTATCCTGACCGTGAGCGCCGGACTGACGCTCCCGACGTCGGGCAAGGTCTTTTGGGAAGGCACGTCCCTGGAAGCGATGGGCGACGACGAAATCGCCGACCGCCGTCGGGCACTCATCGGCTATGTGGACCAGGGCGGTGCCCTGATCGACGGCATGAGCGCGCTGGAGAACGTCCTGCTGCCCGCCGTTCCGGACGGCGAAGTGGAGCAGCGCACCGAGATGGCCAAGGACCTCCTGGACCTGGTGGGCCTGGGTCGCCGCATGCGCCACCGCCCGGCCCAGCTCTCAGGCGGTGAGCGCCAGCGCGTGGCCATTGCCCGGGCGCTGATCCTCGGCACCCGCGTCCTGGTGGTCGACGAGCCCACAGCCAGCCTTGACCGCGCCGCCGCCAACCGCATCATCGGCATCCTCAAGGACACCACCAGCGACGGCATCGCGGTACTCGTGGCGTCACACGACCATGAACTGGTCCGGCTCAGCGATACGCTGACCGAGCTCAACTAGCTTCTCAACACCGAAAATAAAGGTAACTTCTTAGAGTGACGTCTGCAGAGAAATCCCCGTTCTACATCACCACGGCCATCAGCTACCCCAACGGCGTGCCGCACATCGGACATGCCTACGAGGTCATCGCCACTGATGCCATGGCGCGCTTCAAGCGCCTCGACGGCCATGAGGTGTTCTTCATGACCGGCACCGATGAGCACGGGCTCAAGATGCAGCAGTCCGCCGAGAAGGAAGGCCTCACCGCCAAGGAACTGGCCGACCGGAACTCCGCTGCCTTCAAGCAGATGAGCAAGGACCTGGGCATCTCCCACGACCGCTTCATCCGGACCACAGACCCGGACCACTATGAGGCGTCGCAGGCCATCTGGAAGAAGATGGAAGCCAACGGCGATATCTACCTCTCCAAGTACGAGGGCTGGTACTCCGTCCGCGACGAAGCGTATTACGTCGAGGACGATACCGTCGTGAAGGAAGACGGCCTGCGCTACTCCAAGGAAACCGACACCCTGGTGACGTGGACGGCGGAGGAGAGCTACTTCTTCCGGCTGTCCGCCTACCAGGAAAAGCTGCTGGCGTTGTACGAGGAACAGCCCGAGTTCGGGGCACCGCAGTCGCGGTTCAATGAGGTCATCAGCTTCGTCAAGCGTGGCCTTGAGGACTTGTCCATCAGCCGCACCACGTTCGACTGGGGCGTTCCGGTTCCGGGCGACGAGAAGCATGTCATGTATGTCTGGGTGGATGCACTCACCAACTACCTGACCGGTGCAGGCTACCCGGACGTGGACTCCGAATCCTTCAAGAAGTTCTGGCCGGCGGATGTCCACGTGATCGGCAAGGACATCTCCCGTTTCCATGCCATCTACTGGCCCGCGTTCCTCATGAGTGCCGGGCTTGAGCTGCCCAAACGCGTCATGATCCACGGATTCCTGACCAACAATGGCGTCAAGATGTCCAAGTCGCTCGGCAACGTGGTGGCACCGCAGGACTTCGTGACGCAATACGGACTGGACCAGTGCCGTTTCTTCTTCCTTCGCGAAGTCCCGTTCGGCGCCGATGGCAGCTACAACCATGAGGCCATCGTGGGCCGCATGAACTCGGACCTCGCCAACAACTTCGGCAACCTGGCCCAGCGTTCGCTGTCCATGGTGGCCAAGAACTGCGAAGGCAAGGTCCCTGTTCCCAGCGAATTCACTGCCGAGGACCAGGCACTCCTTGCCAAGGCGGGCGCGCTGCTCGAAACAGCCCGTGGCGCCTTCGAGAAGCAGGAATTCAGCCGTGCACTCGAGGCAATCTGGACGGTGCTGGGCGATACCAACGCCTACTTTGCCGAGCAGGCGCCGTGGGTGCTGCGTAAGACGGACCTGGAGCGCATGAACACGGTCCTGTACGTCACCTTGGAAGTTGTCCGGATCGTGGCGATCCTCGCCCAACCGGTCATGCCGTCGTCGTCCGCCAAGCTTCTTGAGGTACTTGGCCAGCCGGAAGGCGAGGCGCGCCAGTTCGCTGCCATCGCCACGCCGATCGTTGCCGGCACGGAGCTTCCGGCTCCCGCCCCGGTGTTCCCGCGCTACGAGGAACCCGCCGAGGCCTGACGGACCCTCTCTCACCAAACCGCCCAAAAACGCCAACGCTCTCTCACTTCCAGCCGGTCCGGCCGGCGGAAGTGAGAGAGCGTTTGGCTTTAAGGGTTGTTGGGTGAGAGAGCGTCAGGCGGTGGCGAGGCCCTCAACCGGCGACAACCGCGCAGCGCGGCGGGCAGGAACCACCGAGGCCAACAGGCCTGCGATGACTGCCACTCCGAACACTGCCGCGAGTTGGAGCCACGGCACCGTCGGAACCACGTCCGCCATGCCGCCAAGGGTGGCTTGTGCCCCCAGCCAGCCATACACACAGCCCAAGCCGGCGCCGAGGACAGCTGCCACGCCGGCCACAAGGACTGCTTCGATGGCGAGCATTCCACGGAGCTGCCCCTTGGTCAGGCCGAGCGCCCGGAGCAGCGAATTCTCGCGGGTTCGTTCCAGGACGGAGAGGGACAGGGTGTTGGCCACGCCGATCAAGGCAATCACCACCGCGATGCCGAGCAGCCCCGTGACCACCAGCAGCAGGACATCGATGATGCTGTTGAACGTAGCCCGCTCGATCGCCGCGCCGCTGACCGTCCGCTCAGGGACTCCCAAGGCAGCCGCGATTTCCTTTTGCAGGGCCTGCACGCGATCACCGGACGCGGCATCGTCCACCTTCACCCAGACCATGCCGGGTGTGTCCGGCAACGATCCGGAAGTGATGCTGCCGCTTGCCACGAAGGCCGGGACATGGCGGGTCTTCAGCACCTTGGCGTCGAGCGTTACCGGACCGGCCGCCGTCGTGATGTTCGCCGGACCTTCACGCGAATCCTCAGGCAGGTATACCGTCCCAGACGCAGGACGCAGCTTGTCGTCCCGTAGCACGGCGGAAGCATCCGCGCCGCTGATGGCGTAGAGGGTGGTGCCGCCGTCGGGCGTTGATGCGTCGGCGAGCTGGCCCACTGCCGGGAGGAGGACGGCTGCGCGCACCCCCTCCAGGGACGCGATCCGCTTGACTGCCTGCGCGGGGTCGACGGTACCGGGGCCCGACACGGCAGTTGGAGCGGCCAGGTCCACGGGATAGGTTTCCGCCAACGTGCTGTTGAAGGCCTGGCGTGACGTGGCGGCGCCGGTCATCATGAGGGAAACCAAGGTGACGCCAATCAGCAGGGCAGCGGCGGTCGCCGATGTCCGGGCCGGGTTGCGCGTTGCGTTGACCGCGGCGAGCTTGCCGGGAACTCCCGCCGGGGCAGCCAAACGGCCTGCCCAAGCCACAACCGTCGGGATGAAGAGCGTGGCACAGAGCAGGATGCCCACGAAGGACACGGCGCCACCCAGCAGTGCCACCGGGAGGGAGACCTTGACGCTGCCGAAGACCAGCACGGCGGCCCCGCCGAGCACAGCCACCACACCAAGGACAAGGCGTACCTTGCCGCGCCGGTTGCGGACGGTGGCGTCGTCTGCGGGGCGAAGGGCGGCAAGAGGCGCGACGGCGGTTGCCGCCTTCGCAGGCACCAGCGCGGCCATGACGGTCAGCAGGGTTCCGGCCAGCAGCCCCGCAATGACGGCCGACGGCGGGACAGCCAACGTGGCGAAGGACTGCTCAGGCTGCGTCCTGGCCCAAGCGACCAGCCCGGACATCAAGCCAACGGCCGCAGCCACGCCCAGTACCGACGAGGCAAAACCGACCACCAGCGCCTCCACCATGACGGAACCCCGGATTTGTGCACGTCCGGCACCGAGGCATCGCAGCAACGCCAACTCGCGGGTGCGCTGAGCCACCAGCACCGAGAAGGTGTTCGCCACCACCAAGGTGGATACCAAAATCGCGACCCCCGCGAAGGCCAGCAGGACAATGGTCAGCTGGTCCTGGCCCGCGCTGAGCATGGCCACCGTGGCCGTGACCTTCTCCTGGGCGGTCTGCAACACCGGCCCATCAGCACCAGCGGCCTCCATGCGGTGCGTGATGTAGTCCTTCGCCGCGGACACATCTTCGCCCGGTTTGAGGGTGAACTGCAGGCCGCTGAAACCGGCGCCACTGTCCTGCACTGCGTTCAGCACCGAAGGCCCGGCAATGAGTTGTGCTGCGGACGCGGAGAAGGGATCGTTCGTGGATTGCACCAGGCCAGTAACGGTCACCTTGGCGTTCTTGACTGGACCACTGCCATGCAGTTCCAAGGTGCTGCCCGGGGCGAGGCCCAGGTGCTGGGCGGTCTTGACATCAATCACTACGTCGAACGGCTTGGACGGCATGGAACCTGACGAAATCACGGCCCCTTCCAGGGGAGTCGGTGCCGCATTTCGAAGCCGCCCGAACTGTTCCCCGCCGCCGGCCTCGAACGTCACGTAACTGGATCGCTCCGCGTAACTGTCCTGCACTGCGGGGGAGGACGACGCAGCCTCCACGGCCGCCTGGCTGAACGGCTCACCGTTCTTGGACGTAGCCACCAGGTCTGCGTGGCGGTAAGCCTCGCCGATGCTGGCCCCGAGCGATGCGTTGGTGCTCGCGCCCACCATGAGCGTGGCGGCCAGGAACATGACGGACAGCATCACGGCGAGGCCAATGGCCACGAACCTGCGGTAATGAGTCGTCAATTGGGATATGGCAACGCGCAGCATGCCTACGCCCCCAGCTTTCCGAGCGCTGTGAGCACGGACTCGGGGGTGGGGTCGTGGATTTCGCCCACCAAGCCGCCGTCGCTCATCAGGACCACGCGGTCTGCGTAGCTTGCGGCGACGGGATCGTGCGTCACCATGATGATGCTCTGGCCCATTTCCTGGCTGCTCCGGCGCAGGAGCGCCAGCACTTCACCACCGGCTTTGGAATCGAGGTTGCCGGTGGGTTCGTCGCCGAAGACGACGTCGGGGCGCGTCAGCAGCGCCCGTGCCACCGCAACCCTTTGCTGTTGGCCGCCGGACAACTCATGTGGGCGGTGCTTCAGCCTGTCCTTCAGCCCCAGGGTGGTGACCACGGTATCCAGCCACCCGGCGTCGGCCGTTGTTCCCGCCAGCGCAAGCGGCAAGGTGATGTTCTGTTCGGCCGTCAGCGTGGGCACCAGGTTGAACGCCTGGAAGACGAAGCCAATGCGTTCCCTCCGGAGTGCGGTCAGTTCCTTGTCACTAAGTCCCGTCAGTTCAGTGCCGCCAAGGAGGATGCGGCCACTGTCAGCAGTGTCCAATCCGGCCAGGCAGTGCATCAGGGTGGACTTGCCCGAACCGGACGGTCCCATGATCGCAGTGAACTTGCCGGCCTCGAAACGCACCGAGACGTTGTCCAGGGCCATCACCCGGGTATCGCCGCGACCGTAGCTCTTGGTCAGTGAAAGGGCCTCGACGGCGGGACGCGCGGGCTCGGCGCCGGAGGGTTGGTCTGGAAACGACGGGTGCGGTGCGGACGTGAAAGTTGTCATGCTTTCACGCTATTTCCCGCGGCTGGTTCCCGGATCAGGCCAAGGGCCCACTGTCCGAGGTGCCCGCTCATACCGTGGTCGGAGGCCGGGGAGCGCGGAACTCATCCCTGCTACATGCCGGGGGCCACCACACCGGTCTCGTAGGCGATGACCACGATCTGCACGCGGTCCCGGGCGCCGAGCTTGGCCAGGATGTGCCCCACATGTGTCTTGACCGTTGCCTCGGAAAGGAAGAGTCCTGCTGCGATCTCCGGATTGGACTGGCCCTGGGCGATCAGCAGGAACACTTCGCGCTCGCGGGCCGTCAGTGTCTCCACTGCGGCCGCGTGCCCGCTCTGTTCCGGAGTCTGCGTCCGCAGCAACGGAGCAACGTGGTCCAGCAAACGGCGGGTAGTGGAAGGCGCGATCACGGCGTCACCGCGGTACACCGTCCGGATAGCCTCCAGGAGTTCTTCGGGGGGTGCGTCCTTCAGCAGGAATCCGCTGGCGCCGGCGCGGATCGCGGCCAAGGCGTATTCGTCCAGGTCGAAGGTGGTCAGGACCACGATCTTCACGTCAGCCCGCTGTGAGCCGTTGGGCTGCGTGGCAGCCTGTTCCAGGATGCGGCGGGTAGCTTCGATGCCGTCCATTCCGGGCATGCGGACATCCATGAGGACGACGTCGGCAGCAGTGGCGCTGAGTGCCTGGATGGCCTCGATGCCATTGCCGGCTTCAGCCACCACTTCAAGGTCCGGCTGGGAGTTGATGAGCATGCCAAAGCCCGAGCGGACCAGGTGCTGGTCGTCGACGAGGGCCACCCGGATGGGCACGGTGGGTTCGGACATGGTCAGGCCTCCGAATAGGGGATGAATGCAGATACGCGGAATCCGCCGCCTTGTTCGGGGCCTGCGGACAAGGAACCATCGTAGAGCGCAATCCGTTCGCCCATGCCGCGCAGGCCGTTTCCGCCGCCTGCTGCCGGAGGATCGGCGGCTGCGCCGCGCCCGTCGTCCACCACATCCACCTGAAGGCCGCGGCCTTGCCAGGCCAGGGTGACACTCGCCTTCGCGGTGGGGCCGCCGTGCTTGATGACGTTGGTGAGGGCTTCCTGGATGGTGCGGTACGCCGTGAGTTCCGCTCCCGCCGGCATGGCCCGCCGGGGGACGCCTTGCTCTTCGAAGGCGACCTGCAGGGTGGCTGCCCTGAAGCCCAGGAGGAGTTCGTCCAGGTCGGCCAGCCGTGGCTGCGGACGGGTGGGGGAGTCGTCGTCGTTTCGCAGGACGCCGAGAAGCCTCCTCATCTCGCTGAGGGAATCGCGGCCGGTTGCCGCGATGGTGGCCAGGGCCTCCGTGGCAAGTTCCGGTTTGGCTGCCGCTGCGTACCGGGCACCATCGGCCTGGGTAATGATGACCGAGAGCGAGTGTGCCACGATGTCATGCATCTCGCGCGCTATGTGTGACCGTTCGTCCGCCGCGGCGAGTTGGCGTTCCTGTTGCTGTTCGATTTCCAGCCGCCGGGTTCGGTCTTCGAGGGCCTGGAGCTGCAGGCGGCGGACCCTGGTCAGGTCACCGAGGGTCCAGCTGACCAGTACCAGCATCCAGATGAGGACTGTGTACAAGGCGCCGATGGTGAGGCCCAGGATTCCGGACTCGGCGGAACCGGCGTACTCGCGTGTAGTGAGCATCACACCGCCCAGTATGCCCAGGAGCAGCACCGTGCGGCTTGCCCACACCGGTCCGTACGCGGCGGTGGCGTAGATGATGAGTGGCACGGCGATCTGGCCGGCCACCGGTTCGGCACCAGCCGCCCATTGGACCAAGCACACCAAAACCACGACGGCGGCAGCCGGCACAGGGCGGGTCCGTCGCCAGGCGAGGGGCAACAGGAGGCCGCAGGACAGGACGAAGAGGAAGGGCCGTCCGGCCAGCAGGTAGACCGGGCCGAAGAGCAGAAGGAGGATGATGGTTGCCGTCAGGTCAACCTTGAACCGGTTTATCCGGAACCATTCGTAAATTGCGTGCCTTCTGTCCACGCTATGACTCTATGGGGCCGTAGCGGGTGTTCACATCATGCCGTGGTCGGAGCTTTCGGTGGAATGTTCAACAAGTGAGACGATTTTGACCAGCATGTGGATTCTCCGGCTAGATGGACGTATGAGCGCATCGTCCATCAATCTCGCTGTCATCCCCGGCGACGGCATTGGCCCAGAGGTCATCGCCGAAGCCGTCAAGGTCCTGGAGAAGGCTGTAGCCGCAGAAGGCGTCACCCTGGAACAGACCCACTACAAGCTGGGTGCCCAGCACTGGCTCGAGACCGGCGAAACCCTTCCGGACGAGGTCTTGGCGGACCTGAAGACGCGCGATGCCATCCTTTTCGGCGCCGTTGGCGCAGCCCCGGGTGACACCCGGATCCCCTCGGGCATCATCGAACGCGAGATGCTCCTCAAGCTGCGTTTCAGCCTGGACCACTACGTCAACCTTCGCCCCTCCCGCCTCTACGGAACCGTCGGCAGCCCGCTGGCCAATCCCGGCAACATCGACTTCATCGTGGTGCGCGAAGGAACCGAAGGCCCCTACGTTGGCAACGGCGGCACTCTCCGCGGCGGAACCCCGCACGAGGTAGCCACCGAAGTTTCACTCAATACTGCCCATGGCGTGGAGCGCGTTGTCCGCGATGCCTTCCGCCGCGCCAGCGAGCGTCCGCGCAAGCATGTCACCTTGGTGCACAAGCACAACGTCCTGGTCTTCGCGGGCCACCTCTGGAAGCGCACCGTCGAGGCCGTGGCCACGGAATTCCCCGAGGTCACCCACGACTACCTGCACATCGATGCCGCCACGATCTTCCTGGTCACCGACCCGGCGCGCTTCGACGTCATTGTCACCGACAACCTCTTCGGTGACATCCTGACCGACCTCGCAGCTGCCGTCACCGGCGGTATCGGGCTCGCGGCATCAGGAAACATCAACATGGACCGCACCGCACCGTCCATGTTCGAACCAGTCCATGGCTCCGCCCCGGACATCGCAGGCCAGCAGAAGGCGGACCCCACTGCTGCGATCCTGTCTGCAGTGCTGTTGCTGGACCACCTTGGCTACACCTCGGCGGCCCGCAAGATCGAAGCGGCAGTTGTTGCCGACGTCGAAAGCCGCACCGGCGAACCGCGCAGCACCGCTGCGATCGGCGACGCCATTGCGGCCGCACTTTAGGCCCATTACTCAGGCGTAAGCTTGTCTTGAATTATTTACCTGCTTCCTTGGTCCATCGCTGAACCATCTCCTCTTCCAGGGGCCGTGGTTCGCACTGCCAGGTAGCTGACTGTGGAGGAAACATGACTCAGACTGCCCATGGCGTCGAATTCAGCCAGCAGCTTTCGGCCAACCCGAAGTCTGTTGAGGAGCGTGCAGCCGTCCTGGCGAACCCGGGATTTGGCGACTACTTCACCGACCACACCGCCGTCGTCGATTACAAGGTCGACGCCGAAGGCAAGGGCGGATGGCAGAATGCCCGCGTAGAGCCGTATGGTCCCATTACGCTGGACCCCTCGGCCGCGGTGCTGCACTATGGCCAGGAAATTTTCGAGGGCCTCAAGGCGTACCGCCACGCTGACGGTTCCGTCTGGACGTTCCGCCCGGAAGCCAATGCTGCCCGGCTCAACAAGTCCGCCCGTCGCCTGGCCCTTCCGGAACTGCCGGAGGAATACTTCCTGGGCGCCATCCGCGAACTGGTACAGGCCGACAAGGAATGGGTTCCCTCCGGTGACGGTGAAGCCCTGTACTTGCGTCCGTTCATGATCGCCACCGAGGCTTTCCTGGGTGTCCGTGCCGCCCGTGAAGTGTCCTTCCGCGTCATCGCTTCGCCGGCCGGGAACTACTTCGGCGGGGAACTCAAGCCGGTGTCCATCTGGATCTCCCGCGAGTACGCCCGGGCTGGCCGCGGTGGCACCGGTGCGGCCAAGTGCGGTGGCAACTATGCCGCCTCGCTCATCGCGCAGCAGGAAGCAGAGGCCAACGGCTGCAAGCAGGTACTCTTCCTGGACCACTTCAACGACGATGCCGTGGAAGAACTCGGCGGCATGAACGTCTTCTTCGTGTTCAAGGACGGCTCGCTGGCCACGCCGGCCCTGAGCGGAACCATTCTGGAAGGCGTCACCCGGTCCTCCGTGATCCAGGTGGCCAAGGACATGGGCCGCGAGGTATCCGAGCGCAAGATCACCCTGGACGAGTGGCGTGACGGCGTTGCTTCGGGCGACATCACCGAGGTCTTCGCGTGCGGTACCGCTGCCGTGATCACGCCGATCGGCGTACTGAAGGACGCCACGGAATTCATCGGCTCCGAGGACGCCAAAGCAGGCGAAACCACCATGGCCATCCGCGAGCAGCTCCTGGGCATCCAGACCGGAACGGTCGAGGACCGCCACGGCTGGCTGACCCGCCTGGTCTAGATCCCCAAAAGTACAACGGTCCAAAGCACGACGACGGTCCCCGCCTTGAGTGACAAGGCGGGGACCGTCGTCGTCCACCCTCTCTCATCGAGTCGCCTGTTTTGTGGGACGCTCTCTCATCGAGTCGCCTGTTTTGTGGGACGCTCTCTCACGCGCGCCTTTTGAGTGAGAGAGCGTCAGGCGGAAGGGGGGTATTTGGTGAGAGAGCGTCGGGCGGAAGGGGGTATTTGGTGAGAGAGCGTCGGAGGGGTGCCAAGATAGGACAGTGACTTCCGATGACGCAATGCAGCCCCAGTCCCCGGTTCAGCCCCCGTCCTCTGCTTCTGCCCAGCCGCACTTCCAGCAAAGCAGCGAGCTGACCCGGTTCCGGCTGGCCCCGAACCCCGGCCCGATGAGCCTCGACGGCACCAACTCCTACGTCATCGGCGCCCCGGGATCCGGCCATGTGGCTGTCGTCGACCCGGGGCCGGAGGATGGGCCGCACCTGGCCGCGCTGGCTTCGGCGGGTCATGTGGACGTGATCCTGATTACGCACCGCCACGCAGACCATACCGAGGCGTCGGCGCGTTTCCACGAGCTGACGGGAGCCCCCGTGCGGGCAGCCATGGTGGAGCACTGCCACGGAGGGGAGCCGCTCACGGATGGCGAGGTGATCCATGCCGGCGGGGTGGAGATCCGCGTCCTTGCCACACCCGGCCACACCTCCGATTCGGTATGCTTCCATCTCCCTGCCGATGGCCCCACCGGATCGGTCCTCACCGGCGACACCATCCTGGGCCGCGGAACCACCGTCCTGGACTATCCGGATGGGCGGCTGGGCGATTACCTGGCAAGCCTCGACCGGCTTGAAGCGCTCGGCCCGGCAACGCTCCTTCCCGCGCATGGCCCGGTGTTGCCGGCGCTCGATGAAAAGTGCCGCGAGTACCGTGACCACCGCGAGCAGCGCCTTGACCAGATCCGCGCCGCCCTGGCCCACGTTGGCCAACAAGCGACCATCGCCCAAGTCACCGACGTGGTTTACGCCGACGTCGATCCTTCTGTCCGCTGGGCGGCTGAAACGTCGGTGGCCGCGCAGTTGGATTACCTGCGCGGCTGAAAGCGCCTCGCCGGACTGTAGGCTTGAGCCCATGCGTATCGCCCGGTTTGTAGTTGATTCTGATCCCCTTTACGGCGTCGTGGACGGCGAGCCCGGCAGTGAGGAAATCACTGTCATCAACGGCGACCCGTTCTTCAATGGCGTCGAGCCAACCCACACCAAGCACAAGCTTGAGGATGTGAGGCTGCTGGCCCCGATCATCCCGCGCAGCAAGGTCATCGGGGTCGGCAGGAACTTCGCCGAGCACGCCGCGGAACTGGGCAACGAGGTGCCGCAGTACCCGCTGCTGTTCCTCAAGCCCAACACTGCGGTGATCGGCCCCAACGATCCGATCGTCCTGCCGGAGTTCTCCGAGGAGATTTCCTTCGAAGCCGAGCTGTGTGTCGTGATCGGCCGCATCTGCAAGGACGTCCCGGAAGAGCGGGCCGACGACGTGATCTTTGGCTACACCTGCGGCAACGATCTCACCGCCCGCGACGTCCAGAAGACTGACCTCCAGTGGGCACGCGCCAAGGGCTTCGACACGTCGGCTCCGCTTGGCCCCTGGATCGAAACCGAACTCGATCCCGACGACGTTGACATTCAGGCACGCCTCAACGGCGAACTGCGCCAGGATGGCAACACCACGCAGATGATCCGGGGCGTTCGCGAACTCGTCTCGATCGTTTCCCACGCCTTCACGCTGCTTCCCGGCGACGTCATCATGACCGGTACGCCGGCGGGCGTTGGCCTGGTTTCCGAGGGGGACCGCATCGAGGTGGAGATCGAAGGGTTGGGCCGCCTCTCCAACCCCGTTGTCCGCCGCTGACCAAGCCGGTCTTCCGAACGGCCCGACGACGGCGGCACTCGCCTGAGTGCCGTCGTCGGCCGCTTTCGGAGGGAAAACCGGCGGACGCCAAGCGGTAAAGTTGGAAGCACTATGACTACTGCTCCTGCGTCGAACGCTGCCTCCAGCGCCATCCCTGCCGTCAACGCCGAGACTCCGGTCCGCGTCCGTTTCTGCCCGTCGCCCACGGGTACGCCGCACGTCGGCCTGATCCGCACCGCCCTTTTCAACTGGGCCTATGCCCGCCACACCGGCGGCAAGCTGATCTTCCGCATCGAGGACACGGACGCCGCCCGCGACAGCGAGGAGAGCTACCACCAGTTGCTGGACGCCTTGAAGTGGCTGGGCATCAACTGGGACGAGGGCGTTGAGGTAGGCGGACCGCATGAGCCTTATCGCCAGTCGCAGCGCGGTGATATCTACCAGGACGTCATCGCCAAACTGAAGGCTGGTGGACACGTCTACGAGTCTTACTCCACGCCGGATGAAATCGAAGCCCGGCACAAGGCCGCAGGCCGCGACCCGAAGCTCGGCTACGACGGCTTCGACCGCCACCTGACCGTGGAGCAGCTTGCCCAGTTCAAGGCGGAGGGCCGTGAGGCAGTCCTGCGCCTGCGCATGCCGGATGAGGACATCACCTTCACGGACCTGGTCCGCGGCGACATTACGTTCAAGGCCGGCTCGGTTCCCGACTTCGCCGTGGTGCGTGCCAACGGTGCTCCGCTGTACACCCTGGTGAACCCGGTGGATGACGCCCTCATGGGCATCACGCACGTGCTCCGTGGCGAGGACCTGCTGAGCTCAACGCCCCGCCAGATCGCCCTGTACCGGGCCCTGTATGCCATCGGCGTGGCCGAGTACATGCCCGAGTTCGGCCACCTGCCGTACGTCATGGGCCAGGGCAACAAGAAGCTGTCCAAGCGCGACCCCGAGTCCAGCCTGTTCCTGCACCGCGAGCGGGGCTTCATCCCCGAGGGGCTCCTGAACTACCTGTCGCTGCTGGGCTGGTCGCTCAGCGCGGATGAGGACATCTTCACGGTGGAGCAGCTCGTCGCCAACTTTGACATCCATGATGTCCTGGGCAACCCGGCGCGCTTCGACCTCAAGAAGGCAGAAGCCATCAACGGCACCCACGTCCGCATGCTTGCGCCCGAGGTGTTTGAAGAGCGACTGGTTCCCTACCTTCGTGCAGCCGGTTTCGTGGGGGAGATCCTGACACCGCGCCAGGAAGAGATCCTCAGGGAGGCTGCTCCGCTGGTCCAGGAACGGATCGCCTTGCTCGGCGAAGCACCGGAAATGCTGGCCTTCCTGTTCAAGGCCGATGACGCGATCGACGTCGCCGAAGACGCGCGCAAGGGATTGCCGGCAAACCTTGAGGAAGTCCTGGACGCTGCCCTCGCCGCCTTGGAGCCGATCGGGGAGTGGACCGCCGAGAACATCCAGGCGGCGCTCAAGCAGGCACTGGTTGAAGACCTCGGCATCAAGCCCCGTGCGGCCTTCGGCCCTGTCCGTACCGCGATATCCGGTCGCCGCATTTCGCCTCCGCTCTTCGAATCCATGGTCATCCTTGGCAAGGACTCCTCCTTGGCCCGGGTCCGCGCTTTCCGCGGCTAGGGACGGATCCGGCATGGCGATTGCAAGCTCTTTCGGCACCATTCGCGGGGTGCTGTTCGATATCGACGACACCCTGGTGGACCTTGAATACGCCATGACCACGGCGTTGCGTGACGTCAGCGAACATCTCCTGCCCGGCCTGGACCAGGCCGGGTGGGTGAAGTTCGGACGCATTTTCACCCATGAAACAACGCACTTCTACGACCGCTACCTGGCGGGGGAACTGACCTTCAACGAGCAGAGGCTGCTCCGGGGACGCGCTGCTTTGGGTCACTTCGGGGTGGAGCTTGCCGAAGGCGAGGAATCCCAGGCGTGGGTTGCCGAATACCACCAGCGGCAGACGGCCTACGTGCGGGCATTCGACGATGTTTCCGGCGTACTGGATGCCCTGGATGCCGCCGGCGTTCCCTACGGTGCCGTAAGCAACAACGTGCACGACTACCAGCGAGCCAAGCTGAACGGTGCCGGTCTGGAGAGGATCAAGGTCCTCGTGGGGACGGACACCGTTGGCGCCGCAAAACCCGATCCCGCCATTTACCTCGAAGGGGTTCGCCTGCTGGGGACAACGCCAGGGGAGACCTTGTACGTCGGCGATAACCGCTTGCTGGACGCTGACGGAGCATGCGATGCGGGCCTGGTGGGAGTATGGCTGAACCGCACCGGGGAAGTCGTGGAGGACTTTGCCGGACGCCAGGTTGATTCCCTGTCCGGTCTGCTGCTCGAGGCGTCTGCACGGACGTAAGACCCTGTGACGCAGGTAACGCTCTTCCGATTTGTGCAGGTCAAAAGTCTCGGGTAGAGTAATTACTCGTGCTGAGGGGCACGGAGGGAAAAACCAAGGGAAAACCGCGGCGATCATCTCCGGTCCGAAAGTCACTTTGGGATATGGTGTAATTGGCAACACTACGGTTTCTGGTACCGTCATTCTAGGTTCGAGTCCTGGTATCCCAGCTCTGGAATTGAAGTAAAAATTTACTGGAATTCATGGAGAATCCGAATTGATTCGTCGATTTGGAAACAAGCTGAAAGTATGAAATACTCATTCAGCTTGATCGCCGGAAACGGTGATAGAAAAGTGCAAGGCCCCATCGTATAGCGGCCTAGTACGCCGCCCTCTCACGGCGGTAACGCGGGTTCGAATCCCGCTGGGGTCACACATGAATCCCCCGGAGCAGCGCTCCGGGGGATTTCTTTTTCCACAATGGCCCCTGCTTCCAACCTATCCCCGGCACAGGGCTGGCATGATGAAGCAGTGACCGCAGACCAGGATTCCCCACAGCCGCGGACCGGCCCTCATTCCGGAAATTCGTTTGACGGTGCGGTGCATGCCCTCGAAACCGCACGGGCCGATCTTTCCGGTACCGCCCTGCCCTTGGCGCTTCCCGAGGCCGGGGAGGGGCGCAGATGGATAGCCGAGGTCCTGGCTCAGTTGGATGACTACATCATTCCCCGTTACCGCAGCCTGGACGCTCCCCTGCTGGCAGTGGTTGGCGGGTCGACCGGTGCCGGCAAGTCGACCCTTGTGAACGCCTTGGTGGGTTATCCAGTGACGCGCGCGGGGGCGATCAGGCCCACCACGCGCCAGCCGATTCTCCTGCACAACCCCCGGGACGCCGAGTGGTTCGAAGGCACCCGCATTCTCCCCACGCTGGCCCGGATCCGCGGGAGCGTTGCCGTGGTTCCGCTCCCCGCCAACCAGGCCGGGCCCACACCGGACGCCGGCGCCCTGACCTCGCTGGTCCTCGTGGCACACCAGGATGTACCGCAGGGGATAGCCATCCTGGACGCCCCGGACGTCGATTCGGTTTCTGATGACAACCGCCGGCTGGCCGGCCAATTGCTGGCCGCAGCAGACCTTTGGATTTTTGTCACCACTGCCAACCGCTATGCCGACGCCGTTCCCTGGCGGCTGCTTCTGGATGCAGCTTCGCGGGACATCACCGTGGCTGTGGTTCTGGACCGCGTGCCGCCAGCGGCGGAGGAGGAAGTCAGGACCGATCTGCAGGCAATGCTGGAACGTCAAGGACTCGGCGAAGCACAGCTGTTTGTTGTGCGGGAGAGTGCCTTGGACGGCTTGGGCATGCTGCCCGGTGAATCGGTGGAACCCTTGCAGCGGTGGCTGGTGGCCCTGGCTGCCGACGCGGCCGGCCGTGCCGACGTCGCCAGGCGCACGCTCAACGGTGCCGTCAAAGCGGTGAGCACCCGGCTGGAGGGGATTGCCGCCGCGGCAACCGCACAGGAGGCCGCTGCGCAAGACCTCCGTGCCACGGCCAACGACGAGTATGCCGCGGCGCTCAGGAGGATCCTGGATGCCACCAAGGACGGGGCGTTACTGCGGGGCGAGGTGCTGGCACGCTGGCAGGATTTCGTGGGAACAGGCGAATTCTTCAGGACTCTGGAGCAGAACATCGGCCGGCTGCGGGACCGCGTGGGCGCCTATTTCCGCGGCGAACCTGCCCCGGCCGTCAAGGTGGAGACTGCGATCGAGTCAGGACTGCAAGCGGTGATCCTGGACGAGGCAGCCAATGCCGCGGAGAACGTGGACAGAAGGTGGCGTTCCGAGCCGGCCGGGCGGCAGCTGCTGGGCGGGGACGATCTTTCCGGCACGTCGCCCGGGTTTGATGCCGTGGCCGCCGCGGCAATACGCCAATGGCAGGAAGGCCTCATGGAGCTGATCCGCACGCAGGGCCAGGGCAAACGCACGCAGGCGCGGTGGTTGTCTTTTGGCGTGAATGGACTGGGGGCAGCGCTCATGGTGGTGGTCTTTTCCATGACGGCGGGGTTGAGTGGCCTTGAGATCGGCATAGCGGGCGGCACGGCGGTGGTGGGCCAACGCGTGCTCGAGGCTGTCTTCGGCGAAGATGCCGTGCGCCGCTTGGCCCGGCAAGCCCGCGAGGACCTGCAAGCGCACTGCCAACGGTTGCTCGATGGCGAAGAGAAGCGGTTCCTGGACCGGCTGCCGGCGGAAGGCCAGGGGGATGGCAGCAAGCTCCTCGGCCATGCCGGGGAGTTGCGCCGGCTGGCGGGCGTGGCATGAGCCGTCACTCCCAGGTCCGCTCGGCATCCAGGCTTCAGGAGCGGTTGGATTCCCTCAATACTGCCCGGGAATTGGCGGCTGGAGTCCTGGCCGATGCCCAGCTGGAGGCGGTTTACGACGTCCTGGACCGTGCTGCCTCGCGGCGCTCCCTGTCGACCGGGCATACCGTGGTTGGGTTCTTCGGTGCGACCGGCAGCGGGAAGTCCTCACTCTTCAACGCTGTCTCGGGCAGCAACCTCGCCACGGCGGCGGCACGCAGGCCCACTACGTCAGCGCCGCTGGCCGCGGTGTGGGGTGAAGAAGGCAGCGGGCCGCTCCTGGACTGGCTGGACGTGCGTGACCGGCATGCGCTGCCGGAGGTCGCGGACTTCGCTGGAGGCGAGGCCGGCCTGATCCTGCTCGACTTGCCGGACATCGACTCCACCACCGTGGAGAACCGCCAGCTGGTCGAGCGCCTCGCGGGCATGGTGGACGTCCTGGTGTGGGTACTGGATCCCCAGAAGTATGCCGATGCCGCCGTTCACCACGGCTTCCTGCGTCCCATGGCCACCCACGGTGCCGTGACCCTGGTTGTCCTTAACCAGATGGACAAACTCAACGCTGCGGATGGGAACGCCGTGGTGGATTCGCTGCGGGGAATCCTGGAGCAGGATGGCCTGGCCGGCGTGCCGGTTTTCGGCACCTCTGCTGTGACGGGCGACGGCGTCGCGGCCGTCCGCGGAGCCATCAGGAACGTCGTGGTCCAGCGGGAGGCTGCCACCCAGCGGCTCTCGGCTGACGTGGCCAGGGCGGCCTCCGGCCTCGCGGAGGTTTCCGGCGACGGGGAAGCCCACGGTGTCTCATCACAAGCGAAAGCACACTTGGTTGCAGAGCTGGCCACAGCGGCGAATGTTCCCCTGGTGGTGCACGCCGTCGAGCGGTCCTTCAAGCGGCAATCGGCACGCAGGACCGGCTGGCCCGTGACGCGGTGGCTTCTCCGGTTCCGTCCCGATCCACTGCGACGGCTGAACCTGGGCAGGGACGACGCCAAACCGGAACTGAACAGGACCTCGCTTCCACCCGCCGGGGCGCCGGGGCGGGCCCGAACGGACGCAGCCGTCAGGGCGTTCGTGGATGACGCTTCGGCGGGCGCTCCCGGACCGTGGCGGGCGGCCATTCGTGGCGTCGCCCGGGACGGGCGGGAACAGCTGCCGGATGCCTTGGACCAGGCCATTGCGGGTACGGACCTCAAGGCGTCCAGGCGCCCCCTTTGGTGGGCACTCTTCAACGCTTTCCAGTGGCTTGCCCTGCTGTTGGCCGTCGGTGGCCTTGCCTGGCTGGGCGTTGTGGCGGCCCTGGGCTATTTCCAGTTGCCCACCCCCGAGGTCCCCAGGACGGAAGGCTGGCCCTGGCCCACGCTCATGGTCGCCGGAGGAGTGTTGTTCGGAGTGGTGCTGGCCCTTGGCGGGCGGATGTTGGGGGCCGGAGCTGCCCGGGTCCGCGCCAAGGGAGCTTCCCGGCGGCTGCAGGCCGCGGTGGGGCTCGTGGCAGAAGAGCACATCGTTGAACCGGTGGAGGTGGAAATTACCCGCCTGAAGGCCTTCAATGCTGCACTGAAGGCAGCGCGTGGCGGCTGACGCCTAGGATCCGTTCCGGGGGCGTCAGAGTGACGTTGCTGCGTCCCTGACTTTGATCAAGGTGCGAAGGTTGCGGGTGGTGGTTCCTGCCTTGTAGCGGGCCTTGGCCGTGAGTTTGCTGAACGGACTGTCCAGCGTTCCACCGGCAGGTGCCAGCCAGGCCAAGGCTTCAGGGCCCAGCCTGGTCAGCTCCACACTGTCCAAGGCGTGGCCCGCCTCCACGAGTTCATCCAGCATTGCCGCGTCCGAAGCCAGAGTGACATAGCTGTGGGTCGATTTATCGTCAGCGGGATACGGACAGGCGGCCACCAGTTCGCCCACGCGGCCGGCCGTGAGCACCACCACCCAAGCGTCATAGCCGAACGAGTCCCGCAGGCACTTTTCGAAGCCGGACTTTACTTTCGCCGGCGTCAGTCCGCTCTGCAGTACAACGTTGCCGCTGGCCAGAAGTGTCTTCACCTGGGAAAAGGGCTGGTCCTTCAGGGCTGACTTGAGGTCCGCCATCTTGATGTTGATGCCACCCACGTTGATGCCGCGCAGGAACACAGCGTAATTCTCCATGGGACCACCCTTCCGTCGGTCAGTCGTTGCTTTTGCGCAGGGCTTCGGTGAGGACCCGGGCCGCATTGCACACCACTTCGGCGTGAAGCCGGCCCGGCTGTCGGGTGAGGCGCTCGATCGGTCCCGAGATGGACACGGCGGCAATGACGCGGCCGGACGGCCCGCGGACCGGAGCCGAAACCGAGGCGACCCCGGGCTCGCGTTCGCCGAGGCTCTGACCCCAGCCCCGGCGTCGTACTCCAGCAAGGACGGTGGGCGTAAACCGCGCGTTCTGCAGTCCTTCAAGGAGACGGTCGTGGTCTTCCCACGCCAGCAGCACTTGGGCGGCGGAGCCGGCCTTCATGGACAATTGCGTTCCCACCGGGATGGTGTCCCGAAGACCGATGGGGCGTTCGGCCGAGGCGACGCACACGCGCCAGTCGCCTTGCCTGCGGAAGATCTGGGCGCTTTCGCCGGTGGCATCGCGGAGTTGGATCAGCACGGGACCGGCGGAGGCTATGAGCCGGTCTTCGCCGGCGGCCGAGGCGAGTTCCACAAGGCGGCTGCCGAGGACGAACCGTCCTTGAATATCGCGGCTCACCAAACGGTGGTGGACCAGGGCCAGCGCGAGCCGATGGACCGTGGGCCTGGCCAGGCCCGTGGCGGCCACGAGTTGTGCAAGCGTGGTGGGCCCTGCCTCGAGCGCGTCCAGTACCTGGGCCGCTTTATCAATGACACCGACTCCACTAGAATTGTCCATGTAATGATATTGCCGTCTCAATATCTGAGATGCAAGTTGTTTCACTGGTCTATTTGGCAGCCGTGCTGATTCAGTGGATGCAGAACAACCAACAGTGAAGGGAGCAGGCCGTGGGAAAGACACTGGCCGAGAAAGTCTGGGACGCGCACGTTGTGCGCAAGGGTGAAGGCGAAGGAGCCAATGCCCAGCCCGATCTTCTTTTCATCGACCTGCACCTGGTCCACGAGGTGACGTCCCCGCAGGCCTTCGAGGGCCTGCGCCTGGCCGGCCGCAAGCTGCGCCGCGTGGACCTCACCATCGCCACCGAGGACCACAACACCCCCACGCTGGATATCGACAAGCCGATCGCGGACCTCACCAGCCGGACGCAGATCGAGACGCTGCGCGCCAACTGCAAGGAGTTCGGTGTCCGCCTGCACTCCCTGGGCGACAAGGAACAGGGCATTGTGCACGTCGTCGGCCCACAGCTCGGCCTGACGCAGCCCGGCATGACAGTGGTCTGCGGCGACTCGCACACCTCCACGCACGGCGCTTTCGGTGCGTTGGCCATGGGTATTGGCACCTCCGAGGTGGAGCACGTCATGGCCACCCAGACGCTGTCCCTGAAGCCGTTCAAGACCATGGCCATCAACGTCGAGGGCACCCTGCGCCCCGGTGTCACGGCCAAGGACATCATCCTCGCCGTCATTGCCAAGATCGGTACCGGCGGTGGCCAGGGCTATGTCCTGGAGTACCGTGGTTCCGCCATCCGCGCACTGTCCATGGATGCCCGCATGACCATCTGCAACATGTCCATCGAAGCCGGAGCACGCGCCGGCATGGTGGCTCCGGACCAGACCACCTACGACTACATGCAGGGCCGTCCCCACGCACCGGAAGGCGCCGACTGGGATGCCGCCGTCGAATACTGGAACACGCTCCACACCGATGAGGACGCCACGTTCGACGTCGAGGTGGACCTGGACGCCAACACGCTGGAACCGTTCGTGACCTGGGGAACCAACCCGGGCCAGGGCGTGTCCCTCTCCGCCAAGGTTCCCTCTCCCGAGGACTTCGGCGACGAGAACGCCAAGCTCGCCGCAGAGCGCGCGCTGACGTACATGGGGCTCGAAGCGGGAACCCCCATGAAGGACATCCGCGTGGACACCGTATTCCTGGGCTCCTGCACCAACTCGCGCATCGAGGACCTGAGCGCGGCTGCGGACATCATCCGCGGTCGTGAGAAGGACCCGAACGTGCGCATGCTGGTGGTTCCCGGTTCCGCCCGTGTCCGCCTGGAAGCCGAAGCCATGGGCCTGGACAAAGTGTTCAAGGACTTCGGTGCCGAGTGGCGCTTCGCCGGTTGCTCCATGTGCTTGGGCATGAACCCGGACCAGCTGGAGCCGGGGGAGCGGTGCGCATCAACGTCCAACCGCAACTTCGAAGGCCGGCAGGGCAAGGGCGGCCGAACCCACTTGGTCTCTCCCGTAGTGGCTGCAGCCACAGCTGTCCGCGGCACCTTGAGCTCGCCGTCGGACCTTGAACCGGCCTCTGCAGGCACATTGACCGGAACCGCAGTCTAGGAGGATTCCCATGGAAGCATTCACTACCCACACCGGCATCGGCGTCCCGCTGCGCCAGAGCAACGTGGACACGGACCAGATCATCCCTGCTGTGTACCTCAAGCGCATCACCCGTACCGGGTTTGAGGACGCCTTGTTTGCGGCATGGCGCAAGGATGAATCCTTCATCCTGAACCAGGAGCCCTTCGCGTCCGGCTCCGTGTTGGTGGCCGGGCCGGACTTCGGTACGGGATCCTCGCGCGAACACGCTGTATGGGCGCTCAAGGATTACGGTTTCAAGGCCGTCCTGTCCTCCCGCTTCGCCGATATCTTCCGCGGCAACTCCGGGAAGCAGGGCCTCCTGGCCGCCCAAGTGGCCCAGGACGACATCGAACTCATCTGGAAGGTCCTGGAGAACAGCCCGGGCGCCGAAGTGAAGGTGGATCTGGTATCCAAGACGGTGGAATGCGGCAATGTCGTGGCACCGTTCGAGATTGACGACTACACCCGTTGGCGCCTCCTGGAAGGCCTCGACGACATCGGCCTGACCCTGCAGCACGAAGAAGACATCACGGCGTACGAGGCCACCCGGCCATCCTTCAAGCCGACGACGCTTCCCGCAAAAAGCTAAAGCCTGCGCGGCAAGCGCCAGGGGTGGGTTTACACCCCGAAAGAAGACCGGACAGCCCTTTCCGAAGGGCTTGCCGGTCTTTTTTCATGGGCCCACGCAAGGCCGGGGATATCCCCGCCGCGCAGCCGTTGCATTTCGGTTCGGTAACGCGAGCTTCTATGCTTAGCTGGAGCCTTTGAAAGTATGGGGGGCGAGTAGTCGTGAGGAAACCGGTATAGATGAGTAGTGTTCTGACAATCCGCGGTGGGGTCCCTTTGACTGGACGAGTGACCGTGCGCGGGGCCAAGAACCTTGTACCCAAGGCCATGGTTGCGGCGCTGCTGGGCAGCGAGCCGTCCGTGCTGCGGAACGTGCCGGAGATCAAGGACGTGGAGGTTGTCACCAGCCTCCTGCAGCTCCACGGCGTTACCGTGGCCAAGGACGCCGCGACGGGCGACCTGACGCTGGACCCCAAGGACGCCAAGACGGCATCCAGCACGGCCATCGATGCGCACGCCGGGGATTCCCGGATCCCGATCCTGCTGTGCGGGCCGCTGATCCACGCGATCGGTGAGGCGTTCATCCCGGACCTTGGCGGCTGCAAGATCGGCGACCGCCCCATCGATTACCACCTGAACGTGTTGCGCCAGTTCGGCGCAGTCGTGGAGAAGCGCCCCGGTGGCATCCACATCTCCGCTCCGCATGGCCTCCACGGCGCCAAGATCTCGCTGCCGTATCCCTCGGTTGGGGCCACGGAACAGGTGCTCCTCAGCGCCACCCGCGCGGAAGGCATCACCGAACTCTCCGGTGCGGCCACCGAACCGGAGGTCATCGACCTCATTGCCGTGCTGCAGAAGATGGGCGCCATCATCAGCGTCCAGACGGACCGCACCATCCGCATTGAGGGCGTCAAGGACCTTCGCGGCTACAACCACCGCGCCCTCGCGGACCGCAACGAATCGGCGTCGTGGGCTTCAGCCGCGCTGGTCACCCGTGGCGACATCTTCGTCGAAGGGGCCTCGCAGCGGGACATGATGACGTTCCTGAACACCTACCGCAAGGTGGGCGGCGGAATGGACATCGGCGACGACGGCATCCGCTTCTACCACCCCGGCGGAAAGCTCACGCCCTTGGTGCTGGAAACGGACGTCCACCCCGGCTTCATGACCGACTGGCAGCAGCCGCTCGTGGTGGCGCTGACGCAGGCCGAAGGCGTGTCCATCGTGCATGAGACCGTCTACGAGAACCGCTTTGGCTTCACCGACGCCCTGGCGCGCATGGGTGCCAACATCCAGGTGCACCGCGAGTGCTTGGGCAGCGTTCCGTGCCGTTTCGGCCAGCGCAACTTCCTCCATTCGGCCGTCATTTCCGGACCCACGCCGCTGCGCGGAACCGAGATCGACATCCCTGACCTCCGCGGCGGCTTCAGCCATCTCATTGCCGCGTTGGCAGCCACGGGAACTTCCCGGGTCACGGGCATTGACATCATCAACCGCGGCTACGAGCGCTTCACCGAAAAACTCGCCGGCCTGGGCGCCGATTTCGATATCACCACCACCAAGTAGCAGGGGACTCCTTTGAAGGAATCGGCCAAGAGCCGTGCCACGTTCGTGTTGCTGGCAAGCATCGCGCGTCCATTGATGAATATCCTGATGGCCAAGAAGTGGGAGGGCACGGAAAAACTTCCCGCGGGTGGCTTCATCGCAGCCCCGAACCACTGCACCGAGATCGACCCCATCGTGATCGGCCACATGCTCTACAACCAGAAACGTCCTCCGCACTTCCTGGCGAAGTCGGGGCTGTTCAAGGCGCCCGTGGTGGGTGCCCTCTTGAAGGCCACCCGGCAGATCCCCGTGGAGCGCTCGACGGCGGGTGCCAACCGCTCGCTGCAGGTGGCCAAAGAGGTGGTGGACGCCGGTGGCGCCATCATCATTTATCCGGAGGGCACGCTGACCAGGGATCCGGATCTGTGGCCCATGAAGGGCCACACCGGGGCGGCCCGCCTGGCCCTGCAAACAGGCGCTCCGGTGGTACCCATGGCCCACTGGGGTGCCCATGAAGTCTTTCCCCGGTACGCCAAGCGCTTCCACATCTTCCCTCGTAAAACGGTACGGGTCCTGATCGGGGAACCCGTTGACTTGAGTGCGTTCGCGGACCGGCCCATGGACCGGACCACCCTGACCGAGGCAACCGACGTCATCATGGATGCGGTGACGGAACTCCTGGCGACGCTCCGCGGTGAAGAGCCGCCGGCCCAGCGCTGGGATCCGGCTGTCCACCAACAGAGCAAGCACGGACGGTTTGTTGAACGCGGAGCCGAGTCCGGCAAGGACAGGCCCGCTGAATCCGAGGGCGGCAAATGACCCTTCCTGAACCTGCCATCCCCGCTCCGGACAAGGTAGCTGTCCTGGGCGCAGGCTCATGGGGCACCACGTTTGCCAAGGTCCTCGCGGACGCGGCGGCCGCCGCAGGCGCCACCCGCACCGTCCAGGTGTGGGGCCGCCGCGCGGAAGTCGTCGCGGACATCAACGCATCGCACCGCAACGGACAGTACCTGAAGGACATCGGGCTACCGCACAGCGTTACGGCGTCCACCGATGTGGCAGAAGTCCTGCAGGGCGCGGGCCTGGTGGTCCTGGCAGTCCCGGCGCAGTCGCTCCGGCCCCAGTTGGGGGAGTGGAAGCGGCTGCTGGAACCCAACGCCGTTGTGGTGTCCCTCATGAAGGGACTGGAGCTTGGCAGCGATGCCCGCATGAGCGAGGTAATCGCCCAGGAGCTGGGGATCCCCGCTTCCCGCGTGGCCGTCGTGTCCGGACCCAACCTGGCCATGGAAATCGCCAGGGAACAGCCGACGGCATCCGTGGTTGCCTGCAGCGACGCCGAAACGGCCGCAGCCATCGCGCTGTGCTGCACTGCTCCCTACTTCCGCCCGTACACCAGCACCGATGTTGTTGGCGTGGAGATCGGCGGCATCGTCAAGAACGTGATCGCCTTGGCGGTGGGCATTTGTGAGGGCAAGCAGATGGGGGACAACACCAAGGCCTCCGTTATCACGCGTGGCCTGGCGGAGACCTCCCGGCTGGCCCTGGCGCTCGGCGGCGAGGCACATACCATGGCCGGCCTTGCCGGGCTCGGCGACCTCGTGGCCACCTGCTCGTCAGCCTTGTCCAGGAACCACACCGCAGGGCGGCTCCTGGGCGAAGGATTGAGCCTCGAGCAGGTTTCGGAGCGCATGACCCAAACAGCCGAGGGCATCAAGTCAGGCCCCGCCGTGCACGAACTGGCCGGCAAATTGAATGTTGAGATGCCCATCACCGCAGCCGTTGTTGCGGTCCTTGAAGGCAAGATGTCCGTTGATGACCTGGGCCCGCGACTGCTGGCCCGGGCACTGAAGTCCGAAGGCGACTACTGATGGCCACTGAAGTAACCACTCCCGCAGCAGGCCGGCGACCCCGCGTTGCCATCCTTTTTGGCGGACGGTCCAGCGAGCACGCGGTCAGCTGCGTCACGGCTGCCGGCGTCATGGGGGCCATCGACACCACCAAGTACGAGGTTGTGCCGATCGGCATCGCCAAGTCCGGGCAATGGGTCCTCGCTTCCGGGGACACCAGCCAGTGGTCCCTGAGCTCGGCAGCACTGCCGGAGGTGGCAGCCTCGGACAAGACCGTCACCTTGGCCGAGATCGGCGGAGCGCACCAGCTTGTGGTGACCGAGCCCAACGCGGTCCCCCAGGAGCTTGGTTCCGTGGACGTCGTCTTTCCCCTGCTCCATGGACCGTGGGGCGAAGATGGGACCGTCCAGGGGCTCCTGGAACTTTCGGACACCCGTTACGTCGGCGCCGGAGTCCTGGCATCGGCCGTGGGCATGGACAAGCATTTCATGAAGGTGGTCTTCGAGGCCGCCGGCCTGATGGTTGGCCCCTACGTCGCCGTGACGGACCGTGAATGGCTCACCGATGCCGAGGCCGTACGCAAGCGCGTGGACAAACTTGGCTATCCGGTCTTCGTCAAGCCTGCCCGCGCGGGATCGTCCATGGGCATTTCCAAGGTCGATTCCCTGGAAGGGCTGGACGCAGCCATCGAAGAGGCCCGCCGCCATGACCTGAAGCTGGTCATCGAAGCGGGCATTGTGGGCCGCGAAATCGAATGTGCCGTGCTGCAGGGCCGCGGCACGGATGCTCCCAGGACCTCCATGCCCGGCGAGATCGCCGTGGCCGCGGGAGAACACCAGTTCTATGACTTCGCCGCGAAGTACGTCGATGATGGCGCAGCAGCCCTGAGCTGCCCGGCCGACATGCCTGAGGAAGCCATTGCACGGGTCCGGGAACTGGCCGCCGTCGCCTTCGACGCCGTAGGAGCCGAAGGACTCAGCCGGGTGGACTTCTTCTACACGCCTTCGGGCGAGTTGATCATCAACGAAATCAACACCATGCCCGGGTTTACGCCCAAGAGCATGTACCCGCAGATGTGGGCCGCCTCAGGCCTCGCCTACGGTGACCTGATCGACGAACTGATCCAGTTGGCGCTGACCCGCAAGACCGGACTCCGCTGATCCACACCAAGCTCTGCTGATACAAGGGAACCTGCCGGCCGCCCTACTTGGTGGACGGCAGGTCCTGCAGGTCTTCCTGGCCCACGCACTGTCGGGTGGCCTTGATTTTGCCTGCTGCGTTCGCAAGGTCTGCCAGGACCGTGGCCGAACTGATCTTGTCCGGATCCATGAGGATTTCGGTGGCTGGCTCCCGGCCGTACGTGGTCAGGGTGTAGTAGGGATCGCCTTCCTTGATGACCCAATCAATGTCGTTGACACTGACGCAACGGTCGGTAGTGGGGCCCGGGACGTTCACCCCGCACCTCAGGATGACCTGCGAAGGATCCCCCCACGCCGCCGTTGCCTGGCTGTTGGTCTTGCGCAACGCCGCGTCGCCGATCTTGTCCGGAAGGGCCACCATCAGGGGCGCGCATGCGGGATTGGCGGCGTCGGCGGCCGGCGAGACATCCACGGCGGGGGAACAGGCAGACAAGGCAAGAGCGGCGATTCCGGACACGGCAAGTGCCGCCGATGTCCGGCGAAGGGTCTTTCGGTGCATCAGTCCAGCCTATCCCGCATTATTCTGTCGGTTGCCCGCGATAGCGTAGGAGCGTGCCCGCAGAACAGTTGCCAGCTGAACCATTGACAGTCGCCCACGTGAGCGAGTCCCAGCTCCTTTCCCGGATTTTTCCGCGCTTGAACACCAGCGCCAGCATCCTCCTGGGGCCGGGGGACGACGCCGCCATGGTGGCGGCTCCGGATGGCCGCACCCTCATCTCCATCGATACTCAGACCCAGGACCAGGATTTCCGCCTTGCCTGGAACAGCGGTTACCGGACAACAGGTTTCGACGTCGGCTGGAAGGCCGCCGCGCAGAACTTGAGCGACATCAACGCGATGGGCGGCCAAGCGACGTCCTTGGTGGTCAGCCTCACCATGCCACCAGCAACGCCGGTGGCCTGGGTGGAGGATTTCGCCGACGGTCTCACCGCCGCCATCGTTGCCCTCGGAGCACCGGATTGTTCGGTGTCCGGTGGCGACCTCGGCCGTGGCCGGGAGATCGCGGTGACAGTCGCCGTCGTGGGTTCACTGGGTGGCCTGGAGCCCGTGCTGCGTTCGGGCGCCCGCGCCGGGGATGTCGTGGCGGTGGCCGGGACGCTGGGGCGCGCGGCTGCCGGTCTGGCACTGCTGGAGAGCCACGTTCCCGTCACCGAGTGGACCGCGGAGCAGCGGTCCCTGGCGGACAGCCAGTGCCGGCCCACCCCGCCCCTGGCTGCCGGACCGCTGGCTGCCCGTGCCGGTGCCACGGCCATGATGGACATTTCGGATGGGTTAATGCGCGACGCCGGCCGGCTCGCCGCTGCGAGTAACGCCGTCTTCGACTTTGATCCCGTGGCGTTGAAGGGCTATGCCGCTGCCTTGGTACCCGTCGCTGCGTTGCTTGACCAGGATCCCATGCCATGGGTGGTGGGCGGTGGCGAGGACCATGGTTTGCTGGCCACCTTCCCAGCAGATATCCAGTTACCTGACGGCTTCACTGCGATAGGCTCAGTTCAGGCGGTTGCCGGGTCACAAGGCGACGGCGTCCGGATTGCCGGGCAGGCTGCTGACACCGTGGGATGGGATCACTTTGCAGACTAAGATCGCAGCGAATGCGCACGCCATGAAGCGTTGGCTCGGCAAGGCTGAGGTGGTCCTCGGCAACCACAGCGACCGCCTCAATGCGATCAACATCTTCCCCGTCGCCGACGGCGATACCGGAACCAACTTGTATCTCACGGTCCGCGCCGCGGCTGGCGCGCTGGGTAACGGCCCGGAGTCCCCTGACACCGGAAACGACGTTGGCTCCGTGCTGGCCCGGGCCGGGCAGGCTGCCATGGAACAGGCAAGGGGCAATTCGGGGACACTCTTCGCCGTCTTCCTCTGCGCGGCGGCCGAGCCGCTGGCGGGCAAGTCCAGGCTGAGCGCCCCGTTGCTTGCCACGGCCCTGAACCGGGCGCAGATCCGGGCCTGGTCCGCGTTGAGCGAACCGGTATCCGGCACCATGCTGTCCGTCCTGGAGGCGGCCGCGCATGCGGCACAGGCCGTGGACGCCACCCAGAACGGCGACGACAGCAACCACGCCCTCGGCCTGGCACTGGATGCCACCGTTGAGGCCGCCTACCAGGCTGTGGTGCGTACCGAGGACGAGCTCGCTCCGCTCCATGAAGCGCGGGTGGTGGATGCCGGGGGCGTTGGTATGCTCCTGGTGCTGGACTGCCTGCGTTCGGCCGTGCTCGGTGAAGAGTTGCAGGACGAACTTCTGGACGGCTTGCACGGCTACAAACTCCAGGATCCACATATCCACGAGCACATGCCTGCCGACGACGGCGTGGAGGTCATGTGCACCATTGAGCTTTCGCCTTTGAACGCTGCCATCCTGCGCCAGCGCCTGGACGAAATGGGAGACTCCGTCATCATGAGCCAGGTGGGCGGCGCCTCACGGAGCGATGATGACGACGACGATTCCCCGGTGGATGCCAGTTACCGGTGGCGGGTCCATGTCCACGTACCCGATCCTGAACCCGCCGTGGCCCTCATCCGTTCGTTGGGGGAGCCCACAGACATCGCGGTCAGCCAGTTGGCCCTGCCGCGTGACGCAATGGGCGGGCATGACGACTGAAGTGGAATTGCCGCTTGAACGCAGGATCGGAAAGCGCTCCGCGGCTGTCATTGAAAAGCACCTTGGACTGCGGACCACCGGCGCCCTGCTCAACTATTTTCCGCGGAGGTACCTCAACCGTGGGGAACTGACGCCCATCAGCAACCTTCCCCTCGATGAGGAAGTGACCCTGATTGCCCGGGTAGTCTCCAACAGCACCCGGCAGATGCGTGCCCGCCGTGGTTCCATCACTGACATCGTGGTGACTGACGAGGCCGGCGGAAGCCATGTCCCCGGCACGTTGAAGGTCAGTTTCTTCAACGGGTTCCGCGCCAAGGCCGAGCTGTTGCAGGGCCGCCGTGCCATGTTCTCCGGAAAGGTCACACGGTACGCCGGCGCCTTGGGCCTGACCAACCCGGACTTCCTCCTGCTGGATGAAGATCCGGATGCCGAGGGCTCCATCGATCCCGGGAAGCTTGCAGCCATGCCCATCCCGGTCTACCCGGCCACTGCCAAGCTCACCAGCTGGTCCATCCATAAGGTCATCACTGCGCTGCTGGAAACCCTGGACCTCGATGCTTTGGCCGATCCGCTCCCCGGATCCGTCGTGGCGAGGGATGGCCTGCTGAGCGTGGCCGATGCCTACCGCTTGATCCACTCACCGGAGACTGCAAAGGACTGGCAGCGGGCCCAGGCCCGCTTCCGGTACCAGGAAGCGCTGGTCCTGCAAACGGCCCTGGCCCGGCGGCGGGCACAGTTGGCTGCCGAAGAAGCGACAGCCCGTCGTCCGGCTGCCGGGGGACTGCTGGCGGAGTTTGACCGGAACCTGCCCTTCACCCTGACTGCCGGCCAGTCCGCGGTGGGCAAGACGCTGTCGGAGGAGCTCGCGCGGGACACACCCATGAACCGCCTCCTGCAAGGAGAGGTGGGTTCCGGAAAGACGATCGTTGCCCTCCGGGCGATGCTCCAGGTGGTGGATGCCGGAGGCCAGGCGGCGCTGCTTGCTCCCACGGAAGTGCTGGCTGCCCAGCACTTCGATTCCATTCGAAGGACCCTGGGAGGGCTGGCACGCGATCAATTGTTCGGCGGTGCCGGAATGCTCGGAGGGGACTCCGGACAGCAGGGAGTCCAAGTCACACTCCTGACGGGCTCCATGTCCACCGCGGCACGGAAACAGGCCATGCTCGACGCCGCCTCCGGCAACGCCGGGATCGTCATCGGTACGCACGCCCTCTTGAGCGACAAGACGAGCTTCCAGGACCTCGGCCTGATCGTGGTGGACGAACAGCACCGTTTTGGCGTGGAACAGCGCGATGCGCTGCGGGCCAAGGCGCTGAGGCCACCCCATTTGTTGGTCATGACTGCCACGCCCATTCCCCGGACGGTCGCCATGACGGTCTTTGGCGATCTTGAGACATCCATCCTTGATGAATTGCCCGCGGGCCGCGCTCCCATTTCCACCCATGTGGTGGGCTTGGCGGAAAACCCCGGATGGGTGGACCGGATTTGGAAGCGGTCCCGGGAAGAAGTGGAAGCCGGCCACCAGGTGTATGTGGTCTGCCCCAAAATCGGTTCGGACGACGACGGTGACTTCAGCCCCGGAGAAAAGGAACCTACCGACGCCGAACTGTCGGAGGAAGGGCCGGGGCGCGAACTCGCCTCGGTGACAGCCGTCGTCGAAAGCCTCCTGGAAGAGCCGTCGCTGGCAGGTGTGCCCCTGGCGCCGCTGCATGGGCGGCAGGATCCGCAGCTGAAGTCGGAGACCATGGCTTCCTTCGCGGCCAATGAAACCAAAGTGCTGGTTTCCACCACCGTGATCGAGGTGGGCGTCGATGTCCACAACGCCACCCTCATGGTGATCCTCGACGCCGACCGCTTCGGCATCTCGCAGCTGCACCAGTTGCGTGGCCGGGTTGGCCGTGGCGGGCTGCCCGGGACGTGCCTCCTGGTCACCACCTTGGAACCCGGGCACCCCAGCCGTCGCCGGCTGGATGCCGTAGCGTCCACCACCGATGGCTTCGAGTTGTCCCAGGAGGACCTGAAGCTGCGGCGCGAGGGGGACATCCTCGGGGCTTCGCAGTCGGGCGGCCGTTCCACCCTGAAACTACTGCGCGTCCTGGAACACGAGGACCTGATTGCCCGCGCCCGTGCGGATGCACAGGCTTTGGTTTCCGGGGATCCGTCCCTGGATCGCCAGCCGGCACTGGCTGCAGCCATTGACGAGTACTTGAATCCCGAAAAGGAGGCGTTCCTTGAGCGCGGTTAGCAACAGCGGAACCCGGCCGGTGCCCGGAGGCCTGGCATGAGCCGGGTCATCGCCGGCGTCGCCGGAGGGAACCCGCTCACCAGCGTGCCCGGTACCGCAACCAGGCCCACGACGGACCGGGTCAAGGAAGCGCTCTTTTCGCGGCTGGAGTCGCTGGCCGTGATTGACGACGCCCGGGTGCTGGACCTCTACGCAGGCTCGGGCTCCTTGGGCATCGAAAGTGCCAGCCGCGGAGCGCGGAGCGTTGAACTGGTTGAATTCGATGGCCGTGCCAGCGACATCTGCCAGCGCAATGCGGATATGGTCAACCAGGTCCTGGGCGGCAAGAAGGTGTCCGTCCACCGTTCCAAGGTGGAGTCCTTCCTGGAACGCGCCGGCGAGGCTGCATTGTGGGACTTGGTCTTCCTCGACCCGCCCTATCCCTTGGAGGAACCGGCGCTCAGTGCGGTCCTGGCCAAGCTGGCGCCCCACCTGGACGAAGGTGCCGTGGTGGTGGTGGAACGCTCATCGAGGAGTCCCGAACCGACGTGGCCTGAAACGCTGGAGTGTTTTGCCGACAAGAAGTACGGCGAAACCATGCTCTGGTTTGCCGAACCGGCCTGAGGATCCGGCAATGCCCCATCCGGAAGAACCCGCCTAGCCGGAGATCTTGTCCAGGTCCACGCCAGTCAGCACGGTGGCAGGGTGCGGGCCACGTGCCAGGAGCTCTGACGTCCAGGCCGGGGACCACCTTGTTTGCGTCCCCACCAGGATGATGTTTCCCGGATACCGGCCCTCGAACATCCCGGTTTCGGCGAAGGCCGCAACGTCAGCCATCGCTTCCCGCATGGCTTTCACCTGGCTGCGCACCAGGGTGAGCGCCGGTTCGTCGCCCACATTCACTATCAGCACTCCGTTCGGATTGAGCCGTCGGGCCGCCTCTTCATAGAAGCCGGTGCACGCAATGTGGGCCGGAGCGTCCGGGCCGGAGAAGATGTCAAGGATGACGACGTCGAAACGCAGTTCAGCAGGCAGCTCCGCCAGGGCGGCACGGGCATCCGCGATATGCGTCGTGAGCCGTGTCCCGTCAGGCATGGGCAACCGGTGGAGGACAAAGTCCAGCAGTTCCCGTTCAAGTTCCACGGCGTGCTGTCCGGAGCCCGGACGCGTTGCCTGGATGTAGCGGGCCAGCGTCAAAGCCCCCGCGCCGAGATGGAGGGCGGAAATGGGCGTTCCAGGGGCCGCTGCAAGATCCACCACATGGCCGATCCTCCGCAGGTACTCGTAGAAGATCTCCGCAGGGTTCGCGAGGTTGACGTGGGACTGTTCGGCGCCGCCCATGCTGAGGATGTAGCTGCCGGGTACCAGCGTGTCGGCCTCGATGCTGGCGTGGACGCCACTTGCACGGAGGAAGCGGGACGCCCCGTGGCTGCCGCCGGGGCGGTTCAGAGCCGGTCCTTCAACGTTGCGAGCCGTGACGCGGCTTCCTGCAGAACTTCGGTTTTCTTGCAGAAGGCGAAACGCAGGAGGCTCCGGGTACGTTCTGCTCCTTCCTCGTGGCAGAAAACCGGAACCGGAATGGCAGCGACGCCCACCAGGTCCGGGAGTCGTCGCGCCAGGTCTACTGAATCGCCGATTCCCAAGGGGGCCGTGTCCACGTTGATGAAATAGGTTCCGCTGGGGATGTAGACCCCAAAACCTGCGGCCCGGAGGCCGTCGGCAAGGATGTCGCGTTTGTGCTGCAACGTGTCCGCGATCTCCGCGTAGAAGCTGTCCGGCAGCGCAAGCCCCACCGCCACTGCGCTTTGGAAGGGTGTGCCGGAGCTGTAACTGAGGAACTGCTTGACCGTGCGGGCAGCCGCCACCAGCTCCGCGGGACCACTCAGCCAGCCAATTTTCCATCCCGTGAAAGAAAAGGTCTTTCCGGCGGAGGAGATGGTGATGGTCCGCATGGCGGCGCCGGGCAGCGAGGCAACCGGAAGATGGGCCACCCCGAAGGTCAAGTGCTCGTAGACTTCGTCGCTGACAATGATGGCGTCGTACTTCGTGGCGAGTTCCACCACCTTGGCCAGTGCCTCGCGGGTCAACACCGAACCCATGGGATTGTGGGGGTTGTTCAGGAGCACCACCTTGGTGCGGTGGCTGAAGGCGCGCTCCAGGGCGTCAAGGTCCGGTTGGAAGTCCGGGGCCAGCAGGGGAGCGGTGACGTGCTTGGCCCCTGTCAGGCCGATGATCGCGCCGTACGAGTCGTAGAACGGTTCGAAAGTCAGGACTTCATCGCCGGGCTGGACGAACGCCAGGAGCGAGGCGGCGATGGCCTCGGTGGCTCCGGTGGTAATGACCACCTCGGTGAGCGGGTCGGGGGCCAGCCCGTAGAAGCGCTCCTGGTGTTGGGCAACGGATTCGCGCAATTGCGGGATGCCCTTCCCTGGTGCATATTGGTTGGCGCCTGCGGTGATCGCGGCCTGCGCGGCGGCCTTCATTTCGGCGGGTCCGTCTTCGTCGGGGAAGCCTTGGCCCAGGTTGATGGCGCCCGTGGACATGGCCAAGGTGGTCATCTCCTCGAAGATCGTTACACCGAGCTTCCCATCCGGCGCCAGCAGGTTGGCGCCCGTCGCCGCCCGCTGCCATGGAGTACTTGTATGGACTGGTGCGCTGCTTCCTGCCGGTGACATGTCAGCCATGGTATCCCGGTGAAGCTTTGGGGTAGGTTCGACTCATGAGACGCGCGGTATGCCCAGGATCCTTTGACCCGATTCACAACGGCCATCTCGAAGTGATCGCCCGCGCCGCCGGGTTGTTCGATGAAGTCATCGTGGCCGTGTCCACCAACTACGCCAAGAAATACCGGTTCAGTCTTGAGGACCGGATGGAGATGGCCCGCGAAACCCTTGCGTCGTTGCGTGGAATCATCGTGGAGCCCATGGGCGAAGGGCTCCTGGCGGAGTATTGCCGCCGCCGTGGCGTCTCGGCCATCGTCAAGGGCCTCCGGTCGTCCTCGGACTTCGACTATGAATTGCCCATGGCCACCATGAACCGCCAACTTTCCGGCGTCGAAACCGTGTTCCTTCCGGCTGAAGCACATTACGTGCACCTGTCTTCCACCCTGATCAAGGAAATCAACGCCCTGGGTGGCGATATTTCCGATTTCGTTCCCAAATCCGTCCTGAGGCGGCTCCTTGCGGGCGAGCCTCCGGCAGAAGTGCCCCGCAACGGGTAGTCTGTAACCCGTGCCTTCACAGCGCCATGCTGGAGGATTCCCCACCGTAGCCGCGAGCCCTTGGCATGCGCGGCGCCGGTTTGAGTCCTCAAGCGTGATCAGGCTAAGATGGTACGTCGGTCATATGTTCTACAGGAGTTCTCATTAAGCGAGATGCAAGTTCGCCCTTGGCATTGTTGGTCAAGGACCTGGGACGCAGTCCCGGGACCATGCGGACGCTCACGGAACATGTCCCTGCACCGAGTGATCTTGGTGTGGCACTCATTGGCGTGGAGGAAGGCTCGGATGTCGAGCTGGATCTCAGGCTTGAGGCCGTACACGAAGGAATCTTGGTATCTGGAACCGCAATCGTCGGCGTAACCGGTGAATGCGGTCGATGCCTGGATCCCCTTGCGTATGACCTTGAGGTCAATGTGCAAGAACTTTTCTTCTACGAAGGTGAAGAGCTTTCTGCCGAAGAAGACGATGAAGAGCAACGTCGAGTCGAGCACGATCTGATCGATCTTGAGCCGGTGTTGCGGGACGCAGTAGTCACCATGCTGCCGTTCCAGCCGGTGTGCCGGGAAGACTGCCAGGGCCTTTGCTCCGAATGCGGAGTGCGCCTGGAAGACGAGCCGGGGCACCACCACGAGGTCCTGGACCCTCGCTGGGCTGCCCTAGCTGATCTGGCTAAGACTGACCGGCAAACTGATTAGTAACTGTTGGACTAAGAGAGAAATGAGATAGCCGTGGCTGTTCCCAAGCGGAAAATGTCTCGCGCAAACACACGCGCACGTCGTGCCCAGTGGAAGGCAACTGCCCCCGCCCTGGTCAAGACCATCGAAAACGGTCAGGTCGTTTACAGCCTGCCGCACCAGGCAAAGGTCGTCACCGACTCCGCCGGCACCGCGCTGTTCCTTGAATACAAGGGCCGCAAGGTCGCAGACGCCTGATCTGCCGCACAGGCTGACAAAGGATGTCTTCAACTGAAGAGCTTCTGAAGCGTCTCGGTGTCTTCATTGACACCGAGACGCTTCGTCTTGCTCTGACACACCGCTCCTACGCGTACGAGAATGGGGGTATCCCCACCAATGAGCGCCTTGAGTTCCTCGGCGACTCCATCCTGGGATTCTCCGTTACCGATTCCTTGTACCGCGAGCACCCCGAACTCCCCGAAGGCGAACTCGCCAAGAGGCGTTCCGCCGTCGTCAGTACGCGCGCCCTGGCCGGCATTGGCCGGACACTTGGCGTTGGCGAGTTCATCTACCTCGGCCAAGGCGAAAAGCTGACCGACGGCAAGAACAAGGCGTCCATCCTCGCCGACACCATGGAAGCCCTGATCGGCGCCACCTATCTATCCAATGACATGGAGACCGCCCGCCAGTTGGTCATGCGCCTGGTGGGTCCCCTGCTCAAGGATGCCGGTGCCCTCGGCGCCGGTACGGACTGGAAGACCAGCATCCAGGAACTGACGGCCAGCAGGCAGCTCGGCGCCATCCACTACGCTGTGGAAGGTTCGGGACCGGACCACGCGCGCACCTTCGAAGCCGTCCTGATCATCGGCGGTACCCCCTATGGCCGCGGATCTGGCCACTCCAAGAAGGAAGCCGAGCAGGAGGCCGCCGCGGATGCGTGGCGTGCCCTGAACACGCCGGAACAGACTCCAGCAGGCCAAGAAACTGCGGCCGGGCCGGCATCCGCCTGACCGATGCCTGAACTTCCCGAGGTAGAAGTGGTGCGTCGCGGGCTGGCCCGTTGGGTACGCGGCCGCCGCATCACCGGTGTGGACGTCATCGACGCCCGCTCCATCCGCCGGCATGCGTTGGGTGCCGAGGACTTCATTGGAAACCTGGAACACGCCACCGTGTTGGACGTGGTGCGCCGCGGCAAATTCCTGTGGATGCCGCTGGCCATGGACAGGGCAGACCTGACACTGCCCAGGGTGGCGCTCATGGCGCACTTGGGCATGAGCGGGCAACTGTTAATGCAGGATCCACACGTGCCGGACGAAAA
Organism: Paenarthrobacter sp. NPDC089714; assembly: GCF_044748905.1. Taxonomy (NCBI): domain Bacteria; kingdom Bacillati; phylum Actinomycetota; class Actinomycetes; order Micrococcales; family Micrococcaceae; genus Paenarthrobacter; species Paenarthrobacter sp. NPDC089714. Next base: position 893,338 of record NZ_JBIVGX010000001.1, read on the forward strand.
ACACCTCAAAGTCCGGCTTCGGCTCAGCGAAGCGGACGGAATGCCGGAGCAACTGCGGTTTGTGGATCAGCGGATCTTCGGGGGCCTGTTCGTTACCTCGCTTATCCCCACCTCCGACGGCGGACCCGGCGGACTAGGGGAGACGCCCTTGCCGGAGATCGCGGAGGAAGCCGCCCACATCGCCCGTGACCCGCTGGATCCGCATTTTTCGTTCGATACCTTCTACCGCAAGGTGAAATCGAAGAAAACCGGACTCAAGCGAGCGCTCCTGGACCAGTCCCTGATCTCCGGTATTGGCAACATCTACGCCGATGAAGCCCTCTGGCTGGCGCAACTGCACTACGCCCGGCCAACGGACAAGTTGCGGCGCGGCGATGCGGAGCGCCTGGTGGACGCCGTCAGGGACGTCATGAGTGCCGCACTCGATGCCGGCGGGACCAGCTTCGATTCGCTGTACGTCAACGTCAACGGTGACTCCGGCTACTTTGCGCGCTCCCTTAATGCGTACGGCCGGGAAGGCGAAACGTGCCGCCGCTGCGAGTCAGTTGGCCTGCACACCATGATCAAGCGCGAACAGTTCATGAACCGCTCTTCCTACACGTGTCCGGTGTGCCAGCAGCGCCCCCGGAACGGGCGCTGGTAACCGGAGTTTCACAGGGGCAAAACTGTTCCGGATTCCGGGTGGCAATGGTTTACTGTCCCCATGAAAAGCTTGGCGGTCAAAATCGCCATCGCACTGGTTTTCAACGCCATCACGTTGTGGGTGGCGTCAGTTTTACCCGGGGTCCGTTTGGGAGCCGGGTTCCTCTGGGCCGTCATCGTGTTCACCGCGGCCACCATCCTGGTCAAGCCCCTGGTCCATGGGCTGTTCCGCCGGCGCACGCGAAACTCCAGCCGCCCCAGGACATGGCTGGTGACAAAAGGTGCCACCGTCCTTGCCGGGCTGGTGGCCACCGTGCTCATCCTTCTCTTGACCGGCATTTTTTTCCATGGATTCCTCATCAACGGCCCTGTTGGCTGGATATCTGCAACGGTGGTGATCTGGTTGGCATCGTTCATCTATGATTTCGTCGACGACGGCCTCGAAGCGAGGGCGCACCAGCTGCTGGGCGGCGCGGCAAGTACGGGAAAGCCATGAACGCGCGGCGGTTGGTGATTGCCGGACTGGGCCTCGCCCTGCTGATTGCCGTCATCGCTGTGGTCCTTGACCAGATGGCGGTGCGGCCTTCGGCCACTACAGCCCAGGGATCCTCATCCGCCAGCCCGGCGGCATCGTCGTCCGCAGCCCCGGTCCCGGGGAGCACCGCCGGCTCCGGTGCGGGTGAGCAGCCGTCCGGAAGTCCGACGTCGGGCAGTCCGGCGGGAGCGGAAGGTTCCGGGGCGCAGCCCAGCGCCAAACCGCTGGAGGTCCTTCCGCCCGTAACCTCCACTCCCACGGGGCTCCCTGCGCCGTCGGCGCCGGCTCCACTCCTCAAGGGAAGCCTGCCTCCTGCGGGCTCGGCGAGCGGCAAGGTAGTGGACGGCTGGCCCAGCGACATCCTGGCCCTCCCCGTAGGCACCACTGTGGGCTCAACCAGCATTTCGACGTCGGGTGACGTCATGCAGCTTTCTGCGGACGGGATCGTTGGCAAGACCCAGCAGGCAGTCCTGGACTCCTTCCGTGCCTCCTTGGTTCCGCACGGATTTTGGTCGGAGGACGCTCCTGCCGGCGATGGCGCCCTAGCAGCGAGGTTCGTGCGGGGCACCGATACTGTGACCGTGTCTGTGTCGACGACGGGCACCGGCAACTCGAGGTTCCAACTTTTGGGCAGCTTGCACTCAACGGCGGACTAGGGGCACCATGTACATTTCTCTCTCCGATCGCAGCGGCGGCAAAAAGGAAAAGCCGGAAGGCACGCAAACGGCACTTCCCCACGAGGTGCCGTTTCGTTTGTCGCCCATCATCATTTGGCTTGGCATCGTCAGCATGGTCACGGACGTCTCCTCGGAATCGGTCACGGCCATCCTCCCGCTGTATGTGACCGGGTTCCTGGGACTGTCCACCATTGCCTTTGGCTTCATTGACGGCATCAACCAAGGCGCCAGCGCGATCGTCCGGATTGCCGCGGGGTGGGCCGCAGACCGGAGCGGCCACCCGAAACGGATCGCGTTGGCCGGCTACGGCCTGTCCATGCTGGCCAGGATCGGGTTCCTGTTCGCAGGCGGGTTCTGGGCCATCGCCGCGATTGTGACGGGCGACCGCATCGGCAAGGGAATCCGCACGGCTCCACGCGATGCGCTCATCACGGTGTCCGCGCAACCCGAACACCTGGCACGCTCCTTCGGCATCCACCGGATGCTGGACAATATCGGTGCGGCGGCAGGCCCGCTGATCGCCTTCCTCGTGTTGCTGGTCATCCCCAACGGCTTCAGCACCGTCTTTGTGGTGTCGCTGGCGTTTGCCGTCATTGGCGTGACCGTCCTGGGGCTTGTGGTCCCGGACCTGCAAGCGGGCGGGCTGAAACAGGGACTCTCCAAGGAGCAACGCCGGATCTTCGCCTTCTCCTGGAAGCACTTGAAGGAACCGGGCCTCGGGCGGCTCCTGATTGCCGCCGGCTTGCTGGGATTGGTGACCATTGGTGACGGGTTCATCTACCTGGTCCTCCAGGACCGGGACTCGTTCGCGGTCCAGTGGTTCCCGCTCCTGTTCGTAGGGACCAACGTGGCCTTCCTGGCGCTGGCCGTTCCCTTGGGCCGGCTCGCTGACCGGTTCGGCAAAGTCCCGGTGTTCATCGCCGGACACCTTGCCCTGTTGGCGTGCTACCTGTTGGCGGCCGCACCCCTTGGCGGGCTCTGGGCCACCATCCTCTGCCTGGTCCTCCTCGGCGCCTTCTATGCCGCCACGGACGGCGTGCTGGCCGCGTTGGCTGCCCAATTGACGCCACAGGGAAAACTGGCCACCGGCATAGCCTCGGCCCAGACGGTGGTGGCCCTGACCAGGATGACGGCGTCCGCAGGTTTCGGTGTGTTGTGGTACGCCGTGGGTGCCTCGACGGCTGTCCTGCTGGCGGGGATCCTCCTCGCCTGCGCCGTGGTGGCCGTCCTGTTCATCCTTCCCGGTGCCCGTCCCCGCGTGGGCCGCGCATGAGCGCGCTGCTGACCGGCGGGAGGCTGCGTTGGGGCATTCTCCTGGCGGTGACAGCCCTCGTGCTGGCAGGGGCCGGGGTCTACGCAGTGAACGCCTACCAGCGTTTCGAGGAAAGCCGGACGGCAGCTCCATCAGTCGGTGTCACTGCCGGCCAGGCGCTGCCTTCCGTGCCCTTCGTGCTGTTCAGGAATACGGCCGCCGGGCAAGGCTACGGCAACGCCGCGACCGTGCCGTTGTCAGCGCCGGGCGGCACCCGGGCCGTGAGTGAACAGGCGTGCGACCGCGTGTACGGTACATCCTCCGAGGTGGTGTGCCTCAAGGCCAACCGCGGCCTGGTGACGGCCTTTGAAGCAGACGTCCTGAACCGGGACTGGCAGCAACAGCGATCCTGGCCCCTGACGGGCATCCCCAGCCGTACGCGGATCAGTCCGGATGGCTCGCTGATTGCCACGACGGTCTTTGTTACCGGACACTCCTATGCGACCGCGGGATTCTCCACGGCAACCGAAATCACGCAGAACTCCGGCAGCCTGGGCAACCTCGAGGACTACGCCCTGATGGTCAACGGCGAGCGGCTGCTGGCGACCGACAGGAACCTGTGGGGAGTGACGTTCGTCCCAGGGCAGAGTGATACCTTCTACGCCACGGCAGCCTCGTCCGGGCGGATCTGGCTGGTCAAGGGCAGCCTCTCCGCGAGGACCCTCACCGCCGTCCACGACAACGTGGAGTGTCCGTCCATCTCGCCGGACGGTACGCGCATCGCTTACAAGAAGAACGACGGCGGGCCGCTCACCGCCCATTGGCGGGTGGCCATCCTGGATCTTGCTTCGGGCAAGGAAACTGTCCTGTCGGAGAAGCGCAGCGTGGATGACCAGATCGAGTGGCTGGACAACAACACTGTTCTTTATGGATTGGCTGACGAGACCACCGAGGGGGACAGCAACATCTGGCAGCTGGGTACCGACCCGGCCGCGCAGCCGGGACTGTTCATCGCCCATGCGTGGTCACCCAGCGTGGTCAGGTAAAGGCCGCCGTCGGGTAGCCGGATGGCAGCCTACGCCCCCCGGGGTGGTTGCACGTCCCGGCGGTGCCCGGCAAACTCCCGTGCACGGCATAATGCCGGTGCCCGGTCCTGGAGTTCAGGAAGGACCGGGCACCGGCAGTTTATGAGCCCTGCTGGCGGGGTGTCAGCAAATCCGCAACAGGCCGCAGAGCAGGCCACCGGACTGGGTTGGTGAGGGGGACGGGCTGGGTGAAGGCGTTGCCGTAGCCGTGGCAGTCGCCGTGGGGGTCGGCGTCGGGGTCGGTGTGGCCGTCTGTGTCTGGGCCGGAGCCTGCAACTGCGTCTGGCCGCCGGTGGAGTACACCACGTCCACAAAGTAGTTCGTGGCATTCCACGAGCTGTTCGGCATCACGCCGCCGGTTCCGTAACGGTACAGGCCGTTGTTGGGCCCCGAAGCGGTGAACGGACCGCTGGTCCAGGTGGTGTTAAAGAAGCCCTGCGTGTACGAGTAGCGGCCGGTGGGTGCCCTGTAGGACACCACATAGGTTTGGCCCGTGGACAACGCGACCGGAGTGGACAAGGTAGCGGTCTGCCAGCCCGTCGCTGACTCATTCGTGAACGTCACCTGCGCCAGGCGCGTTCCCGCCGAGTTCCACAGCGATCCCACGTGAGTCCCGGTGTTGCCAGTGCCCTTGTAGAAACGGATACCTGTCACGTTGCCGGCCGTGGAGACGGTGAAGGCGGTGCCCAGCTCCACCGACTTGGTGTCGGTGGACGCTGCCACCTGCGGGGCCAGTGTCCCGAAGATGGTGCTTTGCTGGACCGCCGCGCTCGCCGTCGTGAACTGCCAGGTGCTCGGTGGCAGGGTCTGTCCCTGTGGGCTGGCGATGTTGGAGACGTTGGCCGTGATGACGGTGCTCGCCGGCAGGGCTGCCGTTGGGGTGAACGTCACTGTCCGTGCATCAGCGGACAACGCCGCAGAGCCGGCCACCGAAGAACCATTCGCCGTCAAGGTGAACGTGACTCCCGGGTTGACAGCCGTAGAGAACGTGATGGAAGGCTTCACGTCCGTCGGGATGGCGGTTGCCCCCGGGGACGGCACCTGTGCGGTGACGGCCAAAGACTGCGCCGGCTGGTTGAACACCACGTCCACGAGGTAGCTGGCGGTGGAATTGGTGTTCGGGAAGTCGCCGCTGTACGAGTACTCCCCGGAATCCGTGACGACGCTCAGTGGGCCGCTGGCGAAACCGTCGCCAAAGGCGCCGGCCGAGTACGAATACTTGCCGGTGGTCGTCTTGTAGGCGGCGATGTACTCGGTGTCCGCAGTGATGTTCACGGGTTGGCTGAACGTCGCCGTTTGCCATCCGGTACTGGATTCGTTGGTGAAGGTCACGGTGGCCAGCTGCTGCCCGGCCAGCGTGTACAGCGAACCGGTATGCGTACCGGTGTTGCCGCTGGACTTGTAGAAGCGGATGCCCGTGATCTGGCCTGCGATGTCGCTGCTGAACCTGACGCCCAAGGCGAGAGGCACGCCGTCGTTCACTTCGGCGGTGGTGGGCGTTTCGGTGTCCTGGTACAGCGTGCAGGGGCACACACCGGGCGTCCGTGGAACGGGCACCGTGGTGAACGTCCAGGTGTTGCCTGAAATCGGCGTGCCGGACGTCGCTGTCGCCGTGACCGTGGCCGTGTAGCTTGTTCCTGCCGCCAGCGGGTTGGTGGGCGTGAAGGTGACCTTGCGGGTTGCCGTGTCATAGGCCGAGGTGCCGGCAACGGCGGTGCCACTGGCTGTCTTCAGGCCCAAGGCCACATTGGAGGCTGCCTCCGAGAGGACACCGCTTACCGGTGTGTTCAACGGAACGCTCGACGCGCCTGCAAGGGGCGTTTGGCTGCCCACTGTGAAGGCCGGGGCGGAAACCATGACCACCACGTCAACCAGGTAACTCGCCGTGGACCGGGAACTCGGGAAATCCTGGCTGTACGAGTAGGCGCCGGCATCGGAGACCGTCCGCAGCGGACCGACGCTCATGCCTGAGCCGAAGCCGTTGCTTGTTGCCGAATAGGTTCCCGTCAGCGACTTGTAGGCGGCGATGTACTCCGTGTTGGCCGCCATCTGGACAGGCTGGCTGAACATGGCCGTCTGCCATCCTGCGCTGCTTTCATTGGCGAACGTGACCGTGGCAAGCTGCGTTCCCGTGGCCGAGTACAGGGCGCCGGTGTGCGTTCCGGTGTTACCGGCCGACTTGTAGAACCGGATGCCCGTCACCTGGCCGGCCGAGACACTGGTGAACCGTACTCCGAGCGTCAACGGCACACCGTCCTGGATCTGCGCAATGCCGGGAGTGACGCTGTCGTTGTAGAGGCTGCACGGGCACGAACCCGGTGGCGGAACGGTTGCCGCAGTGGTGAACGACCACGTCCCTCCGGACGTAACGGTGCCGCCTGTGGTGGCCGTCGCTGCGAGTGTCACGTTGTACTGCGTGCTGAAGGCCAAAGCGGCCGACGGCGTGAACGTCGCCTTCCGGGCCACGGCGTCGTAGGCCGTGGTGCCCGCAACGGCCGTGCCTGCGGCAGTGCGCACGGTCAACTGGACCGTGCCGGCCGTGACGGGCTTCGAGAAGACGCCGCTCACCGTAGTGGAGACGGACACGCTCGACGACGACGGGATGGGTGTTTGGCTCGAAACGGTCAACGGCGAGGTGTCCGTTGTGCTGAACACCGCGTCAACAAAATAATTGCCGCCATTGAAGGTTGCCGTTGGATACCCCTGGGAGGTGCTGTACACGCCTGCGGGCTCGGCGCCGAAGCCCCCGGCAACCTTCATCGGGGCATCGTTGAACCCGGAGTAGGCCCATTGGAAGTCCTTGGTGGCATAGTGGCCCCTCGGAGCCCAATACGAAGCCGTGTACTTCTGGCCGGCGGCTACAGGCACGGGCTGGCTGAACAGCACGGTCTGCCAACCCGAGGCAGTCTCGTTGGCGAACGTCGCAGTGGCCACCCGGTCACCGGCGGCATTCCACAACGAACCGATGTGCGTGCCCGTGTTGGCTGTGCTCTTGTAGAACCGGACACCGGTCACGAAGCCGTCCACGGATGGCGTGAACCTCATGCCCATTTCGTACGCGCCGCCGTCACCGGAATCCACGGTGGCCGGAACAGTTTGGCCAAAGACCGTGTACGGGCCGCTCAAAGTCAGGTTGCGCGTGGCGATTGCGCCAATGTTCGCGCTGTCGTCAACTGCCCGCACCTGTACCGTGGCCGTTGCGAGGCCCTTTTGGATGTAGGTGTAGCTCCACGAAGCCTTCCCTGTGGCAGGGTGCCAGGAGGCGCCGCCGTCGGTGGAGACTTCGACGCCGGCCACTACTCCGCCGCCGGCGTCCGTGGCCGTTCCCGTGACAGTGACGCTGGCGCCCTGGGCGATGGTGGCCCCGTTCGCCGGAGCGTTGATGGTTGCCGTGGGGCCGGACTTGTCGGCGCTCGCCGTCGCGGCGACCAGCCCGGATGCCAGGGTTGCCGGTTGGGCGCCCATGTCAGCGAACAGGTTGACCTGGGCCTGGCGCATCCGTGCATCGGCGGGCGCGCCGTTGCCATCGTGTTCCTGGTCCAGGCCCCATGTCCACTGGACACTGCCTGCCGAGAATACCAGTGCACCGCTTGCGGCCTTGTACAGGGTCACGTTGTGGGTTGTGGTGCCGGCCTTGACGGTGTTGCCGAAGTCCTGCAGATATTCGGTCACTGGGCCGGTGGTGGTGGACAGCCTGACGAGTCCCGCCGGCCGGAAGCCGTTGTCCAGGTCCTCGTCAGACTCATAACCCACGGTGTGCGCGGCCAGGGCCGTCTTGGTCCCGGCGGCCATGGAAGTCAGCGAAGTATTCCGCCACAGCCGCGTTTTGCCTTCCTCGGCCGAGACAGTCACGGGGAGGTCGGAGAAATTGGACATGTACAGGGTGCCCGTCAAGCCGTTCTCGGGCAGGCCGCCGCCATTGGCCTGGGACGCGAAGCGGGGGTCGCGCCATGTTCCTGTCCATTGGGTGCTGGGATCGATCTTGTCGTTGGACCAGGTTTCCTTGTAGCACGTCAAGGTACGCCCGGCGGTGCCGTCAACGCTGGAAGGCTCGAACCGGGTACGCCAGTACATTTCGTTGCCGGAAAGGAATTGGAGGTTGACTCCGGCATCGCGGGCAGCGGTGATGTTGGTCCGTTGGTTGCCGGAGACATACTCATCGTGGCCCACCGAAAGGAAGACCTTGTGGTTCAGCAGTTCGGCGCCCCGGGTGTCGGTATCGAGTCCACTGATGTAGCTGACGTCGTAGCCGTTTTGCTCCAGGAAGCGCACCATGGGGTATTCGTTGGCGAAGTAGAAGTCGCGGCCGTCGGGACCTTCCCGGGTAGCGATCGGCCGGTTGTAGCTGATCTTGTAGGCGCGTCCGTTGACAGCACCCTGGTAGAAGTCGGCGCCGCCGTAGGTGTTGTAGGCCTGCCAGGTGGTGTCCGATGTCTGGAACACCACGGCCGAGCGGTTGCCGTCGTTGCGCACTATGAAAATGATGTGGCTTTGCCCGCCGGTATCCGGTCGGGTCAGCAAAGCGATGTAGACGCCGGAAACCGCCGTGGCGGGCACCTGCCAAGTGGCCGAAACGGCCCACGTTCCGCAGTCGTAAAGTTCGGTGGTGACGTCGCTTCGGCAGGCCGGCTGGTTTTGCCTGAAAGCCGACGGCGTGACGTCCGCAACCTTGCGGGCACCGTTGCCGCCGTACCAGCCCGTGCGGTAGATGGCGATGGTGTAGTTGGACGCGGAGGTGTCCACCTTGAACTGGATGGGCTGGCCAGCGTTGACGCTGATGGCCGTGGCGAAGCCCTGCAGGGTGTCGTCGCCCGCCCCTGTGATGTCCCATTCCGACGGCGGACTGCCGGGTTTCGAATTCTCGCACGCTATGGCATTCACCACGGGGTTGCAAGGATCTGCCGCCACCGCCGCAGGGACGGTGAACGGCAGCAATGACGCGAACATGGCGATCAACAAGGGCACGAAGAAGCCCTTGAAGAACCGCAGTGGCCGGGAAGCTGAAGGACCGGGCATCTGAACTCCTGGGGTACGCCTATTGCAACGACGGGACCGCGCATACAGCGCGTTCCCCGCTTGCCGCTCCCCAGCCAGGGTCAAACCATGATCTTCAGTTGAAAATACCTTTGGGTGGTACCTGTGCCCGTGTTCCGAACCACAGACCGGAACCCGGTTGGACCGATTGGACCCTCAGACCAAACCGGATTACCGGAACGCGAACGCCAAGTAACCCTTGGCAGGAGTGTAGGGTTGCGACGGTCCGGCCGCAAGGCTTTCCGGCCTCGAATCCGCGGATTTCGAGTAAACCGCAGTAGATTTGGGGGATACCGTCACCGGGGCAATTCCAGGAGAACCGAAACACCTTGCATCTGAAAAGTCTGACTGTCCGCGGATTCAAGTCGTTTGCGTCGGCTACGACGTTCGACTTTGAGCCAGGCGTCACTGCGGTGGTGGGACCCAACGGATCCGGCAAGTCCAATGTGGTGGACGCGCTGGCCTGGGTCATGGGGGAACAGGGAGCCAAGACGCTCCGCGGCGGAAAGATGGAAGACGTCATTTTCGCCGGCACCTCCGGCAGGCCGCCGCTTGGACGTGCCCACGTATCGCTGACCATCGACAACGCAGACAACGCGTTGCCCATCGAATACAGCGAAGTCACCATCTCCCGAACGCTGTTCCGCGCAGGCGGGTCAGAGTATGCGATCAACGGCGCCCCCTGCCGGCTCCTGGACATCCAGGAACTTCTCTCCGATTCCGGCCTGGGCCGTGAAATGCACGTCATCGTCGGGCAGGGCCAACTGGACCGCGTCCTGCATGCCACCCCCGAAGACCGCCGGGGATTCATCGAGGAAGCGGCCGGGATCCTGAAGCACAGGCGGCGCAAGGAAAAGACCGTCCGGAAGCTCGAAGCCATGCAGGCTAACCTGGCCCGGCTGGGCGACCTGACTGCCGAAATCCGGCGTCAATTGACGCCCTTGGGCAAGCAGGCAGAGATTGCCCGGCGCGCACAAACCGTCCAGTTCGATGTCCGCGATGCCCGCGCCCGCCTGCTTGCCGATGACCTCGTGCAGTTGACCTCAAGCCTTGAGCAGGACGTCGCCGACGAGGCAGCGCTCAAGGAACGCCGCCTCATTGTCGAAACGGAACTGGAGCACGGCCGCCGAAGCCAAGCCGCGCTGGAACAACAAGCTGCCCAGGCGACCCCACGCCTCAATGCCGCACGCGACCACTGGTACCAGTTATCGGCATCCCGTGAACGCCTGCGCTCCCTGGGTTCCCTCGCCGCGGAACGCCGCCGGCTCCTCGGTTCCTCCGAGGCCACCCCTGATACGGGACGCGATCCCGAGCAACTCGACCGCCAGGCGGCCAGGGTCCGGGAAGAGCAAGCCGCGTTGGAGCATGACCTCCTGGCCAAGCAGGCTGCGTTGATGGAGGCTACGGTTGCCAAGGATGCCGCCGAGTCGCTCGCGGCCGCCGAGGACAAACGGCTCACCGCCATGCTCAGGGCTGCGGCGGACCGACGTGAGGGCCTCGCGAGGCTTGCCGGCCAGGTGGCGGCAGCGCGTTCGCGGGCCGAGGCTGCCGAGGCTGAACGGGGCAGGATCAGGGAGTCGCTGGGGGCCGGCGACGAGCGGCGCCGCCTGGCCCAGAGCGAGTTCACGGCCCTCGAATCCCAGGTTGCGGGCGTGGAAGACGGCGAAGAAAGCCTCGACGCCGAATATGAGGACGCCAGCGATGCCCTTGAATCGGTCCTTGCCGAGATAGAGGACCTCAAAACGGCGGAGCGCCAGGGGCTCCGTGAACGGGACGCCTTGACGGCTCGACGCGATGCCCTGCAACTGGGACTTAACCGCAAGGACGGCTCGGAACGGCTCCTTGCCGGGGATGTGCCCGGAATTGTTGGTCCCCTTGCTGGCATGCTCGCCATCGAAAGCGGCTACGAGGCCGCGGTCTCGGCCGCCCTGGGGCATGCGGCGGACGCCGTGGTGGCCGGCGATGCCACGAGCGCCCTCGCCGCTCTTGAGCTCCTCAAGGAAGACGATGCCGGGAAGGCCGTCCTTCTCCTGGCGGACTCCGTGTCCCAGGACGGAGATGATGCCGACGCCAGGATTCACCTTCCTTCCGGCACCCGCTGGGCCGTGGACGTCGTTAAGGTCCCGGACCCTGCTGCGCAGGGTGCGGTGTCACTCCTGGCGGGGGCGGTCGTCGTCGAGGATCTCACAGCGGCGGCCGCGGTTGTCGCGGAACATCCCCGGCTCAAGGCCGTCACCAGGAGCGGCGACGTCTTTACCGCCGCCACCGTCCAGGGCGGGTCGGCCGCGGCGCCTTCACTGCTTGAGATCCAGGCGGCAGTGGACGACGCCGACACCCGGCTCCGTGAGGTCGTCTCGGCTTTGGAACGCGGCCGGTTCGCCCTGGCCAGCGCCGAGTCGAGGCGTGCCGAAATCCAGGACCGCGCGGATGCCGCAATGGAACGGTTGCACGAATCGGACGCCCGGCTTGCCGCAGTGGCGGAACGGCTGGGGCACCTTAACTCGGTGCTGCGCAGTGCTGTCGGCGAGAGTGACAGGCTGGCTGCTTCCCTGGCAAAGGCCGAAGCGAACATTGCCGAGGCCCAGCTCGATCTGGAGGTGGCGGCCGAGCGGCTCGCAGCGGCACAGGAAGCACCGGACGATGAGCCGTCCACGGACCAGCGCGACGAACTCGCCTTGCAGGCCAGGAATGCGCGCGCCCTTGAAATGGAGGCGCGGCTTGCCCTGCGCACGGCCGAGGAACAACTGGGTGCAGTCAGCAACCGCGCGGCTTCGCTGGAGCGCGCGGCGGCGACGGAACGCCGTGCCCGTGAAGAAGCGGCCCGTCGGGCGCAGCGTCGGCGCGCGCAGGCACAAAGGGCCGCAGCGGTGGTGTTGGCTGTTGAGCACGCCCAGCGGTTCCTCGATGTGTCCGTAGAGCTCGCGGGCAGGGAACGTGACCTTGCGGAGCAGGTCCGGGAGCAGTTGGAGTCCGAACTCGTCCAGGTCAGGTCGGGAAACGAGGCCCTCGCCAAGGAACTGGCCGAGCTGACCGATTCCGTCCACAAGGATGAGCTTGCCCGGGCACAGCAGCGCCTGCGGATCGAAGCCTTGGAGGCCCGGTCCATCGAAGAACTCGGCATGTCCGCAGAGCAACTTGTGACCGACTACGGACCCGACCAGCCAGTTCCCGTTCCGGCAGCGGCCAGTACGGACAAATGGGCTGCTCTCAGGGCACCGGTGGACGAGGACGGCGAACCCATCGTCGAAGGGATCCCGTTTGTCCGCACTGAGCAGGAGAAGCGCCTTAAGAAGGCCGAGCGGGAACTCGCCGCCTTGGGCAAGGTCAACCCCTTGGCGCTTGAGGAATTCGCGGCCCTTGAGGAGCGTCACCAGTTCCTGAACACCCAGCTGGAGGACCTCAAGTCCAGCCGGAAGGACCTCCTGGACATCATCAAGGAAGTCGACGCACGCGTCCAGCAGGTGTTCACCGAAGCGTTCGCTGACACGTCGGCGCAGTTCGACCACGTCTTCGCCCGCCTCTTCCCGGGCGGAGAGGGCAGGCTGGTGCTGACGGATCCGGACGACATGCTGACGACGGGCATCGAGGTGGAAGCCCGGCCTGCCGGCAAGAAGATCAAGCGCCTGTCCCTCCTCTCCGGAGGCGAACGCTCCTTGACGGCTGTTGCGCTGCTGGTGGCGATCTTCAAGGCCCGGCCTTCGCCTTTTTACGTCATGGACGAAGTGGAGGCTGCCCTGGACGACACCAACCTGGGCCGGTTGATCACCATTTTCGAGGAGCTCAGGGAGTCCAGCCAACTGATCGTCATCACGCACCAGAAACGCACCATGGAAGTTGCCGATGCCCTCTACGGCGTCACCATGCGGGGGGATGGGGTGTCAACCGTCATCAGCCAGCGGCTCGGTGCCGGGGCATAGCTTTATGAGAAGGTAGGGGAGTGAACGATTTCCTACCCATTATTCTGTCCATTGTCGCTGCCCTCGTGGTGGTCGGCGGACTGGTGCCGGTGCTGCTGAAGGCCCGGAAGTCCGGGGCGAAATATCCCGGAACGCGGGACGCCAACGACCCCCTCCAGTCGCCGGCAGCAGGCGGCGGAACCCTGGTGGAGGACCGTCCCGACGCCGTCAAGGCGCCGGCCCCCGAATTTGGCGGCTCCATCGATGAGGCCGTGGCCCCGGATGACGCCGCCGGGCTGGAAACCATTGCCGTGGAGACCCCGGCTCCCGTCGAAGGCCGCCTGGCCCGCCTCCGCGCCCGCCTGGTGAAGTCCAACAACGTCCTGGGCAAGGGCCTCCTGGCCCTGCTCTCCGGAGACAAGATCGACGAGAACGTGTGGGACGAGGTGGAGGAGACCCTGCTCCTGGCCGACCTCGGTACCGAACCCACCATGGAACTGGTGGAGGCGCTCCGTGAACGCGTGAAGGTGCTGGGCACCCGCGACCCCGAGCACGTCAAGGCGATGCTGCGGGAGGAACTCATCAAGCTCGTGGATCCCGGCATGGACCGCTCGCTGAACGTCGCCCGCCAAGGCGACCGGCCCGCCGTCGTGCTTGTTGTAGGCGTGAACGGCGTCGGAAAGACCACCACGGTAGGCAAGCTGGCCCGTGTCCTGGTGGCCGAAGACAAGGACGTCCTGCTGGGCGCTGCCGATACCTTCCGGGCCGCAGCGGCCGAGCAGTTGGCAACGTGGGGACAACGTGTGGGTGTCCCCACGGTGAAGTCGGACATCGACGGCGCTGACCCGGCCTCGGTTGCCTACGAGGCCGTGAAGGCAGGCATCGACCAGGAAGTGGACGTGGTCATGGTGGACACCGCCGGCCGCCTGCAGAACAAGACCGGCCTCATGGACGAGCTCGGCAAGGTCAAGCGCGTCATCGAGAAGCTCGCCGAAGTGGATGAGGTCCTGTTGGTCCTCGATGCAACCACCGGACAGAACGGCCTGAACCAGGCACGTGTCTTTGCCGAAGTGGTGAACATCTCCGGCATCGTGCTCACCAAACTGGATGGCACGGCCAAGGGCGGAATCGTGGTCGCGATCCAGAAAACGCTGGGCGTGCCGGTCAAGCTCATCGGCCTCGGCGAAGGCCCGGACGATCTCGCTCCGTTCGAAGCCGAGGGTTTCGTCGACGCCCTGCTGAACTAGTCTTCAGCAACCACGGAGGAGTGCTTCGAGGGTTCACGCGCAGGCAGCCAGGCTGCAGCGGTGACCAGGAGTACTCCTCCTGTTATTCCAAAGGCCCAGCCGTAGCCGAGTTGGTCGGCCAGGAGGCCTGCGACCACCGGGCCGATGATCGCGCCAGTGTCCGCGGCCATCTGGAACACGGCGAGCACCTTGCCGCCGGAGCGTCCACGGCCAATGACGTCGGCGACGGCGGCTTGCTGGGCAGGGCCCAGCAGGCCCGAACCGAAGCCGGCCACTGCCGAGGCTGCGAAGAACGCCGGGAGATCAGCCGTCAAGCCGATGACCCCGGATGCCACGGCAGTGATCGCCAACCCGGGGATGAGCAGTGGCTTGCGGCCCCAAGCGTCGGAAAGGCGCCCGGAAAAGGTCAGGGCCAAGGCGTTGCCCACGGCAAAAACAGCCAGGGCCCAGGCCGCAGTTTCCGGCCGTGACTGCAGCACGGCCGTGGCGAAGAGCGGGATGGTGGCCATGCGCACGCCGAAGGTCACCCAGCCATTGCCGAAACTCGAAAAGACCGCCGCCCGGTAGGCCGAGTCGCGCAGGGCTTCCCGCAAGGGCATGGCCGGAGCGTGACCGGCCTCCGGACCATCCGTTCCCGCACCGCTGAGCATGGTCCTGACCACGAGGGCTGCCACCAGCAGCGCCCCCGCATAGGCCAGGAACGGCACCCGCAGCCCGAACCCGGCCAGGAGTCCGCCCACCACGGGGCCCAGCACGCTGCCGATCAGGAACGCCGACGCGTAGGCTCCCGAAACCCGGCCCCTGCGTTCGGGAGGCGCCAGCCTGATGAGCAGCCCCATGGCGGCAACGGTGAACATGACCGAACCGGCGCCGCCCAGTCCGCGGAAGACCAGCAGTTGCCAGTAGTTCTGGGCGAACGCACAGGCCGCGGTTGACGCGGCAACAATCAGCAAGCCCGTGACGTAGACATTGCGCTCCCCGAAGCGGCCGATCAGCGCACCTCCGGCCGGCGCGAAGACCAGCCGCATGAACGCGAAGATGCTGACGATCACAGCGGCGGCTGTCGCGCCGACGTCGAACGTGGTGGCGAATTGCGGCAGCACCGGGGCCACCAGGCCGAAGCCCAATGCAATGAGGAACGCTGCGGCGAGCATCACCTTGATGTCGCGGGGGAGCGGTTCCCTGTCAGGCCTGATCCTTGGCTTCTCTGCGGATCGGGGCGACTGAGGCATGGGGTGCTGGTCCTTCGTTTTCGGGGTGTGTGACGCATGAAACATATCCGTAACAACGCGGTGATGCACCATTTACGTTGGGGAGGTTGTTGTAACCGGCCCGCAATCTAATTCCTGCCCAGGTGAAACACTGCGGCACAAAACTCTATTGCAGGACGCAAAAGGCGTCAGGACAGCGGTTGGAACCGCAGTACTAGCAAGAGAGGAACGTGCACCATGGAACTTACCGCAGGTCACGTATGGGTCATGGTGGCGGCGGCGCTCGTGCTGTTCATGACACCTGGATTGGCATTCTTCTACGGTGGCATGACGCGTGCCAAGGCAGCCCTGAACATGATGATGATGAGCTTCATTTCCATCGGCATCGTCGGCGTCGTATGGGTGCTGTGGGGGGCATCCATGAGCTCCGGCGAAGGCTTCCTGCAGATCGTCGGCAACCCGTTCGCCACCTTCGGACTTGAGGGCGCCGGTTCGACGCCCGACGCGCTGATCAAGATCGGCTACGCAGCAACCTTCGCGATCATCACGGTGGCCCTCATCAGTGGCGCCATCGCAGACCGCGCCAAGTTCGGCGCCTGGACCCTCTTTGTCCCCGTGTGGGTCACCTTGGTTTACTGCCCGCTGGCCTACATGGTCTGGGGCGGCGGCCTCTTCGGCCCTGACGGCGCAATCGGCCAGGCCCTGGGCCACGCGATCGACTTCGCCGGTGGCACCGTGGTCCACATCAACGCCGGTGTGGCGGCCCTCATCCTTGTCCTGATCATCGGCAACCGCCGCGGCTTCGGCAAGGATCCCAACCACCGGCCGCACAACATCCCCTTCGTCATGCTGGGCGCTGCCATCCTGTGGTTCGGCTGGTTCGGCTTCAACGGCGGTGCAGCTGCCACGGCCGAGCAGGGTGGCCTGATCTGGATCAACACCCTCGCAGCTCCCGCCGCAGCCATGATCGGCTGGCTCATCACTGAGCGTATCCGCGACGGCCACCCCACCTCCCTCGGCGCAGCCTCCGGTGTTGTGGCCGGCCTCGTGGCCATCACCCCGGCCTGTGCAGACGTCAGCCCCGTTGGCGCCCTTGGCCTCGGCGTGGTTGCCGGTGTGGCTTCGGCCCTGGCAGTCGGCCTCAAGTTCCGCTGGGGCTTCGATGACTCGCTCGATGTTGTTGGCGTCCACTTGGTTTCCGGCATCATCGGTACCGTGGCCCTCGGCTTCATCGCAGTCCCCAGCGAAGGTGTCACCCCGGGCGGCCTCTTCTACGGCGGCGGTTTCGCCCAGCTGTGGGCGCAGCTCGCAGTGGCAGGCATCGCCATTGTCTTCTCGGCCGTCATGACCCTCATCATCGCCCTCGCCATCCACAAGACCATGGGCTTCCGGGTCTCCACGGAGCAGGAGAACGTGGGCGTGGACCTCAGCCTGCACGCTGAAACCGCCTATGAGTTCGGCGTCAGCGGCCACGGTGGCAGCTTCCAGCCACTGCATGACCTGGTCACCGGCAAGTCCGAGGCAGCTGCAGAAACCAAGACCCCCGCCGCCGGCAAGGAGAGTGTCCAGGCATGAAACTCATCACCGCGATCGTCCGTCCGGAAAAGCTCGAAGCAGTCCGGGAAGGCCTGGAAGCCTACGGTGTCCAGGGACTGACGGTCAGTGCAGCAAGCGGCTACGGCCGGCAGCGCGGCTACACCGAGGTGTACCGCGGAGCCGAGTACAACGTGGACCTGCTGCCCAAGATCCGGATCGAGGTCCTTGCCACGGACGAGCAGGCAGACGACATCCTGGATGTCCTGATCGCCAGTTCCAACACCGGCCGTGCCGGTGACGGCAAGGTCTGGACCGTGGATGTCTACGAAGCAGTACGGGTCAGGACCGGTGAGCGCGGCGCCGCCGCCATCTAGGCACTGCGCCGCCGCCATCTAGGACCCGCCAACGGAAAGGGGCCGGATACCTTCAGGTATCCGGCCCCTTTTGCGTGCGGTGCCACCGGCGGAGGACGACGACGGCGGGACGCCGCGACTGCCTAGGCGTCGCCGTTGGCGGGCCAGCCCGCCGGCCCTGCGCTGCCGGCGTCGTACGATTCCAGCGGGACGGTGCCACGCGACCAGGAGCGCAGGACTGGTTCGACGATGCGCCAGCAGTCCTCGGCAGTGTCCCCGCGGACGGACAACAGCGGATCCCCGGTGAGGATGCCTTCCAGGACTTCGCCATAGGGCAGCAGGTCCGGGGCGTTCAACTCCGCCACGAGGCTGGCCCGGTCCAGGCTGAAGATGTCGCCCGGGCCGTTCACGTCCACATCCAGTTCCAGGACATCGGGTCCAAAGCCGATCCGGAGCTGGTTGGGGGAATCGACGCCGGAGAAGCCCGTGGGAAGGTGCGGAACGGGCCGGAAGGTGATCACGGCTTCCTTGCGCTTGCGGCCGATGGCTTTGCCGGAACGGAGGATGAACGGGACGCCTTGCCACCGCCAGTTGTCCACGCTGACCTCCACCTCGGCCAGCGTTTCCGTATTCCGTGCGGCGTCCACGCCTTCTTCGGCCGTGTAGTCCGGCACGGCCCGTCCGTCCAGGGTTCCCGCACTGTACCGGGCGCGACGCGTGCTCTTCGCATACGGTGCCTTCACGGTACTGGCACGCAGCACGGTGGCGATGGCATCGCGAAGGTCCCGCTCATGGAGGGTGGCGGGGGCATCGAGGGCCAACAGCGCCAGGACCTGGAGCAAGTGGCTCTGGATCATGTCCCGCAGGGCGCCGGCACCGTCGTAGTAGCGTGCCCTGCCCTCGAGGGCAAGGTCTTCATCGAAGACGATCTCCACTTTCTCGATGTGGTTGCGGTTCCACACCGGCTCCAGGAAACGGTTGGCGAAGCGCAGGCCAAGGATGTTGAGCACGGTCGCCTTGCCCAGGAAGTGGTCCACGCGGTGGACGTGGTCTTCGGGCACCAGGGTGGCCAGGGTCTTGTTGAGTTCCCGGGCGGATTCTTCACCGGAACCGAACGGCTTCTCCATCACCAGGCGGGTTCCCGTGGGTAACTGTTCGCGGCGGAGGACCTCGCAGGCTTTCTGGCTGATGTGCGGCGGCAGGGCGAAATAGATGGCAACCGGTCCCTCCAACTGTCCCAGGAGGTCTGCCAGCGGACCATCCGCCGTGACGTCCACCTGGTGGTAGCTGGTGGATCCGGCCACGGCGGTGAGGGACTTTTTGACCGTGGCGTCGGCTTTGGAGGCCGCCGCCGCGAAGGCCTCGTCCACCCGCTTCCGCCATTGGTCCGGAGTCCAGGGGTCCGATCCGGCGCCAACCAGCCGAAGACCGGCCGCACGGCCCGTGGCGAGGAGCCCGGCGAGGCCCGGCAGGAGCAGGCGGCCGGTCAAGTCGCCGGAGGCTCCGAGGATGAGCAACGTTTTCACAGTTGTTTTGTCGGTCACCGTGCCAGCATGCCATCTTGTAAGCGTGACTTGATACCCTAGATAGTCGAGTCCCCTCCGGTGTGCCGCATTGGCCGCCATCCGAAGACCATCGAAAGAAGTGCGCGGCGCGTGTTCAATTCACTCTCTGACCGGTTGACAGCAACCTTCAAGAACCTCCGTGGCAAGGGGCGTCTCTCCGAAGCGGATGTCGACGCCACCGTCCGTGAGATCCGCCGCGCCCTGTTGGACGCGGATGTTGCCGTGCCGGTGGTCCGCGAGTTCACCTCACGGATCCGTGAGCGGGCGCTCGGTGCCGAAGTTTCGGCAGCGCTGAACCCGAGCCAGCAGATCGTGAAGATCGTCAACGAGGAGCTCGTGGAGATCCTCGGTGGCGAAACACGCCGCATCCGCCTGGCCAAGAACGGCCCCACCATCATCATGCTGGCCGGCCTCCAGGGTGCCGGCAAGACCACCCTTGCGGGCAAGCTGTCCAAGTGGCTCAAGGCCCAGGGCCACAGCCCCCTGCTGGTGGCCTGCGACCTGCAGCGCCCCAACGCCGTCACCCAGCTCCAGGTGGTGGGCCAGCGCGCAGGTGTTCCGGTCTTCGCGCCGCATCCCGGTGCCACCTCGGAACTTGAGCACCCCGCGGGGGATCCCGTGGCCGTTGCCCAGGCCGGCGTGGCGGAAGCCCGCCAGAAGCTGCACGACGTCGTGATCGTGGACACCGCCGGACGGCTCGGCGTCGACGCCGAGATGATGGACCAGGCGAAGCGGATCCGCCAGGCGATCATCCCCAACGAGGTCCTCTTCGTCATCGACGCCATGATCGGCCAGGATGCCGTCAACACGGCCATGGCCTTCGACGAGGGCGTCAACTTCACCGGCATCGTGCTGTCCAAGCTCGACGGCGACGCCCGCGGCGGTGCCGCGCTCTCCGTTGCGTCCGTGACGGGCAAGCCGGTCATGTTTGCCTCCACGGGTGAAGGCCTCGACGACTTCGAGCTCTTCCACCCGGACCGCATGGCCTCGCGCATCCTGGACATGGGCGATGTCCTGACCTTGATCGAGCAGGCGGAGAAGGCCTGGGACAAGGACGAAGCGGCCCGGATGGCGAAGAAGTTCGCCGACCAGGAAGACTTCACGCTGGACGACTTCCTGGCCCAGATGCAGCAGATCCGCAACATGGGCTCCATGAAGAAGATGCTCATGATGATGCCTGGCGCCCAGAACATCCGCCAGCAGTTGGAGAACTTCGACGAGCGTGAGATCGACCGCGTCGAGGCGATTGTCCGTTCCATGACTCCGCACGAGCGCGTTGCGCCCAAGATCATCAACGGTTCGCGGCGGGCCCGTATTGCCCGGGGTTCCGGTGTCCACGTGTCCGAGGTCAACGGCCTGTTGGAGCGGTTCGGCCAGGCCCAGAAAATGATGAAGAAGCTTGCCCAGGGTGGAGGCATGCCGGGTATGCCCGGGATGCCAGGTCTGGGTGGCCCCGGTGGCGGCCGCAAGGGCGGCAAGAACGCGCCCAAGAAGAAGGCACGTTCCGGCAACCCGGCCAAGGCCGCGCAGGAATTGCGCGATGCCGAGGCAAAGCGGGCCGCAGCGGCTTCTGCACCGAAGGGCGCCGCTTTCGGCCAGGGTGCTGCGGACTTCGATCCGTCCTCGCTGAACCTGCCCAAGGGCTTCGACAAGTTCCTGGGCAAGTAGCCAGGTCCAGCCCAACTGCCGGCCGGTTGGATGTCGGTGCCGGGGAATAGGCTGATCCAATGCACAAGCAGCGCGTAGTTTTTGTCCATGGATTGGGCAGTTTCGGCGCGGCGGCGTGGCCGAAGCAACATGGCATGGCCTTGGACTACGACGCCCTGTTCCTGCGCCGCCACGGGTTCCACCCCGTGGCGGAACCCGAGGAATCGGATGTGGCTGCCGACGTCGCAATCCTGCTTGATTCGCTGGCCAGCCCCGGCGGTGGGCACGTGGTGGCACACGAGCAAGGCGCCATCTCCGCCATGCTTGCGGCGGTGGAGCGCCCGGACCTGGTGCATTCCCTGGTCCTTGTTGAGCCTGCGTGCCTGTCCTTGACAGCGGAGTTGCCCGCCACGGCTTCACACCGTGCCCTCATGGAACCGCTTTTCGAGATCCGGAACCAACTGAACGACGCCGACTACGAACGCGAATACTTCCGGCGCGCCTTTTCTGCCGAGGCCGGCGGGCAGGAAACACCCGAGGCCAGGCGTTCCGCCAAGAGGCTGCGGCTGCAGGCACCCCCGTGGGAAGCGCAACTGCACATCGTTCCGGGAGTACCTACCTTGGTCCTCACAGGCGGTTGGGAACCGCTCTACGAGGAGATCGCAGCATATCTGCAGGAAACCGGTGCCCTCCGCTGCGCGGCGGCGGGAGGGCACCGGCCCCAGGACTCGGCGGATGGAGACCGGATCATCCGGAAGTTCATCGCCGAGGTTGGGCGGGCCAGCTCAGTTCGCGCGTCCTGACCCTGCAGGCACCTGCAGCTCGGGCAGGTAGACCTTGCCTCCTGCCGCGAGGAACTCCTGGCTCTTTTCCCGCATGCCGCTGTACATGTCCGCAATCGCTGCCTGGGCTTCGGCAGAACCGTATTCATCCCGGATGTCCTGGCTGATGCGCATCGAGCAGAACTTGGGTCCGCACATGGAGCAGAAGTGTGCCGTCTTGGCCGGTTCGGCCGGAAGCGTCTCGTCGTGGAAGGATTCCGCGGTTACCGGGTCCAGGGACAAGGCGAACTGGTCCCGCCAACGGAATTCGAAGCGCGCCTTGGAGAGGGCGTCGTCGCGTTCGTTCGCACCGGGATGTCCCTTGGCGAGGTCCGCGGCATGGGCTGCGATCTTATACGTGATCACACCTGTCTTGACGTCGTCCTTGTTGGGCAGGCCCAGGTGTTCCTTGGGAGTCACGTAGCACAGCATGGCCGTGCCGTAGCGGGCAATCTCCGTGGCTCCAATGGCCGAGGTGATGTGGTCGTAGCCGGGCGCGACGTCCGTCACGAGGGGTCCCAGGGTGTAGAACGGGGCGCCCTTGCACAATTCCTGCTGCCGTTCCACGTTCTCCCGGACCAGGTGGAACGGGATGTGCCCCGGCCCTTCCACCATGACCTGGACGTCGTACTCCCATGCACGCTGGGTCAGTTCGGCCAAGGTGTCCAACTCGGCGAACTGCGCGGCATCGTTGGCGTCGGCGGTGGCACCGGGACGCAGTCCGTCACCGAGCGAGAACGCGACATCGTATTTGGCGAAGATTTCGCACAGCTCATCGAAGTGGGTGTAGAGGAAGTTCTCCTCGTGGTGGGCCAGGCACCAGCCCGCCATGATGGAGCCGCCACGCGAAACGATTCCCGTCACCCGGTTGGCCGTCAGCGGAACGTAGCGAAGGAGGACCCCCGCGTGGATCGTCATGTAGTCCACGCCCTGTTCGCACTGCTCAATCACCGTGTCACGGAAGATCTCCCAGGTGAGTTTGTTGGCTTCGCCGTTGACCTTCTCCAGCGCCTGGTAGATGGGAACGGTGCCGATGGGAACGGGGGAGTTCCGGATGATCCACTCGCGGGTGGTGTGGATGTCATCACCGGTGGACAAGTCCATGACGGTGTCTGCGCCCCATTGGGTGGCCCACTGCAGCTTGTCGACTTCCTCGGCGATGGAGCTGGTCACGGCTGAATTGCCGATGTTGGCGTTGATCTTCACCAGGAACGCCTTGCCGATGATCATCGGCTCGGACTCAGGGTGGTTGATGTTGTTCGGGATGATGGCGCGGCCGGCCGCTACTTCGCTGCGAACCAGTTCGACGTCGCAGTTTTCCCGCAGCGCCACAAAGCGCATTTCCGGGGTCACGATGCCTTGCTTGGCATAGTGCATTTGCGTGACGGTCCTGCCTTCGATGGCGCGGAGGGGAACGGGCTGGGCACCCTTCCATTCCGCCGAGGCCGCCCCGCGGCGGACAGCCGACTTGCCGTCGTCGAGCAGGTTGCGTTCGCGGCCGCTGTAGCTTTCCGTGTCCCTGCGTTCTTCAATCCAGGGCTGCCGGAAAGGACGCAGGCCCACTACCGGGTCGCTGCCTGGCCCGGCGGTGCGGTACACCTGCAAGGGAGCGTTGGCCTGGCCGTTCGGCGATGGTTCCAACGCGATTTCGGTGACCGGTACGCGGATGCCGTGGCGGGGATCTTCCAGCCAGGCCAGCGAATGGGACTTCAGCGACTGCGTGACCGTCTCCTCTGCCGTAGCAGACTGGTTTTGGGCAGGGCTGTGCTGTGTTTCTGTGGTGCTCAAGGATTACTCACTTCCTTCGCCGGCATTACCCGGACAGGTTCAACGGTCGCAGACTGCCTCAGCCCGATCTCAGCCCCTGCAAGGGCCCCCGTGTGGTCGTAGACGAAGCTACCACAGCTCCCCGGGTGGTCCCAGTCACAAGCCATCCGGCAGGGCGTGGCTCGTGGGGGAGCACTAGGCTTTTGCCATGGCGAACATCATCGAATTCACCGGTCCCGTGCTGCTCGGAGCCGAGGACGAGCGCCGGGGGCTATGGTCCGTGGATGGCCTGCTGACGTTCATCCGGCCCGCGGCCCGGCCGGACGCCGTGCTGGATGGCTGGGTCCTCCCGGGTTTCGTGGACGCCCACTGCCACATCGGCCTCGGTCCGGGCGGATCGGTGGATGAGGCGACCACCTTGGCCCAGGCGCAAACCGACCTCGCCGCCGGCACGCTGCTGATCAGGGATGCCGGTTCACCCAGCGATACCCGTTGGGTCCAGCAGCGCAAAGATCTCCCGCGGCTCATCCGGGCAGGGCGGCACATCGCGCGGAGCCGCCGCTATCTTCGAGGCCTGGGCCACGAGGTGGAGCCCGATGAGCTGGTGGAGACAGTGCGCAAGGAAGCCCGCGCCGGCGATGGCTGGGTCAAACTGGTGGGCGACTGGATAGACCGTGGCGTTGGAGACCTCGCCCCGTCATTTCCTGCGGCCGTGGTCAAGGATGCCATTGCTGCCGCGCACGACGAAGGGGCCCGCGTGACCGCGCACTGCTTCGCCGAAGACACCGTGGACCAGATGCTCGACGCCGGCATTGACTGCATCGAGCACGCTACCGGTCTCTTGCCGCGGCATGTGCCCCGTTTGGTGGAGCAGCTGGTGCCGATCGTCCCCACGCTGGTGAACATCGCTACTTTTCCGGACATCGCCGCACAAGCAAGGCCCAAGTTCCCCGACTATGCGCAGCACATGACTGCCCTGTGGGAGCGGCGCCGCGAACGCGTCCTGGAGGCCTTCGAAGCAGGAGTCTCCATCTACGCGGGTACGGACGCCGGGAGCGTCATCAACCACGGCCGGATCGCGGACGAAATGCAGGAACTGCACGACGCCGGCCTGCCGCCGTCCGCTGTCCTCAACGCTGCCGCCTGGGGCGCCCGTGCGTGGCTGGGAGCCGACGCCATCAGCGAAGGCGCGAGTGCCGACGTCGTGGTTTGCGGGGAAGACCCCCGGCACAACCTGGCGACGGTCAGCGAACTCAACCACGTGGTTCTGCGAGGTGCGGTCATCCGCTAGGAATAAATTGAAGCTTCAAGTAATTTAGATAAGTAGAACGCGCCGAACAGCGGCCACCTTCATTACCGGGAGTTTCATATGACCACCTCATCCACCCAGGACCTGCTGCCTGCCGAACTCACCATGGGCACGGTGATGCTCAAGGTCGGCGACATGAAAGTCATGAGCGACTACTACCAGCGCGCCCTGCGTCTCCAGGTGGTAGCGGAGCAGGACGGCGGAGTGTATTTGGGCCGCTTGGGCAAGCCTGTGGTCCACCTCGCCCCCGCTGCCGGCCTTCAGATCCCCGGTCGGGGCGAGGCGGGCCTCTTCCACACGGCAATCCTCTTCGAAGACCAGCCGTCTTTGGCCGCCACGATCGCGACCGCCGCGCAGTACGAGCCGCGGGCCTTCGTTGGCAGCGCGGACCATTTGGTGAGCGAAGCTTTCTATTTCACCGATCCCGAAGGCAATGGCATCGAGCTGTACTACGACAAGCCCCGCGAGGTCTGGCGGTGGGACGGGAAGAACGTGGTGATGGATAACGTGGCGCTTCCGCCGCAGGCCTACCTCCAGCAGTACCTGAGTGAAGAGGCTGTGACCGGACAGGCCCGGGCCGGCGCGGGGATCGGGCATGTCCACCTGCAGGTGGGTGACGTGGCCACGGCGCAGAAGTTCTACGTGGACACCCTCGGCTTCGAGCGGACGGCCGGGTGGCATGGCCAGGCGCTGTTCGTTTCGGCGGGCGGATACCACCACCACATGGCGATGAATGTGTGGAACAGCCGCGGCGCAGGACCGCGCCGCGACACCCTGGGCCTCGGTGAAGTGTTGATCGAAGTCCCTGGAGACGACGACGTGCAGGCCCTGGCTGACCGCCTCAAGGTCGCCGGGCTGCAGAGCCACCACACCGGGAAGGAACTGCGTTTCGAAGACCCTTGGCGGAACCACTTGCGGGTTGCCGTCCGCTAAGGGCGTGTCGCGCCGGTCGGGTGCCGGCTGCACTAGGCTGGGTAGTGGCGGGAAGGGGGCCTGCGGGTCCGTTTCCGCGACTTGTCAGCACGACGGAATGAGAGTAGTTCCCATGGGCTTTGCCGAAATTTTTGCAGCCACCCACGACGAAGCACTTAAGCGGGCCGCGGCCCTCGAAGGCGGCGCCGACGTCGCCGGGTCCGCCGTCCGGATCGATGGCATCACTGATTTCGAAGTTGAACAACTGGGCGATCTTGCCGGGCAGGCTGTGCATGCTGCCGGCGCCGATTACGAGCTGGCGTTGGTGGACGTCACCAGCGACGCGCTCCTGGGCGTCCCCGAGGCCATGGTGCGCGCGCTGGCCGAACTCCTCACTTATGAAAGCGAGGGCGACGGCAATGTCCTGGATGACGTCGCAGCCGCCTGGGCGGAGCAGGATGACATGCCGTTCGACGCAACCGCATCCCGTGGCTACGTCCAGCAGCTCGCCGCGCTGGCCACGGATGTGGAGAACGCGGACCGGGCCGGACTCTACGTCTGGTCGGTTGCCTGATCCTTTCACCACCTTGTGCCGTTGCCGGTGTGTGGGCAACGGCACACCGGGCTGGACCGGCCAAGTCGTAATTGCGCGTCCCATCTGGCACAATGGACAGGTACTCGATCGGTGCGGCCCCTCTCTCCGTGCACGTATCTTGTCCTTCGAACCCCTTAGTATGGCCCGCCCCACGGGTGCAGAACCTCGGGTTCACCCTCGTTTCAGAAACAGGAGTGACCACAAAAGTGGCCGTAAAGATTCGCCTTAAGCGCTTCGGTAAGATGCGCGCACCGTACTACCGCATTGTCGTCATGGATGCCCGCGCCAAGCGCGATGGCCGTGCCATTGAAGAAATCGGCAAGTACCACCCCACCGAAGAGCCGTCGTACATCGAGGTCGCCTCCGAGCGTGCCCAGTACTGGCTTTCCGTTGGCGCCCAGCCCACTGAGCAGGTTGCTGCGATCCTCAAGATCACCGGTGACTGGCAGAAGTTCAAGGGCCTGCCTGGCCAGGAAGGCACCCTGAAGACCAAGGCTCCGAAGGAAGCTTTCGTGGCTCCGGAGAAGGGTTCCGTCATCATTCCGGAAGCCATCACCAAGAAGGCCAAGAAGGACGAAGCCGAGGCTCCGGCCGAGGCTGAAGCAGAGACCACCGAGGCTGAGTAACTTGCTGGCAGAAGCGCTCGAGCACCTGGTCCGTGGGATCGTTGACAGTCCTGAGGACGTCAAGGTCAGTGCCAAGAACAACCGCCGCGGGGAATCCCTCGAGGTGCGCGTTCACCAGGACGACCTCGGCCGGGTAATCGGCCGCCAGGGACGCACCGCCCGTGCCTTGCGCACGGTGGTTGCAGCTTTGGCTGGTGGCGATCAGGTCAGGGTCGACGTCGTCGACACCGACCGTCGCCGGTAACGCGCTCAGCATCATTTGCCTTAGGTCCGGCCCCTTCACCGAATATGGTGGAGGGGCCGGATTGCTTTATCGAACAATCCAGCTGCCGCAGCCATCCGGCCTGCGGTCAAACCAGAATTCAGAGGAACCCATGCAGCTCCAGGTGGCACGGATCGGCAAACCCCACGGCATCCGCGGCGAGGTCACAGTCCAGGTGCTGACCGATGCTCCGTCTGAACGCTTTGTGGCCGGCACGGAATTCCTGGTGGAGCCCGCTTCCTCAGGACCGCTCACCGTCCGCAGCGCGCGTTGGAACAAGGAGATCCTGCTCCTCGGCTTCGAAGAGATTGCGGACCGCAACGCGGCCGAACTCATCCGCGGCGCCAAGCTCTTCATCGAGACCGAAGACCTCGACGAGGACGCCGAAGAGGGCTGGTACGAGCACGAACTCGTTGGCCTGCAGGCCCGGGTGGGAAACCACGCCGTAGGCAAGGTAGCGGCGCTGAATACCATGCCCGCGCAGGACCTCCTGGTAGTGGAGGGCCAGGATGGCAAGGAAATCCTGATCCCCTTCGTGGACGAGATCGTTCCCGAAGTGAACATTGAGGAAGGCTACATCCTCATCACCCCTCCGGCCGGCCTGTTTGAGATCAACGACGATTCAGCAGGAGAAGCCAACGGGGAGTCTCCTGAATGAGGATCGACGTCGTCAGCATTTTCCCGGAGTACCTTGCTCCGTTGGAACTCTCCCTCATTGGGAAGGCCCGCCAGGACGGCATCCTGGAGCTGAACGTGCACGATCTCCGCTCGTTCACCACAGACCGCCACCGCACCGTGGACGACACCCCGTATGGTGGTGGCGCGGGCATGGTCATGAAGCCCGAACCATGGGCGCAAGCCTTGGAATCCGTAGCGCAGGGTGGCGCTGCGAAGCCTGTCCTCATTGTGCCGTCGCCCGCAGGGGAGCGGTTCACGCAGGCGTTGGCCTATGAGCTTGCCGAGGAAGAGCAGCTCGTCTTCGCGTGCGGGCGGTACGAAGGAATCGACGAGCGGGTCATCGATTGGTCCCGCGACCATTTCACCGTCAGGCCCGTCAGCCTGGGCGACTACGTCCTCAACGGTGGCGAGGTGGCCGTGCTGGCCATGGTTGAAGCGATCGGACGGCTGCTGCCGGGGGTAGTGGGCAACCCGGAGTCGCTCGTGGAAGAGTCGCACTCCGACGGCCTTCTCGAATATCCGGTGTACACCAAGCCTTCCTCGTGGCGGGACCTCGACGTCCCGGAGATTCTCCTGAGCGGCAACCACGGCAAGATCGCCCAGTGGAGGCGGCATGAGCAATACCGCCGTACCGCTGAACGCCGGCCGGACCTCCTGGCGGAGTTCGACGCGTCAGGCCTGCCCCGCGCCGATCGCGCTGCCTTCGCGGAACTGGGGTACGACGTCGTGGATGGCCGCCTCCGTGCCCGCAGTGCTGACGACGACGAAAGCCGCTGACCGCCGTCGTGCATTCCACCCGGTGATTGGCCGGATTCTGCCGCATGTGGCAGAATTAACCCTTGTGTCTACTGGGCTGGCACCTGCCACAGGGGGAGCTTGGCCAACAGTCGGACAACGGCGACGCCAATCAGTGGCGAAGCCGGCCACGATGAATCTTCGGCGGAAATTTCCGCGGGCCACCGTGCCCCGGGCTTTTCCGCCGTGACCCAAAGTGAATGACCTGTGGCGTTCACCAGGAGTGGATTAATGCATATCCTCGATAGCGTAGATGCAGCCTCGCTGCGCAGCGATGTTCCGGAGTTCCGCGCGGGCGACACCCTCAAGGTTCACGTCAACATCATTGAAGGCAAGAACTCCCGTGTCCAGGTATTCCAGGGCTTCGTCCTGGGCCGCCAGGGTGACGGCGTTCGCGAAACCTTCACCGTACGCAAGGTTTCCTTCGGTGTCGGTGTAGAGCGTACCTTCCCGGTACACTCCCCGATCATCGACAAGATCGAGGTCGTCACCAAGGGTGACGTCCGCCGCGCCAAGCTCTACTACATGCGTGCACTGCGTGGTAAGGCTGCGAAGATCAAGGAAAAGCGCGACTTCGCCAAGTAAGTCCACCAACTTACGCAACGGGTCCAGGATTCGTGCCCGGGGTTCCGGGCAATCCGCAACGCACCAGGGATACGAATCATGGACACAGCAGAACGCCAGCCCCGGAGACAGGGCTGGCGTTTTGTCGTTCTGGCCCTGGTTCTCGCCATCGGCATCAGTGGACTGGTCCGCTCGCTCTGGATCGATGTCTACTACATCCCCTCCGAGTCCATGGAGCCTTTGCTGCAGACCGGGGACAGGATCCTGGTCTCGCGCACGGCGTTCAACTCCGAGCCGATCGCCCGCGGAGACGTGGTGGTTTTCGATGGGCGGGGCTCGTTTGCTCCCCTCAGCAGCGGCAAAGGGCCATTGGTTGATGCCCTGGATGCCGCCGGCCAATGGTTCGGGCTTACGGGCAGCGATACCACTTACGTCAAAAGGGTCATTGGGGTGCCCGGGGACCACGTCCAGTGCTGCGACGCTTCGGGGGCGCTCACAGTGAACGGTCAGGTACTTGCGGAACCCTATGTTTACCCGGGGGACGAACCCAGCAAGCAAAAATTCGATGTGGTTGTTCCGGCGGGGCGCCTCTGGCTCATGGGCGACCACCGGTCACGCTCTGCGGATTCCCGCGGATTGCTTGGGGCTCCCGGCGGGGGAATGGTCCCCATGGACCGGGTGATCGGGCGTCCGGTCCAGATCATCTGGCCTCTTGATAGATTTGCAGAGATGCCTCGCCCCGCGCAGGCCGACCCATCGAAGAACGGACAGTAAATGCCGGACAGAGTTCCAGAGAATCCCGAGAGGCACGACGACGACGCGCGGCTCTTGGACGGAACGGCCAGTGCCGGTGGGGCCGGGCATGCGGTGCCACATGACGGGGCAGTGCCCGAGGATGACGCTGCCACCACCACGGAAGAGGAGACCGGGCCGCGTCCCAACGTCTTCCTTGTCTGGCTCAAGGAAATCGTCACAGTAGTGGCCATCGCCCTGGTGCTGTCGTTCCTGTTGAAGACCTTCCTTTTCCGGGCCTTCTACATCCCCTCCGAGTCCATGGAAAGCACCTTGGATGTGAATGACCGCATCTTCATTAACTTGTTGGTGCCCGGCCCCTTCGACCTCCAGCACGGCGATGTGGTGGTCTTCAAGGACACCCAGGGTTGGCTGGCGCCAACTGAAAAGAAACCCGCCGGGCCCATGGACTGGGTGGGGGACAGCCTGGAATTCGTTGGTCTGATGGCCGACGACAACGAGCAGCACCTGGTGAAGCGCGTGATTGGCCTTCCCGGAGACCACGTGACGTGCTGCGATGCCGGGGGCAGCCTCAGCATCAACGGTGTGCCGTTGGACGAGACCTACATCAACCCTGCCGAGACGCCCAGGCCCGAACAGTTCGACATCGTGGTGCCCGAGGGCAAGGTCTGGGTGATGGGTGATAACCGCAACCATTCAGCCGACTCCCGGAGCCATCAGGAGATGAACGGCGGGTTCGTCAACATCGAGGACGTAGAAGGCAAGGCGACAGTGATCGCGTGGCCCGTCAACCGGTGGACCGTCCTGGACAACTATCCGGACGTCTTCAAGAATGTGCCGGCCGGGGCGTCAGGAAAGTAGATGGCAACCGCTCCAAGCCGAACCAAGGCCAAGGCAGGCAAAGCAAAGGCCAAGCCCGTCAAGAAGGCCGGCCCGGTTTACCCTACGCTCGACGTGGAGCGGTCGTTCCTGGCATCGGGGGCCCGGCTGCTGGCCGGAGTGGATGAGGTCGGCAGGGGTGCGCTGGCAGGCCCTGTCAGTGTTGGGATCGCCGTGGTGAACCTGGAAGAGCATGGCCTGCTCGCTGACGTGCGGGACAGTAAACTCCTCAAGCCCGAGGACAGGGACCGTTTGGAGCCGCTGGTCCGGGAATGGGCCGTTGCAAGCGCCGTGGGGCATGCTTCGTCGGAGGAAATCGACCAGATCGGCATCATCGCAGCTCTTCGACTGGCGGGCACGCGTGCCTGGTTCGAGATACTCGCCGGAGGCGTCACCCCGGATGTGGTTTTGCTCGACGGCAGCCACAACTGGCTGTCGCCGGCGGTCCAGGCATCGTTGTTCGATGCCGCTCCGGAAGGGCCGGCCTGTGACGCCCCGGTCCATACGCGCGTCAAGGCGGACATGGGTTGCCTGAGCGTGGCCGCCGCCAGCGTGCTGGCCAAGGTGGCACGGGACCGCATCATGGTTGAGCTCCACGCTGAACTACCGGCGTACGGCTGGAACGAAAACAAGGGCTATGCCACGTCTGCCCACCGCGAGATCATCCGTTTGCAGGGACCCAGTCCGTACCACCGGACCAGCTGGCATCTGACAGGACCCGGCGAGCTCTGACGTTGTGGTCCGGCACGGCTTTGCCCGCGTCACAGCTTCGCAGGCTGGCACGTTGCGTCCGGCCAATGGTGCAAGATGGAACCATGAGCGCCGAAGACCTTGAGAACTACGAAACCGACATGGAGCTCCAGCTCTACCGCGAGTACCGGGACGTTGTTGGCTTGTTCAGCTACGTTGTCGAAACCGAGCGGCGCTTCTACCTGGCCAACCATGTGGATCTTCAGGCCCGGAGCGCGGACGGTGAAGTGTACTTCGACCTCACGCTGCAGGACGCCTGGGTGTGGGATGTCTACCGCTCGGCACGCTTCGTGAAGAACGTCCGGGTGATCACGTTCAAGGACGTCAACGTCGAGGAACTCCCGCGCAATGAGGATCTGGCCCTGCCCAAGGACGGCGATCTGGGAGATCTCGGCAACTAGGCCTTTGCCGTTGCACTACTCCTCCACACCACCCGCTTTGGCGGCATTACCCACATAGCGTGGGCTGAGCCTGCCTCCGCCGGAAACCAGCCGCGATGCTGGAAGCGGAGGTGGTGCTCATGCGAGCAAAAGACATTCTTGGCCGGGAAGGCGAGGCCCTGGCCGCCGCGTTCCTTGAAGGACAGGGCATGCAGGTCCTGGAGCGCAATTGGCGGTGCTCCGAGGGTGAAGTGGACATTGTTGCCCTGGACGGGAAAACCCTCGTAGTCGCGGAGGTGAAAACGCGGCGCAGCCTGGCCTATGGCCATCCTTTCGAAGCGGTGGGTCCGGAGAAACTCGCGCGGCTGCACCGGCTCGCAACACGGTGGGTGCGCGAGCATGGGCTCCCCTCTCTGGGACGCCGGATCGATGTTGTGGGCGTGATCCATGATGGCGCCGGCGAACCGCAGCTTGAGCATCTCCAGGGTGTTGGCTGATGGCCGTTGGACGCAGCTACGGCATAGCCTTGGTGGGCCTTAACGGGTACATCGTCGAGGTGGAGGCGGACATCGGCCAGACACTCCCGGCTTTTGTGATCCTCGGCCTGCCGGACGCCTCCCTCAATGAAGCCAAGGAACGGATACGTTCTGCCGCGCAGAACTCCGGAATCCCCCTCAGCAGGCGGAAGATCACGGCGAACCTGATCCCGGCCTCCTTGCCGAAGCGTGGATCGGGATTCGACCTCGCCATCACCATGGCCGTCCTTCGTGCAGCCGAGGACATCCGTTCCATCAGTGGCACGGTTTTCATTGCGGAGCTGGGGCTGGACGGACGGCTGCGCCCTGTCCGTGGAATCCTCCCTGCCGTCATGGCTGCCGTTGACGCAGGCTTTCCGGAGATCGTGGTTGCGGAAGCCAACGTCGCGGAGGCCAGGCTGGTGCCGGGTGCCAGCGTCAGGGGGTACAAGACCTTGGCACGGCTGGCCTACGACTTCGGAGCGGACCCCAAGAACCTGGTCCTGGACTACGATCCCGCCGGTGACGACACCGCGGAAGACGAGGAGTTCCTGGAAGAGCCGGTACCGGACCTCCGGGACGTGGCGGGGCAGGCTGGAGCCCGCCGGGCACTGGAGGTTGCTGCGGCAGGCGGACACCACATGCTGCTGACGGGTCCACCGGGTGCGGGAAAGACCATGCTGGCGGAGCGGCTGCCCGGGCTGCTTCCGGACTTGTCTGACACGGCATCCATGGAGGTCACTGCCATCCATTCACTCGCTGCCATCCGATCATCCGCGGTCCGGCTGATCCGCCGGCCTCCTTTTGAGAACCCGCACCACAGTGCCACACCGGCAGCCGTCATTGGCGGAGGCTCCGGGCTTCCCCGGCCAGGAGCGGCCTCCCGTGCCCACCGTGGCGTCCTGTTCCTTGACGAGGCGCCGGAGTTTGAACGACGTGTCCTGGACGCCTTGCGGCAGCCGCTGGAGAGTGGGGAACTGGTCATCCACCGATCGGCCGGCACGGCTGCTTATCCTGCCCGTTTCCAGCTCGTCCTGGCCGCCAACCCGTGTCCGTGCGGCAAGGCCTCAGGCAAGGGAATGGAGTGCAGTTGTACGGCGATGATGCGGCGACGCTACTTTGGCCGGCTCTCCGGACCGTTGTTGGACCGGGTGGACATCCAGCTGCAAGTGGAACGCGTGTCGTTGGCCGATTTCGGAAAGACGGGGTGCGAGGAATCCACCGGCGTGGTGGCCCGACGCGTGACCGCGGCCAGGAACCGCCAATCGTGCCGTCTCGGCCCCCTCGGTTTCGAAACCAACTCCCAGGTCCCCGGCCGCATCCTCCGGGGTGACCTGCGGCTGGGTCCAGGAACAACCAGGGTCCTCGATACTGCCCTGGAACGTGGCCTTCTCACAGCGCGGGGCTATGACCGGGTGCTCCGCCTGGCCTGGACCCTCGCGGACCTGGACCAAAGGGACTCGCCGCACCCTGACCACATCGGACAGGCCCTGGGCCTCCGGCAAACGAATGCAACAACCTGATCACGCGGAAACTCCTGGAAGGAAGCAAGCCTTGGGCGTAGTGGGAAACATGGACAGGGAACGGATTGCCAGGGCGGCGCTGTCGCGCCTGATGGAGCCTCAGGATTCGGTGGGACTGGCACTGGTTCATGCCGTAGGCGCCTTGGACGCGCTGGGTATCGCAACCGGTGAGCTGACTGCGGGCGCTGCAGTCGAGCGTGAGGTCACGGTATTGCTGTCACAGGACGGGAACCTGGCCTCGTGGCCGGGACTGGGTGCGAGCCTGCGCCGGTGGGCGCCCAGGGTCGCGGATCTTGCACCGGAACGTGACCTGGAAACCATGAAACGGCTCGGCGGGCGTGTGGTTGTTCCCGGAGATGAGCTTTGGCCCGGTCAATTGGCGGACCTCGGTTTGCAGGAGCCGCTGTGCCTTTGGTGGCGGGGACAGGAAGAGCCTGTCGCTCCAGCACGGCAGAGCATCGCGTTGGTGGGATCGCGGGACAGCACCAGCTATGGTGCAGCGGTGACGGGAGACCTCGCCTATGGCTTGGCCCAGCGGGGCTTCACGGTGGTCTCGGGCGGTGCGTATGGGATCGACGCCCATGCGCACCGGGGGGCCCTTAATGGCGGGGCGGCGGCCATCCCCACCATCGCCGTCATGGCCGGGGGAGTGGACCGCTTCTACCCGGCAGGCAACGAGAACCTCCTGAGGGCAGTCGCCAACCAGGGGGCCGTGATGGCCGAAGTGCCCCCGGGCTCGGCCCCCACCCGATACAGGTTCCTGCAACGGAAACGTCAATTGTATGCGTCGTGCCTAGCCGTCGCCGAAAACCAACTTTGAAATGCCGTTCCCGACGACTCCCAGGAGGAGCCCGACGCCAACGGTATAGCCCCAGAACTTCATGAAAGTCACGCCTCTTGGCTGACCCCCCGTAGGGACGATTTCAAATGCTGGCACGTACCGTCGGCTCCATATCATTCCCCCGACTAGCATGGCTCCGACGATGACTCCGAACGCTACCGTGTAAACGATTCCCCCTGTCAGGTCGAGTTGCCCTTTGGGCAGTAGCGCCGCAGATAGAAACCAGATGCCCCAGTTGATTAGATTGAAAAAGATCCATAGCGCCCAGTTTCTCCGAATGAACTTCCAGCGGGGGACGCCCTTCTTGATCTCTTCGGCGACTTCAGAGAATGCGGCACGGCACCACACGGCATCGTTCGACGACACCCGAAGATCGACGCCGTCCTCCCTGTCGCCGCCGACTGTGATCGATTTGGCGCGAATGTCACCGCTCGGGGCAATGGCGACAAATGACTTGAACCGCTTACCGTCCAGGTACTCGATCAACTGTGTAGCGTTACCTGTAACGGTGGTTCGGTCGCCGTTGAGGCCGCTGAGTGAGAGTTGGATGCTTCCGGCCGCAAGAGCTTCTGTCTCAGCCTTCTCTAGTTCCTCAGTGAGCTTCCGAAGTTCTGCTTCGCTTTTCGTGATGCGCGCAGCTAGTCCGGCGTCGGTGCCGTATTCCTCAGCATTCTTCCGAAGGCGTTCGCGGTTTTCCTCTTCGAACTGCAACATCTTGCGCGGATGCCGCAACTCCTTTTCCACATGAGCCGGTATCAAGGGGGCGTACTGTTTCTGCATCGATTTGAACAGGCGTTCTAAGTCACCTGCCGTACCTGCCCAAAGGGACCAACTCTTAGTTTCAATACGGCTCTCGGGCAGCGAAGTCATACCTTCAATTCTAGGTGGAAGGTCTGACATTCTCGGCGCAGCCCTGCGACCGGGTGGGGATGCCGCGTTAGGCGATTCACGCGAGGCGACTTACGTGGTCTAGACCAGTCGAAAAGTGCGTTAATGTGTCTCTTGCGGCCGCGCTGGGCGGTCCGAATCCAAAGGGGGAAAACCATATGGAAACCACGATCGCCGAAGCTCAGAGCGGACTTGTAGACGACATTTTCACCGCACCTGCCGAGGCCGGGCCTATCGGCACTATCCAGGACGCCGAGGGCCGCGAGTTGTGGCTCTATGCCGATGGATCCTCTACCTTGGTCGAAGCCGACGACCTCTTCGCCGACGTCGAGGATTCGGAGCCGGTCGGATCCTTCGAGGACTCTGACGGCCGCGTGATGTGCGTTTACGCCGATGGGTCCTATTCGGCGGAGCGAAACGGGGAGGTCGCGGCGAAGTGAGCGACCTTCAGGCTTTACTCTCCGAAGTGCCGGACGGCCTGGAGATCCTCCTGGACGGGCCGGACGCTATTCGCCAGTCGATGCTCTTCTGGCAAAAGGGCTCGCTGGAGCCGCCGAAACCTCAAATCGAGCTCAGCTTCCGGCGTGCGGACCGGCCGGAAGAGGGCGTTTACACGTTCAAGTCCTCCTCGTGGTCCCTGGCCTTCGACCTCGTCGCCGAGGGAACTCTCGAAAAGCTCGCCAGGATCGACGGCCCGGCGCGCGCTGTGTTGAGACTGGAAGAGGCTTCCTACAAGGCACGGAACGGGGAGCGGCGCGGGGAGACGGTTACCTTGCTCCGGCCAGTCCTCTCAATCACCGGCCCCGCCTAGACGACGAAAAGCCCCGCATGACTTATGAGTCGTGCGGGGCTTTGTCGTGCTCGGAGAGAGGCGCACACGATTTGTCAGAGGGCGCCTAGCGGTAGACGCCTCCTCGTGCAATTCGTCGGGTGTGGAAAAGAACCTCGTCCATGTCCTCGGAGACGTTGCCCGAAGACTGGAGGGTGAGAGAGCCGATCAGCGGGGAGCCGGTCGGGAGAGCGCCGTCAGCGGTGCCAGGTGTCACGGATCCGGCCGTCACGTCCGGAGACGAGAAGGACGGAGCGGGCGGGACGAGGGACTTAGCGGCGGCCTTCTGGACGTGCTTCGCGCCCTTCGTCAGGCCGACGGCCATTCCTTGCGCGGTGAAGTCGCCGATCTCCATAAAGACGCGGGAGGGCGAATGGATGCCGAGGAGATCTTTAGCAAAGTCAATGGCTCCGCCGATTGCGTCGCTGATAGCCTTGCGGACGGCCTCGACGGCGCCGCCGATACCCTTGGCGAGTCCCGCCATGAGGTCTTTGCCCACGTCGAGCATCTTCCCGGCGAGGTCGCCCATTGCTCCGGTAATCTTGTCCCACAGGCCGCCGAAGAAGTCCACGACGGCGCCGATCCCGGACTCGACGCCCTTTGTGATGTTGTTCCACGTATCGCCCAGGAAGGACGAGATCCCGGTCCAGGCACCATTCCAGAGATCACCGATAAAGGAGAGCGCGGCGCCGATCAGGGAGCCGACCAACGCGACAGCGCCAGTAACGACGCTCACGATCAGATCCCAGACGCCGGAGAGGATAGTCCCGAGGCCCGTCCAGACTTGCTCCCAGTTGCCCGTAATGATGCCGGTAACGACCTGGATAATCCCCTGGATGATCGTCATGGCGGCCGTGATTACATTCGCGATAATCCCGAAGACCGTCACGACGACGGGCATAAGGGCGTTGATAGCTGGGATCAGTAGGCCGAGGAGGAGCGTAACGAGCGGACCGATCGCCGAAACGATATTCCCGAAGATCGACACGAGCGGCGGGAGGACCGTCGAAATGAGATTCGTGATGATCGGCACGAGTTGAGACAGAAGCGTCGTAACGAGCGGAATAACGGCAGCCTGGACGGCGGCGAAGACTCCGCCTAGCTGCGTTACCGCGTCGAGGAAGACGCCTTGAAACGCCAAGGCAACGGGGATCAGCGCGACGAATAGCTGGGAGAGCGCCGAGACTAGGGACTCGACGAGCGGCGCGGCGTTGGTTAGTGCCGTGCCCAGGACTCCAGCGACCGCCGTCCCTAGAGACGTGAAGGCCGACAGGAGGGCCGGGATTACCGGCTCCAGGGCTCGGAAGAGGATCCCCAGCGGCGAGAAGGCCGTCACGAGTCCGAAGACTTGCGGGATCAGCGGCATAATCGCGTCAAAGACGGGCCGAAGGGCGTTGGCGACTTGCTCGAAGAATCCGGGGATCCCGGAGCTCGTCACGTCGCCGCTGTTTTCCTTCCAGGCCGCCCCGAAGGCTCGGACGCCGCCCTGGAGCTCAGTCCAAAGATTCTTGAACTGAGAGAGGGGGCCAAAGAGCGGGAGGAGTTGATCCCGGATGCCCAGGAGGACGCCGACGACGGCGGAGTCCTCTTCGACCTGGAAAGCCTCACGGAAGGCGGTCGAGAAGTCGCCCGTTTTCATGAGGCCGACGAGAGCACTCCACGCCGTACCGATTCCGCCCTGGCCGAGCCAGTTCGCCCAGCCCTGCAGAATTGGAATAGCGTTCGCATTGATCCAGCCGTAAGTCTTCGTCAGGACCGGGAGGAAGGCGCCGCCGATAGCGGCCGTGATGTTCCCCCATCCGGCTTTCATCCGTTCAAGCTGGCCGGAGTAGGTCGACGCTTCCTTCGCGAAGTTGCCTTGTGCGTCCGCCGTCTGCTTTGTGATAAGCGAGAGGATCGCGGCCTTCTTCGCCGTGTCGTCGTACTCTCCGCCGACCTTCTTCGCGCCCATTGCGGCGGCCTCGGCTTCGACGGCGGCGGCGTTCAGGGTGACGCCGTAGCGCTCGATCGGATCCGACTCGCCCTTCAGGGCCGAGCTCAGGGCCTCGACAGCTTCGGCCGTCGTGCCGCCGAACATGGAAGCCATATCGGCGCCCTGGGTAATCAGGGTGTTGGTCTTACCGGCGAGCTCCTCCATCGGAATACCCGCGTTTTTCAACTGGGAGCCGATCAGGGTCCCGAGTTTGTCGTACTCGCTGGACGTTAGGCCAACAGTCATAGCGGCTTGATCGGACCATTCGAGCATCTGGGCGGAGGAGCCCTTGAAGACCGTCTCGATAGCGCCGATATTCTGCTGGAGCTCTCCGGCCGCCGCGATAGCGCCGCCGACGAAGCCCGTAACGGCTCCGGCACTGGCGAGGGCCAGGGCAGGGGCGATTATGCCCTTGAAGGCTCCGGCGAAGGCGTTACCGGACTTCTCGCCGCCGTCCTTTCCGACCTTCGCCATAGGCGCCGTGACCTCGCCGTTTAGGGCCGGGAGGAAGCCTTTCGCCGACGGAATTACGGTGAGGGTTGCATATCCGA
Source organism: Paenarthrobacter sp. NPDC089714 (assembly GCF_044748905.1). NCBI lineage: Bacteria > Bacillati > Actinomycetota > Actinomycetes > Micrococcales > Micrococcaceae > Paenarthrobacter > Paenarthrobacter sp. NPDC089714. Next base: position 932,228 of record NZ_JBIVGX010000001.1, read on the forward strand.
CGTTGCTCACGGGGTACTCCTCCGATCGCCAGGAGCGGGGAGGGCGCTTTCAGGTGTGGTGGACAAATGCGGCCTTAAAGTAAAAGACCCCCGCAATGAGCGGGGGGCAGGGTGGGGAAACGAGGCAGAGGGCCTAGAACGGGCTCGCCGCCGAGTGGCAGACACGAGCATCGGCGGCCGTCGGGAGCACAAACGCCGCGTGACGCCTGGCATGGGCGACGGCGGAGCTTCGGGCGAGCCGTCCAGCGGCGGCCATGAGCTCGTCGCGTGTGTGGCCTCGCGCCGTAGCGGCGGCATGGGCGAATGGGCGGTAATCCTTCACAGCGTCAAGAGCGGCTTGTGTCACGCCGACGCGGGCGACGGCGCCGGGGTCGAGTGGTAGCGCGCCGACAGTATCCAGGGGATGGATTGGGGAGCGATCGTTAGGCAAGAGGGGGGCTCCTTCGGCGCCGGGCATGGGTATTTGTTGAAAGCCCCAGACTCGCGCGCACAGGGAGACGCTATGCCTCTCCGGCCTGGGAGCCAGGGGGGTGGGGGGAGGCCCTCCCCAGGGTCCGGACGCCGACGCTGGATTGGAGGGCCGAGCTCGGCCGATATACGGTTGACACATGACGAACGCCAAAGACATTGCCGAGTGGATGGTCGAGACCATCAAGCGGGAGAAGCTGGTTTACCAGGAGCACCTCGTCGGCGATATAGCGAAGACGTTCGGCAAAGATTGGGACAGCTTCAACGAAGCCGGAAACCCGGCAGTGAATCCTAAGATCCTGCGTCAATTCCGGGCGCTTCACGGTGGGGCGATCGAATGGGACCGCTCCGATAAGTCATGGTCATACATCGGGAAGTAACCTAGTTGCCGTAGGCGGACGGCGTCCGGACGGATCCGACGAAGCCTCCGCTCCGGCCGGTAGCTGCTCGGCGAACCTGGGCGATCTCTCGGCTGGTCAGGTAGACGCCGGACGTCTCGGAGAAGCCCGCCGAGTGCTCGCCGAGAGACTCGTTTTCCAGGCCGCGCGGGTTTTCAAACTCGCGACGGGCGGCCTTCAGGACGACGAGGCGGACGACGGCGGGGGCGTCTTCTTCCCACGCCGCCGCTAAGGACGTCGGGACTTCTGCCTCGACGAGCACAGTAGCGTCTTCCAGAGCCGCCTCGGCGCGCGAGCGGTCTTCGTCCAGGAGGGAACCGGGCGTAAGGCCGAGGCGCGTCTCCAGGGCGGAAACGGGCGGCGGAAGCGGGTTAGACATTGGAGGTCTTCTCTCGTTGGGCGCGGCGGAGGCGGCTCCGGCGCTCCAGGTAGTCCAGTCCGGCCGTCTGGGGCGCGACTGTCAGCCTCGGCGCGGTGAGGGTGACGGCGTCGCCGGAAGTGGGGATCTTCGGCGCAACGAAGCTGTGAAGGAGGCGGCGGACTCTGTACTTACGCGCCATTCGAGGAGTGCGTCTTTCGCGCGGTGGCGGCGATTGCCCGCGCTTCCCGGCTAGCGTCGAGGTCTTCCAACGTTCGCCGACGAGATTCCGCGTGTTCCGGGCTTATCGGCGGTGGGGAGGTTTCGAGTACGTGACGGACGGCGTCTTCGACGACCTCAAACGTCAATGCGTCGGGGATCTGTCGGGGGGCTCGTTCCTTGGGTGCTCCGAGGACGCCCTGAGCTTCCTCCACAAGTGACGCGACGGCGGGAGCGTCGGCGGCCTCAATGGCACAAGTGAGACGCCGAAGAAGGTCCGGGGCGGCGTTGCGTCGTTCACGATACGCCGCGCTTCGGCAACGGCTGGAGCAATGGCGGGCATGTCCACGCTCAGCGGACAACGGGCCTTCGCAGGTCAAGCAAGCGGAATGCAACGGGATCATGGGCTGGGTCAAGTGAAACTCCTAGGTCGGTCGGAGAGGGGGCCTCATTCGTGAGGCCCCCTTATGGCGGCCGTCAGGCGGCGGTCAGTACGCGAACAGCGCCGCCGTTGTCCACGAGGGAGATAGTTCCGTTTTCGTTGTCCACGGCGAGAGGCATAGCCTGGACGCCGACGAAGGCGGAGACGAGGGAACGGTCGGCGGCGACGGTTCCGTCGTAAGAGCGGATGTAGCGGAGCGAGAAACCGCCGTCAGTCACGCTGGCACCAAAGGGGGCGCCCTGCGGGACTTGCGGGGCGCGGACGACGAGGGCGAAGGCTTCCTTCACGAAGCCGACGATTTCGTCGGATGCGAGGCGCGTCGACTCGATGATCTCGAAGCCTCGGACCTTTCCGCTCTCATCCCAGGTCCCGGCCGGGCCGTCCAGAAGGTCGGCGTAGACGCCGGAGCCGACGGCGGCGACGAGGGGCGCCTCAGTCGGCACGCCGTTGTCTCGCAGGGCCTTCCGGATCTGCGTGAAGGTCTTCGCCGGTGCGGCCGCCGAGTAGGCGATCGCGGCCGTTTCCGGCGTGGCTTTCATGGCCGTGGCGACGGCCTTCTCGACGTACTTCACGATAGCCGTAGCCTGGGGAATGAGTACCTGCTTCGAGAAGTCCACGACCTCCAGATCGAGGTCGCCTTCGGAAAGAACGACGTTGTCGTAAACGTGATCCGTCAGTTCGACGTCGATGCTCTGCTCCGCGATCTCGTCGGAAACGAGGGGCGTAGAGGTGTCGTAAACGCTTCGAGTCTGGGCCGCCACGGCGCCGGGCACTCGCACCTTAACTTTGTTGCCCTTACCAGCGGCGAAGTCCGCCTCCAGGTCGCGGTAGACCTTACCGGCGAGGCCGAGATCCTGGCCAACGAGGTTGGCGGCGGTGCGTGCAATGTTTTCGGCGGTGAGGAAAGAGTTTGTCAATGTGAGCTCCTGATGTTTGGAGTGTGGATGGGAGGGCCGCGACTCGCGGGACCCGGACGCGGAGCGCTTGCTCGGCGGGAGGGGTCAAGGCGGCGCATGGGCGCCGAGGGGATGCCTTCGCGAGCTCCTGGCTCACACGACGGCGACCGGCCGCCCAGGGGCGCGAGCTCCTGGCTCACACGACGGACGTCGGAAGAAGAAAGGGAAAGACGCCGGACGGCGCTCAACGTCGGTAGCGACGAAGAAAGCCACTAACGGAGCGATCGCGCCCGGCGTCTTCCCGGTCCCATGCCGCCCTTATCCCAGGAGGCGCATGGGTCCCCGGCGCTGTAAGGAGGCCCAAAGGCACGCCGGAGGAGGGGAGCCCACCCTGGCGGCTCTGCGCTTGCAGACGTGGGGCGCGGCGCGCCAGGGATGGGAGAGGGTCCAACCAAGTCCCTCTATAGGAGTAGAGGGCCGGAAGTGTTAGCAACACTTCGGCGGAGGCCCTGGATTCCGGGGCGCGCGGCGCGCGGGCTCCAAAGTGTGCGCAAGATCATGCGCTGAGAGTCCTCGCCGGGACAGGGCGGCGCTCAGGGTGTGACGAAGTGACGGAAGAAGCGTCACTTTGTATTACCGCTCTAGAGAGAGAGTCTCTTAACAACTAACGGAGAGTGACCTAAGAACCGTCACTTCGTCACTTTTGGGGGCCGCCCCCGCGTCTCTCCCGGCGCGGGGACCCCGATCGCCGAGATTCCGCTCCAGCTTGCCTAGTCGACGTAATAGTCCGCGTCGACGAGAGCGATAGCATCCGGGTTCAAGTGCGTGGCGAGCTTATGCTCGATCCATACGCGAGAAATATCACGACCTGGACGGACCTCGACGTAGAGAAGAGCCCGCAAGATCTCCCGCTGACGGTCGATATCGAGCGCGTCGAACTTCTCTAGGACGGTTGCCTTCATTTCCGAAAACTCTGTCATGCTCACCTCGCGCTTTACGAGGAGCCCCTGAGCTATCTCCAGAAGGGCGGAGGCGGCGCCCTTCTCCGTCCGTGCTCGCTCCAGGTCGCGCTCGATAATGTCGCGTGCTGCCTTCAGTTCGAGGAGCCTTGCGCGTGCGACGTTCGGAGGAACGAGACCCTCGTCGCGATCTGCGAGCGTCAAGGCTACGGCGGCGGCGTTCTTCTCGTGCGCAGCGAGGAGCGCGGCAACGTTACCGCCAGTCGGCGAGGCCGGAAAGAGACTGGGGCCGCCGCTGATAAATGCCTTCGCGATTTCGTCGCGGACCACCCCTTCGAGCTTGGGCTTCGTGATCGAGGTGTGTGCCGCCGATTTCCGACAGAGGTAGGTGCGCATGTAGAAGAGGGGAGCGCCACATACTCCGCAGTTCGCGAGCCCCGACACTAAGTGACGCGGCTTGGTCCCTGGGCTCGTTCGCCTTGACGGGTCTTTGAGGATTGCAGTCACTTCGGCGGAGAGCTCAGACGTAACGATGGGGACAACTTGGGCGGATTCGATTTCTTCGCCTAGGTGGCGGATCCGTCCGGCGTAGTGGGGGTTAATGAGAATGTCCTTCACCCGGCGAAGGCTCCATTCCTTGCCTGGCGCGGGGCTCACGCCTTCAGAATGCAGCCATTGCACGGCGGAACGTAAGGATCCTCCCCCGGCGACGTGGGCGAAGAGGCGCCGCACGATTAGGGCCTCGGACTCTCGCGGCGTTGTGCCGTCGGTTTCGTAGCCGTAGCGCCGACGGCCGGGGACCGGGCGGCCACTAGTGGCCCGCGACTCGTTTGCTCTCTTCTGTCGCTCGGACTTTCGCCGCACCTCGAAGCGTGCGATACCGGCCAGCATGGTTGCCCGGAACTCACCGTCAGCGGTTGTGAGGTCGATTTCGCCGTCGACGGTTAGAACGCGGGCTCCGGTGTCAGTAATCTCGATAAGGTCGCGTGTTGAACGGAGGAGTCGGTCAAGATCGACGGCGACGACCACGTCGGCGGCGCCGGAGCGAAGGTCGTTGAGCATTTGATGCCAAGCGGTACCCGGCCCGCGACGCTTTGCGGCACTAGTGTCGTTGTCTTCGTAGGTATTGATAAGGGTCCAGCCGCGTGCCTCAATCAAGGCGGCGCAGCGGCCACTTTGTCGCCCGATTCCCTCAGCGACGTCCTCGGACTGGCGGGCATATATGGCGGCTTTTGTCATGCATACATTCTACGTTTCCTGCAACGCAACCGCATCATTGCCGCCTTGGCTTCGGTCACGGTGGTGGTGGAAGCCCGGTGGAGATCGGGAGCGCTGAACACCGCCCACCATGCCGAAACCCTTGGACGAGTGGTGGCCGCAGTCCCGGGCTCCATCCACAGCGCCAATTCGGCAGGCTGCCATCGCCTGCTGCGCGACGGCGGCGCCGTTTGCGTGACGGACGTCGGCGAGATCGCCGAACTGTCCGGCCGGAGCGGCGAACAGTTGGCCGGGGACAAAGAAGGGCCTAACCAGCCACACGACGGCTTGTCGCTCGAGGATCTCATCCTCCTGGACGCCCTGCCGTTGCGTTCAGGCAGCTCGGTGGAGAAGCTCGCCGTCGTTGCCGGGCTCAGTCCCGATGCAGTCAGGGCCGGGTTGGGGCGTTTGGAACTCCTGGGCTTGGCCGGCTGCGAGAGAAGCGCCTGGAAACGGAAGCGGGGCGCGTGACCTGCCTCGGCGAAGGGCTTTGTCCTGCGCTTCAAACACGGCGCTGTCTGGCACAGTTGGAGGGTGGACCGAGAAACTTTGCCAGAAGCCTTGATGCAGGCCGCCGGAGGATTCGAACGGTACTTGCGGGCGGAGCGGGCGCGCTCCGGGCACACCGTCCGCGCGTACCTGTCCGACGTCGACAGCCTGCTGGGGTTCGCGGCCTCGGAAGGGGTGGCGGAACTGCCACAGCTGGAGCTGGGGACGCTCAGGCGGTGGCTTGGTGCCCAAAGCGAGTCCGGGCTGGCCCGGACCACCTTGGCGCGCCGCGCCGCCACCGCACGTTCCTTCACCAAGTGGGCCCTGCGGGAGGAACTCATTGCCAAGGACCCTGCCCTGCGGCTCCAGGCCCCCAAACGCGCCAAGACACTGCCCGGAGTCCTGCAGGAACAGCAAGTCACCAGGATGGTCGGTGACCTCGGAGAGGCAGCCGTCCAGGGAGGCCCCATGGCGGTCCGCAACCGCGCCATGGTGGAACTCCTCTACGCAACAGGCGTACGCGTCGGCGAGCTGGTGGGATTGGACATCGATGATGTCGATCCCGACCGGCGCACACTCAGGGTCCTGGGCAAGGGAAACAAGGAGCGGACGGTTCCCTTCGGCGTCCCGGCTGCCGTGGCACTCGATGACTGGCTGCGCAAGGGCAGGCCTGAGGTGGTGACCTCCGGCAGTGGTCCTGCGCTGTTCCTCGGCGTCAGGGGGAACCGGGTGGATCCCCGCCAAGTCAGGAGCGTGGTGGGCGCACTCCTGAAGGCACTGGGAGATACCTCGGCCACCGGACCCCACGCTCTGCGCCACAGTGCTGCCACACATCTGCTCGATGGTGGGGCGGACCTCCGTGCAGTCCAGGAAATCCTGGGTCACAGCAGCCTGGCCACCACCCAGATCTACACCCACGTTTCTGTGGACAGGCTGCGGAGGAGTTATCAACAGGCGCATCCGCGCGCTTGAATGACGGCAAAATGCCGGCACAGACGCGGGCGCATTACCTGCACTGGCGGAAAAGGAAGGTGTACGGCAAAATGAAAGCACCACGGGCGAACCTTCAATTTATGGTTGAGGGTTGAATCTGTGCCAGAATCGAGCAAAAGCATTCATCAGTTTGGGGAATGGCTGCGGATAAATAAATAGCTTGCACAAAGGTCTTGACGGGTCATCGCAAGGTCAACAGCACCATCCAGCAGAGGTCGTTGGGGAAGACGTACCTACAGCTATGGAGGATGGAATGTCTGTTGCAACAACCCGCGGTGTCCTGTTCGTGCACTCGGCGCCAACGGCGCTGTGCCCGCACGTCGAGTGGGCCATTGGATCGGTCGTTGACAAGCGAACCGATCTTGAGTGGACCCCGCAACCGGCTGCGCCCGGAATGTTCCGCGCTGAGTTGTCCTGGACCGGCAAGCCCGGCACCGGGGCCCAGTTGGCGTCCGCTCTTCGAGGCTGGGCACACCTGCGTTATGAAGTGACCGAAGAACCGAGCCAGGGTGTGGACGGCGCCCGTTGGTCCCACACCCCTGAACTTGGGATCTTCCACGCAGTCACGGATGTCCACGGAAACGTCATGGTCACCGAGGACCGTATCCGCTACGCCTACGAGTCCGGCGCAGGTGACCCCTCAGCGGTTTACCATGAGCTCTCCCTTGCCCTCGGCGAAGCCTGGGATGAAGAGCTGGAACCGTTCCGCCATGCGGCCGAGGGTGCTCCCGTGCGCTGGTTGCACCAAGTGGGCTAGGCAGCCCTCCACCCAACCCCATAGCAAAAAGCAGGGCCCCACCGAAAATGGTGGGGCCCTGCTTCGCGTCGGGGGCTGCTAGGCGTTCCGCACGGCGATAACCGCGTTGTGGCCGCCGAAGCCGAACGAGTTGCTGAGGGCAACGATGTCGCCGGCGGGCAGGTCACGCACTGACGTCACGACGTCGAGCGGGATTTCCGGATCCTGGTTCTCCAGGTTGATGGTTACCGGTGCCTTGCGCTCGTAGACAGCCAGGACCGTCAGGACCGCTTCCACAGCACCAGAGGCGCCCAGGAGGTGGCCCATTTGGGACTTCGTAGCCGAGACGGCCACATTGTCCACGTGGGTGCCAAGGGCCGCCCGCAGCGCCGTGTACTCGGGCTTGTCGCCGACAGGAGTGGACGTTGCGTGCGCGTTGACATGGACCACGTCTTCGGCCTGGATGCGGCCATCAAACATGGCGGCTTTCAGGGCGCGGGTAGCCCCCAGGCCTTCGGGGTCGGGAGCGGTGATGTGGTAGGCGTCAGCCGTGACAGAAGTTCCGGCAAGCTCTGCGTAGATGCGTGCGCCGCGGGCGATCGCGTGCTCTTCGGCCTCCAGTACCAAAGCACCGGCACCTTCGCCCATGACAAAGCCATCGCGGTCGATGTCGTAGGGGCGGGAAGCCCGCTCGGGATCGTCGTTCCGGCGGGAAAGCGCCTGCATGGAGGAGAAGGCGGCCAGCGGCATCGGGTGGATGGCCGCTTCCGCGCCACCGCACATGACCACATCTGCCTTGCCTGAGCGGATCAGGTCCAGGCCGAGGTGGAGGGCTTCGGTTCCGGAAGCACACGCCGAAACCGGGGTGTGGGCGCCAGCACGCGCACCAAGGTCAAGGCTCACAGCAGCGGCTACGCCGTTAGGCATCAACATCGGGACGGTCATGGGCAGCACCCTGCGGGGACCTTTTTCCTTCAGGGTGTCCCAGGCATCCAGGAGGGTCCACACGCCACCGATTCCGGTGGCGAAAGCGACAGCGAGGCGGTCGTGGTCGATGTCGTCGATCCCTGCGTCAGCCCAGGCTTCGCGGGCGGCAATGACGCCGAATTGCGTGGAGGGGTCCATGCGCTTGGCTTCGACGCGGCTGAGGACTTCCAGGGCCGGCGTCGAGCACCTGGCAGCAAAGTGGACCGGGAGGTCGTACTTGGAAACCCACTCGTCCCCGAGCGTGTGGGCACCGGAGACCCCTTTCAGCGCGTTCTGCCACATTGTGGGAACGTCGCCGCCGATGGGAGTGGTGGCCCCCAGACCGGTTATGACTACTTTGCGTGCCATGCGATCACTCTCTGTCGGATGAGCCGACCCGGCTGCAGCTTGGTGCGGGGGCGGCTGAAAATCTTTGGGCGGTAGTGCGGCTGTGCCGGGCGCAGGATGACGTACCCTGGCCCGGCACAGCTGGTATCAGGACTAGGCCTGTGCGTTGGCGATGAAGCTCACGGCGTCGCCGACGGTCTTGAGGTTCTTGACCTCTTCGTCGGGGATGCGGACGCCGAACTTTTCTTCGGCGTTGACCACGATGGTCATCATGGAGATGGAGTCGATGTCCAGGTCCTCGGTGAAGGACTTGTCCAGTTCGACGGCTTCGGTGGCGAGGCCGGTCTCTTCGTTGACGATTTCAGCCAGGCCGGCCAGGATTTCTTCGTTGCTAGCCATGATCGGCTCCTTTTCTTGTTGTGCCGGCTGCTGCCGGAAAGGGGGTCAAACCGCGGTTACGGTTTGGGTTTGTAAGTCATATTCAATTGGCTGGAGGGCATTGGGCCGGTCCAGGATTACGGCAGAACGACCACCTGGGCGCCAAAGACCAGGCCGGCGCCGAATCCGATCTGCAAAGCCAGGCCGCCGCTGAGTCCAGGGTTTTCCTGGAGCAGGCGGTGGGTGGCCAAGGGGATCGACGCGGCGGACGTGTTGCCTGCTTGGGCAATATCGCGTCCGATCATGACGGTCTCCGGAAGCTTGAGCTTCTTGACCATCTCGTCGATGATGCGCATGTTGGCCTGGTGCGGAATGAAGGCGGCGAGATCGTCCGCCTCGATGCCCGCAGCATCCAGTGCCTGCTGCGCAACTTTGGCCATCTCCCACACAGCCCAGCGGAAGACCGTTTGGCCGTCCTGGCGAAGTGTCGGCCAAACATCCTGGGTGGCCGAAAGGATGGCCGGGTCATCGATCTCGTCGGAGTGACGGGCGGATTCGCCCAGCTTCTTGACGTCCTCCAGGGAGTGGGTCATACCAATGGCGTCCCACTTGCTTCCATCGGAGCCCCACACGGAGGGTCCAATGCCGGGAATGTCGGAGGGGCCGACCACGACGGCGCCGGCGCCGTCACCCAGGAGGAAGGAGATGGTGCGTTCATGGTTGTCGATCACGTCCGAGAGCTTCTCGGCACCAACGACCAGCACATACTTGGCGGCACCCGAGCGGACCAGCGCGTCAGCCTGGGCAACGCCATAGCAGTAACCCGCGCAGGCGGCTGAGATGTCGAAGGCGGGTGCCGGCGTCGCGCCCAAACGGTCGGTGAGCGCGGCGGCAGCCGACGGCGTGGCGTAGGGATGGGTGACGGTGGAGACGATGACCGCACCAAGCTGGGACGGTTCGATGCCGGCCTGGGCGAGTGCTTCGCGGGCGGCGCCTTCAGCCATGTCGATGACGCTGACGCCTTCGGCGGCCCGGTGGCGCGTAATGATGCCGGTGCGCTGGCGGATCCATTCGTCGGAGGAATCGATCCACTGGCAGACGTCGTCGTTGGTGACAATGACGTCGGGCCGGTAGGCGCCGATGCCCAGGATCCGGGTGTTCTCCTGGACCGGAGCCTGCTTCAGTACGGGCGTGCTCATGCCTCTCCCTCCAATTCAGCGAACAGTGCCAATGCCGCGGACAGGTCTTCGGGGGTCTTGACGGCCACGGTCTTGACGCCGGGCATGCCGCGTTTGGCGAGGCCTGCAAGGGTACCGGCCGGAGCCAGTTCGATGACGCCCGTGACGCCCCGTTCAACCAGGTTCTCCATGCAGAGGTCCCACCGGACCGGCCGGGATACCTGGGCAATAAGGCTTTCCACGGCCGCCGAACCTGCCGTTACTTCCTTGCCGTCGTAGTTGGACAGCAGGGGAACGGTGGGGTCCTGCGGAGACAGTGACGGCTTGAGGGCTTCCAGCGCACTTACTGCGGGAGCCATGTGGGCGGTGTGGAAGGCGCCGGCGACCTTCAGGGGAATGACGCGGGCCTTCGCGGGCGGATTTTCCGCGAGGGACTTGAGCTGCTCAAAGGTACCCGCGGCGACGGTCTGGCCTGCGCCGTTGACGTTGGCAGGGGTTGCGCCGGAGGCTTCGATGGCGGCGAGGACCTCCGCGGGGTCGCCGCCCACTACGGCGCTCATGCCGGTGGGGATGACTGCCGCGGCGGCCGCCATGCTGTTGGCACGTTCGCGGACGAAAGTCATGGCTTCCTCTTCGGTGAGGACACCGGCCAGGGCGGAGGCAGTGATTTCGCCAACGGAGTGCCCGGCGAGGATGACCGGAAGGGTGCTGAGTTCGACGTCGAACAACGACTTCGCGGCGACCAAACCTGCAGCGACGATCAGTGGCTGCGCCACTGCGGTGTCCTTGATGGTCTCTTCATCGGAGGTGGTTCCGTGGGCCTTGAGGTCGATGCCTGCGATCTCGCTCAGGGCGGCCAACTGGCCTTCAACGGAGGGGAGTTCCAGCCAAGGGGCCAGGAATCCTGGGGTCTGGGAGCCCTGTCCAGGGCAGACGATTGCAAGCACGTATCCAGCTTTCCAAATTGCCACGTGATCCACTGGTGTTTCGGTACACCAAGCTCACTGGGTCAGTTTGTAGGAAGTCTACAACGGTTCAGTTCTGTGAACGCGATGCGTGACGCTCGGGTGCAGCCTTCGGTTGGGCCGAAAGCCGGCCAACCACCAGGGCTGTTTGTAGCACGAATGCCTCCCTGGGAAGCAGCGGATCCCAGCCCGTCACGTCGCAGACACGCTTCAAACGGTAGCGCACGGTGTTGGCATGGACGAACAATTCGCGGGCGGTGGCTTCCAGTGAATGGCCCAGCTCGAGGTAGGTGCCGAGGGTTTCCACCAGCCCGTTGGAAGCGGCGAGGAGGGGGCGGTAGATGTTCTTGATCAGTGAGCGCCTGGCGGCATCGTCACCGGAAACAACCCGCTCCGGGAGGAGATCATCCGCCGCTACCGGCCTCGGCGCCGAGGGCCACGCCCGGGCAGCGGTGAGGCCCGCGAAAGCCGCCTGGGCAGAGCTGCTGGCCTCCAGCAACGATCCCGCTTCCGGGCCATAGACCACTGCACCGGGGGCGAAAAGCTCACTGAGTTTGACGTATGCGGTGTCACGGTCCTGGACCCCGCCAAGGATCAGGATCAGTCGGTCGCCTTGGATGCCCACCAACGCGTCTTCCGCGAAGCGCCCGGCCGTGCGGCGGAGCTCGCTGACGTAGCTGGCGCTGGGTTCCGACGGCGAGTTCCCCACCATCACGGTGAAGCGCTCCTGCGCTTTCCAGCCGAGGGCGGCGATCCGGGAACGCAGGGCGTCGGTGTTTTCGCCGCGAAGGATGGCGTCCACAATCAGGGCTTCCAAGCGGGTGTCCCAGGACCCGCGGGATTCCGCGGCGCGGGCGTAGACGTCCGCGGCGGCGAACGCGACTTCGCGCGAGTAGCGCAGCACTGCTTCGCGAAGGGAGGGCTGGTCCGGTTCCGGTGCGATGACCGGTACCTGGTCCTCCACGACTTCCACCACGATGCGGATCAACTGCAGGGCTTTTTGAAGGCTGATGGACCGCGTCAGTTCGGTGGGTGCGTTGCCAAAAACGTCAGTGAGGATCCAGGACGGCGAACTGGGCCGCTCGTACCAGGTCACGAACGCGGCGATGCCGTTCTGGGCCACGAGGCCAAGAGCTGAACGCTCATCCGAGCTCAAGCGGCTGTACCACGGGAGCGATTTCTCGAGCTGCCGCATGGTGGTGGTGGACAATTGCCCCACGTTGGCGCGGAGTTGCCGCAGCGTTTCGGCTTTTTCCGGCGACACTGCCGCTGCTGCTGCCTTGCGCTTGGTTGTGGTCTTGGTGGGCTCTGCCATGGAATGAGCATACGGCGCATCCCGGGCAAGCTCCATTTGTGCGAAGGCTACAACTTGCGCCGGTCACCGCGGCGGTGTGGCACTGCTGTGTTAAAGCCCGACGGCGGCCCCCACCTTTCGGTGAAAGCCGCCGTGCGGTTGGTGCTTGGTGGGCTGTGGCCCAGCCTGGGCTAGGCGTCGCCGCCTGCCCCGCCGGTGGTGCCGGCGTTGACATCCAGGAGCCGGTACTTCCCGATGGCAGTTTCCACTGCGTCAGCTGCGACTTCGCCCTTGGCGGCGAGGAGTTGCAGGGTTTTGGTGACGATGGAGTGGGTGTCGTTTTTGAAGTAGCGGCGTGCGGCTTGGCGGGTGTCGGAGAAGCCGAAGCCGTCTGCTCCGAG